>JBAZCR010000001.1:0-111053 GCA_041654895.1 Candidatus Pacearchaeota archaeon
CAAAATTATAATCACAAGATTCATATGAATAAACACAATCTGAATTATAAGCTGTCTGAATTCTTAATTGGTCTCCACTAATTTCTTGTCTAATTATCATTGCCTCATTTTTATCTAAATCAAGGAAAATCTCAACAGAAGAATTCGCAGTATTTCCTCCTGAATCAACACACTTTACAAATATTTCTTGCCTTCCATTAGTTAAATACAAATCTTGTGTATGAATTCCATCTAAATTATTTGTATCCTTAAACATGATATTAATATTATTTGCTTCATTTGAATAAAAGCAAGTAGCAAGACCATTGTCACAACCTAATTTTGTTTGAACTTTTAATTCAATTGGCAAAGGATCTTTAGGACCATAAATTGTTTGAGGTTTTGGAGAAAGTATTATTAAATCTAATTTCTGACTACTTCTTAAATTATATATAAAACTCTCCTCATTATAATTTCCAGAAGAATCATTACATCTTACATAATAATTTTTTCCTTCCCTTGTAAATGATGTAAAGTTAGATTCACACTTATGCATATAATTAGGGTTTGTTAATGAAGGACTACAGGTCATCTTATAAGGCATTGCAGCATAATCTGTATCAGTATAACTATAACTACAAGTTGCAGGTTCATTTAAGTAAAAAGTCATAGGAAATTCTTCATGATCATTTTGAACACAAACTCCTGATTCATTTTGTAAAGCAGTAATTATAGGAGGAGTGGTGTCTGGTGTAGGATCAACACAAAATCTTATTGCATAATCTGCTTCATTCTTAATTCCGTTTCTTGTTTGACATTTTATATACAAAGTCATATTATTACCATTTAAAATTTCAATTCCACTTGAATCAAAGAAATCTTTATTTGGAACTATTAGTTGGTCTGTATGATTATATCTAAATAAGGTATTTCCTCCAAAAGCAATCATATCTTCAAAAGCAGTTCCTTGCTCTAAACTAATTCCACATTGAACTGGCTTATCAGCACTTATACCAAATTTCAGTGTTTCAAATGCACTAACACATCCATTATTAGAATCATCTTTAATTATTTTAAAACCTGGTCCAGGAGGAGAATTCATAATATCTGTTGCAGAATAACCTGCACTAAAACCATCTTCAAAAGGACTTAAGACAGCTGGTCTTGTATCATCTGGATTAATATGATAACATAGTGCTTCATCTGTATTTTCATTAATAATTTCACAACCCTGTCCTAGTGCATGACATTTGTAAGGAGTACAAGGTAAATCTCCTTCATTACATAACTCACAATATTCCCCACCCAAAGGTGCTTGCCAAGAGCCACAAGTATAAGTAACATATTGATTAATTTCTCCTTCATACAATTTATTTAACAGAAGTAATCCAGCAACAGCTCCAATTCCTGCTGCAGCCCAAGCCATTCCTCCTGAAGAAAATATTTTAAAAGAACCTAATAATCTAGCACCTCCAAGAGCTGTTGCTAAACTCCAAGATATAGCATTTGTTTTTTTTGTATCAACTTCTAATGCAAGACCTATTGCCTGACCTGCAGCAAAACCAATTCCTGCATATGTTGCAACATCTAAAGCATTACTCCAAACGTCTTTTCCTTTAACCTGTTTCTTTGCATCTTCTGTTGATGGCGTCGAAGGTTCTTTTGTACCTTTCGAATCTATTGGAATAGTTGCAATTGAACCAGCATCAGAAGAAGGACCTAAATTTGAAATATCTTCGGCTAATGAATCACGTACGTTAGTTAATGGATCCTGTACAGACATTAATTCTTGTTGAGTTGAGATAAATTGATTAGTCTGTCTTGCTTCTACCCATGCATCAAATTCTTGCCTAGATGAAATAAGGGGAGTTGATGAAGAATCTGGATTTCCGGGACTATCTCCAGTTCCAAAAACAGGTCCTGCGCCTTCTATTTCCGCAGATTTTATAAAATCACTATTTATTATTATAAAAGCAAAAATAGAAGTTACTAGTAAAACTATTTGAATTACACCTATATATGCTTTTTTATTTTTTACCATAATTTGTTAAAGTATGTTTGTAAATCATTATTTTTTAATTTAGTTGTTTCTTCTTGATAAGTTAATGAATATCCATTATTTGTAAATTCACTTTGATAATTTGCATAACCCCCACAATCACCAATAGCTGTACAAACTCTATTTGCTTCTAATGCCCATTGTTTTTGTAGACCATAAGAATTACTTAATTCAAGTCTTCTAAATGCTCTATCATTAATATCATATACAATTGCTAAAATTTTCGCTATATTAAATGTTTTCCAAGACTCTGCTATTTCTTTAAATTTTTCTTCGCTTTCTTTTGCTTTTTTACCTTCTTTGAAAATATCTTTCCGTAATACTCCTAATCCACCTTCTGTAAATTTAATCTCTGAAACAAATGAAATTTGATTACAATGATTTTGAGCAGAAGCATCATTAATTTTTAATCCCGGAGAAGTTACAGGCAAACAAATCCCCTTTACTTTACTTTGATTTCCATATAATACTTCTACAAAACTAGAATTAAAATTATACCAATAACAATCTCTTCTATTAATATTTAAACAATCTTCTTTATTATCTATTAGTGTACAATCACTCCACCTATTTATTCTACACTTTGCAGTTGAAAAAGTTCCTGAACTTCCATACTCAGATAAATCAATAGAACTATCAATACAAATTTCATTTCTATAGTCTGAACAAGGTTCTAATATTATTTCTCCATCAATACAAACCTCTCTATAGTGTCTGTTTCCTACTAATTCAAAACCCTCTCCTTTTGACTCACTATCATAAACACACCAGCTTTCACCATTTTTCCTAGTATTTCCTTGACTATCTTTACATGTAGTTTCTTTACAATAAAAATCATTTTGTTGCCTTTTATCTTGGGCAGAACAAACAGTTCCAAGGAAATAATCACAGTTTCCACAAGAATTGTCTGATGAAGAAACTGGAGGACATATTGAATTTGGTTCAGCAATTACTCCATTATTCCAACTCTTTGATTTATCAGTTTCCCCCATTCCAGAATAAATGTTTTCTCTATTACCACAAGAATCATACCAGTAAACTTTATTTTTATAACAACCTAATGAAACTTGTTTTGAACAAACTGTTGCAAGTTCACCAGCAGAACATAAATAATTAGGATAAAATGTTTTTTCACTTATCTGTGAAGCATCTTGTCCTATTGTTGAAATAATATTTTTTGCTCCACAAGATTGTTGAGTTGTAAAGTCACAAACTCTTTCAAATTCTTTTTCATAAACACAAGCACCCATTACTTGAGAATTTACATAAAGTAAACATTCTGCTTCTGTTGAGATATCTTGTCTATAATTTATTCCAATTTTAAATTCACTTGCAAAACTTTTACATCTTACTAAATTTGTAAATATTGCTTGATCTGCTAAAATACAACAGCCTAATTGGCATTGAGGTATTTGTTCTTTTGGTCTACTATCCCAAGTCCCACCTTTATCTTCACAAAGTGCTTTAGGTGTATTTCCCATACATAAACCATTACTAAGACCATAACAAGTTCCTACCTGACAATATGAAGAAGCATGACAAGAAGTTGGTGCAACTAATTTAGAAGAATCACAAGCACTTTTATCAGCATTAATACAATATGCCCCATCATATTCACTACCCACTATAGTTTTTTCACAACAATATTGCATTTCTTCTGCAAAAATAAAAGGGCTTATTAATAAGATAAAAATAAGAATAAATAAAAATCTTTTTTTCATTTTAAATTTCTCCAAAATAACCTGCTGGAAAAACATAACTTCTTGTAGCAAATTTAAATTTAGTTTTTGATTGTTTATCTTCTATGGTATATAGTGTTGTTTCATCAAATGTTTTGAATAATTTGAAATTTAATTTTGGATTAAGATAATTTAAAACACTAGTATCCACATCTGAACCTTCTACTTCCATATAAACAATTTGTGAAGCTAAATATAATAAACTTTCTAAATTAGAAGGTTGTGTAATTAAAAAATCTTGATAACTTAAACTATTATCAACTGTTATAGGTGCTTTTACTTCAACTTCAATACTGAAAGGTTTAATAAATAAATCAAAATCAACATTTCCTTCTTTAACATCAAAACCTTTTGATTTTAAATCCTGAATAGAATAATCATAACACTCCTGAACTTTAGGACTTAATTTTATTTTTAAATTATCTTCAAAATTTTTTAAGATAAAAGGGTTATATACCATACAAGGAACATAATGCTCATTAGTATAACAAAAATAAGGATAATCTATATTATTATATTTATAAGAAAAAACCGGTTCTAAATAACCTCCATTTAATGATAATTCATTAACATAGTCACCGATATACTGATTAATACATCCTTCAAAACCTAATGATGTTGGAGAACGAATTATAAACGTAGGTTGAATCCAGAGAAAATAAATAAATATAGACGACACAATTAAGATTCCTAAAATTAAAAATAATGTAACCTGGGCTTTCTTACCCTCCCTCTTTTTCATCATGTTATTTCTATAGAGTTATTTATTTATAAATTCTTTGTTTAAACAGCAGTTATTATTTTTGAACAACCACTAGGACCTTGTCCATACATATCCTTACATTGAATATAATAAGTTAATCCAGATTGAACACTAACTCTATGATTTATTTGATCACCTGAAATAGGATATGTCTTTAAATCTTCTTTTTCAAATCTACAACTTTCTGTTGAATAAATACAAACTGAAGGTTCATTTGTAGAAAATTTAATTTGATTAACTTCTTGAAACACTCTTGTAATTATTGGAGGCTCTATTTTTCTTGTAACATTAAAATTTAGTTCTTTTATTTGGCTTTCTTCATCTGTAATTAAATCCCTACATTGAACATAGAACCTATATTCTCCATTAATTAAAGAATCTAAAAGTTGAGTTTTTCTACCCCTATTAAAATCCTCATAATAAAAAGGTATTAGAATATTAGAAGAATCTGTTGAATAATAACAAACATGTAAATTAGTTCCTCCATATGACTCTACAGTTAAATTTTTTTCTGCTTTTTCAAAAATTGTAATTATTTCTTCGTTTTCTTCAGGAGTAATAATCTTAACAGAAATAGGTTCATCTGGTTTTTGTAAAGTATAAACAACATCTTGTTCATTTGTTTTTCTCTCGCTTTCAGAAACACTTGTAGGGTACTTATTTTTACATTTAATATAAATATTTGTAACTGGTTCTGTAGTGTTTATTCTTGAAGTACATTTATATCCTAAAGCTGTTTGCTCAAATAAATCATCAGCACAATCAAATGAATAACTCATATCCTCAAAAGAAGCATAAGGATATTTAGAATATTTACAGTCTGCTAAATATTTTGTATAAAATTCTATTGTCTGATTCTCTTTTATGTAACTAATAAAACTATTATTCTTTGGATTAAAATTGATTAAACTTGGTGGAAGAAAATTATCAGCATTATTTAAGCAAAACTCTATTTTATAGGGTGTAGGCATTGATGCCTTATTTGTATTTTCACAAGAAATATAAATATTTCTATTTGCAATTCCTTCAAACCCAGTTTCTTCTAAATCTCCTGGAGACAAGAATCTAAAGTTTGTTGAATGAATAAACTTACGGCTATTTTCACCAATAATAAATTCCATTTGATTATAAGGTAAAGGTTGAGAGCTAAATTTACATAACGAAGCCTGTGTTGTTTCAAATGAAAAAAGAATATTTTCATAAGGTTCAAAACAAGTATTTGAAAGACTTCTTCCAGGTTCTACTTCTGTAAAAGTATATTCTTCTTCTTTTCCCAAACTAATTAAATCATCTAAAGAGATTTGTTGAAGGTTAACATCACTATCTAATATATCTTCAAATTCAAATTCATCATTTAAAACTACAAAACTTAAATTTTTGATTTGTGGATAACCATCATAATGTTCTGGAACACAAACTCCATCTTTTAAATTACAAGATAATCCATATGACTTACATTTTGCAAGATTACATCCAAGAGGGTCATCATTACATAATTCACATTTATCCTCGCCTATTTGAGGTTGCCAATTATTACATTCAAATTTTATTTTAACCCTAAAAATTCCATCTTGAACCTCTTCTCCTGGACATTTCGCAGGGGGAGGTGAATGTAATGCATCAAGAAAAGCAAAGAAGGTGAAAATAACACCTATGATTGTTAAAAGTACACCTAAAAAATTCCAAAGATTTCCGGCACCAATATTTAAAATTAAAAGTAAAACTCCTGATAAAAGAGTAGCACCCCCAATTGTTGCAAGAAGAATTAAAAAAGAAGCATCTTCAGGACTAATGCCATAATTTTTAATAATAGAAGACATTATAATATTTCCAATCCATCCCCCTATTAATGCAAAACTAAATACACCCATTGCTGGAGCTAAAAAAGATAATCCTTTAATTGCAGCTAATCCTAATGTGCTTCCAAATCCAGCGCCCCCAATTTGCCAACCATAGTCTTTAAAGAAATTTGTAAAAGCCATAATATTATCATAACCAAATATAATATCATCATAATTAACATCTTTATTTACAGAATAATATCCCAAAGAATTAATAACTAATGAAAAAAATCGTTCATCAAATCCAATTATATCGTCATTAGGGATATGATTTTTAGAGAGAATATCTAAGTAAGAATCATTTAACTTTCCTAATTTTTCATCACTGAAATTAACTGGAGTCAAAGATTTTATTTCGGGGTCTTTTATTCCATAATCTTCTAAATCTGAAAAAGTCTTCACACTAATTTCATCTTTATTGTTAATTATTTCTCTTAAACCAGTTGTTTTAAAACAATCATTGGTACCATTTTCGCCTAATAAATTAACATTAAAACCACAATCTCCAAAATAAGTACAAAAATCATGCATTTTTTCAATAAACTCTTTTGTTAAATACTCACAATTCTGAAAGCATATACACTCCCCATCTTTTTGTTTAAAATAAATGGGTATTTCAGGCATCATATTAGAGGCAGCTGAACATGTATTTGTTGTTCCAGTATTTTTTGAAAAATCCAAACCCTTAGGATATTGAGGGACACAATAAGAAAATGAAAAATCTTTGCTAAATAGAAAATCCCTTACAATACAACCTGGCTGATTAGAACATTTTTCTAAATTAGCTTCTCTTTTTTCTTCATCTTCTCCACCATTTAAAAGATAACAAGCATCAGAAGGATTTGGTTGGCATGTTCCTTTTGAAAAAACATTCCCGCTTAAATAATCATTTAAATTTTCTTGAACACAAATTTGATTTCTAATACCATAGGTTCCACAAGGATCTATTTTTATTTTTCCTTGATCACATGTTGCTACATAGTTTGTTGAACCTGGAACTTCTGTACCATTGCCTATTTTAGATTCATAGATACACCAAGTTTCTCCATTCTTATAAATTCGAGGGGTATCATCTTCAGAATTTGTATATTCACTAGGAATATAAGTACAATCTTGAGATCTGCAATAATAAAGTCCGTGCTCAGGCCTTAAGCCATCGTCAACTGCATTTGAACAAAATGAACTATCAAACCTATTACAATTTCCACAAGTTAAAGAATTTGAAGAAGATAAAGTACATGAATCTACTGCACTAAAAACTTTTGTCCAATAATTATTATTATCATAGTTTAAAGAATCATAAATATTTGCTTTATTTCCACAAGAATCCAAATAAAAAATTCTTCCTGTATCTTTATCACAAGTAGTTCTTTGGGTTTTTTGGCAAATTGTCTCTAGTTGGGGGGCAGTACATAAAAGTTCAGGATGATAATCTCCTGATATTTTATAACATTCTAATGCTGTTTGCATTTTACAAGAATTATCATTTAAAACACAAGCACCTAGTGTTGCAAAATTTTGAATTAAAATACATGCTTGCTCACTTGTTTCAATCCATTCAATTTGATTATCATTTTTAAAAGGGCTATTTTGTGTTAAAATTTCACATGCTCCTTTTGTTGTAAAAGATACTTGTGAACCTATAATACAACAACCTTGTTTTGCAATGTCTAAATTACAAAGAGGAGATTCTATCCAATGATTAACACTTTTATCACAAACATACTTGAAAGTATTCCTATTAAAAATAGTCTTTTCGTCGTTATAACAACAACCCTTTTTACAAGAATTTAAAGAAGAACAACTTGTTCCCCTATTAATCTCCGATAAACACTCTGAAGAAAAAGTTTCCTTACAATATTCTCCTGTTTTAGTTTCAAGACAACAGCCAAAAAGATTTTCTTCAGCAGCACTAGCAAAAGAAAAAATAGGTTTTTTAATTAATTCAAAATATTTTTTAAAAAAAGATGGCTTTTCTTCTTGAATTTTATTTTTATATAAAAAATTATCTGAAGCTAAATAGGAAATTGCAACTGTTAAATTAATTAATAAAAATAATTGGATATAAGTTATTAGTATCTTTTTATTCATCTTAATTAATTATTTTTAATATTTAAATAATTGCCCCCCTTCTTACTGCAAAATTAAATGTCTGTTCTTCATTATCTCTAAAAGAAACTTCATAAATATTTATTTCTCCTATTTTTATTTTATCTATTTTTATTGTGGGATAAAACAGCATATAATTTGAATCATCAAAAAAAGAATAAGAGGCTTCATCGTTAATTATCCTATTTGTTATCTCTAAAAAATTATAGATTCTTGATTCAATTTTATGACTAAAAGAAAAATAACTTCTAGTAATATTTGACTTTGTTAAACTAATTTCTTTTTTTATGTCAAAAGAAACAAAATTTGGAAGAAAAGATATTTCAAAATTTAATGGACCTTCATAAATTTCATAATCTCTTAATTTATATTCTGAAATAATATTTTCAAAACACTGTTCAATTAAGGGTTGTGTTAAATTTTTTAATTCTTGAATAGATTCTTTCTCTAAATTTGGATAATAATTTGTACAGGCTTCATAAGGCTTTTGAGAATAACAAAGATATGAATAATTTTTATCATTATAACTTACAAATAATTTCCTTTGTTCTAAAAATCCCGCATTATGATATAATTTATCGACTTGATTTTCAAGTTCTACATAAATACACTTATCAAAATTTTCTTTAAAAGCCTCTTCAGAATAATGTTGAATTTGTATTTTTCCTACACTAAATAAAACAGCTGAAATAATCCCAGATACTACCAATATACCTAAAATTATAAATAAGGTAACCTGACCTCTCTTTTTCATATAAATTAGACTGTTTAATTCTTTTAAAAGTTTTGCAAATTAATAAGAAACATTTATTAATATTTTAAAACTAATTTTGTTATGTTCATTCAGGAAATAAAACCTAAAATTATTAGAGATTCAAGAGGTGAAAAAACAATTTTTATTTTTCTTAAAACAGATAAAGGTAATTTTGAGTGTAGTGCTCCTGCAGGTAAATCAACAGGCTCTCATGAAGTGGTATCTTATCACAAAGAAGGAATAAAAAAAAGTTTAGAGTTATTAAAGGAATTTTGCAAAACTTTATATTATAAAAATTTTTTAATAAGAATTTTTGATGATTTAATTCAATTGGATATTTTAATAGATAAATTTGAAAAAAATTTCGGTAAAATGGGTGGGAATGTTAGATATGTGTTACATGGTGTTTTTTTAAAAGCAATTGCTAAAGATAATTCAAAAGAACTTTGGCAATTTATTCACGATGATATTTATGGAAAAAATAGTTTAATTAAATTTCCTATGCCTGTTGGAAATTGTATTGGCGGAGGGCTTCATTCAAAACTAATTAATAAAAAAAGGCCTGATTTTCAAGAATTTTTATTGATACCGTATGAAGAGAGTTTTGCAAAAGCAATTACAAAAAACATCCGGGCATATGAATATGCAAAAACAATTTTAAAATCAAAATATAAAAATGATGAAAGTGCCTGGAGAACTGATAAATCTAATGAAGAAGTTTTATTTGTCCTAATGCAACTTTCACAAAAATATGATTTAAGAATTGGATTAGATATTGCTGCTGTAAGTTTTTTTAACGAGGGATATTATAACTATAAAAATAAGAAACTAAAAAGAGATAGGCTTGACCAAATTGATTATATAAGTCGGTTAATAAAAAAATATGATTTATTTTATGTAGAAGATCCTCTAGACGAAGAAGATTTTAGTGGATTTAAACAAATACTAAGTTCTGTTCAATCAAGAAATACTCTTATTGTGGGAGATGATTTAACAACTACAAATGTAGATAGGCTAAAAAGAGCCTTAAGATCTAAATCAATAAATTCAATAATAATTAAACCTAATCAAATCGGCTCTTTAATAGAAGTAAAAAAAGTCGTGAAAATATGTAAAGAAAAGAATATTAAAATGATTTTCTCTCATAGATCAGGAGAAACAATGGACGACATTTTAGCAGACTATGTTATTGGTTTTGGAGGAGATTTTATTAAGTGTGGTATTTTTGGAAAAGAGAGATTAATAAAATATAAGAGAATAATGGATATTGAAAAAAGTTTAAAGACGTAATTCTTTTAATTTCTTTTTTTTATTTCTTCTATATTTATAAAAAATAAAACTTCCAAGAACTACAATAACTAAAATTACCCAGAGATTATTTTTCTCTTTAGTTTCAGAATAAGAAAAATTTTCTTTGTTAAATTCCACTCTTTTTTCTACACTTCTTCGAGTATTAGTTAAGTCAGAATAATGAATAATTAAATCAATATAATTATTTTCTGTTTCTAATCTTAAATTAGATGTTGCATCTTCTTTAGAATATAAATCTCCAATATTTTGTTTATTTGCCCCAATAATTTTTAGTCCATCTTGCGAAGGAATTTCAACCATTACAGCCTTTATGTCTGAGTCTGCTATATTTAAAATTTCAAAAATGACCTGGTTTGTTAAAAAATTATAATCTCTAACAAAAATATCAAAACCAGCTTTTACATTTTTTACTTCAATGTTAAAAGGTTTTAAGATATAAGAAGTTGAAGCAGAATTTATAGTTTGATATTTCACTTCTAATTTATTTAAACCATTATTTGCATTTTCATTAATCTTTAAAGTGAATGGAGCCATAAAAAAACTTTGATAATCTTTTGTAAATGTTCCTGATTTAATAGTATAACTTGCTTGAGATGACGGATCTAGAGTAAAAGGATAATTTTCTACAATTCCTAAAGAGATATCTCCACACTCATTTGAACTAATACCATTTACCTGAAAAACTATTTTAACTGTTTCTCCGGGAACTGCTGGATAAGGCTCTTGATTTAAAAGAGATATATCTAAATTACAAGCATTTGCTAAAATAAAGTTAAAACTAAGGCAAAATATAAATAAAAATAATAAACCTCTTTTCATAAATAGGATAAAATAAAATTGTTTTTAAGTCTTTTGTTCTCTTTATTAAAAATTATATAACAAGACTCTATAAATATTTAAAAAGAACCTTATTAAATTTGTTTAAAAGAAGAGATGGTAAAGAAATGTATATATTGCTCTGAAGAAATAGAAGATTATTGCGTTGTAGATATGTGTTCGAGATGTATGTATCAAGTTTGGGGAGAAAAAATGACTAGAGCAATTATAGAAAATATGGAAAAAGAGAAAAAAAATGGAAACCTTGAATTAGGTAGAGTTAGTGAAGAGTCAAAAGTTAAATTAGAAACAGAAGATTTTTGAATTTAGGTGCTTGTGAAAACATTTTTAAAGGGTTTTTTTCTTAACATAATAGGATAGTTTTGTCCGAGTTGGAAACAGCGAGAAAATAGAGGAGTTCTTGTTGTTATTTAAAAAAATAAAATGGTTAGAGGAAAAAGAATTAGGCAAAAGGGAAAAATAAAACTTAGTGAATACTTTAAAAAATTAGATGATGGAGAAAGAGTTGCAGTTGTTGTTGAAAAAGGTTTAAGAGCTTCTTTTCCAAAAAGATTACAAGGACGAAGTGGAGCAATAATTGGAACAAGAGGAAAATTTAAATTAGTTAAAATAAATGATAAGAACAAGTTAAAAACATATATAATACACCCTGTTCATTTAAAGAGATTATAATGGTTATAAAAGAAGAAAAAGCATTAACAATTACCGAAGTAATAGACTTAGTTGAAAAATCAAGTAAAGAATATGAAATAAAAAACTTCTTAAAACAATTTAATAAAAATACTTTAGAAGATGTAAAAAATATGAAAGAAGAATTAAAAAATCTAGAAATATTAAAATTAAAAGAAATACATATTACTAAGATAATTGATTTTAAACCTACTGAAGTTTCTGAATTAAATAAAATAATTAGTGATGTTAGTCTAGATAATGACGAAATTACTAAGATAATTGATGTTATCAAGAAATATTAATGAAAATGGCAAGAGAAGACTATGCAATAATATTAGATTTTTTACCTTATGGTTATCCTTTAGAGAACAAAATGATACCAATAGCCCAGGCTATTGGAAAAAATAATTTTACTCTCTTACAAATTGTTCCTAGAAAGGGAATGAAATTTGAGATAGGAGAGGAAGTGTATATTGGAGAAAAGAAACGAGATAAAGTTCAATATATTTTAGGGAGATGTCCTAGAGAAAAATTGACACAAAACTCAAAAATGCAATTATTAGAGCATATTAAAAAATCAATAGATGAAGACGAAGAAAGATTTGTTTCTTTTTTTAATAAGGCTGAACCTATTAATACAAGACTTCACCAATTTGAATTACTTCCAGGATTTGGAAAAAAGCACACTCTAACAATATTAAATGCAAGAAATGAAAAAGAATTTAAATCGTTTCAAGATATTAAAGAAAGAGCTTCAAATATTCCAGACCCAAAAAAAGCAATTGAAAGGAGAATATTTGAAGAATTAACTAACATCGAAAGATATAATATGTTTATAAGTTAAAATGGAAGGAAAAAAAGTAAAACACGAAGAAGAAAGCTATCAAGTCAGAAGATTACTTGGAAAGGACATTAGAGGTAATAAAAAAGTTTTAGCTGGTTTAACCAAAATAAAGGGGATAAGCTGGTCCTATTCTAATGCTATTTGTAAAATACTAGATATTGATCAAAATAAAAGAGTGGGCGATTTAACAAATGAAGAAATAGACAAAATAGAAGAATTTATGAAAGACCCAAAAATGCATTCATTTTTAATGAATAGACAAAAAGATTTCTCAACAGGAGAAGATTATCATTATTATGGTGCTGATTTAAGCTTAAGAAATGAGTTTGATATTAAAAGATTAAAAAAAATTAGATCTTATAGAGGAATTAGACATACAACAAAACTTCCTGTGAGAGGTCAAAGGACTAAATCAAATTTTAGACTAAATAAAAATAAAAGTGGTGCAGGAATAAAAAAGAAAGCATAAGGAGCGATTAAATGGGAGAAATTAAAAGAAAAAGAAAAAAATACTCTAGACCAAGAAAAATGTTTGATAGAGCTAGAATTGATGCTGAAAATTTAATTGTAGAGGAATATGGTTTAAAGAATAAAAAAGAAATTTGGAGAGTAAATAGTCAAGTATCTAAACTAAGGTCTCGTGCAAAAGAATTAATTAGATCAAATAGCGAAGAGCAAAAATCTTACTTTGAAAAATTAAATAAATTAGGCTTTAATATTAAAGAAATTAGTGATGTTCTTGCTTTAACTGAAAGAGATTTATTAGAAAGAAGATTGCAAACCATTGTTTATAAAAAGGGGTTATCTAACAGTATTAAACAAGCAAGACAACTAATAGCACATAAACATGTTCTTGTTGATGGTTGTGCGGTAAGTGCTCCTTCTTTTTGGGTTGAAAAAGACTTAGAGAATAAAATTTCTTTAAAACCAAGAAAAGAAAAGAGAATAAAGTCTAATAAATCAGAGGATATTGAAGAAGAATAAAATGGCTAAGAAGAAAAATGATGAACATACAGGGATACTACATATTTATGCTAGTTTTAATAATACTATTGCAACACTTACAGATTTATCTGGAACAACTATTGGAAGAACAAGTGGCGGTCAGATAACAAAACATGACAGAATGAAGGCAAATCCTACAATTGCGATGTTTATTGCTAAAAAGATATTGGAGATTTGTAAAGATTATAAAATTACAAATTTATATATTAAGATGAAAGGTCAAACTGGAGAAAAAGGTATTGGTCCTGGTGCTCATACAATAGTTAAAACACTAACAAAAGAAGGATTAAAGATATTAAGCTTAACAGAAGTAACTTGTGTTCCAAGAGGCGGACCAAAGAAGAGTGGGGGAAGGAGGGGAAGAAGAGTATAAATTTATAAATAAATTTAAATCAAAAATATATAATGGAAATAATCGAACAAAATAAAGAAAAAATAAAATTTATTGCTGAGACAAATGTAAGCCTAGCAAATGCTATTAGAAGGAGTGTCAGTGAAATTCCAACTTTGGCGATTAAAGAAGTTGATTTCTATAAAAATGATAGTGCATTATATGATGAAATTATAGCCCATAGGTTAGGTTTAATCCCTTTAAAAAACCAAAAATTAAAACAAGGTGAATTAATAGAGTTAAAATTAAAGAAAAAATCTAAAGATGAGAATACTTTTGTTAAGGCTGGAGAATTAGGAAATGATGTTGTTTATTCTGAAATGCCAATTGTTTTATTAGGAAAGAATCAAGAAATTGAGCTTGTAGCAAAAGCAGGTGTAGGTATTGGTTTAGAACATTCAAAATATGTCCCAGGATTATTATATTATAAACAATTACCCAAAATAAAAATAACAAAAGAAGGTGAATCACATATTGAATTAGCTAATGATTATCCAGATGTTTTTGAATTCAAAGATAAATTAAGAGTAAAAGATGCAACACAATGTGAAATTGATAATGATGACTTAAAGAATTTCCCAGGCGTTGAGATTAGTTTAAGTAAGGAAATAGTATTTAATATAGAATCTTGGGGACAAATTGATGCAAAAAATATATTTAATGAAGCTTGTAAAGTATTAAAATCAAACCTCTTGGAAGTATCTCGGGCATTAAAATAAAAATGAGGAGATGCCGGAGCGGTCAAACGGGGTACGTTAAGGGCGTATTGGTTTTTACCTACGGGGGTTCGAATCCTCCTCTCCTCATTAAAATAAAAAATGAAAATAAGTAAAACGAAAATAGAAAATAGAATGAAAAAAAAGAAAGATTTACTTTTAGTTAAAACGATAATTCTTTTAAAAAAGACTAATCCAGAGGTAGCCAAAGAATTAGCAAAACCAAAAAGAAAATGGCCCTCAATTAATTTAAAGGATTTACAATTAGTTGAAGGAGATATTGTTGTTGCTGGAAAAGTTTTAAGTGCTGGAGAGATAAGTGATCCTAAAAAAATAGTTGCTTGGTCTTTTAGCCAAAAAGCAAAAGAAAAAATAGAAGAATCTAAAGGAAAAGCAATTTTAATAAGTGAAGAAATTAAAAAAAATCCTGAATTAAATAATTTGATTATAGTAAAATAAAATGGTAAAAATAATAGTTAATGGTAAAGATGCAATTTTAGGTAGAATGGGTAGTTATGTTTCTA
Organism: Candidatus Pacearchaeota archaeon; assembly: GCA_041654895.1. Taxonomy (GTDB): domain Archaea; phylum Nanobdellota; class Nanobdellia; order Pacearchaeales; family GW2011-AR1; genus JAGVXH01. Next base: position 15,545 of record JBAZCR010000001.1, read on the forward strand.
AGGAATTGCTAAAAGGAAACTCTATTGATATAATTAATAGTGAAGAAGTTGTTATCTCTGGGAAAAAAGAATATATGATTGAAAAAATAAAGAGAAAAAGAAGAATGGGACAAGGAAGTTCATTAAAAGGCCCAAGATATATTAGAAGGGAAGACATGTTATTAAAAAGAATGATTAGAGGAATGTTACCCTGGGATAGGCAAAAGGGAAGAGATGCCTATAAGAGATTAAGATGTTATATAGGGGATAATAATTTAACAGAGGAACAAAAGAAAAAAACTAAAAATTTTGAACATCACTTGCCATTAAATCATTATAAATTAAAAGAAGTTGTTAAGGGGTTAATATGAATAATATTGTAGTTACAGGAAAAAGAAAGAGTGCTATTGCAAAAGCCACAATAAAAGAAGGAACAGGAAACATTACTATAAACAGAAGACCAATTTCTCAATTACCTTATTTACAACAATTAGAGGTAAATGAGCCCTTAATATTAACTCATGAAATATTAGGTAATTTAAATTTTGACGTTAGTGTAAATGTTAAGGGTGGTGGAACTTCATCAAGAATTGAGGCATCAAGACTTGCTATAGCAAGAGCAATTTTAAAATATTTTAATAACGAAGAACTTAGAAGAACTTTTATTACCTATGATAGAAATATGGTGGTAGCAGATACTAGAAGAAAAGAAGCCTGTAAACCCGGGGATTCTAAAGCAAGAGCAAAAAGACAAACAAGTTTTAGATAAGATTAAAAATTAATTTTAAAAAGTGAACAATTTTTTCTCCACCCAATTGTATTACAATTCCAAAGATAAATACTAAACTTAACAAAAAAATTGCAATTTTATTTAATGGAACTGAATACTCGGGAATTCTTTTTCCTTTTTGTTTTGATTTAAAATTCATAACTAATATTAAAATGCCAGTTGAACCTCCTGTAACTACTCCAGCAAAGGATAAAATTTGAACAAAAGAAGCTAATTTAAAAAAATGAATTATTAAGAACATAATGATTGGAGCAATTGAGCAGATGAGCCATGCGTGATTTCTTTTAACATTAAAATCAAACCTAAACATGTCTCTTAGTGATATATTAAGGGATAAATAACTTGTAAAAATAGCTATAGCTCCTAAAACAGCAAAACCTCTTCCCAAAGCTAATGTTGCAATCTCAGGAACTTGTTTTCCAAAATTTCCTAGTAAGACCAAAGTGAATAAAGAATAAACTACAAAAGGAATTAAAACTCCAAGAATAATAGATTTTTTCATCCAATTTTCTTTTCCTAATAGCAATCTTTTAGCTGAAGGAATAGAAGAGAAAGATGTGAAAGAGAACAATACAATCCCAAAAGGAAAGAAGAAATTTTCTGGTTCAACAAATGTTAAGTTATCCATTTTTATTGAAGGAGTATAAAATAATATAATTAAAAAAATAAATCCTAATATAAAATAAAACCCTACTTTTCCATATAGTTTTAATGCTCTAAGTCCGATATATGTTAGAATAGAAAGTAAAATCCAGAAAATAATTGAAAAAAGTAAGGCATAATTATTTGTTCCAGAAAAAATATAAGATAGGCTCTCACCTCCACCAATTATATATGCAATTAATGTTGAAAAAATGTAAAAAATCATAATGAAAAGAGTTAATTTTTTTCCTTTATTACCTAAATATCTCTTTGCATAACCTGTTAATTGGCTATTTCCCTTTGTTCTTAAAATAATTTCTCCTAAACAAAGTTGAACAAATAAAACAAATAAACCAATTAAAATTAGATAGATAAAACCAATCAAAAATCCGGTTTTAGCAATGATATAAGGTAAGCCTAAAAAACCTGCACCCATTGCCGTCCCTGCAATTAATGAAACAGGGTTTGATAATTTTTTTTTCACCATCTTATAAATAACAAATTAAGTCTAAACTTAAATATCTTTTGAAAAAAATAAAATATTTATAAATTAAATCAAATTAATAATTAAATGAAGAAAGAGGAGATTGTTGGTTTATCTAGTGCAGAATCTAAAAAAAGATTAGAAGAACACGGGTTTAATGAAATTAAAGATGTAAATAAAATATCTTCTTTTAAAATATTAATTAGACAAGTAAAAAGTAATTTCATTATTTATCTTTTGTTAGTTGCTATGATTTTATCTTTTCTTGTAAGTAAAAATATTACAGCCTACGTTTTACTTTTTGTTATACTAATATTAGTTACAACAGGATTTATTCAGGAATATAAGGCAGAAAAGTCAGTCCAAGCTCTTAAAAAAATGATTACTTCTACATGTCTTGTATTAAGAGATGGAAAAGAAAAAGAAATATATGTAAAAGAGCTTGTTCCAGGAGATATTTTAATTTTGAGAAATGGAGAAAAAATTCCTGCAGATTGTTTAATATTATATAAAAAGGAATTGTTAGTTAATGAATCTGTTTTAACCGGAGAAGCACATGAAATAAAAAAGGAGATAGCTATAGATCCTCAAAAATATGAAGATAAAAATGTGTTATTTATGGGTTCTTTTATTGTCCGTGGAAAAGCAATAGCAAAAGTAATTCATACTGGAATGAATACTAAATTTGGAAAGATTGCTAAATTAATATCCAAGAGTGAAAAAGAATTACTTTTACAAAAAAAAGTAAATAATATTGCAAAGTACATGGCCACCATAGGTCTATTTTTTTCAATTTTAACTGGACTAATAATTTTATTTAGAGCTCCAGAGTTGAATAACCAAGTAATTGTTGAAGCATTAATTCTTGTTATTGCTGTTGCAGTATCATCATTTCCTGAAGGGTTTCCTGTTGTTTTAATTACAGCATTAGCCACAGGCTCATATAGGATGGCAAAGAAAAATGCCATTGTAAATAGAATGTCAATTATTGAAACATTAGGAGAAACGACAGTTATTTGTTCAGATAAAACTGGAACAATTACAAAAGGGGAAATGACAGTTACAAACATTTATTCTGATAATAAAGAATATACACTTTCTGGAACTGGTTATAATGACAAAGGGAATTTTTATTTAGATAATAAGCCCGTAACTCTAGATAAAGAAAAATCCTTACAATTGTTATTAAAAGCAGGAATATATTGTAATGATGCGCATATATATAGGAGTGGTCAAGAAGAGGGTGATTTTGATATAAATGGAACTCCAACAGAGGCTTCATTATTAATTGCAGCTTCAAAGGCAAAATTGTTTTATGAGGATTTGTATTTTGATAGAAAAGAAGAGAATCCATTTTCATCTGAAAGAAAAATGATGTCTGTTTTAATTAAAGAAAAAAAAGAGAACTTTATTTACGCAAAAGGGGCCTTAGAAGTTTTATTAGATAAGTGCTCTTTTATTCAGAGAAATTCTGGAGTATATAGGCTTCTTGAAAAAGATAAAAAGAAAATATTAGAAGAAAATAAAAGATTTGGGAGTGAGTCATTAAGAACTTTAGCCTTTGCATATAAAATAACAAAAAATAATTTTAATAAAAAAATAGATTTTGAAAAGGATTTAATCTTTTTAGGATTTGTAGGTATTAGAGACCCACCAAGAGAAGAGGTTAAAGAGTCTGTTAGGATGTGTAAAAAAGCAGGAATCAAAGTAAAGATGATTACAGGAGATAGTAAAGAAACAGCTTATTCAATTGCAAAACAAATTGGTTTAGATAAAGGAAAAATTTTAGAAGGATTTGATATTGATAAATTAACTGATGATGAACTAACAAGAATTGTTAATAAGACCGTTATTTTCGCGAGAGTAAGACCAGAACACAAATTAAGGATTGTAAAAGCACTAAAGGAGAATGGTGAAATTGTTACAATGACAGGAGATGGAGTTAATGATGCTCCTGCACTAAAAGAAGCACATATTGGAGTTGCAATGGGCAAGAGCGGGACTGATGTTTCTCGTTCTGTTGCAGATTTAATTATTAAGGACGATGATTTCTCCACTATTGTTGATGCTATAAAAGAAGGAAGAACTATATTCAATAATATTAGAAAGTTTGTAACATATCAATTATCAGCTAATATAGCAGAATTAATAATTATTGTCATAGGCGCCTTATTAGTTCCTATTTTCGGTTGGCCAATCCCATTATTATTAGCATTGCAAATATTATTTATGAATATTGTAACTGATAATCTTCCTGCAATAACTTTAGGTTTAAACAAATCTTCTCAAGATATTATGGATGATAAACCAAGAGTAAAAGCACAGATTTTAAATAAGAATTTTGTACTAATTTTAATTTTCTCAGGAATATTTATGGCTTTGTTAGTCTTAATTACATTTTACTTTACATATAATATCTTAGGTCAAACTATTGAAAGTGCAAGAACAACATCTTTAATTGCGCTAATATTTTTAGAAATTGCCGGTGCTTTTAATTTTAGAAGCTTCAGAAAAGGAACAATTGGAAGATCTCTATTAACTAACCCTTCTTTAGCAATAGCTTCTTTTGTTTCAATTCTTGCAACAGTTTTGATAATTTATACTCCATTAAACATTATATTTGAAACAGTTCATATACCTCTAATTGATTGGATTTTTGCTACAGGTCTTGGAATATTTTATATTATTGTATTTGATATTTTTAAAAAAATAAATGTAAAGAATCAAATACTAGATTTCAATTAAGGATATCTCTCAACAAAATTTTTATTGTTACGAGGTTTTAGAATTTTATTTAGCTTTCTCTGAGTAGCATAAAAAATCTCTGGATTAACTAAAGGAGTATGATTAGAAGGATACAATTGATTATTAAATTTTATTTCGCCTAGATAGGTCCTATTTTTTAAAATTTTTTTTAGACCATTTAATGAAATCCCGAAATCTTTAGAGAGCTTATTTAAAGAAATGTTTGAATTTAAAAATGTTTTAAAAATTAAAATAACTTTTGTTGAGTCTTCATTTAATGTAAGAGCATTATTATGGATAGTATAACCAAAAGGAGCTCTTGTAACAGGATAACCCTGCTTTGCCTTAGCTTGCATTCCGGATAACTGTTTTTTTCCTGGTGTCGAATTATAAATCCTAAAAGTATCTAACATCTTCCAATCTATTTTTTCATTAATGTATTTTTCAAAATCCTTCTTGTTTTCTGGAGAAAATGTCGAACAAATATTACATAGTGGCTGGTTAAATTTTAGGATATATCTTTTTTCATGATAACCACATTTTATGCATTTCATAACTAAATAAAAGGAGGGGTATTTATAAAATAAGGGGACAATAATGCTTATCTTGAGAAATACTCTCAAGAGTTTTTTTTCTAAAAACATAATGTGCAAGGCCATCTGCCAAATAAACCAAATAATTATTTTGGTCTAAATAATCTTGTGAAATAATTTCTAATTGAGATTCTTCTAAATTAAACTTATCAAAAAACATGTTAGAAATAGAATCTATCTCTTTGTCTTCCTTTAAACCATCGATATATAAGGTTAACTTAGTTACATCACTAAAATCAAAAGGATAAAATAAACTATAGACTATTTGTGGGAGTAATTTGCCTGAAGGTATTTCAGATTTTAATTTTTCATGTAATAATAGATAAGAATAATCTCTTCTATAAACTTTTTTTAGAAAAGAAGAATAATTTTTTCTGTTTTTCTCAAAATGGTTTTTTTGTGTGTCCTTTTCTTTATTTGATAATATTAATGCAAAAACTTCTGGGAATCGTCCATGATTTGACTCATCTATTCCTGCATAAAGGTTTTTCTTTTTCATTACAGATTCAGAGAATCTATTGGGCTTTTTATCTTTTTCAGTTCCTGAGTTGATATATGGGTGTATATTTGAGTTGTTGATAAATTTGAATGACCTAATAATTCTTGGATTTTCCTTATATCTACATTATTCTCTAATAAATGGGTTGCGAAAGAATGTCTAAGTGTATGACAATGAACTCTTTTGTTTATATTTGCTTTTCTTGCAGCAGTTGTAACAATTTTTTGAATATTCCTTGTTGTCAACTTTTGTTTTGGACCTGAAAATAGGTAGATATTATTATACTTTTTTTGTTTTTCCACTTGTTCCTTTAAATCCTCCATTAAAAAAAGAGGCAAATTAAAAATTCTATCTTTATTTCCTTTTGATTGTTTTATACGTCCTACTCTTTCATTAAAATCTAAATCATCTAGCCTTAAATTAACCAACTCTGAAACTCTTAAGCCACATGCGTACATTAAAGATATGATCAATTTTGACTTTTCGTTGTTTGTTGAATTTATTAGGAATTTTATTTCATCTTTTGTTAAGACCGTAGGCAATATTTTATTTTTCTTAGGCCTTTTAACGCCCAAAGTTGGATCTTGATTTAATAAATTTGAATAAGCATATCTTATTGCAGCTAGAAAAAGAATTATTGAGCTTGAAGATTTATCTGAATATTTTTCTGCTAAAAAAAACTTTATGTCTTCTGTATTTATCTGATTTGGGTTCTTTTCTAAGAAATCTATTAATTCGCTATTAGCTCTTAAATAATTTCGAATAGTATAATTTGAATTTTTTGTTATTTTTAATTCTATTTCTAATTTTTTTAAAAAATCTTCTTTATTCATAATTTCACCTATTTTACTTCATAGATTGTACGAACAAGTATTTATATTTTTGTTTTAACATTAAAAGATATTTGTTTTTGAAAAAAAAGGTTTTTCGGTTTAACGAATAATTAAATCGAAGTATTTTAAATTTAAATTAAACTTGAATAAAAATTTTTTGTCGAGGATATAAAGAAAGATTTTATATATCTAAAAGTTAAAAAGACTCACTTTTTCTAAAATAAATTATGAAAAAAAAGAAATAAATTAAGTTTTGCTTATTTTTTAACTCTCACTTTCTAAACTATTTTTTAAGCCTTTTTTAAGGTTGTACGAACTAATTAAACAGAAGTTTTAGAGATTTTTGGAAAAGCTAAAATAGAAAAGGAAATATCTTTTTTAAGTAAAAACACTAATCAGCTTAAATAAGCTCCTTAGAGATACTTTTTTCATAAAAGGGTGTTTTATACCCTAATTCTTGTAATCTTTGATATAATTCAAATCTAAAACGAGAATTATTGATCATTCTATGGTGATTTGGGCATAAGCCGACTAAATTTCCAAAAGAGTTATTTTTTTTATTTTTGTCTAGATGATAAATATCAACAATTTTATCAAATCCACAAATTACGCAAGATTTTGTTATTTTTCTGAAAGTCTTTAAATCAATATTATTTGACTTTCTTTGTTGATAGGCTCTTAGTTTTTCACTTTGGTAAACATAGTTATAACAGGAGGCACATAAACCTTTTGCATGAATGGCTTTTTTCTGTTTGCATCTTCCACAAATTTTAAATTTTGGCGACCAATTTAGTTTTTTATAACAAGAATAACAAAGACCTTTCGCATGGTGCTCCTTTTCTTCATGACAATTAATACATTTTTTAATCATTTTAAAAAAAAGTCGTTCGCATATAAAAATTTATGTTAGAACGGGTAGAATAAGTTCGATTTATACTATTAGAACTTCATACAAGGTATATTATACGAACCTTGCTAAATTTCTTGTTATTTTATGGATTTTAAAATAGTTTTGAATCATCTAAAAGCTAATTTTGCAAAATTTACGAATTCCTCTAAATTTTTTAGTTTTTCTTTTTGTTTGTATATTTCCTCAGTCATTTCCAGTATATTTTGTTTGGCCAAAGAATTTACTTCTTCTTGAGATATGATAGAAAGATTATATTCTGTTCGACAATTAGGGCAATAAAAACCCTTATCAAGAGCATTATAATAAGAGAGAATTCTTGTTTTATCATAAGGACAAATTAAATCTGTTATTCTTTCGATAGGATTAAAATTACTTAATGAAATTACTCTTACTTCCTTTGTTTTCCAATCTATAAACGAAAGAGATTCCATATATAATTCATAAGATTAAAGATATTTAAAATTTTCTATATTCTTTGACAATAAAGAAATTCTAAGAAAATTTATCCTATAAGATAAAGCCTATTATTTTATCTAATAAATAAAATTCAGGACTTAATAGATCATTTATTGCAGGGCAAGTTTGCACAAAGGTAAACAAAGTGACAATATTAATTTAAGTACAATTACTCAAAATTTTAAAATAAAAAAAAGTTTTTTTACATCCCTATTTATTTTTTCTTCCTAGCTTATGAGAAATAAGATAATTTAATATAAAGCAGATCGAAAATGATAAAATAATTAAAATTAGATAAGTCATCCTTATAGAAGAAATCATTCCAAAAAATTTTATAAAGGAATTTGAAAGAAAATAATTTTCTGGATCTAAAGAACATAAAGACCATGAATAAGTTGGATTCGGAACTTTTGGAGCAAATTTACAAGGGATAAATGGAATAAAAAGGGAAAGGATTAAGAGAAACAAAGAAACTAAAGCAGAAATTGTTAAATAATTTTTTACTTCCATAATTAGAATATAAGATACTTCTCTTTTTAATACTTTTTATAATAGTCAATAGAAAACAAACAGCCGTTTAAAACATAAACAAACAGTCAAAAAAGCTGTTTGGACAGCAAACAACAAACAAACAGCCAAAAATAAAAAATTAAATAAAAATATTAAAAAAGGATGTTTTATCTTTGATGTTTATAAGAAAACAGATAACCATTAAAAAAGAAAGAAGACTAAGAATACTAAAAAAATAGAACTTAGCTGTTTGGACAGCTGTCCAAAAAATGGAAAAACTTATAAAGATAAACAATATTATTATAATATGTTTGGTGGTAAAAAGAGAGTAGAAATTCTAAGAAAAGAAGTGATAGAATCCTTTAATAATGTTAAAAACGATTTGGCGAAAGTGGGTAAATGGATTAAAGTTATAGACGATAAAAACAATTTAAATGAAAAAAACAATAGAGAATTGAAAGAAGAATTAAAACAAATAAGAGAAGATTTAGAAGAAGTAAAAGGTAGCATAGAATTCTTTGGACAAGGATTGTCCAAACAGCTGTCCAAACACAAACAAACAAGTATAAACAAACAACAAACAGTGTTTCCTGTCCAAACAGCTGTCCAAACAGCTGTCCAAACAGTTAAAATAGAGAAATTAACAGTTATGGAAAGGGCAATTATTTTTGCATTATTAAATAGCGAAATAAAATTAAGTTATGAAGATTTGGCAGCAATGTTTGGGAAAAGTAAAAGTACTATAAGAGGCCAAATTAATAATATTAAACAAAAAAATGTCAATTTAATTGAAGAATACACAGAACCAAATGGAAAAAAGAGACTATTTTTACCAGAAAAAGTCAAAAGCGACATTACAAAAGACATTAAAGTGAAAATAAAGCGTGAAAAACCTAAAAAGGCGAAAAGTGAGAGTTAAAAATAATAAAAAGATATAGAAAAATCATTGAAAAGTGAGGGATTAATAAAAAAATTAAATTTTAAAAAGAGGTAAAAGAGAGAACAAGAATAAATATAGAGAGAATAAAAAGATTCAGAAACTGACTAAAGAAGAAAGATGAAGATAGTTATTCGCTTAAACGAATAGTATCTTATAAATCTCTAAGTTTAATTATTGTTGATAAATTTGTAATCTCTTTAAGGGTTGAAGAGATAGAAAGTATAACTTTTTTGTTATTTAGCCTTCTTTTTGTTATAGGAATTCCTTTTTTAATCAATTTATTGACATAATCTCTTATAGAAGATTCGCTTAAATTTAATTTATCTGAAATTAATTTATAGTTTATATTTTCATATTTTTGATCCTCATATGTATATATCGTTGAAAAGACTAACATTTCCTGGGATGTTAAATTTTTGAATGTCTTTCTTATATCCTTTTTAACATCATCTAAAGAAGAAATTATTATATGAGCCTTTTCAAAATTAGATGAAATATTTAAAAAACCACTATTTTCATTTGAATTATTGAAATTTATGCCTATATTGTCTGTTGGTTTGTCTGTTGGTTTGTTTGTTGGAACCCCTTCATTTCCTGTGGAAAAAATGAAATTTTGAGCTTTTAAGCCATTTAAGAGGAGATTTTCATTAAGATCTATTGCTGGTTTGTTGGACTTATTATATTCACCTAATAGGTAATGTGTTGGAATTGCCTTTTTTTCTATTGAATCAATTTTATTAGAATTTAGGTTTTGATAAGATCTTATAGCGTTTAATTCATTTTTCAATAAATCTAGTTCCTTTTTTAAAAAATTTATTTCTTCTTTGATTTTAGAAAATGCCTCTTTTAACATATCCATAAGAAAAGATAATCAAAATTATTTATATTTATGATTGTTTTTAATTATAATAATTTCATTGCATTTGTTTGTATGCTTCATATGTTTTATTTGAAAGTCTCCATCTTAATCTTCTTTCATAAATTTGACCTAAAGAATTTCTATTTATTTTAACAACTAAACCCTTATTATTTAAGTCAAGAAGTAATTTCTTTATGAATTCTTCATCCCTTGCTAATTCTTTTGCTATATTACTTGTAAATACTTGTTTGGGTGAAATTAAAAACAAATAAGATAATATTTGTTCTGAAATTTTCTTTTTTTTTGACTCTGATATTCTTGGCATAACTAGATAAATAATATTTGTTTTATATAATTTACCAATTAAGAAAATAAATGTCTTCGACTACACAAACATTTATAAATTATTTCTATTTAAACAAGATATGGAAAAAAGACCTTTTAAAAACTTTCTTGGAAAACAAGTTGTTACAAAAGAAGGTAAAAAACTAGGGTTAGTTAAAGATATTACTTTTGAAGCAAGAACAGGTGAATTAATCCATTTAGTTATAAAAGATTTAACTAATTATACCAGTAACTTATCTATTGAAAGAACTAAGGAAAAGGAAGCTTTAATACCTTATAATTCTGTTATTGCAATTGGAGATTTTATTGTGATTTCAGAAGAAGATTTAATTTAAATAAATAATAAAATTTAAAAAGATATTTGGGTGAATAAAAATATGATAAAATTATTAGCATCAAAAATAACAAGTATTTTGGCTCAAAGAGATCCTACTTTTAATGGGAAAATTGAATTGAATCAAAATATTAAAATAAAAAAAATAGAGAAATTTGCCTTGGAAGGTTCAAAAAAAGATTCTCTAAAAGTAAATTATATTTATGATATTGATTATAAAAAACTTGGTAAAATAAGTATTGAAGGTATATTATATTTAGATGTTGAACAAAAAATAATGAAAGAAATTATAAAAGACTGGAAAGAAAATAAAAAAAATGAAGAAAGACAATTAGAAATTATTAATATAATTATTCAAAAAGCTTCAATTAAGGCTATAGAATTAGAGGATCAATTAGGGCTTCCAATTCATTTTAGATTGCCTTTTTTAAAAAGAAAAAAAGAAAATGACTAAGAAAAAAAGAAAAGTAAATTGGATATTAACTCTTTTAATGTCTATATTTTTTGGTGGTATTGGAGTAGATAGATTTATTTTAGGGCATATTTTTTTAGGATTACTTAAATTATTTACTTTTGGTGGTTTAGGTATTTGGTGGCTAATAGATTTGATATTAATTGCTACAAAATATAATTTTAAAAATATTATATGGGTTGATTAATTAATTTAATTTTAAAAAATACAGTCACCCTATAATTTCTTATGGAATTTATTTAAATAATTAATTTAAATTAATTATTTTTATATTTTTATTTATAAATATTTATATTATATAATATATATTATATTATGATTGTTTTCTAATATATACATTTAATATTAAATTATTTGTATTTTTAATTTTTTCAATTTCATGTGGAATAGAAATTAAGGGGTGACTGTATAAAATTTTTCTTCGATAAATAAAAAATGTTCTTTTTATATTTCCATAAGAAATGATGGTAAGGATTCTTATCTTTCAATTATATTAAACTTTATATAGTTTAAATTTATATTTTAATTAATGGCTGTTGAATTAAATAATATTTTTGAAAATGCTGTTAAAAATAGTTTATTTAAGAATAAAAGTGTTTTACAAGTAAAATATACTCCTGAAAGTATTCCTCATAGAGATGAACAGATAAAATCTATTGCAAGTATTTTAGCTTCTTGTTTAAGAAATGAAAGGCCAAGTAATTTATTTGTTTATGGTAAAACAGGAACAGGAAAAACATTGAGCATTCAATATGTAATGAGAGAATTAACAAAAAAAGCAAAAGAAGTAGATGTTGAAGTTAGTTTTGAATATATTAATTGTAAATTGAGAAAAGTTGCAGATACAGAATATAGAATATTAGCTGCTTTAATTAAGCAATTAGGTGGTGATATTCCTGCAACAGGCCTTCCAACAGATAAAGTATGGAATAAATTTATTGAAATGGTTGATAAAAAGAAACAATTAATAGTTTTTATTTTTGATGAAATTGATCAGGCTATTAAAAAAATGAGTGATACTTTCTTATATTCTTTAACAAGATTAAATCAAGAATTAAATAATGCTCAAATATCTATTATTGGTATTAGTAATGATGTAACTTTTTTAGAAAATATAGATCCTAGAGTAAGAAGTAGTTTGGGTGAAGAAGAATTTATATTTCCCCCATATAATGCTATTCAATTGCAAGATATTTTAAATGAAAGGTGTTCTATAGCTTTTAAGGAAAAAGTAATAAAAGAAGGGGTTATTGCAAAATGTGCAGCTTATGCTGCAAGAGAACATGGCGATGCAAGACGTGCTTTAGATTTATTAAGAATTGCAGCAGAACTTTGTGAGAGAGAAGGAAAATTAGAAGTAGAGGAAAAATATATTGATTTAGCAAATCAAAAAATTGAAAAGGACAAAATTCTAGATATTGTAGAGACAATTCCAAAGCAACATCAATTAGTTTTACTATCTATTATAAATCTAAATAAAAAACAAAAAAATAAGAAAATAGAAAAATATTTCACTGGGGATGTTTATAATTCCTATCAAGAATTATGCTTTCAAACAAAGACAGAAAGTTTAACTCAAAGAAGAATTAGTGATATATTAGCTGATATTGATATGTTGGGGATAATTAATGCAAAAGTGATTAGTAAAGGAAGACATGGAAGAACAAGAGAAATTAAATTAAGTGTTCCAGATAATTTACTTAATAAAATAGAAAATTTATTAAGGAATAGCTTAGGATTATAATATCTTATTTTTTACAACTATATATATAAATTAATTTTATTTTCTTATAAAATGGTTAATGAGGTATTTAAAAAGTGTATAAAAAAAGGTTTTTTATTAGATAAAGAAATTTTAAATCTATTTAATGAATTAGGTGAAAAGGAATCCTCTGAAATTATTGATATTATAAGTAGTCTGAAAATGAATGAGAGAATCATCACAAAAAAAGTTTTAACTAAATTTATTCCAAAAATTAAGGCAAATTTATCTTTTGATTTTGAAAAAATAAATTTTTTCTTTGATTACTTTGAAGAAGGAAAAGTTATTAATGAATTAAAAAAAGAGAATAGTAATTTCAAGATATTAAGTGCTCCCTTCTTTCCTCAGAGGAAAATATCTGTTTCTGATTTTGTTAACCATTTTAAAGATAGATTTGAAAGCATAAAAAGTATCTTAGAAACAAAGAATCTGGAAAACTTAACAACTATTAGAAAAATTAAAGGGAATACAGGTAATTTTAGTTTTATAGGGGCTGTTTTAGATAAAAGAACTACTAAGAATAAAAATATTATGCTTGAAGTAGAAGATTTAACAGGCTCTATTAGTGTATTAGTTAATTCAAACAAAAAAGAAATATATGATAAAGCAAAAGATATTATATTAGATGATATTATTGGATTTAATATAAGTTCAAGTAGTAATTTTTTATACTGTAATGATTTAATATATCCTGATTGTATTTTAAATGAAAAAAAAAGAATTAAGGAAGATTCTTGGGCGGTTTTTATTAGTGATTTACATTGTGGTTCTAAACTTTTTTTAGAAGAAAATTTTCTTAAATTTATAAAATGGATTAATGGGAAACAAGGAGACGAGGAATATAGAAAAATAGCTGAGAAGGTAAAATATTTATTCATTACAGGAGATTTAGTTGATGGTGTGAGTCATTATCCAGGACAAGAAAAGGATTTAAAGATTATGACTAGTGTAGGTCAATATGCTAAGGTCGAAGAGCTTTTAAAATTGATAAGAAATGATATTCAAATATTTGCTTGTCCGGGAAATCATGATGCTGTTTGGGTTGGAGAACCTCAACCAATTATAAGTGAAAGGTGGGCAGAAGGATTACATAAAATATCAAACTTAGAACTAGTAACTAATCCTTGCTTAATTGAAATTGATGGAGGTTTTAAGATTTTGATGTATCATGGTGCGAGTCTTAATCCTTTTGTTGAAGAACTTCCGGAAATAAGAGCAAAATATGGAAAGCATTCTCCTACAACGATTGTTAAAGAGATTTTAAAGAGAAGGCATCTTTCTCCAATGCATGGATTAGTAGATTACATTCCTTGTGATAAAGATTCTTTAGTTATTAATACTATTCCGGATATTGTTTTAACTGGAGATTTGCATAGATGTGAGGTTTCTATGCATAATAATATTTTATTGGTTGCTGGCTCTTGTTGGCAAGCACAAACGAATTTTATGGAAAAAGTTGGTGTTGAAGCAGATCCAAATAAAGCCATATTATTTAATTTAAAAACTAGAGAAATAAAAATAATAGATTTTAGTGAAGAAGATAAAAATGTTCAATGGTTAAAGAATCCTGAATTATATTGTCCTTATGATTGCAATTTTAATGGGGGGGATGAAAATAAAAGCATTTAAAAAATGTTTTTTTGAATATTTATTATGGAGACATTAATAATTTTTTATTTTATATATTCTTTCATAGCATTTTATTTTTTAATAATGTATTTTTTAGTTTATATCAAGAATAAAAAAGATATATTTTATACCCCTAAAACTGAGAGTAAAAGAGATTTAACTATTGTTATCCCTTGTTATAATGAACAAGAAAGTGTAGGTAAAACAATTGAATGTTTTTTAAAATCTGATTATCCTTATTTGAAAAAGATAATTGTTGTAGATGATTGTTCTAAAGATAATTCATATAAAATAATTAAAAAATATGAACAAAAATATCCTGATTTGGTTTTAGCACTTAAAACTCCAAAAAATACTGGGAAAGCTGCAGGTTCTAAAAATTATGGTTTAAAATTTGTTAAAACAGAATTAGTTGGTTTTTCTGATTCTGATTCTATGCCTAAAATAAATGCAATTACAAATATGATTGGTTTTTTTGACGATGAGACTGTTGGGGGAGTTACGTCGAGAGTTTTGGTTAAAAATAAAACGAACTTTTTAGAATCATTGCAGTCTATTGAATATAAAGTAATAGCATTTACTCGTAAGTTAATGGGTTTTATAGATTCTATTTATGTTACAACAGGACCTCTTTCCATATATAGAACTAAAATTGTTAAGGATGATTTAGGGGGTTTTGATGAAAATAATTTAACTGAGGATATTGAGCTTACATGGAATGTAGTAAAATCAGGATGGAGGGTTGAAATGTCTATGAATTCATTAGTTTATACTTATGTTCCTAGAACTTTAAAAGTTTGGTTTAAACAAAGAATTCGTTGGAATGTGGGGGGTATGCAAACAGTAAAAAAATATTTACCTTCAATTCATAAATGTGGTTTTTTAGGAAAATTTATTATGCCCTTCTTTTTATTTTCATGGTTTATTGGTTTAAGTGGACTTTTTGTGATAGTTTATAGATATTCTAGAGAAATATTTATTAAATATATGTCTGCTTATCTTTCTACAAAATCAGAAATAGCCATTATTACTTTTAGAGATTTAGCAATAAACCCCACTATATTGTTCTTTTTAGGAATCATTTTATTTGCATTAGGATTGAGTTTTATGCTTGCTTCTTTAGTTTATTCAAAAGAAAAAGGCTACAGTCATGCCTTGCACGAAATATTTATATATTCTTTTTTTTATGTTGTATTATATCCTGCAATATTAATAACATCATTATTTAATTTTATGAGGGGTTATAATAAATGGTAAAATGGAGAAAAAATGTTACTTAAAAATAAATTTATTTTTTTAGAAGCACTTTTAATAACAATTTTAATTTTTGTAATTGGTATATTTATAGGGATTAGTATTGAAAATAAGAACAATTATAATTCTCAAGTATTTTATATGAATTCTGAAGCAGATTTAATGGATAGTTATATTTTAACAAATTTAATTTCTGAAGAGAAAAATTGTGATATAGTAACTAAAGAAACAATTAATTTTGCTAATAAGGTTTATGAGAAATCTTTGTTGCTTGAAGATTATGATAAATTTGCCCTTTTAATGGATGATTTAACTATGTTGAATAAAAGATATACTTTAATGAAAACATTTTTATGGAAATCAAATTTAGATAACTTAAATTGTTTAAATAATACAAAAATGATTGTTTATCTTTATAATTATAATACGGATGATTTGGCTATTGAGGCTGAGCAAAATGTATGGTCAAGATTATTAATGCAAATTAAACAAGATGATAAAAATTTAATTTTACTACCAATTGCTGCTAATTTAGATGTTTCTTCATTAGATTTCATTTTAAATGAATTTAATATTGAAAAAGTACCTGCCGTTATTGTAAATAATAAAGAAATATTCTATGATTTAGAAAAAAAAGATGACTTAAAAAATATTATTTATAACTAATTTATTCTATGTTTTAGTTTACAGTCATTTATATAAAAGACATTCTTATTTTATATTTGATGGAGAAAACTTTAGCAAAACCAGGTTATTGGGATGTTGATTCTTACTTTATTGATTTAGAAAATAGTGTTAAAAAAGAGTATGAGGTTGCAAATAAGGCGAGGAAAGTTGGAATTGATCCAAAAGATAAAGTTGAAATTCCTCTAGCAACAAGTATGGCTGAAAAGTGTGTTGGCTTAATCTCTACGGTTTACCCTCAATTACCGATTCAAGAAATAACTTCTCGTATGTTAGAATTAGAACAAAAATATGGCCAATTAGATACGACTGTTAGTTTTATCATTGCAAAAGAAATTGCTGAAGAAAAGTTTTGTAATTTTAAAAATAAACTTGAAGGAATTGATGCAGGAATAAGATTGGGGTTTGCATATTTGACTTTAGGTGTTGTTGCCTCTCCTATTGAAGGATATACGGGTTTAGAAATTGGCAAAACAAAAGATGGAAAAGAATATTTCATTGTAAATTTTAGTGGACCAATTAGATCTGCTGGAACAACAGCTACTTGTGTTATTTTAATGTTAATTGATTTTTTAAGAGACTATTTTGGCTATGCAAAATATGATCCAGATGAAATTGAGGTTAAAAGGTATGTTACAGAATGTACTGATTATCATGAAAGAATAACAAATTTACAATATTTTCCAACAGAAGAAGAAATGATTTTTTTAGCAAAAAATTTGCCGATTCAGATTTCTGGGGATCCTACTGAAAGTAAAGAGGTTAGTAATTATAAGGATTTATCGAGGGTTAATACTAATTATATTCGAGGAGGAATGTGTCTTACTTTTGCAGAGGGATTAGCACAAAAGGCTGCAAAAGGTCTTAAAAGGTTAAATAGCCCTAAAAAAAATGGTTTAAAATGTGATGGTTGGGATTTTTTAAATGAATATTTAGAGATACATTCTAAGAGAGAAAAGGGAGGTGAAGATATTATAGCAACTTATATTAAGGATTTAGTTGCAGGTCGTCCGGTTTATGGTCATCCTTCAAGAAGTGGCGGATTTAGGTTTAGGTATGGTAGAAGTAGGATTAGTGGTTTTAGTTCTGTAAGTATTCATCCTGCAACAATGGGTGTTACAAATGGTTTTTTGTCTCATGGGACTCAATTAAAAATAGAAAAACCTACAAAAGGGTGTATTATTACTTCTTGTGATAGTATTGATGGACCTATTGTAAAATTGAGAAAAGGAAGTGTTAGAAAATTAAATGATTTAAATGAGGCCTTAAAATTATATAAGGATGTTAAAGAAATCATTTACTTGGGAGATATTCTTTTTCCACTAGGAGATGTGATGGATAGGAATCATAATTTAATAAAATCAGGATATGTCGAGGAGTGGTGGGATTTAGAATTAAAGAAAAAGTTAGAAATTACTGGAGAAGTATTAGAATATGATTATAATAATATTAATTTCGAAGAAGCATTAATTATAAGTGAGAAATATTCTATGAGTCTTTATCCAAAGTATATTTATTATTGGAATCAAATTGATATAGATTCTTTTTTATGGCTGCTTGATTGGTTAAGAAATGGTATATGGAGAGGAGATGAAGACGGAAAACTAGTTTTACCTTGGAGTGAAATGGTAAGAGATAAGTTCTCAAAGGGAAAGAGAGCTTTAGAATTGATTGGGTTGCCTCATGAAGTAGTTTTTGACAATGTTGTTTTAGATAATATTAATTCTAAAGCATTATTAACTAATTTAGGAATTTTGGTTGAAAAAAAAGAGGGAGAAACAATAAAAGAGAAGATTAATATTATTTTAGAAAAAAAAGAAGATTTTGTTGAAGATGTTCTTAAAAATATTAATTTTTTGTCTGAATATGAAATTAAAGATAAATCAGGTGAATTTATTGGCTCTAGAATGGGTCGTCCTGAAAAAGCTAAATTAAGAAAATTAAAAGGTAGTCCTAATTGTTTATTTCCTGTTTCAGAACAAGGAGGAAGATTAAGAAGTGTATTAGAGACAGTTAAGGTCGGTTATATTAAATCAAGCTGGCCATTATATAAATGTGATTGTGGTAATGAAACAATTTATCCTCTTTGTGAAAAATGTGGAAATAAAACAAAAAGAAATTATTATTGTAGGATTTGTGATAAGGTTAGCGAAATTCCTTGTCAAGAACATGAGAATGTTGTAAGTGCATTAAACAAAAAAATAGATTCTTCTTATTATTTTGATGATGCATTAAAAAAATTAGGCTATGATAAAGGTCAAATTCCAAATTTAATTAAGGGGGTTAGGGGTTTAACTAATGAAAATTCTGATTTAGAACATTTGGGAAAAGGAATTTTGAGAGCAAAATATAATTTGTGCGTAAATAAAGATGGTACTATAAGATATGATGGTACTGAGTTTTGTTTAACACATTTTAAACCTCAAGAAATAGGAACTAGTATTGAGCTCTTAAAAAAATTAGGTTATGAAAAAGATATTTATGGAGATAATTTAATTGATGAATCTCAAATTTTAGAATTAAAGCCACATGACGTTGTTTTACCTTCTTGTAAAGATACTCCCGATGAAAAAGCAGATGATGTTTTTATGAATATATCTCAATTTATAGATGAAGAATTAGAAAAACTATATGGCTTGGAAAAATATTATAATTTGAAAAAGAGAGAAGATTTAATTGGCCAGTTAATAGTATGTATGGCTCCTCATAATTGTGCAGGAGTTATAGGAAGAATAATTGGATTTAGCCAGTTGCAAGGTATTGTAGCAAGCCCTTATATGCATGCTGCTATGAGGAGAGATTGTGATGGGGATGAAGCTGCTGTTATGATGTTAATGGATGTTTTGATTAATTTTAGTAAGGAATATTTGCCTAGTCATAGGGGTGGGACTCAAGATGCTCCTTTAGTATTAAATACGAAAATTCAAGCAGGAGAAGTAGACGATCAGATTTTGGATTTTGAAACTTGTAGTTCTTATCCTTTAGAAATGTATGAATTATCTCAAGAGAATGTTCATTCGAGTAATGTTAAAATGGAAAGGGTTAAAGATAGATTAAAGGAAAATATTTGTCCTTTTAGTGGCACTGGTTTTACGCATGATTGTAAAGACTTCAATATTGGTATTTTAAATGGAGCATATAAGGTTTTACCTACAATGAAAGATAAAGTTGAAAAGCAAATGGAATTAGTTGAAAAGATTCGTGCAGTTGATACTGACGATGTTGCTCGTTTAGTTATTGAAAGGCACTTTATTAGGGATATAAGAGGTAATTTAAGAAAATTTTCTCATCAACAATTTAGATGTGTTAAATGTAATACTAAATTTAGAAGACCTCCTTTAATTGGGATTTGTACAAAATGTGGTGGAAAGATAATTTTTACAATTAGTGAAGGTTCAATTAAAAAGTATTTAGAACCTGCATTATCTTTAGCAAAAAATTATAAAATATCTGAATACACTCGAGAAGGTTTGGAATTAACAAAGTTATATATTGAGAGTATTTTTGGTAAAGATACTGAAAAACAAGAAGATTTAAAGAAATGGTTTTAATCTTTAACCAAAGATTTATAAATTTAAAATTTAGTTGTTAAATATGAATAAATGTGTTAGTTGTGATAAAAGATCTTTAGATAGTGTTAAATTTCCTTGTCCAAAATGTAAAAATGGGATGATGAGATGTAATAAATGTAGAAGTTTATCTGTGGATTATACTTGTCCTAAATGTGGATATAGGGGGCCTTAAGATGGGGATAAGTGCTGTTCAATATAAAGTTTTACCAGAAAACATAGACATTAATTTGGATATCTTAAAAGAAAAAATAAAAAGGGTTATTGAAGAGAATAAGGGTCTTGTTTCTGATGTTGTAGAACAACCAATTGCTTTTGGGTTAAAAGCCCTAATTTTTTCTTTTGCATTTCCTGAAGAAAATGATGTAGAGCAAATAGAAAATTTTATTAAAGGTGTTGAAGGGGTTTCAAGTTGTGAATTAATTGACTATAGAAGGGCTTTGGGATAGTTTTTAATCTTTATTAAAAAAATTAAAGGTTATGTGAAGTTAAATTTATAATTATCAATTTATTAGTATTTTTATGACATTAAGCGATTTTGAAATAAGGGAAATTAAGGAAAAACTTCTTTCTCAAGTAAATAATTTACCTCCTGAAAAAAGAAAAGAAGTTGAAAATCAAATTAAGAATATGTCTTCGAAAGATTTTGAAAAATTTTTAGAAAAAAACGAAAGTATTTCTAAGTGTCTTTTTTGTTCTATACTTGAAGGTGAAGTTGAAAGCGTTAAGATTTATGAAGATAAGTTAAGCTCTTATATATTGGATATAAATCCTTTAAGCTATGGCCATACTCTTGTTATTCCTAAAGATCATGGGATTCAAGATGTTGAAAGATATAAAGAAGGAATAGAATATATTTCAGAAATATTTAAACAGATTTTTGTTCCTAAAGAAATTAAAATCTTGAGCAAGTCTCCTTTTGGGCACACTATTTTTGAAATTGTTCCAGATTATGGAGAACCCTTAATAAAGAAGAAGGTTGAGTTAAAGGAATTAAAAAGGATTAAAAATACATTTGAAAAATTTTTACAAAAACCTGAAGAAAAGTCTCAAGAAGATTTTGAGGATAATTTAAATAGCAAAGAAGAACCTAAAATAAAAACTTTTAATAAAGAAGTTAAAGATGAATTTCCTAAATTTTACTCTAGAATTCCTTAATCTAAAATAAAAATAGAAGATAAGTAATTAAATTATCTTTAAATAATAAATAACAAACAAAAGCTATTGCAAAGGCAGGTGCAAAGGGAATTCCTTCTTTTATAGTAACAGATTTTTTACTCTTTTGTATTAACTCTAATTCTTTTAATGAAATGCCTTTAAAATCAGATTTTATTATTCTATTTTTTATTTTAATATTACTTGCTAACCAATCGCCTTGTTTTAAATCCTTTACATTAATTTTCTTTGTTAAAACTTTTTCTTGTAAGATTTTTGCAATAGAGAATAAAACTGGTGTAATTAAGAGTAAAATGGGGACTAGAATTAAAGTATTATTAATAAACGTTAGAGGAGTTGTTAATATTGAAAGGACTAAAAATAATTTTATTTTGTTTTTGATAAACTCTTTTCTTATTTCTTCCTTTATTTTCTTGAAATTTTTAAAATAAAGGAAAATCAAAAATAGAAGTCCATATATGCTGCCTGAAAAAATTAGTAAAATTAGGAAGAGAATTATATTTGAAAAAACTAATTTTATTTGGTTTGTTACAAATAATGGTGTTAAGGCTATAAGAAGATGATAATCACCTCCAGCAAAAATATTTGAATAATAAAGTATGTTTGCTAACAAAAATACTCCTACGAAGGTTATTAAAAAATAAATGAGAATTAAATATTCTTTGGTGATTAACGATTTTAAGATAAGATAAATTGCTCCAGAAATAAAAATTAATAAATTTAACCAATTATCTATTTCTCTTCTTTTAATATCTTGGATTATTGCTAATACTAATCCAAAAGAAATCACGCCAATTAAAAAAGAATTAATCATCTTTACTTTTACTTTTATTTTGTTCTTCTATTTTTTCTAAATTAATTGTCCTATATTTTCCACCTTTTTTATAAACTCTATATTGTCTTTTTCTTTTAAGATCTTTTTTTGTTTTTCTTTTTTCTGTTGAATTTAGTTTCATTTTTATTTTCCTAGCAATTTATATTATACTCTTTATTATAAGTATAATCTAATATTGTTTTAAATTTTACTTTTTCAAATTGGCTTTTTTCTGAATCTAAGGGTTCTAAAATTATTTTTTTATTTAAATTTTTTCTAGATATTATTAAGTTTTCATTCTCTATTTTAATAACATAAAGTTCTTCGCAAAAGTTAATCCAACTTTCTTTATTTTGCCAACTTGATTCCACTATTCTTTGGTTGTCAACATATAAATCTTCTTTTAAGTATTCAGAATAAGGTTCTAATTTCTCACAAAAATTGATTTTATTAAACCTTTCATTAGGTGAATCCTCACAGAATAGTTCTTTAATTAATTTTTCTTCATTATACTCAAAAATTCTTTGTTTGTCTTCTATTAATAATACTTTAATTGGAGAAATTAAAGAAGCGTTTATATTTTTTTGATTTTGAATATACCCTAAAAAGACTAAACCTAAAAAAAATAAGGTAATTAAAACAAGATACAATGAGAACAATTGTCCTTTTTTATTTTTCATCTTAAAATTTCCTTATAAAAATTTAGTTTTATTGAAGAAATATCTTTCTCTTGATTTAAAAGATTTAAACTTTTTTGATATTCTGAATCTTTTAGATTATTTAATAATTCAAAATTTTCTTTAGAGATTGTTCTTCCTGAACCACCGTCTAAGATAATAGAATGTATTGTCATACCCTGTCCCTTCTTTGAATCAAGTTTAATTGAATTTAAAGAGATTAATTTTTCCTCTTGAATTAAATATAATTTTCCTCCTGAATCTAATAGTTCAATTGACTTAAAATTTTCATTACTTATTTCAAAGATGGCCAAATTATTTTTGATGAATTTGTTATTTAACTTGTCTTCTGTATTTTGTTCTAATATTTGATTAAATAATATCTGATAAAAATCCAGAGCTAATTTATCTTGGCTTATCGGGTTGTGACTTTTATTTTTGATGGTAGAACTAAATACCAAAGAGAGAATTAGTAATATAATAATGATTATTGTTGCTATAAACAAAGATAAAAAACCTCCAATAAGTGCCCTCTTATTCATTAACATAAACCTCTAAATTTAGTTTTGTTTTTTTGTCATTTAATATAATTGTATTTTCAATTGAGGAATAACCTTGTTTAAATTCTCCTAAATCTTTTGTATTTGTTTTTAATATTTCGTTTACCCATGATCTTCCATCATCACCGAACATTATTGTTTCTTCGTCTAATTTTATACTTATAAAATATTTATTGTATAATTCGTCTTCAGTATTATATTTGAAATCACAATATTTTAAAATATTTGAATTAAAATCTTTTTTTATTTTTTCAATATTAAATTCTTCAGCATCCCTTATACAATTTGTTATTTTTTTTGATAGGATTATTGCCTCACTATCTTTAACATTGATATTAGGCATATATATTCCATTTGAAATTCCCATAATTAAAAGTACCACTATTATTAATAAAAAAATTCTATACATCGTTACAATAGACTCGCCTATTGCCTCTGCTTTTTTATTTTTCATTTTATCTGGATTATATATTCAGTTTGATCTTCATCTTCAATTAATTGAATTAAGTGTTGTGTTATAATTGGATATCCTCTCAAAGATACAAGCCCGTCTATTTGAATAAAAATTTTATTATCTTTAATCTCTATTTTACTAATATATCCATTAACATTATTTTTTTGAATAATAAAATTCATTCCTGGTATTGCAGAGTCTATTAAAAGTGCTGTTTGTTTTTCTAATACTTGTTGTTTTACGCTTCTACTATCTATTTTGGAAGATAAATTTAAAATAAATAATGTGGTGATTAATAAAATTAAAATTAGGTGAACAATTACTTCTTGCATACTAGTCCCTCTTTTATTTTTCATTTTAATTGAATAGTTTAAATAGCGAATAAATTCCAAGTGAAGTTGCAACTATTATTGCTATATAAATAATCCATTTAATTATCTCGTCTGTTGATTGTGCTTTTTTATTTTTCATTTCTTAATTTATAATTTTGTATATTATACCTTATTGATACCTGATCTTTGTATATAATGCACTCTTCTATTTGGTTTTGATAAAATTCCTTTTCTTTATTTTTATCCAATTTAAACTCTTCAAAATATTCTTCAATTAGAGATTCACAATTAGAAGGAGTATTCAAAAGAGACTCTAATTTTATTGTTTTTGATCCTGATATGCATTCTTGATAAAACTCATTATAATCGTAAGTAGAATATAGTTTTGAACAGAAATCCTCTATTTTGGATTCATCCTTTACAGAACTAATTATTTTTTCAAGAGTTACATCTCCATTATTTACTATTTTTAAATTATAATTATTATCTTCAAAGTTTATTTTGATTCTTGTTAGTGTATCTAGAGCTATAAAATTATTTTCTATATTTACTTTTTCTTTTATATTTATGCACTTCTCACAGATAACTATTTTATCTTGGATATTCTCGGTTGAACAAACACATAATTGGTTTTTTTTACTAAAGAAATTTGTAGTTAATGCATCGTTAAACTCTTTAATTTCAATCTTATTTTTATCCTGAAAATTAACTAAAAAATATCTTTCTTTATTAGATAATTCTTGGTAGATAGTTATTTCTGATGTTGAATATTTTTTTGCTTCTTCAATCGAGTTTTCTATTTGTGTAAATAAGCTTTGAAGAATTTGGTCTGATTTACTTTCTCTTAATAAGAAGGATAATGCTAAAGATAATAAGGTTACTACAACAATTACTCCGATTATTAGTCCAATAGAAGTTTCTGATAATAATGAAGAACCTCTTTTAGTTTTATGCATGATATAATTAGAATTATTTGATTAATAAAAATATGGGTTTATCCTGTTTTTTAAATATGTTTTTTATATACTTTTGATTAAGATGGTTTATGGGTTTGGGATTTAAAAAAATACTTTCTGGAAGTTTGATTGGTTTAAGTTTATTATTCCCTTCTTATGCAGATACATATGATTTTTTATTTTCTGGAGAAGAGAGATGTATAATATATAATTCTCCTATTGTAGATAGTTTAAAAAATAGTCCTGGAAGAAAAAATTTAGAATCAAAATTATTTTATGATACTGGAGACTTTTTTGATTCTTATGAAGGAAATTTTATTAATTATGGTGAGTTTATAGGAAAAGATAAATTTGATCATTCTACTGGTATTTACTTTTGTTTTAAAAAAGATTCAAATAATTCTTTTATTTTTTCATATTTTAATAGAGGAGATAATTCAATTAGTTTAAGAGATAGAACAAAACTTTTACCTTTGAGTTCTTATACTTTTGTGGAAGATAGAAATAATACTTTTCTATATCTTGTCCTGCCAAAGAAAGTTGGTTTAGAAAAATTAGAACAAACTTTATTTGTTTTAGAAAAGAATCAGTCCCAGTTAACATATATTAAGGCCTATCCTAATGAAGAAACCCAAGTTTACAAATTTTTTGAAAATTTAGATAATTATCTTGAAAGTAAATTAGGTAATCTTGAAACAGATATAACTAAATTAGAAGACCTTGAAGAAGAATATTTTACAAACATTTCTCATGAAAGTCCTTATGTTTCTTTGCTTCGAAAAATCCCTGGAAAAGCAGGTGTTTTGATTGATTATACGATTTTCTTAGGCAAACTTTTTAGTGAAATTAAAGAAGATCAAAGGAAGAAAATACTTCAAGAAGAATTTGGTGGGAATTATGATTTTTATAGAATTCCATTTTATGATAGCAAAGAGGGATTTAATCCTTTTATTGTAGGAAGGGGAATAAGATGGGACTTAGACTTAAAAGATCTTAAATGGTATGATGCAGGATATTTAGCAATTC
The DNA here is from genome assembly GCA_041654895.1 of Candidatus Pacearchaeota archaeon. Classification (GTDB taxonomy): domain Archaea; phylum Nanobdellota; class Nanobdellia; order Pacearchaeales; family GW2011-AR1; genus JAGVXH01. The sequence continues at coordinate 41,829 of JBAZCR010000001.1, forward strand.
CTTTAATTACATTTAATAAACAAGATAAAAACTTAGAACAATCCTCTTTAGAAAATATGTTGTTTAAATTTGAATTAAATCCTTTTTTATAACCTTTTAACAAACTTTATTTAGATATTCAATGATAGTACTCATATCTTTTTTTATTTCTACTGGAACTGTAGTAAAATAAACTTTATTACCAGAATCTATTTCATTCCAATTTCCATCTTTAAATTCAAACATTTTTAAATCAGGGTAATCTATTTCTAATACATCTTTATCTTTATTTTTTGAAATCCCATATTTCTTATCTATACTTAGCATCATACGTCCATCTCCATAATCAAATAATTCTATTTCCTTCTCTTGCTTAGATAGATAGCTCTGAAAAAGTTGTTTTATACGTTCTGTTTCATCTTGATTTTGTGTTAGATTTGACACTAAATATTGATAGAATTCTTCTTTATTTTGTTCATTTAAAGGATTAAATGAATATGATAAATATTGTTTTTCGCCAATAAAATTAGTGGTAACTGTTCCGTGATATACGCTATATTTATTGTCTGACATTTTTAGTATTTCATTTATTACATCATTTATTGTTTCTATATCTCTTTTGAATATCCAGAAACCTTTCTTTAAACTTTTTATTTCTTCTTCTGAGCTAGAAAATTTTTCTTTTAAATACCACTTTTCTCCATTTTTTATAATCAATGTTCCTGGTTTCGATTCACTATTTTTTTTCATTTTAAAATTGTCTACAAAAATATAATAGATATCATTTTTAGAAAAAATCTTGTTTAAAATACTCTTTTCTTCTAGTTTTTCGCATCTTTTAACATCTTCTGATTTACTAATTATTTTTGGACACTTATTATTATAACAAACTATTTTTGTTGTGCTCCCTGATTTTACTTCTGTAAGTGCTATAAAGCATTCACAATCTTCTCCATCTAAAGCACATTTATACTTTTTATTACAAACTATTTCGTCTTCTTGAGTTTGTAAATTTTTATTTACTTTTTCTATATACTCCTTAAAGGTTGTAGTTCTTATCTCAAGAATACACTCTTCTAAATATTTATTATTTTTAATCCACTCTTTTTGGTTTAAATTAAGAGAGCTTTCATATTCTGAAATTAGTTTTATTTTATTCTCCCTAGTTACATGTCCGACAACACCTAAAGAATACCATAATCTTCCGAATTCATCTAAATATGCACTATTTTGCTTTTTATTATTAATATACAAATACCATTTATGATAAGGATATTTTTCAAAAGGTTTTTTTATATCGTTTGATAATGAAGGATAATATTGCGTAAGGCCTCCAGACGATTCTATATTAAAATAAGTATTTTGACAATAATTGGGATTTTTCACTTCAAAATCATCACAAAAATATCCTATTGGACAATCTTCATTTGAGTTGCATGTTTCTGGTAGTTCCTCTGTTGTTTCTGGATCTATTTCTTTTGAAAAATCTTCTAGAATCTTTTTTAGAATCTCAAAATTTTCATTTGTTTCTACTTCTTCTTTAATTTCTTCTGAATTTGTTTTTGTTATAGCTTCCCATTTGCCTTCAGGAGTATTAGAATTTTCTCCTTGTGATTGTGTATGATCTGTGTTTTCTAAAAATCTATATATCCCTGTAGTATTAATTTTAAATTTTGAACTTGGACCTATCTTTTTGTCTAAGGTCAATTTACATTCACTTGGGCAAATTTCTAAATGACCTTGAAATTCTTTTTCATTTACACTTTTTTCAAAGCATAATCCTTCTTCAGTTGTTTTTCCTTTTTGATTAAAAAAAATTAATATTTTGTCCATTTGAGAACCCATTTTTTGAATCCCACTGACCAACCAACCGTTATATGCTCCTACAGCAATTAGAACTAGTAATAATAAGGCCATTATAATTACAACTAATTTACTTACCGTCATTCCACCTCCTTCTTCTGCCATTAGAATCCAAACCTGAATATGTTTTTAATTGAATTTATAATTTCAGTCCCTTTTCCACTAAGTAATATATAAATTGCAAAAGCCATAATTGCTATAAATAAAAATAATAAAATTCCTTTAATGAGATAATCTATCTCTAAATCTCCTCTTTTATTTGTTTTCATAAAATAACAATTGTTTTATATTTAATAAATATTTAGTCTAATCGCATAATTTCGGACAAGATTTTATTTCAAATCCTTCAAATGATTGAATAGATAATTTTTCACATGTTTCTTTTATTTGTTTTTCTTCATTTATTTTTAATTTTTGAATATCCTTACAATATGTTTTGACATCTTTTTGAATGCAAGCTAATTCACATTTATTTTGAATTACTTCTATATTTTGTTCATATGAGCCTAAAATATTAATCTTTTGTCCTATTGTTTTCCATTGTCCTGTTACACTAATTATGACTACAATAAGTACAAGAAGGATTAAGATTAATGTAACAACTAAATTTATTTGTGCTTTTTTTAATTGCATAAAAGAATTGAGAATTTATATTTAATAAAGGTTTTGAAAATAAAAGTTAACAAAGGCCAGGGCATTCTTCAAAAATATTTGTTAATTCAAACCTATCGTCTGTTGCTAGAGAATTACAAGTTACTTTTATATAAACTGGTTCATAATCTTTCTTTTCATTATCTTCTAATTTATTATAGTCTTCAATTGTTTTTTTTATGTCTTCTTTTTTATGTTTGTATTCTTCAATAACTTCTGATTTTATTTTAGAACCATCTTCTTTTATAATTTCTCTTTCTGCATTACAAAATCTATAAGCGTCTTGACTTTGACATGCCATTAAACAGGCCTGAGCAATCTCGTTAACATTTGTTTTTCCACCACCAAAGATATTTACTTTATTCCAAAAATTTCCCCATCCAGTAGAAAAGCCATAAATTAAAAATACTAAAATAGCAACAGCCAAAACTATTGCAATAATAGTTGTAATTGTCATTTCACCTTTTTTCATACTTTAATTAAATGCTATTTCTTTATAAATGTTTTTATTTTTTGATGAGGAGAGGAGGATTCGAACCCCCGTAGGCAAAAACCACCAGGTCCTAAGCCTGGCCCGTTTGACCGCTCCGGCATCTCCTCGTTAAAATATTTTCGAATTAAATCTTAATAAGTTTAATGGAACTTTTAAAAAGACTAAATTTAAATATTCTTGTTATTTGTTTTTATTAATATGTTATTAAAAGAAGGTGATAGAAAAGGTCAAGTTACTCTTTTTATTATAATAAGTATCTTAATTGTTAGTCTTGTTATTCTTTTTTTTGTATTTAAAGATAATTTTTTTGATAAAAATATTGACCCTGAATTTAAACCTATATATAATAGTTATATTGAATGTGTTAAAGGTACAGCGAAAGAGGGTATTTATTTAATGGGTCAACAAGGGGGTTATATTGATTTACCTGATTTTGAACCTGGAAGTAGATTTATGCCTTTTTCTTCTCAATTAGATTTTTTAGGAGAAAAAATTCCTTATTGGTTTTATATTTCTGGAAATAATTTAATGAAAAAACAAGTTCCTTCAAAAAGAGATATGGAAATTCAATTAGAAAAATTTATTTCTGATAGATTAGATTTTTGTGATTTAAGCATTTATGAATCTCAAGGATTTAATTATATTTTGAATGATTCAGGTGACGTTAGTGTTAAAATAAATGATTTAAGCGTCGATATTTATTTTAATAATCGATTAAATTTTTATTTTGAAGATAAAAGTGTTTTAATTAATACACATGAATTTAATATCCCTTCAAAATTAGGTAAATTTTATTCATCTTCTGTTGATATTTATAATCATGAAATGCAAACAACATTTTTAGAAAAATATGCATATGATGTTTTAATGAATTATGTCCCGGTTGTTGGTTTTGAATTACAATGTAATCCTTTAATTTTTAATAAGGAAGATATAAAGAATAATATTACTAATGGTCTTGTTGCGAATATTAATTCTATTAGGATGAAAGGCAATTATTATCAATTAAATGATGTTAAAGAAGAGTATTTTGTTGTGGATAGTGGAAATTCTTTTGATGAATTAGTTAATGTTTTTTATAATTCAAATTGGCCATTGAAATTAGAAATTAAAGGAGATTTAATTAATGAACCTGTTGGTTTACAAGGAGGTTTAGAAATGTTGGGTTTTTGTTATGTTCCTTACAAATTAAATTATGACCTTGTTTTTCCAGTATTAATCCAATTTATAGAAGATGATTTTATTTTTCAATTTCCTATTAATGTGATTATTGAGAATACGCAAGTAAGGGAAAGTATTAATCAAACCTTTTTTGAAGTAGAATCTAATTATTATGATGTTTGTAATTATAAAAATTCAAATTTAGTAGTAAATACTTATGATTATAATTTAAACCCTTTAGAATCTTCTTTGACTTTTAAGTGCTTAGATAGTAATTGTTATTTGGGAGAATCAAAATTAGAAGGTTCTTTTGCAACTTTTAATGGGATGGTGCCTCAATGTATTAATGGTTTACTTCTTATAAGTTCTGAAGGTTATTTGGATTTTCAGAAAAAGATTTCAACAAATGAGAACTTAATTTTAGATGTTTGGTTAAAGAAAAAATATACTTTTAATTTAGATATGACTAATTTGGAAAATGAAAAAGCATTAATTAGTTTTGAAGGAAAGGATTATTCTACTAGTATTGTTTATCCTGAAATGAAAAGTTTGGAATTAGTAGAAGATAATTATAATATTAGCATCTTTGTCTATTCTGAAAGTTCTTTAGTCTTGCCTGAAATAAATGAAGAATATTGTGTAAGTGTTCCTGTTGGTGGTATGGGTAGTGTATTTGGCTATGAAGAAGAAAGATGCGAAAATATAAATATTCCTTCTATGACTATAAATTCTGCTGTTGTTGGGGGAGGTAGTTTAACAAATTATTACATTACTGAGGATATTTTAATAAGTTCTAAAAATTTAAATATTGTACCAACTTTATTTGATTTACCTAAGGATTTAAATGACTTACAAAAAAATTATATTAAAGTGGAGGATTCAGTTGTTTATTTGAACTTTAATTAAAATGATTGATAGTATAAGAAAAAGAGTTAAAGAAAAAAGGCTTATTCTTTTTTTTAGTTTAATTTTAATTTCAATGTCTCTTGTTTTAGGTTTTGATAGTTCTTTTAGTTATGACGAAGTTTATAATAATATTCTTAATTCAGGAGATTGTAGTTCTGGGGATAATTTTGATTTTTTGGTTATGATTCCGCCAAATGGTTGCCAACCAAGTCTTGTTAGAAGTGATTTATTATCGAGCCAAAATACTCCTGTTTTCTGTCAATTAGAAGCAATTAAATTAAATCCTTTGATTGAATCTGCTAGTATTACTTCTATTTCTTTTCAAGGAGATTATCCTGAGGAAGTTGCAGGAATAAGCTTTCATCCTACTAGAGCTGCAATAAAAAATTATAATAGTTTAGCAGATAATTCTATTTCTAAAAATATTGGTTATGTTGTTATTTTATTGAAGAAGCAACCAAATGAATCAAAAATGGAAGATTGGGTCAGTGGTGTTTTAACAGCGAATATTAAATATGACTATCAAAAAACTTATGGTGTTGGTCAATCTGATTTTTATTTAAATTTAAATGATAATTCTAATTGGGATAGTGTCTTTAATAAATATAATTTTTGGTCTGGTCGAGGATATTTAAGATTAAAATCAATTGGTTCTGATTCTGCAGAGATAGAGGTTTTAGAAAATAAAAATAAAGTTTATACTAATGTTATCTTAGAAGAAGGAAATACAAGTAACACTATTTATTTTCCTGGGGATTATTGTAAGGCTGGATTTAAACTAAAATTAAATGAAATAACTTCTGCAAGAGATGAAGTTTTATTAAACATTAACGGAGATTATGTTTGGGTTAGAGAAGGTTCAAGAATAGCAAATAACAATTGTATTATTAAAGAAATCAACCTAAAAAATGATTTAGAAAAAGATGTTAAGATTAGCTGTCCTGGAAATATTTTTACATTGAGTATTAAAATTAAGGATATTGATACAGAAATTACAGAAGATTCATCTTCAGAGAAAGATTTGGGTGAACATCTGAAAGAAGCCCAGGTAAATTTAATGGATTTATTAAATAGTTATCCTTATGAAAAAGACGATGCTAATTCTTTTTTTGGAGAAATTGCCTTACGTAAACAAATAGATTTGCCTAAAATAGGAAAACTCAAATCAGAATTAATAGATATGTTCTTAAAAAATTATCAAGATTCTGTATATTATGAATCTATACGAAGTTTAAAAAATAATAATTATGATTATTCTTTATCTGAAAACTCTTTTAAATTAAATAATAATAATTATTTTATTTCTTTTAGGGATTTTATTTCAGTTGATAATTCTGCTAAAAAAGCTACTTTTAGTATTGACGGTGTTTCAACAGGTTTGGTTAATGAAGGATGGCGTAAGGAATATACAGAGGGTATATTAACCCTAAAAATGATTGAACATAACTTTCTTATCTTTGAATTTCAAGGTTCAAAAGACAAAATTATAACAATTAAAGTTTTTGAAGGAGAAGAAAAAATAATAAATAATCTAAGAATTAATATTCAGAATATTAATACTATTAGGACAGCTCATGTTAGCCTACTACCTGTAATTGAATCTGATTATTCAAAGGCCAATTTTACATTTAAAATAGGTATTGAAAAAAGATTAATTCAAATAAGTCCTGAGATCGCTCAAGATAGAATAGAATCTTTAAATAAAACAATTGAATCTTTAGATAAATTTATTGAAGGATTTGATAAAACTTTAAGTGTTTGGAAAGGAACTTGTATTACAACAAGTGCAATATTTAATGCTAAAGCATTTATTAGTGGTTTTAGTGGAGAAGGTATTGCAAGAAAAGAAGTAATGACTTATTATAAGAACTTTTGTGATGGTAAAATATCTGAGGGTCTTTTTAGGACAAGAGAAGGATGTTATTTTGAGCATTCTGACGAAATAGAAAAAAATGTTCAATCTTATAAAGAAAGTTTAGGCAATGTTAATGAGATAATTAAAGAAGTTCAAAAAGGAAAAGGGGTTGTTGAGTCTGGTTCAATTGTAAATAACGCAGAATATACTAGTAAATTAAAAGAAAAAATAACTAACCCTAAAATTGATAAAAATGAATTGACTACAGTTACTCAGATTAGAAGTGCTTTGTTGTATCAAGATTTATTGAAAGGAGATCCAAGTTGTGAATCTATTTCATGTCGTCTTGCTAAAGAAGAGTATGGTGGTTCAGGCATTAATCAAAATTTTAATAATGATGAGAGCATTAGTTCAGGAGATATTTGTAGCAATCAATTTTTGAATCCTCAAGTAAGATATTATGATTCTGGTAAGAATAAAGGATTGCCTTCTGTTGTTCCTCTTGATTTAAAAAAAGGGTGGTATGCTTATATTTCAAATTCAGAGGGTAGTTTGATTGAAACAGAAATTAAGAGTTATGATACTAGTGGCCGAGTTAATTATTTTTATATTTGTAATGTTGGGGAAAATGGCCAAATGGAATATAGAGGAGGAGACGATTTCTGTCAAGGATTTAGTTCTTATCAATCAAGTTATGACTCAATTATGTTTTGTCCTAATATGGGTGATAAAGATGTTTCAAGATTATACAATAGTGCAAAAGAAGCCATTATTAGTGCTTCAGAACAATATGGAAAAAATAAAGTTTATATCCTAGGAAATTATTTTGAAGTGGGTCAAACAATGACTGATAGTGGCATTTTTGAATGTACTGATTTTATGAGTGTTAAAGATTGTCAAACAATGTTTAATATTTGCGATCCTGTTTTATGTCCTTCTAGTAGGTGTGATGCTGGTGGGAGATATCCTGTGAGTAATGTTCCTCAACAAGGAATTATTGGTAGTTTAATATTATGTTGGCCTAATAAAGATGAGGGTATTAAAATTCCTATTTGTTTAACAGGGATTAATGCAGGTTTACAGAATTTAAATTCTATTTTAAAACAAACAAGACAGTGTTTACAAACTAATATTGATACTGGAGAATATGTTGGTGTGTGTGATGCTATAACAAGTGTTTATTTTTGTAACATGTTTTGGGAACAAAGTTCTTTAATGATTAATGCTCTTAGTTCTCCTTCAAATAGAGTAACTGGCGGAGTTCAGGGAGGAGGAGAATATTTATTTGCTCAGCAAAATTTCCAAAACATGGAATCAGCTTTATCTAATTATATTTCAAACTATGGTGATGAAATTTTAAAGGCTTATAAATTTGAGAATTTTGAGAGCATTGGAACAGAGTTTTGCAGAAATTTTATTGGTGTAGATTTACCGACTAAACTTAAGAATGGTTTAGGTATTTTGTCTGAACCTGAAAGTCCTGCACAATTTAATGCTTACTTTAGTGAATCTTTATATGAAGACATTAGTGTTCCTTCAAGATCTCAATATAAAGTAACTTATCAAATTTATGCTGGTAGAAATGAGGGTTTAAGCTATAAAGTTTATTTGAAAAATCCTCCTGCTAATTATGTTAATGTTAATCCTACTTACGAGGTTGCTAGCGGATACTTAGAGGCAGATGATGGAAAAATAGATACGTTAACATTTGTTGCAGTATCTGGATATAGTACTTTATGTGTAAACTTAAATGGCGTTGAGAATTGTGGTTTTGGTTCTGTAACTAGTAATTTAATGGGAGAATATATAAAAGAAAAATATGTAGAAACAGAGGTTCGTAAAAATAAAATAACTACAGAAAAGGATTGTATTTCAAGTAGTCCTTCTATTTTTAATATTAATGGTAAAAATATAGAATTATTAGGAATAACTAGAATTTGTGCTAGTTCTGATCCAAATAGCAAAGAAGATATTAACTCTGAAAATCAATGGATTGAAGTTGGTTATTGTGGTAATGAAAACATTAAATGTTGGTTGGATGTTGAGAGTATTCAAGAAGATTTTAATGCGATAAGTACAATATCTGGTAAAAGTATTTTAGATAATTTAATTTATGGTGATACTTATGAATCAATACTTCAATCATATAAAGATGTTAGAGAAAAAATTTTAGAATTAAAAAGGGATATAAATATAGCAGAAGATTTATCTAAAGAAAAAGATTCTTTAATTGAGAAGTTAGATAAGATTATAGGTGTTTCAGGAGAAGATCTTGGTGAAGGCACGAATAGAGATAAAGCTGAAGCACTTTATCTAAAAGTTATACTTTATCAAAAGCTTTATCAAAATTCTAATAAACCAAATGATATTAGTAAAGTAATTTCAGATAAAGAAGAAACAAAGGAATCAGAGGGAGAAACTCCTATTGAAGAATTAACCAAAGTTAGTGTTTGGACATTATCATCTGAAAATGAGATTTGTTTAGATGGTGAACCTCTAGGATATTATTTAGATCCTATTAACCTTAACGAGAATAAATATAGAATTTTAAATTCTAAAGATGATGATGGATGGCAAATAGGATTAATCACCAAAGACAATATTAGTATTTATTCAAATATTTATTCTGGTTCTATAGTAAATTTAGAGAATTATATTTTTGATGGTAAGAAATTTATATTAAAAGAAGGTTGGGCATTATCGCCTAAAAATGAGATTTGTTTAGATGGTGAACCTCTAGGATATTATTTAGATCCTATTAACCTTAACGAGAATAAATATAGAATTTTAAATTCTAAAGATGATGATGGATGGCAAATAGGATTAATCATCAATGATAGAATTAGTATTTATTCTGATTCTATAGTAAATTTAGAGAATTATATTTTTGATGGTAAAAAATTTATATTAAAAGAGAGTAATACTCAAGAAATAAGAAATTCAGAGATGTTCAGCCTGGAGGAAAGATAAAATAGAATATATAGGAGAAAACTCTTATCATCTTCAAATTAAAGAAGGTGAAGTAGTAAAACATGAAACCCTAACAAATGAACAGGTTGGTGATTTAATCAATAGAAAATTAAAATATTAGTTTTTATCTTTTATTTTAGCCAATTTTTTCTTTTTTCTTGCTTCATTTTCTTTTATTTTTATTTTCTCTTCAAGTTCTAACTTTGTTAATAATTCTTTATATCGATTTCTTATTGTTACTTCTGTTATTCCCGCAATATCTGCTACTTCTCTTTGTGTTCTTTTCTCATCGTTTAATAGTGCGGCTACATAAAGCGCAGCTGCTGCAATTCCTGCAGGGCCTCTACCTGAAGATAATTCTGCAATTTCTTCTCTACTTAATATTTTTAGTGCCTCATTTTGAGATTTTGGAGATAAGTGTAATGTAGAGCCAAATCTTGAGATGTAATCTTTTGGAGAAGATGGGATTAACTTTAAGCCAATTTTTCTTATAATAAATCTATATGTTCTGCCAATTTCCTTTCGTTCTACTTCGCTCGCATGTGAAATTTCATCTAAAGTCCTAGGAATATTATAAGACCTACAAGCAGCATAAACACAAGATGCGATAACTGATTCCATTGATCTTCCCCTAACTAGTCCTCGCTGTAATACGTAATTATAAATTCTTGCAGCCTCGTCTTTTACAACATTAGGCAAATCTAAGTATGATGCTACTCTTCTTAATTCAGACATTGCAAGCCTTAGATTTCTTTCGATAGAAGTTGAAACTCTTTCTTGCCACTTTTTTAATCTTAAATATTTTCTTGTTTGTTGGGATGAATCTAACCTATAGATATCAGATATTTCTCCTATATTTGTTGTTAATCCTCTATCAAATTTTTGCATAGAAATTGGAGCTCCTCCTCGAGATTTTTTTTCGGTTTTATCAAAAGCTCTCATTTCTTGGCCTGTATCAACCATTCCTTCTTCAATTAAAAGGCCACAATCACCACAAATTAGTTCACCTTTATTATCATCATAAATTAGATGTGTACTATTACATTCAGGACATCTTTTAGGAGAGTTCATAGTAAAACTTAAAAAGGGTTTTAGTTTAAAAAGCTTTTGTTCAGACTAATTTCTCCTAGTTCATTTGTTATTGTAAAGTTTATTAAACTATCTTGTTTTTATTTTAAAGAGGTTGATTAAATGAATTATAGTGTTGACGATAAGGCCGAAGACATACTTAAAAAATATAGTGCCAAAATTGAAAAACAAATGAATCAAACGAACAGAGATTCCTTTAATTCATCAAAATTTTCTAAAAGTTATGAACAATTTAGAAAAGCAATGACTCCTGAATTTAGTCGATATGAGGGGTGGTGTAAAACTGTTGGTAATTTTATAAAAGTTAAAGCTAGTGAAAAAGATAGGATAAATATAGAAAAGAATATTAATATTTCTCATTTAAATGTTACCTCTTCGGAAGTTATGGGGTTAGCTGTTTTTATTATGCTTTCTTCTCTATTTGGTGGTTTTTTAATTTTATTAAGTGTTTATTTTATAACTAATAAATTCAATCTTCTTTTTTTATTTTTAATTTTTATTCTAAGTTTATTTTTACTTACTTTTTATTCAAAAGCTCCTGAGAGACTTGCGATGAAGTGGAGATTAAAAGCTGGTAGTCAAATGGTTCCTGCGGTTTTGTATGTTGTCATTTACATGAAGCATACTAGTAACTTAGAAAAAGCAGTTGCTTTTGCTGCAGAAAATTTAGAAGATCCTCTATCAACTGATTTTAGGAAAGTTTTTTGGGATGTTGAAGTAGGTAAATTCTCTACGATAAAAGACAGTTTAGACAATTATTTAGAGAATTGGAGAGATTATTCTTTAGAGTTTATTGAGGCATTTCATTTAATTGAATCTAGTTTATATGAGTCTAACGAAGGAAGAAGAGTAGAAATTTTAGAGAGAAGTCTTCAGGTTATATTAGATGGTGTTTATGATAAAATGTTGAAATATACTCATGAAGTTAAGAGCCCTTTAACAAATGTTTATATGTTGGGAATTGTTTTACCAACTCTTGCTTTAGCAATTTTACCTCTTGCTTCTACAATGGTCGGGGATCTTTTTCAAACATATCATTTAGTTTTGATGTTTAACATAATTATTCCTTTGCTTGTTATTTATTTGACTTATAATGTAATGATGCAAAGGCCAGGGGGTCATGGTAATAGTGATTTATTAAAAAAGAATCCATTATATCCTAATTATGCTGATAAAAAGCATATAATTAAGGGTTTTATTTATTCAATCCCTTTCTTTTTAATTGGGTTATTTCCTTTAATTTGGATGTACTTTCCAATACATAAATTTTTAGGAATGCCAATTGATTTGACTTTTGGAGATTTAGGTTTTAATTTTATGAAGAATACTTTTTTATTGGGGATTATGGAGTCTGGTGTTAAACCTGGTTCTTATATTGGTCCTTTTGGCCCACTGTCGGTAATTATGGGAATATTTCTTCCATTAGGTATTGCTAATGTGTTTATTTATTCTTCTAAAAAAAGAACTGCTGAATTGGTTAAAGAAAAGAAAAAATATAATGAGGTTGAGAGTGAATTTACTTCTTCTTTATTTCAATTAGGAAATAGAATTGGAGATGGTTCTCCTGCTGAAATTGCTTTTGGGAAGGTTTCTGAGTCTAGTAGGGGAACGGCTACTGAAGGTTTTTTTAGGATTGTTAATGAAAATATTAATAGGTTTGGAATGAATTTAGATAGGGCTTTATTTGATTCTAAAAGAGGTGCTGTTATTTTTTATCCATCTCATTTAGTAATCACATCTATGAGGATATTAGTTGAATCTGTTAAAAAAGGTTTAAAAGTCGCTGCACGAAGTTTAATGAGTATTTCTGAGTATGTGAAAAATATTAGAAAGGTTGATGCAAGATTAAATGATTTATTGGCAGATATTATTAGTGATATGAAGAGTAACATGACTTTTTTAGCTCCTTTATTAAGTGGAATAATTGTAGGATTAAGTGGAATGATTACATTGATTTTAGGAAATCTGAAAAATTTGATGGGTTCTTTAGGTTCGGGAAATGAATTAACAAGTAGTTTTGGAAACCTTTCTGATATAATGAGTATGTTTCAATTAGAGACTATGATTCCTACTTATTGGATTCAGGTCGTTGTAGGAATTTATTTAATCCAGGTAGTTTTTATATTGACCTCAACACTAGTTACTATAAAAGCAGGTAAAGATGATTTAATGCAAACTGTTGAAATAGGAACTAATCTTAAAAAAACAATTCTTCTTTATATTCTTGTTTCAATTATTTCTACTGTTGCTTTAACATTAGTTGGTGGAATTGCATTAATTGGCTTAGGCGTTTAGAATGTTAGAGTAATCATGAAAAAAAGAATTGTTAAGACTGTTGTAAATGTCCATAATTTTTTACTTCCAAAAAAGAGTTTACTTCCATCTAAATTTGATAAAGGTAATAAAGACCATAATGCAAAATAAATACTAATTTTACTCAATAAAAAAAAATTAAAAAAATAACTAATAAGACAAATTAAAATTAAAGAGATTATTGAAATGCAAGTGATTTGTGCTTTTTCCCATTCTGTAACTTCTGAATATCTATGCATCCCTTTATACTTTGTAACTCTTTCAATTGTCTTTTCTTCTTTTGTAATTAATATTGGCATCCATAATATTGTTCCCTTTGAGACGAAAGATAACATTAAAGGTAACCAAGCCATTGTTAAAGGTTTTTTTAGATGTCCTTTTTCCAATAAAGATGTTTGATAGATAGACCAAAATTGAAAATTTAATTTAATATTTAAATAATTTGCAAAGATTTTTTTAGAGATTATACTTATAGATAAAACAATTGTAAAAATAAAAAGGATATTAAAGAAATTTGTATTATCTTTGAATGTATAAGATATTGATAAAATAATTATCGCTACTAAAATACTCAAAAGTTCATTAATCTTTTCTTGGTCCATTATTTCTTCTTAGTAGAACTACTTTTTCTTTCATTTGTTTTTTGTAATTCTCTATAATTATCTATTAATGGGTTCATTAATTTTGAAGTTGTATCATGTAAAGATTCTAAATCCTTCTTAATTATTTGAGTATTTTCTCCAAACTCCCCAATCTTTTGAATAATTGCTTGTTGTAATTTATCTATTGTTGATTCAATTCTTTTTAATCTTGTATTGATGTCGTCTACTTTGTCTTGTATAGTATTTTTGAAGCTGACAATATCACCTGTTTTTTTATTATATTCTCTAAATTTTTCAGATATCACTTGTTCGGTAATTTCAGTTATGGTTTCTGTATCAAAAGAAGGTTGTTGATAATATTCTTCTCCTGAATATGCTTGAGGTGTTTGAGTATAATAATTTTCTTGAGGGTAATTTTCTTGTTGGGGATCATTATATTGTTGATTCTGGTTAAAATCCTGAGGCTGATTAAAATTTTGGGGTTGGTTAAAAGGGTCTTGTTGATTTTGTGTATCCATTGGTTGAGTTGTTATTTTTATTTGATTTATCGCGTCATTTATTTGTGTTGGGTTATATCCTTGTCTTTGAAGATTTTCAAAGATTCCTTGATTGGAAATTCCTTGACTTTGCATCTCTGCTATTATATCTAATAATTCCATTTTACTATTTATTTCTTTTGGTTAAGTTGTTTTTTGTTTCAAGGAATTTTTTATTAATTATTTCTTCTAAGTCTTTCATCCTAACAAATTCTAGGGGTTGAAAATCTTTTAACATTCTTTCTACTTTATTCATTTCCTCTTTTTTTATATATTTTCCAGTTTCATTAATTAAAGCATTAGTTAAGGATTTTAATCTTTCAATGTCTCTTTCCATTTGCGTTGTTTTTTGCTTTAGAATTTTTATTTCTTCTTTTATTTCTTCTTTGAAATCAATTAGATTTTTACTGACTATATGAGTTCGTTCTTTTATTATTCTATTTCTTTCTTCTAAATCCCTAATTCTTATACTAACATCATTTGAATAAGGTTGTGTTTGAGGATTATTATCACCAGCCATGTTTTAAATAAAGTTTTTTGATTTATATATTTGTGGTTATTTAAAAATTAATTACCCAAAACCTTTTAAACAAACATTATGTAAAAATTCTATGAAGGCAGGAAGAAAATTAACAGGTGGAAGGTATAAGAAAGTTAAAAAGAAAAAAAAGACAGATATGCCTGGTCAAAATAGAGTTGTTAAAATCGGAGAAAGAAAAGTGAAATTCCTTCGAGGGAGAGGAGGAAATAAGAAAACAATCTCTTTTAAGGGTAATGTTGCGAATGTAAATATTAATGGTAAATCTAAAAATGTTAAAATTTTAAAGGTTATTGAAACTCCTTCAAATATTTTTCTTGCTAGACAAAATGTTTTAGTTAAGGGTGCTATTATTGATACAGAAATTGGTAAGGCGAAAATTACAAATAGGCCTTCTAAAGAAGGGCAAATTCAGGCAATTTTGATAGAAAAAAAAGATTAATTTATACAAATATTTTAATAGTTTTGTTTCTGTTTTATATTTAATATGTTTAAAGAAAATAGTCCATTATATTCCTTTGATATTGTTCGAGAAAGTGGAGAGAATGTAGCTTATGTTAATTATCTTGGAGCTAATTATGTTCCAAATTTAGCAGATTATTTTGATGTGATGGCTAGGACTGTTGATCTTTTAATGGAAGATTCTAATATAAGTCGGATTGTTTATGTTCAACAAAGAAATTATAGTCATAATTTTGAACAAGTGAATATGTTAATTGAGGTAGCACAGTTATATAATCATCTTACAAAGCAGGAAAAAGTTGTTTCTATTGCTGTTTTAGAAAAATTAGGTTATTTTTATGAAGAGGCTTATTCTTTTTTGAATTATATTATTAATGAGGTTTTAAAAGGAGATCCTGTTAGAGCTTATAGAGAATTAAAAGGCGCCTTATTTGAACAAAGAGCACTATCTGAAAAAGGCTATGATAATATTAATTATTTGAGATTAATTGAAAAAATAATCAATTCTTTTGATAGACTTTTATTGATTCAAAAATCCAAAGAGTTATTTAACAATTTTAAAATTGGAGACAGAGGGGTTTATTCTGATTTTTTTAGATCAGATATTATGCCTAATTTTACTTTCACTAGGATGATTGCAAGTTTACCTAAAAATGCTGAAATAATTAAAGAGTATGAAATTGCTAAAAATTATGATAAGAGTATAGTAACCATTTTTAAGGAACCAAATAAAACTAAATTTTATTATCATTTAGTCCCACCAGAATATAACTTGAGTGAAGATTATCATATGCTTCTTAATTTAGCAAGAAATGTTTTAATAGAACATAAGCCAACACAAGAGGAATTTAATGATAGTCAAAGGACAAGAAGTGTTTTTTTGAATGTTAGTAAAGATTTATTGAGGGATTTAGCGAATAATAAGGGCATTAATTTGTCTTATGATGATTTAAATTTATTATCTAATATCCTTGTTAGACATACTATTGGCTTTGGTGTTTTAGAGGTTCTTTTAGAGGATGAATCATTACAAGATTTGATGATTAACGCACCTGTTAGTTTGACTCCTATTTTCGTAAGACATAATGATTATGGAGAATGTGCTACAAATTTAATTCCTTCAAAAGAAGATGCTGATTCTTGGGCTACTAAATTTAGAATGAGTAGTGGGAGGGCATTAGACGAAGCAAATCCTATTTTAGATACTAATTTAGAATTACCTAACTCTAGTGCAAGAGTCGCAATAATTCAACAACCCTTAAGTAATGGGGGGCTTGCATATGCTTTAAGAAGACATAGAAATAAACCTTGGACATTGCCTTTATTTATGAAAGTAAATATGATTGATGGGCTTGGTGCAGGACTATTAAGCTTTATTATTGATGGAGCTAGAACATTATTAGTTGCAGGAACAAGGTCTAGTGGTAAAACTTCTTTGCTTGGTAGTTTGCTATTAGAAATTATGCCTAATTTAAGAATTATAACTATTGAGGATACATTAGAATTACCTGTTGCTGAAATGAGAAGACTTGATTATGATATATTGAGTATGAAAGTTAGAAGTTCATTAGGAGGAGAAAGTAATGAAGTTGACGCTAGTGAAGGTATTAGAGCTAGTCTACGTCTTGGTGATTCTTCTTTAATAGTCGGTGAAATTAGGAGTGAAGAAGCAAAATCATTATATGAAGCAATGAGAGTTGGTGCTCTAGCAAATGTTGTTGCAGGTACAATTCATGGTGGAAGTCCTTATTCTGTTTTTGATAGGGTTGTTAATGATTTACAAGTTCCCATTACAAGTTTTAAGGCAACAGACCTGATTATTGTTTGTAATCCTGTTAAATCTGTTGATGGTTTACGTTCTTATCGAAGAGTTTTGTCTATTAGTGAAGTTAGGAAACACTGGGAAAAGGACCCTTTGAGCGAGGGGGGATTTGTAGATTTGATGAAGTATGATGTTTATGAAGACAAATTAAAACCTACCGATGATTTGATAAATGGTGATTCAGAAATCTTAAAAGAGATTGCTGCAAATGTTAAAGGTTGGGCTGGAAATTGGGATGCTGTTTGGGATAATATTCTTCTTAGACAAAAGATAAAAGAAGAACTAGTTAATGTTGCAACAAAACTAAATAATTTTGATTTATTAGAAGCAGAATTTATAGTTAAATCAAATAATGCTTTTCACCAAATAAGCAATCAAGTCAGCAATGAGTTTGAATTACCTAAAAGTGAAGAAGTTTTTCCAAGATGGAAGAAATGGTTAGAAAAAGAAATTAAAAATTACCTTTAATTATTTTGCTTTTTTTGTTAGTTGAACAGAAACAATTATGGCTATAATTATTGTTATTAAAAAACTAAACCAACTATTTGAGCCTGTCTCTTCAAAGAAGTTCCAATTAATTGTCCAATGAAAAATATATGACGATGTAGTAATGAATAGTATAATTAATATAATAACTACTAGCCATTTTAACCAATTTGCTTTTGATAGGAAATCTAATGGTTTTTCTGAAGGCAAAAATGCAATTAGTATTAAAAATAAAAATACTAGGAGAATTATAACTGTTACCCAAGAAGTTGTTAATGCAATAAAATCAACTAATTGAACTTCTACTATAAAGAATATTGCAAAAATAAAAGAAATTAATAAACTTACAATTTCTGCATCTCCAAGTATTTTAGTCTTTTTTAAAATTGCATATACTACAATAAAGACTAAGAGAAATGAGGCAATAGGTAGGAGTAGTCCAAATGGTGTTGCCATTTTATTCTGTTGTTGGAGTATTAGTTCCTTTTTTAGTTGTTAAGTAGATAATTAATACAATAATTCCTAATACAATAATTCCCCAAATATAATCTTTTAAAAAATAGAATGGACTTAATGTACTAAACCAGTTATTCCAACTTGTTAATGCCCACAATACTATTGATATTGCAATAACCCAACCTATCCATCCAACTTTTTTAATCCAATCTTTAGTATCATTATCCTTATAGTAAAAGAAACTTAAAAAAATAATTATTACTAAAAATATTGCAAGCCCTACTCCAAATTTTGGAAAAATATTTGCAAAAAAATAAGATACTGTATTAAATTGTAGTGCTAATAAGCCTATGGCTATAGAAATAATTACTTTTATTGCATTATTATCACCAAGCAATTTTGATTTTTCTAAGATAGCATAAACAACAGCAAAAATTAATAGGA
Source organism: Candidatus Pacearchaeota archaeon (assembly GCA_041654895.1). Lineage (GTDB taxonomy): Archaea > Nanobdellota > Nanobdellia > Pacearchaeales > GW2011-AR1 > JAGVXH01. The sequence goes on from JBAZCR010000001.1 coordinate 60,455, forward strand.
ATGGTATAACATACGAAAAAAATCCAATATTATTTAATTGATTTATTATTTCTGATGTTGTAAAAGCCATATAAAAAAAAGAGGATTCTTGTTTAAATATGTTTTGGAATTAAAAAATATAGTTAATAATTGTAGGTATTATAATACTACTCATCATTATTGTCCTGTTACATCTTTCTCTAATAGTCATTAACCCAATTAGTGTTGATGTAATAAGAACAATTAGTCCGATCATTTTTGAAATTAAAATAGTTAAGAAAATAATAAGAATAATAATAGAATAACTTAATTTTTTGTAATTTATCTTGTTGATATTTTTTGCAAAGAATTTTGATAAAAATATTGTTAAAATTGATGCAAAAATTGTTGTAAAAAAAATAGTTAAAAATATTGTTAAAAGATGTTCTTTACCTAGAATTATTATTTGAGAAATAAAACTTGCTAAACCCGTTCTTTTTTTATTAATTAAAAATAGCGTGAATATAGAAGTAGATAAAACTAGTGTGTTTATGGAACCCAATAAAATTAAATATTGTTTCTTTGACTTATTTTTATTTATTATTTGTCCAAATGTTGCAGCTTGACTTGCCCCTAATCCTGGTAATATAGAACATATTGGAGAAAGAAAAATAGTGGTTAGCGTCGGACTGATTAATTCTTTTTTAGGAATTTTTATTTTTTTTATTTCTTGAACAGGAGGATTAGAATTATTATTGATTGAGGTAATCATTTGAGAAAGTCCAAAAAAACCGGTTAGTAAAGGAAGTAAAGGTTGAGTTATATTAGAATTTAATACTATTAATCCTAAAATAGAAGAAAAAATAATTATAATAAATGCTTTTATTTTTTTTCCTTTAGAGTTATAAATTAAAAATAAGATAGTTAAGGTTAATAGAAAAGGAAAAAATAATTCAAGGAAGTCATAAATTTTTGATAAAGCAAAATAAAAAAAAGGAAAAATAAAAATTAAGGAAATTATTGCAATAACTGAACCATATAATGTATAGATTACAGCTTCGTGTGCTCTTTTATTTAACAAGTATTTATGTCCTGGACTAACACTTAATAATGTATCTTCAGATGGGGCTCCAAAATAAACTGATGGAATAAAGTCAATAAAGGTATTTGTTATTGCGGTTGTTATAGAATAAACTAACAGATAGTTAGTATTTATTTTTAAATTTATTAAAACTAATAAACTCATAATTAAATTTGTATGTATTCCGGGAACTAATCCTGTGAAAGTCCCTGTAATTAATCCTAAAATAAAAGATAAAAAATAAAAGAACATAAAATTCTCTTGTTTTTGTTTTTTAAGAGACTTATTTAATTTCTTGGATAAATTATTTTAATGAATATATTTCATTTACGATTATTTGCTTATTTCCCTTATATATTTCTTCTTTTCCAGTTATTTTAATCTGATCTTTAATTTTTAAATTTAAAATATCTTTAGTAAATATTACAAATTGAATATTGTGGTTTTCTAATTCAAGAAAAGTTACTTCTTCTTTTATTGTTATTCTTTTAATTATTCCAGAGTATGTAAGCTCTTGAGTATTATTTACAATAGTTGTTAGAAATATTAAAAAAAATAAAGTTGTTAAAATTAATTTTAAGTTCATATATTTAAGGCCTTTAATTTTTCTTGAATTTCTCTTAACTCTTTATCTATTTCTGAAAAAGGAGCATCCAAATTATAAACCTTTGATCTTTGTAATTTTGTTTTAGGTAATCTTTTTTCAAATCTTTCTATTTCTTTTTTTAATTCATCAAATTTTTTCTTAAATTCTCTTTTTTTTAAATCCTTAATTTTTTTTGTCTCTTCTATTTGTTTTAGAAATATTTGTGTTTTTTTAAGATATAGTTGTGCTTTTAATCCTTTTATTTTATTTTCTTTATATTTATCAAATAAAATTGGCACAAAAATTTCTTGTTTGTCATTCTTCATTTTAGAGTCTTCCAAAAATTTCTTTGTCTATTTGTATTAAAAATTCTCTAATTTGTTTTGAGTTTTCCTTCCAACTTTCTAATTCTTTTTCTTCTTTTTCTTTTACTTCTTCTAATGTTTTTAATATCTCTTCTAATTCATCTAGTCTTTTATTTATCTTCTCAAATTGCTCTTTAGATTCGTTAAATTTGTCAATTCTTACAAAAAATGGGTGATCTTCTTTTTGTTGTGCAGGACTTAGTTCCCTTGTCGTAGTAGGTATTTTTCTTTCAGGGGATTCTTCTTTTAGCGGATTTGAAAAAGGATTATATTCTGGATTGACTTGTGCAGGTTTAATTGTTTGAATATTAAAAGGATTATTAGTTTCAACTTGTATAGGTTGGATTTGTTTTGGTTGGATTGGAGGAATATTAAGATTATCTTTTTTTTGTTCTATTTTCGTTTTCTTCTCTTTGAATAAAGCCATACTTTTAATTTCCTTTTTTAATTTAAATATATTTGTTGTAATTTCTTAGTTAATACTTATTTTATTTTTAACTCAACAACGTCTTTATCTTTTAAAACATGATCTAAACCTACTGTTTGTTCAATAAATTTTGCAGAAGGACCTGTTATTTTTGCTATCTTAATCTTTTTTGATAATCCCTTTAAAATTTTTTCAGCAACATCTGAAACTTTTGAGCCTTGTTTTAAAATTAATGGTATTTTTGAAGGTTCTTTAGAGGGTTCTTTGGTATAAATCCTTATTATCGGAAATGATTTAAAAATCTCTTTTTTTAATTCTTCTAACTGATAATTATCTTCTTTTTTTGAAAATAATAAAAAATTAATTTTATTATATTTTGATTTTATTGTTTCTTTTAATTTTCTTTTTTCTTGATCATTTAATAAATCTGTTTTATTAAAAATATATATTCGCTCTGCATTACTCTTTTGTATCTCTCCTTCTATTTTTTTAATTTGTTCTAAATTATCAATAACTATCAATAGTGTATCTGTAGTATTTATTATAGATTTGTTTTGGTTTGGTATTGGAGCGTCGTCTATTATTTGAATTTGGGTATCTTGATAGCTGAAAGTTCCAAGTTTTGGCTCGTATGTTGTAAAAGGATGAGGAGATATTTTTGTTTCTAGGTTTGTTAGTTTTTTAAAAATAGTAGATTTTCCTGTATTTGGATAACCAATTAAAACACATTGAATTTCTGCTTTTCTTATTCCTTGTTGGTTTGATTTTCCTTTTTTTGATTGTTTATTAAATTGCTCTTTTAATTTTTTTTGTCTTGTTTTTAATTGTGCTAGCATCTTTTCAGCACCCTTATGTTTTGGACATTCTTTTATCATTATGTCTAAGCATTTCATTTTTTCTTCTAAGGTTGTAGCTTTTAGAAAATCTTCTTCAGCTCTTTGATAAAAAGGTGATTGATTAGTTGATGCCATGCTAAATTAAGGAGTCTCTCTTTTAATTATTTTTCTTTAGTTTTCAAAAGATTTAAATAAATTTATTTGAATAGTTTATTATGGAAGGATTTTTTTATACTAATGAATTTTATTTATCTATAGGTTTAGGAATTTTAGGAATAATCTTTTTGATTTTCTTAATTTTTTTTATTTTCAAAAAACCTAAACCAAATAAATTTGATCCAGTTATGCCAAAAGGAATTGTAAAAGAGAAAAAGAAGGATATTTCTAGTGATAAAAAAATAACTGAACCTGTTTTAATGAACAATAAAAATAATTTTTTACAATCTCCTAAGAAATATCAAAGAACATCCTTTAGATAGGTAAATTAATTAAATCTCTTTTTATATTTTTATTTATGAAAGTTGGAGTATTATTTAGTGGAGGAAAAGATTCTGTTTTTTCTGCATTTATTGCTAAAAAAAAGGGTTTTGAAATTTGTTGTTTGATTAGTTTGTTTAGTGAAAATAAGGAAAGTTACATGTTTCATACTCCAAATATTAGTTTAACTAAATTTCAGGCAAAGAGTATGAATCTGCCTCTGGTTATAAAAAAAACAAAAGGAAATAAAGAGGAGGAATTAAGTGACTTATATAATATTTTAAGAAATGTTAAGCGAAAATATTCTCTAGATGCAATTATTTCTGGTGCTGTTTATTCTGTTTATCAATTTAGTAGAATTAAAAAAATTTGTGATGATTTAGATTTAAAATTATTTAATCCTTTATGGCAGATGAAAGAGGAAAAATTGTTGAAAGGTTTAATTAAAAATAATTTTGAAGTTATTCTTGTAGGGGTTTTTGCATATCCATTAGATAAATCTTTTTTAGGCATTAAAATTGATGAAATTTTTGTTAAAAAATTTAAAGAATTAAACAAAAAATATGGAGTGAGTATAATTGGAGAAGGTGGAGAGTTTGAGAGTTTTGTTTTAAATTGCCCTTTATTTAATCAAAAATTAGTTGTTGAAAGTTTTCAAGACTTCTGTGATTCTGAGAATTCCTGTGTGAGGAAAATAAAATTAAGCAAAAATATTTAAAATCTTCCTTGTTTTTATTTGTTTATGGATATCATCTCAGAAATTAAAGAAAAAAAGGAATTTAAGAATTTACCTAATGAAATTGTCGAGGTTGTTTTGAGTGAATTTAAGAATTTAGACGACGAATCTGAAATTATTAAAAGATCAAGAGAAAAATTAAGAAAATATTTTGGTATTTTTTTGACAAATAGGATTGTTAAGCCTAGAAATATTTTGAATTTTGACTTAATGTTAAAATCCCATCTTTCAAGTTCAAAGAGGGATTATAATTTATTTTATACAAAACTATTTGATTTTGAATTTAAGGGTTTTGATCGTGTTTTAGATTTTGGTTGTGGAGTTAATGGTTTTAGTTATCCTTATCTTCAGAAAATTTTAAAAAATATTGAATATATTTGCTTTGATGTTAGCATTGATATTATAAGAAATACTAATACTTTCTTTGATAAAATGAAATTAAATAACTGCACATGTTTTTATAAGAATCTTTTTGATTTTGAAGGAACAGATTATTTTTTTAAGAAGGATAAAAATATATGTGTTTTTTGTTTTCAAATTTTGGATGCTCTTGATGGATTAAAAAAGAATTTTTCATTAGATTTTTTAAATCACTTAAAATCATTTATGAAAGAAAATGATGTTCTTATAATTAGTTATTCTTTGGAAAGTATTAGTGGTAAAAATCGTTTTAGGACGAAAAGAAAAAAATTATTAGAATTTATTAATTCAGAATTTGAAATTTTAAAGAATTTTAATATGTATGGGGAACGTTTTTTAATTTTAAAACCCAAATTATTAAAAACTTAATTTTTTTTATAGAATGATGGTTATATTTAATAAGGGTAAGTTGAAGAATGGTTTAAGAGTTATTTGTGAAGAAAGAGAGAGTGATGTTTCAACTATTATGTTTGCAGTACCTTTTGGTGCAATGTATGAAGAAAAAGAAGAGAAGGGTATTGCCCACTTTATAGAACATTTATGTTTTAAGGGTACAGAAAAAAGAAATAGTGCAGAAATAGCCAAAACTTTAGAGAAATATGGGGGAGAATTAAATGCTTTTACACATGAAGAAATGACTGCATATTATGTTAAGATACCAAATGAATTCTTAGAAATTGCAATTGATGTTTTAAGTGATATTTTTTTTAATCCTATTTTTCCAGAAGAAGAGATAGAAAAAGAAAGAAATGTAATTTTAGAAGAGATAAAGATGTACTATGATAATCCTCGAGCACAGAGTTATAAAAAGATTAAAGAGAATTTGTTTTTTGAACCTCATGGTTTGTTTATTGCAGGAAGTGAAGAAAGTTTGATAAAAATGGACAGAGAGAAACTATTAGAGAAACATAGAAGTGTTTATTGTCCTGAAAAATGTATTCTTTGTGTTGTTGGAGGAAATAAATTTGAAGAAGTAATTGATATCTCAAATAAATATATTTCTTTAATTGAAAGAGAAATTAAACCATTAAAAAAAATTTCAATTGAAAAGAGAACGTTGAACAATTTTGAGACTAGGATTAATTTATCTCAATCAAACCTTTGTTTAGGGATTCATTTTCCTTCTTTTTTAGATGATTTAAGATATTCTGCAGAAATTTTTAATATGATCTTGGGTGTTGGTATGAGTAGTAAATTATTTAGCGAGGTTAGAGAAAAAAAAGGTTTAGTATATGGAGTAAAATCTGAATTAGATTTGGGAAGAAATTATGGTTATATGGTTATTTGGGCTGGGTGCGATAAAAAAAATATTGAAGAAGTTTTTGGAATTTTTAAAGAAGAATTTAAAAAAATGGAGTTTATTAGCGAAAGAGAATTAGAGGATGCGAAAATTCAATTAATTGGAAGTAAAAAAGTTCGTTCTGACTTAAATGAGGTTGCAATTAATTTAATTATGGAAGAACTTAGTTCTAATGCCGAGAATTATTATAATTATGAAACTAATGTTTCTAAAGTCAAAATAGAAGATATCAAAAAATTATGTTCTAATTTAGATTTTGCAAGTTATTATTTGGCTTAATTATTTATTATCTCTAAAAATTCCTTTGTAGTTTTTTCATCTAAAATTTTTTCTAAATTTTCTTGCTTTTGATTTATTATATTTTTAATTGTTTTAAATTTCTTAATTAGCTCTTTTGATTTTTTAATCCCTATATTTTGAAAGCCTTGTAAAATATATTCTTTTTTTTCTTGTAATGTTTTTCTATTCTTCAAGATACGAATAGAATATTGTTTTTTTGTTTTAGTTAGTATTTTTATTAAAATTTTTGAAGTCTCTAATTCATTTGATGAATAAAGAATCGGTATTTGGAATTTAACATTAATTGACAAAATTAATCCCTTAATAATTTTTATTTTTTCTTGGCTTAAATTATTATAATCTCCCTCTAGAATCAATATTTTCCTTGGATATTTTTTAATATTTGTTAATTGATTAATCAGTCTTTTTGAATAAAAGGAAGATAAAAAATCATTAAAGGTTTTCCTTTCAATTATTAAATCTGAAATTAAATAATCACCAATTTCTAATTTTTCTTTTTGATAAGGTATTCCTTCTTTGATAAGATATGTTGGAACAAGAGAATTTTTTTCTCTAGTATCTATTATTATTTTTGAAGTATAGGTTGGTTTTATTTTTCTTATTTTCGAACTGCTAAAAATATCTTCTATCATTTAAGAAAAAACTCTTTGGATTTAAAAAAGTAATAAATAATTCTGGATAATTAAAATAAGGTTTTTTGTGCTTGTTTTTCTTTGTTAGAAATTTCTTTTTGTATTTCTTCAATTGCACTATGCATTCTTTTTTCTTTGTGAAATGAGGCATAATGATAAATTTGGTCTTTTGTATTTTTCGTAACTAAAATTTTTAATTCTCCTGGTTTTAATCTTGCAGTTCTTCCTGCTCTTTGAATCTTTCTAATTGCTGAAGGAACTGGCTCGTAAAATATTACCATTGAAACTTCAGGGATATCTAAACCTTCTTCTCCAATAGATGTTGAGATTAATACATTTAATTTACCTTCTTTAAAATCTTCAATAATCTTTTTTTGTTCTTTTTGTTTTAGGCCTGTTGATTCTCCATAAGAATTTTGTTTAATTGCTTGTCCGACAAAGATTCCTGACTTTATATTTTCTATTTTATTTAGTTCTAGATTAATCTTATTTACTGTTTCTCTAAACTGGGCAAATACAATTATTTTTGACTTCTTGTTTTGATTAATCTTTTCTTTTATTTGTTTTTTTAATTCTTCTAACTTCGGATGTTCTTCTGAGATTATTAAACTTAGAGAATAAGCTTTTGTAAATCTTGGATCTTTTGTTATTTGTTGAACTGCTCTTGATTGTTTTTCTGACGACTGTTTAAATAAACCTTTCATATATTCTATAAAAGAAGTTAGTGTCTGGGTTTCAATTAAATCAATTGCATGCGAAATTTTTAATGCCTGAGCACAGAGAGAAACACCTTGCATTTTGTTTCCATCTTTTGATCTTTTTAATTCTTGCATTAATCTTGATTGTAATTTTAATATTTGAATTTTGTTTATCGGCCCGAATACTAGTTTTCTTTCTTTTAATTGTCTTATCTTTTCATAATATATTTCTTCTAATAATATTTTTATTTCTAAAAACTCTTTTGGGAAATTAACTTCTATTTTTTCGAAATTAAGTTCTTGGAGATATTTTTTTACATCAGGAGAATCTCTAGTTCTTATTTCTACAGATTCTATTGCTAAATTATCACATACTTCTTTTATTGTTTTTTTATCTCCTCCGGGTGAGGCTGTTAAAGCTAATATTCTTGGATTTTGAGCTTGTATTTTATAGATTTTAGTAACAACATTATATGCATAATTTTTCATACATCTATGGGCCTCGTCGACAATTAAGAGAGATACTTCTTCTAAGTCATATAGCTTTTTTTTAAGATCATTTGCGATACATTGAGGTGTTGAAAAAATAAATTCCGCAGTTTTCCATATCTTTTTTCTTAGATCTGATTTAGTTTTTCCAGTAAACAATTGCATATCTGCCCAATTACTAGGTAAAATGTTTTCGAAAGAATTAATATGTTGTTCTATTAATGGTTTAGTTGGTGCTAGGATTAGTATTTTTTGTAATGGATATTTCTTGAATCTTTCAACTGCCAACATAATCGCGATTAGTGTCTTTCCTGTTCCTGTAGGAAGTATTACTAGTGTATTCTTTTCTTTAGCAGTATTTAGAATATTTATTTGATAATCTCGAGGTTTTAAAGATATTTCATCCATTTAGAAAAAATGTTAAAAGGGTTTATTAATATTTTTAAAGAAGTTCTTCTTCAAGAGGTAAATTTTCTCTTCTATCCAAAGGGATTGCATTTTTACTAATAATTACAATATCTCCAATTGCTTTTACAAATTGCTGAGGAACTACGATGCCTCTTGCACCAGCAAGTAAGCTAATTATTTCTGCATCTTTTGCAACAATTCTCCAACCATCAATTCTATTCTCTGTAACTGTTAATTCATCTACTTTACCAAAAAATTCTCCATTATCAATATATACTTGTTTATCGATAACATCTCCTATTTTTTTTATGTTTAACATACTTATTTTTATTAGTCTTTATTTAAATATATTTCTATTTGTTTGAATATAATTTTTATTAAATTAGGTAATCAAATATGTTAAAATTGAAGAAAGGTATTCCTATATAATTTAAGGCAATAATTCCAAAAATACTAAGTAATAGTAGCACAAAAAATACTAGTAATATTACTTTTGCTTTAGATAATTTTTTCTTTGTTTTCTTAGGTTTTCCTTTTTTATTAAGATTTTGTTCTGGGACTTTCCATTTTCCTATTTTTTCCAAATCCTTTCCAAAATTTTCATCAGATTTTGAGCCAGTTACAAATGTTAGAGCTTCATTAAAATCCTCTTCACTATAACCCTTAGAAACTATCTCTTTTTTTAATCCTTCAAGAGGGTATTTATCTTTATAAGAATTTAAATAATCTACGATAATTTGATTTACCACTTGTCACCTCTTAAAATAAGTACTCTTAATAATTATTTAAAGCTTACTATTCTCAATTTTCTTTTTTATTATTCGTTTTTTTGCTACTAATTATTACCCAAATGATTAAACCAATTACTACAATTAAAAAAAAGAAATTTAAGAAGGAATTGTTTCCTATACTACTAAACCAACTGGAGATTTTATCATATAAATTTGTCACACTTAAAATAACTCCTATAACAAATATTCCTACTAGTATTCCTATTCCTATTTTTAATTTGTTTGGCAAACCATTTGATAAATCTCCATAAACAAATCCAAATAATATCATGAACAACAATAAAGCTGTGACGCCAACTGCTAACCAGGGCATAAACTCTACAACTATATCTCTAGGTCCTGGAAATGTAATTAAAATTAAACCTATTAAAAGAGATATTAAAGAATTTATTTGATGTTTACCATCGCCAAAAACTTTTGATTTTTCTAAAATTGCAAAAATTACTACAAAGACAAGTAAAAATGGTAATAACATTGTTGTCAAAAAAGTTTCTGCAAACACCATATTATTTTTATTAAAGAGAAGTTTAAATACTTTTAGATAAACTATTTAAAAATGATTTGACTACTTTAAATTATGATCCTGTAGTCTAATGGTAGAACACATCGCTGACTTCGATGAGGTCCAAGTCCGATTCTTGGCAGGATCATTTGATTATAATAATAAACTTTAAAAATAACCTTTGAATCTAGATTTTATGCCTGCATAGCTCAGATGTTAGAGCATCTGCCTTGTAAGCAGAGGGTCGGGGGTTAGAATCCCTCTGCAGGCTTTTGATAATTAACCTTATAAATTTTATTCTATTTTTGGTTTTATGGTTATATCTTTAAAAAAACTTTTTCCTTTAAAGAAGTCAGAATTAACGTTATTATTTATGGTAATAATTTTATTATCTTTATCTAATATTTTACCTTATTTCTTTCAGGACTCAATTAATAGAGGGTTTCCATTACATAATGATGAGTTATTTCATTTAAACCAAGCAAAACATCTTAGAAGTGGTAGTTATGAATTTAATTCTTTAAGTGGTTTAGAAATTGGTTTTCACTTTTTTTTATTTTTCTTAGACCTTTTTTTTGATTTAATTAAGATTTACCCACTTTTATCTCTTATTTGGATGTTTATTACTTCAATAATTATTTTTTTAGTTACTTTTAATTTGACAGAGAAGAATTATTTTGTTTCTTTATTTACACTTATCTTTTTTGGTTCTATAGGAATAGATAATCTTTTTTTAGGAATGTCTTTTTTTACACCATTAGCATTTTCAATTCCATTTATCTTTATCTATATTTATTTGTTTTTTGAAGGATTAAGAACTGAAAATAAAAAATTTCTTTTCTATAGTTTTTTATTTATGATGCTTTTATTATTTTTTCATCCTGCTTCAATTGTATTTTTTATACCTCTTATGGTATTCCAACTTTTCAAATATAAGCCCTTTATAATAAAAGAAAAGAAATTTTTCTCAATTTTTTTAGTGATACCTTTAGTTGCTTTATTCTTTTATATTCTTTTAATAAAAGGTTATTTTAAATTTGATTTTATTTTAAATTTAATCTATTTTCAGAAAGACTGGGCTAGTATTGAAACTCTTAAAAAAATAAAATTCACTAAACTTTATTCACCCTTTAATTTTTTTTTATCTCTTATTGGAATTTTTTATTTATTTTTGAAAAGAAAAAAGAAATATTACCCTTATATTTTACTGGTTTTCTCTTTATTTCTAATCATTATATGCTTTAATCTTTTTTCTTTTTCTTTATTTGGCCCAGCCCAAAGAATCTACTTTTATTTTTTAATTTTTCTCCCTTTATTTAGTGCTTTTGGGCTTTTTTTTATCTTTAGAACGATACTTGATTTTTTAAACCAAAAGAAAATTAGTAAATTATTTATAATTATGATTCTTATCTTAATTTTATCTATTTCTTTATTTTTATCTTATTCTTCTTCCATTTCTGAAAAAATAAACTTTAATTCTTTTATTAATTTGAATAAAAATGAATATGATGTATTGAGATTCTTATCTAAAATAGACTCTGGGAATATTATTGTTCCATTGAATCATTTATCTCCTTTTATTAAGTCGTTTGCGGGTCAAGAGCCTGTTAGTACATGGTATTTCTATCATCCTGAAAGAAGGCAGACAGTAGACTCTTTTTATTCAATAGATGATTGTAATTTAAAAGACTCTGTAATTAAATATTATCATTTAGATTATGTTTTATCTACGAGATTAATTTTATGTGAAGAATTTAAATTAATATATCCTGTAGGACCTTATGTTTATGATGTTTCTTATTTGTCTAAAAACTATTATACTAAGGTGTAAATAAAAGGACTAATTGCAGAACTTTGACCTATGTAGATTAATAAGCCTGCAATTATTAAGATAATTATTAGTGGTATCAACCACCATGCCTTTCTTTCTTTTAAAAAGCCCCATATTTGTTTTAAAAAACTTTTATTGTTCATTCTTTTTCAACAAACTTAGAAGATAAAAATCTTTTGTTTATATAATTAATCTTTTAAATCTTATTAGTTTATTTTATCTATGATATTCTTAATTCTTCTTTTTGGAACTTTATTTTTTTTTATGTCTGGTTTTTTATTAGTTTATCTATTTTATAAAAAACTATCTTTAAGTGAATGCATTGTTTATACTAGTATTTCTTCTATTTTTATAATTACTCTGATTTGTTTTTTATTAGTCCAATTTAAATTGTTCAATTTTATTAATATTATTTTTTCCCTTTCATTTGTTCAGGTTTTCCTTTTAATTATTATTCTTTTTAAGAGAAAAACTTTATCTATTTATTATGATCCTTCTTTTCATTTCCATTTTCTATTTTCTATCTTGGGGATATGCTGGAGATGGTTTTTCAGAATTTCTTCTTTTAAATGGGGTGATGGAATTACGAGCCATATTGATAAGATAATTATAGAAAATTTTTTTATACAGGGTTTTAATCTTTCTATCCCTAATGTTGGTTTTTATACTGGGATGTTATTTGATCATTCAACCCTAATTGCAGGAGATCTTGCAAATTATTTTTATTCTTTAATAGGATTTAGTAAGTTCTTTACTACGTTTATATCTGTTTTCCTTCTTTCTTTTTTTACTTATAAGCTTATTTTTATCTATACAAAAAAAAATAATTTAGCTTTATTAGGCTCATTTATTCTTGCTTCTCTTGGACCTATAGAAATTTGGTTTAACACTTTTTCTTTTTTTGGATGGAGAACTTCTTATATTGGTCTAATAAGTTTATTTATTTTATATTTAACTAAAGAAAAACCTTTTTTTTATTTAACTTTATTAATTATAATTCCGTTATCTTTAAGTTATTATACTGCTTCAATAGTTTTAATCTTAACTTGTTTAGGCTTTTTATTTTCTTTAATAATTTCCAATATTCTAAATTCTGAAATAAGGAATGTCAAAACTGCATTTAAAAAAATAATAAAAGATAAAAAATTTCAAGAATTTTTATTTATTCTTGTTCTTTTAATTTTGTTTTTTATCCTTTTTGCAGGGAATTCTTTAATTAAACATGCAAGCGATACTACTTCTTCAATTTTATCTTTATATGATTCTTCTTATTTTAGTTCTATAAGCTCTAATTTATCTTTTATATCTAAACCTCTTTATCCTTATCAAAATAAGTTTAAATTTATGAATATAAGTGCTTTAAATTGGCAAAATTTATTATTTTTATTATTTATTTTCCTTTTCTTTGTTCAAATCCTTTTTCTTAAAAAGAAAAATAAATATTTATTCTTTAGCTATGATAAGAATCTTTTTTTTATTTTAATTCCTGCATTTTTTGTTTTTTTATCATTTTGTTTAGTAAACTATGAACAAAGAGGTTTTTCATATCTTTTTTTTCTCACCTTTTTGATTTTAAATATACCTAAAAAATATTTTTCTATATTTGCGACACTTTTAATTTCATTCTTTTTGATTACAGGTTATTTTGAAAATATAGAGAGGAGCTCTTTTTTTAAGTATGATGAAGAAGAAATATCTGGTATAAAATGGGTTATTCAAAATTTAGATGGAAAAATTTTAAGTGATGAAAGATTTATTAGCCTTTTAATTGAAGAAGGATATTATAATGTTACAGGTTTTTCGGATAATTCTTTTTTTATAAATACTCTTTTTTATGATAATAATACTTCAAATATTAGAGAATCCTTTTCTTTTTTGGATGTTGATTATTTTGTAATAACTAGAAGAATGAAGGAAGACTATATTTTAATGTTGAGTTTTCCTCAAGAACCTATGAATAATTCACAGATTTACGATTCTTTTTTTAAAAAAATCTATTCAAATAAAGAAATAGAAGTATATTCTATTCGCCGTGGACTGTTAAATATTTCTTAATTGTATCTTTGGGGTTTCCTTCTTCTTTTATGACTCCATCCTCTATCCAAATAACTTTATTACAATATTTTTCAATCATTTCTAAATCATGACTTACTAAGATAATACTTATACCTTCCTTAACAAGCTGTTTCATTTTTCTAATACTTTTTTTTCTAAACTTTTCATCTCCAATTTCAAAAACTTCATCTAACAATAATATTTTTGGGTTACAATAAATTGCTGTTGAAAACGCGATTCTTTGTAACATTCCATTGGAGAATTTATATAATTTGGTATTAACATATTCTTCTAATTCAGAAAATTTGATTATCTCCTTTATTCTATTTTTAATCTCTTTTTTACTCAATCCAAATAGAATTCCTAATAAATAAATATTTTCTTTCATTGTTAGCATATCTTGAAGTCCAGTGTATAAATTAATCATAGAGATTATTTTTCCATTTATTTTTATCTTACCTTTATCTTGCTTATATATTCCTGAGATGATTCTTAATAGCGTGCTCTTTCCTGATCCATTTTTTCCTATAAGTCCAACTATCTCATTAGAATTTATCTTAAATGAAATATCTCTTAATACTTTAGTAGATTCTTTTTTAAATTTTAAGAGGTTCAGATTTAATATTGTTTTTAGAATAGGCTTGGAATATTTTTCCTTCTTAAATTCTTTAGAAATATTTTTTATAATCATTCTTTCCATGTCTAAATCCTTTCCATTATTTTATATTTAAGTTTTTCAAAGATAATGAGTCCTAAGATTAGTGTTGAGATACTAAATAATATACCAATGGAAATTATTTGCAAATTTGGTAATCTATTATAAATTATTATTTCTCTAGTTATTTCAATAAAATAATATAAAGGATTTAATAAATTTACCTTATAAATTAATGTTCCTTCTTTAATTCTATAAAATATTGGTGTTCCAAACCATATTAATTTAGATATAAAAATCCAGATATTTTTTGTGTCTACAAAGAAGATACATATAGAACTTAATAATAACGAAATTCCTAGGGTGAACAAAGTAAAAAAAATCAGTATTAATGGATATGTCAAGACATTTGAGATATTTTCTTTTATAATAGATGCAAATAAGATTAAAACTAAAAATTCTAATAAATGAGAAAATAAAAATTTTAAGGTATTTCCTAAAATAAAAGCTGATTTGGAGAAATTAATAGATTTAAATAGACCTCTATTGTTTTTAATTAATTCTGTTGATTCTATAGTTATTGACTGGAAATAATTAAACATGATTATTCCAATAAATAAATAAATAGCATAGTTTTCGATTTCAGAGCCTAAGCTTTGAGAAAAAACTATAAATAATAAACAGAAAAATAAAATAGGGTTTAATAAATACCATACTATCCCTAGATAGCTTCCTTCATTTCTTAATTTAAATCCAGATTTTGCTAAATAAAAACTTAAGTCCCAAAACTTCTTTATTTTTTGATTCATATTTAATCTATTAAAATTATTTTTATTTAAAATAATTTATATTCTTTATTTAAAAAAGAATATATATAATCTGCAATAATTTCATGACCTTTTTCATTTGGATGCCAAGGGTCTTTATTATTAATCCTTATTTCTATTTTGGTATGATCTTTATATATATCTAAAATATCTAAAACTAAAAGATTATTTTCTTTCATTTCTTTTTTTATTTCCTCATGGAGATTTTTTAATGAATAATTTGGGAAATCATTATCTTCCTCAAAAACTGGGTGAATTAAAAAGATTATTTCTATTTTTTCTTTTTTGGAAATATCTGCAATTCTTTTTATATTCTTTTTTAAATTATTCCAATAAACACAGTGAATTAATTTGTGATACTCTTTATCACACTTTTTTTCATTTATAATTCTCTTTTCATTAAATAAGAAGAGTCTCTTCTCAATTTCTTCAATTATAAAAATTTTAGGTCTATTAAAATAAAAACCTAATTCTCCATTTCCATCGTGATACTTTGGGTTTGCAGGATCATTTAATACATAACTCCATAAAATTAAATCTGGCTTATACTTTAATGCTTCTTTTTCCAATAATATTATCTCCTGAGATGTAGAATATCCTGAAATTGCTAAAATAATTACTTCATATATTTTATTTTCTTTATTTAAGTTTAATTTTGTTTCTAATAACTTCCCAAAAGAGCTATTTAATTCCTTATCTAAACCTTGTCCTCTTGCTATAGAATCTCCTATGATTATAATTCTATAAACTTCTTCTTTTTTGTTATAATTTGATGGGAGTATATTCGGATTTAACTCATAAAGTAATTCTTTATTCTCAGACTTAATATATAAAGATTCTATTTTTATTTCATTCATTCTTTTTTCAATTAAATTATATTTTGAATAAAAGTTTTCTTTTAGTTTAATTTCAGTTAATAAACAAATTAAAATAAAGATTAGAATACCTAATATAAATTTTTTCTTAATCCTTTTCATCGATAAAACACTCCCATTTGTCCCTTAAATTACTCTTTTTTTCGACTAAATATTTGTCCATAATCAAATAGTCTATTCCTGTTCCCATCATACAACGATATGCGTCATAAGGGCTACAGACAATAGGTTCCCCCCTGATATTAAAAGAAGTATTAATTAATAATGGAATTTTTGTAGCTTCTTTAAATTTTTCTATTAATTTATAGTACCTTTTATTCTGGTTTTTAGAAATTGTTTGAGGTCTCCCTGTTTTATCTATGTGAACTACAGATGGTATTAATTTAATCCATTTATCTTTTATTCTATAGACTATTAACATATAGTTTGTTATGATGGGCATATTTTTATCACAAATAAAATATTTTTTCATTTCTTCTCTTAAAATAGTCGGTGCAAAAGGCCTAAATTTCTCTCTATGTTTTACTTTCAGATTAAGTAATCTTTTTGCAGAAGGATTACATGGATTTGACAATATACTTCTTGCGCCTAATGCTCTTGGACCCCATTCCATTTTCCCTTGAAACCAACCGATTATTTTATTCTTTAAAATTAATTCTATAGTTTTGTTAATTAATGCTTCTTCTTTTTTGAAATGCATATATCTTATTTTATTCTCTTCTAAGAAATCTTTTATTTCTTTTGAAGAATATTTAGGTCCTAAATATATATTATTAAATTTAAACACTCTTTTGTTGTTAAGTAATGTATTATATAAATAAAATGCAGCTCCAATACTGGAGCCTCCATCACCTGGGTCTGGAGAAATCCATATTTTTTGAAAAGGTGTTTTTTTTAATATTTTTCCATTGATTAAACTGTTTAATCCAATACCCCCAGAAATTACAACATATTTTATTTTAGTTTCGTTATAAAGGTAATTTAATATTTTAATTATTATCTCTTCTAATATTAATTGGAGTGCTGCTGCGATATCTTTGTGTCTTTTTTTAATTTGTTCATTTGGTTTTCTAACGGGTCCTTCTAATAATTCACACATTTTTTTAGAGGGCATTTTTGAACTGTGAATATAAGAGAAATAATCTAAATCTAATCTATAACTGCCATCTTCCTTTATATCTATTATCTTTTTAAATCTTTTATAATATCTATTTGTTTTAATATTACGATCCCCATATGCGGATAGTCCCATAACTTTGTACTCAGAATTATTTACACTAAATCCTAAATATGCTGTTATTGTAGAATAGAATAATCCTAATGAATGGGGAAAATTTATTTTTTTTATTAATTCTATTTTATTTTCTTCCCCAATTCCATATGTTGTAGTGTTCCATTCTCCCACACCATCTAAATTAAGAATGGCGGCTTTTTTGAAAGGACTTATTAAAAAAGATGCAGAATGTGAAAGGTGATGGTCAATAAAAAAAATATCTTTTTTAAATTTTAATTTTTTTCTTATTATTTTTTCAATTCTTATTTTTTCACTTAAAATTTTAGGCATTGTAGTTATAAATAATTTATAACTTTTTGGAAATGTTTCTAAATGTTGATATATTATTCTTTCAAATTTCAAAAAAGGTTTTTCATAATAAGCAATATAATCTATTTCTCCTATTTGGATATTTTGACTTTCCAAACAGTATTTTATTGAATTTATCGGAAAAGAATTATCATGTTTTATCCTAGTTATTCTTTCTTCTTGTATTGCAACTATTAATTTTCCATCTTTTATTAATGCTGCAGATGAATCATGATAATAACAACTTATACCTAAAATATACATTTTAAAAAGGGTTATAAAAATCTTCTAAAGATTTCTTTTCCTCCTTTATTTTTTCCCAATATGTTTTCTCATCCTTATTTAAATCTAAATTAAAGAGTTTTTTTCTAGTCAGTTTCCCAATCAAAAAAGTGATTCCTATCCCCAGGAAATATACAATAGTTAAAAGAATAGTATTTGTAATTAAAAGAATTAATTTGGAAGATTTTTTAATTCTTTTTTTAATATTTTCCCTGAATTTTTTCATTTTGATATCCTAAAATAATATATCTTTATATAGTTTAAATCTTTTTTTAGGTTATGGGTCTTAAAAATAAAACTTTAATATCTATCATTCTTCCTTGTCGTAATGAGGAAAAAGCACTAGACTTTTGTTTAAGCAATGTAAAAGAGGTAATAAAGAAAAATAATCTTTCAGCTGAAATAATTGTTTCTGATTCCTCTGTAGATTCTTCTCCTGAAATTGCAAAAAGACACAAAGTTGTTTTAGTTAAACATGATAAAGAAGGTTATGGTAATGCTTATCTTGAAGGAATAAAACATTCAAAGGG
The DNA here is from genome assembly GCA_041654895.1 of Candidatus Pacearchaeota archaeon. Lineage (GTDB taxonomy): Archaea > Nanobdellota > Nanobdellia > Pacearchaeales > GW2011-AR1 > JAGVXH01. The sequence goes on from JBAZCR010000001.1 coordinate 79,098, forward strand.
AGAATATATTATGATGTTGGATGCTGATGGAACTTATGATTTTAATGATATACCTTTATTTATTTCTTATTTAGACAAAGGTTACGACTTTGTTATAGGAGATAGATTTAAGGGTAAAATGGATAAAAAATGTATGCCTTGGTCTCATAAATATATTGGTAATCCTATATTATCAGGGCTATTAAGATTTTTTTTTAAAACTAAAGTTCGAGATGCACATTGTGGTATTAGAGCAATCAAAAAATCTTCTTTAAAAAAATTAAATCTACAAACAAAAGGAATGGAATTTGCATCTGAAATGGTTATTAAAGCAGCTAGGAATAATCTTAAAATCAAAGAAATCCCAACTAATTATTATTGTAGGCTTGGGGATTCTAAATTAAAATCTTTTAGAGATGGGTGGCGTCATTTAAGATTTATGTTACTATACTCTCCTTTTTTTCTTTTTTTCATACCTGGTTTAATTTTATTTTTAATTGGCTTTTTTTCTTTCTTATGGGTCTATTTAAACAACCCTTATTTATTTGGAATAGTTCTTTTCTATCATCCTTTATTTTTATCTTCACTTTTTTTAATTTCAGGATATCAACTAATGATTTTTTCTTTATTTGCAAAAACATATTCTATAAACCACTTAAATGATAAGCCTATTTTAAATAAATATTATAAATTTATTTCCATTGAAAGTGCAAGTATTGTCGGAATTTTTTTAATCCTAGCTGGTTTAATTATTTATTCGTTCATCTTTTTTTATTGGATAAAGGGGTTCAAATCTTTTGGATTGACTGAAACAAAAAATACTATCCTCGCATTTACTTTAATAATTTTAGGTATACAAACAATATCTTCTTCTTTTATGTTAAGTATTTTGGGAATTAAAAAATGAAAATTTTGATTATATTTATATAGATCTTTTTTTTTACTTAGATATGAGAATAGCTATTTTTCATAATTATTTAGACAACGTTGGTGGTGCTGAAATTGTTTGTTTACAATTAGCTAGAGGATTAAACGCAGATATTTATACAACTAATATTAATTTCGATGTTATAAAAAAGATGGGTTTTGAAGATATTATCCCTAGAATTAAGTCTATTGGAAAAATACCTATAGAGGCGCCGTACAGACAACAATTAGCTTTTATGAAATTTAGAAAATTAAATTTGACTGGGAAATATGATTTTTTTATTATTGGTGGGGATTGGGCGATTTCTGGAGCAGTTAATAATAAACCAAATTTAGAATATTTTCATTCTCCTCTTAATGAAATATGGGCTTTTAGAAATTATGTTCGTAAATCTCTGAAGTTTTGGATGAAACCTATTTATCAAATATGGACTACATATATCAGATGTTTATATAAATCCTATTTTAAACATGTCCAAATAAAAGTTTGCAATTCAAAGAATACACAAAATAGAATTAGAAAATATTTAAAGAGTGATGCAACCATAATTTTTCCTCCAGTTGATTGTGATAATTATCCTTCCTTTAACAATGGTGATTATTGGCTTTCTGTAAATCGGCTCACGGCTCATAAAAGAGTTGAACTTCAAATGAGAGCATTTGCTTTAATGTCAGATAAAAAATTAATTATTATAGGCTCTTCAGAAAAATCTAGAGGTTTTATGGAATATAGAAAATTCCTTGATTCTATTAAGCCAGATAATGTTGAATTAATAAATTTTGATAAAATAGACAATAAAAAACTAAAAGAGTTTTATGCAAATTGTAGGGGATTTATTACTACTGCAAAAGATGAAGATTTCGGGATGACCCCTGTTGAGGCTATGGCTGCTGGAAAACCAGTAATAGCAGGAAACGAAGGAGGATATAAAGAAACTGTTATTAATGGTAAAACAGGTATTTTGATAGATGACATTAACGAAGAAAATTTAGCAGGAGCGATTAGTAAGGTAGATGATGAATTAGATAAAAATCCTGATAAATATAGAAAGGCTTGTATTAATCAAGCAAAAAAGTTTAGTGTAGATAATTTTATTAAACAAATCAAAAAAGAAATAGAAATATGAAAATTGCAATTTTTCACCATTATTTTGATGAAATAGGAGGCGCTGAATTAGTGCTACTTCATTTAGCCAAAAAAATAAATGCAACAATTATTACTACTAATATTAATCAAGACAAAATAAATAAATTAGGTTTTTCAAAAGTAAAGATTATATCCATAGGTAAAATACCGAAACTAGATTACCTAAAACAACTATTTTGCTTATTTAAATTTTCAAACTTAAAATTAAAAGAGAAATATGACTTTTTTATTTTTGGTGGATGTTTTACTATCCCTGCTGCAAAGTATTATTCTCCTAATCTTTGGATATGTTTTAGTCCTGCGAGGGGATTATATGACTTAAGATACTATGAAACATCAAAATATAATTTTATTTTACAATTTTTTAAATTTCTAACAATTAAATTTGATCAGTCTTGGGTAAAGCATATAAATAAAATTAATGTTCCTTCAAATTTAGTAAAAGAAAGGGTAAAGAAATATTATAACCTGGACTCAAAAGTAATTTATCACCCTATTGACTTACAAAATTTTTATTATTCTTCGAATAGGGATTATTGGTTATCTGTTACGAGAATTGATCCTTATAAAAGAATAGAGCTTCAATTAAAAACTTTTAAAAGAATAAAAAACAAAAAACTTTTGATTATTGGAGAACCAAATAAACAAAATAAAAAATATTTTAATAAACTAAAAAAAGATGCTCCTTCAAATGTAATCTTTATGGGAGGTATATATAACAAGAAGGACCTAGCGGATATTTATTCTAAGTGTTCTGGCTTTATTGCTACTTCAAAAAATGAAGATTTTGGATTAAGTGTTATTGAGGCTATGGCCGCTGGAAAACCAGTAGTAGCAGGAAATGAAGGAGGATATAAAGAAACTGTTATTAACGGTAAAACAGGTGTTTTGATAGATGATATTAATGAGGAAAAATTAACAGAGGCAATTAATAAGGTGGATGATGAATTAAATAAAAATCCTGATAAATATAGGGGGGCATGCATTAATCAAGCAAAAAAATTTAGTGTAGATAATTTTATTAAACAAATCAAAAAAGAAATAAATGATTTCGTTTTATAGATAGTTATATTAATATTAATTAGCCCTTAGATTTATGAAATTAATAAATTTATTTTCTATTTTTAAAAAAAGAATTCTTAGATTATATTTTCTAATTAATGTTAAATGTTTAATTTGGGATGTAGATGGCACTCTTTGGAAATCTCATTTTGTTTCAGAAAAAATTAAGGAAGGTTATATTAGTTTTTCTATTAAATATTCTAATAAAGATCCCTCTTATGTTAGAAACGCTTTTTTAAAATCTGATAATTGGTTAAATACTACAATGTTAATTACGGGGATTAAAGATGAGATTTTGATAATTAGGGAAGTTGAATCTTCTGTTAAAAAATATCTTTATCTCTCTAGAAATAGACCTCTTGTTGATTGGGTTAATTCTTTAAAATTTAAGAAAAACATAGTCTTGACAAATTCAACAAAAGAAATAACCCTTAAAACATTAAAAAAAATTGGATTTAAATGTGATGATTTTGGTAGAATAATTTTTTTTGATGATATTATTACTATTGAAGATACTAATTCTTTGAAGCCAGATTTAAACAGTTTTAAATATATTTTAAGTAAAACTAAATTAAAACCTAAAAAACATTTAATGATTGGGGATTCTTTATATCATGATTTAATTCCTGCTAAAGAATTGGGAATGAAAGCAATTCATATTGATAAATTTGAAATATTATTTCAGAGGTGACTTTTTGAGAAATATTTAAATAGAACTTACTTTAATTATTTTTATGGGTTTTGTTTCAAATTTCAGAGAAATTACATTTGATGATATTTTATTATTACCTAATTTTTCAAGTTTCTCCCAAAATGAAGAAGAGAAAGAAATCAGTTTAAAAACAAGAATATCAAAAAATCTTTTTTTAGATTTACCAATTATCTCTTCTCCAATGCCTGCAGTTACAAATTCAGATATGGCTATTTCTTTAGCAAAAGCAGGGGGCTTTGGAATTATTCATCCTTTTCAAAGTTTAAGTGACCAAATTAATGAAATTAGAAAAGTTAAAAAATTAAATTTAAAAGTAGGTATAGGTGTTAGTGATTTATCTATACGAGGATTAGAAAATATTGGTTTACTTTTAAAAGAAGGTGTAGATCTAATTTCATTAGAAGTACCTCATGCACATACAAGGGAAGTTATAAATTTTATTAAATTAGTTAAAAAAAAATACCCTACAACTAATTTAAATGTTTCTTCAATTATCACACCAGAGGCGGTAAAGGATATTATTAAAGCTGGAGCTGATAGTATTAGAATAGGTATTGGTGGTGGTTCTCATTGTACTACTAGAATTGTTACAGGGATTGGTCGTCCTCAATTAAGTGCTTTGGATGATTGTTCTAAGGTCGCTAGAAGATATAATATCCCTGTTATTTTAGATGGGGGAATAAGAAATTCTGGAGACATTACTAAGGCGATTGCATTCGGTGCAAATGCTGTTATGATTGGAGGTCTTTTTTCTGGAACTGATGAATCTCCAGGAGAGTTAGTTATAAAGAATAAAAAAAAATATAAATATAGCTGGGGTATGAGTACTAAAAAAGCAGTAGATTCTTTGAATAATCATTCTCCTAAAAAATATACTATGTCTAATTTCAGAAAATTTTTGAAATTATTTTTTCAAAATCCTATCTCTTCTATAAAGAAAACATTTCGTTATCTATTTTTTAGAGATAATTTTGATGCGGATAATTCTTTTTTAGAAGAAGGTATTGGAAATTATATCCCATATAAAGGAAGTGTCTCAAATATTTTAGCTCAATTAAAAGGAGGTATTTTTAGGTCCTTTTTTTATTTAGGAGCTAGAAACTTAGAGGAGGTTAAGAAAAAATCTAAAAAAGTTCTTATCTCTAATAGATCTTATTTAGAAAATATCCCTCGAATTTAAAATGTTTAATCTTATCAAGAGGAGAGCAATTAAAAGTTTAAAAAAAGAAAAGAATTTATTAAATCAGAAATTTTTAGAATATATTATATTGACAAATGCTGCTTTTTCAGAAGGTCATGGAACAGATGGTTCAAATTATTTAGGTTTTGGCATTTTATATTATTCTTTTGTTCATCTTTTAAAAGCAAATGTTTCTGTTTGTTTGGGATCTGGAGGAGGGTTTGTTCCTAGGCTAATGAGGCAAGCACAAATAGATTTAGGTATTAAAAATAAAAGTAAGACTATTTTAGTTGATGCTAATCTCCCAGAATTAGGTTATGGTTCTCCGGATTATATAAATAAAAATTCTTTTTTTAGAACCTTTTATCCTGACATAAAAATTCTTTTTAAAACAACAAAAGAAGCAATCAAATATTTTGAGGAAAACAAAATTAAGATAGATTATTTGCACATTGATGCAGATCACTCTTATGAAGGTGTTTCCTTTGATTATAAAACTTATAAGCTTTTTATGTCTAAAAATTTTATAATTACTATTCATGATACAGGTATTTATCCTGGTGTGAAGAAACTAATAAAAGAATTACATAAGGAGAGAGATATTGAAATATTAAATTTTGATTATTTATGGGCCGGTCTTTCTATAATAAAACCTAAAAAAGCTCCTATTAAGAAAATTCTAAAACCTTCTAAAAAAGATTTTTTAACTAGAGTTGATTATTCTTTTGGATTGATAGGTAAATTTCTTAATACTTTTTTCCCTAAAATATATAAATCCTTGAGAGAATAATAGATTATATGAATAAACTAAATCCTTTTTGTTTTATATTGAGGAGAAATATTTTAAAAAGATTATATTTTAAAAATCCCTTATTTAACTCTAATAAAAAAAATAGTTTTTATTTGAAGAATGATTTTAATATACAAAATATTTTATTAAAATATCCTACCCCCTTTTTTTTAATTTCTGAAGAGAAGTTATTAGATAAAATTAATTTTATCGAAACTTATTTAGAAAGATTTGGATTTGATTTTAATATCGCCTATTCTGTTAAAACTAATAATCTACCAAAAATCCTTCAAATCATAAAATCTAAAAGAATTCTTGCTGAAGTAGTTTCTGGATGGGAATTTGATTTAGCCCAAAAAAATGGTTTTAATAGTAATAATATTATTTTTAATGGCCCAATGAAATTAAAAGAAGATATTTTATTTGCAATTAACCAAGATAGTTTAATTCAAATAGACAACTTTGATGAATTAGATAGAATTATTTCAATTTTAAAAGAATTAAATAAAACAATTAAAGTTGGAATTAGAATTAATAGTAGATTTTTTGGGAAGAGTCGATTTGGTTTTAATTTAGAGAAAGGTGAAATTGAAAAAGCTTGCAAATTGATAAAAAAATCAGGTTGTTTAATATTATCAGGGATACATATGCACTTGGGATATAATATGGGTTATAATTTACCTCCTTTTATATATAAAAAACAAGCAGAATTATTATCTAAAATTGCTTTAAAGTTATTAAATTTAAATTTCCCAATAGAGTATTTGAATTTTGGTGGTAGTTTTCCTTCTGAAAATGTAAGGCATATTGATTCATATTCTTTTAAAAATTACTCTTTAGAAAATTATTTTGATGAAATTTTTAAAACACTATTAAAATTCTTTCCAGAGAAAAAAATAAAAATAATGTTTGAGTTCGGTAGATCTTTAATTGACGATTGTATATTCTTTATTACAAAAATAGTTAATGCTAATCCTTTTGTAGCTGACTCTTCCATTTCAATGTTACCTCTTATTACCGAAAATAATTATCTTTTTAGTATATTAAATAATAATAGAAATTTAAGTAAAGAAGGATACTTGAATACAACTATCTATGGAAATACCTGTAGAGAAAACGACATTTTAATTAAAAATCAGTATTTACCTAAACTTATCTTAGGAGATTATATTTTATTCAAGAATGTTGGTGCATATAACATTCCTTTATTAAATGAATTCAGTTTCCCAAAACCTTCAATAATATTATTAAAAAAAAATAATCAGACTGAAATTTTAAAATGAACAACCCTAATCCCTTTGTTTCAATAGTTATTCCAGTTTATAATAGTGAAAAAACACTGAACTCTTGTTTAAAATCTATTTTGAAACAAAATTATTCAAACTATGAGGTTATTGTTGTTGATAATAATTCAAATGATGATTCAAAAAAAATAATAAAATCTTTTGAGATTAAAAATAAAAAGTTAAAATATTTCTTTGAACCAATTAAAGGGAGAGGTTCTGCTAGGAACAAAGGTATTTTATCTTCTAGTGGAGAAATAATTCTGATGGTAGATTCAGATTGTGTTGTTCCATCTAATTGGATTAATAATCTGTTACAACCAATTATATTCGAAGGTGAATCTATTGTTATGGGGAATGAAGAGATTGCTTTTAAGAATAAGTTATCTCATCAAATACAAAGAGCAAACCACGATTTATTATTAGATCATTTAGACGGCCCTTATATTAACTATTTAGATACTAAAAATTTTGCAATAATCTCTTCTTTGGTTAAAAAATTGATGTTTAATAGTTCATTGGTTCAAATGGAAGATTTTGAATTTTATTTGAGATTGAAGCTAAACAATTATAAAATAAGGTTTTTAAAAGATGTGAAAGTTAAACATTATCATAAAACAAATTTTTTAGATTGGATAAGAGTTACTTTTAGTCGTTCTTATTGGAATACTCAAATTTTTTTGTTATATAAAGGTAGAGTTAACTCTAGTGATTTTTCTAATTTTGGTTGTTTTTCAGTTAAAAGTTATTTACTTTTTCCATTGGATATTTTTTTTTACTTTGTGAGAAAGCCTTTATTCCAGTCAATATTTGTTTTGATTTCAGATGTTTCTTGGAGATTGGGTTTAATTTTTGGTTTAATCTTTCGGAGAAAGTTAGTTATTATTAGCTAGTATCTTGCATTGAGATTTACAATTTTTAATGTGTATTCGGGCTTCTTGTATTTTTTCAGACTTCCATATTTTATCTAATCTGTCCTTGTAAACATTTCCGAGAATAATTCTATCAGCAGGGCATAATTTTAAGCTTCCATTTTCCATTAAGATTAAAGACTTATATTCTTGAGAATTATCTTCGTTAATTCCATATTTTATTGGGTCTTTGAAATATCTTTTGAATCTTTCTATATCTTTTAAGGTATTTTTAATTGGATAACCTTCTTTTTTTAATTTTATTATTTTTTTTAAAAACATATTTATTTTTATATCGCTAGGCCATAATTTTGATTTCTTGAACCATTTTTCGTTATATCCTTTATTACTTTGACCGAAAAATTGTGGGTTTGCAATGGGCTGAAAAGTTATTCCATTTAATTTATTTTTTTTGACCCAATAAACTAATTTTACTAATTCATCTAAATTGTCTCCCATAATTATTGAATTAATATAGACCTTTGGGGTTTTACTTTTATATTCTTTTTTTATTTCTTTTAAACTTTTTATTCCATCGAAGACTTTATTTCTTGTCCCAACAACACCTCTAGAAGAATCATGGATCTTTGTATTATAACTATCTAATGAAATATATATTGAATCTAAACCACTCTCGATAATTTCTTTTGCTTTTTCTTTTGTTATCAAAGTTCCATTTGTTGTTATAGATACTAATGCATCTTTTGACTTAGCATACTTTATTAGTTTTAACAAATTTTTATGCAATAAGGGTTCTCCTAAAATAAAATCTAATTTAAATTCTTTTTTTAACCATTTTGAAATTTTTCTTATTGCTTTTTTTTCTTTATTTAAAGATTTTTTTTTATTTTTATTTAAATCAGTATATTTCCCAATATTACAATGGTTACAATTTAAATTACAAATTGGTTTCATCCACCAAAATATTTTTTCTGGTTTTTTATAATTCATTTTTTTTAGCTTGAACAATTAAAGAACATCCATATGTTGGAATTATCTTTGCTAGTAGTTCTGACTTTATTTTAACAATATTTTCATTTCTTTTATCTCTTAAAAAAACAACCATGGTGCTTTGAAATTTTTCTATTTTAAACCCATAAAATGTTAAAACTTCTTTTAGTGAATTAAAAGTAAAGTGTCTTATGTGTAAATAAAGATATTTATGTAGGGGTTTAATTTGGGCTGGTGTTTGTCCTCTTATGAAATTGATTCTATCAGGTAAATGAACCAGGTTGGGCGTTGTAATTATTAGAATTCCTTCTTTTTTTAGTACTCTTTTTATTTCGCTTAATATATTTCTTGTATCATAGATATGTTCTATTATTTCTCCAGCATATACTATATCAAATGAATCATTCTTAAAAGGTATTTTTTTATTTAAATCTCCTAATTTTGTCTTAATTCCTTTTTTCCTAGCTAGGTTTAAGTTTCCTTTGACTAAATCTACCCCATAAACATCAAAGCCTAAATCTTTTATTTTTTTAGAGATTTGCCCATCGCCACAACCTAAATCTAACACTCTTTTTTTGGAATTTTGTTTTTGAAATAAATTAATTACTTTTTTAATTCTTATTTTATTTTCTTGGTCTTCATTTAAATAATTAAACGTATCTTTCCTATTAAACCAATTTTTATTATCTTCTTTCATTGTTAACCTTATAAATTTTATTTTTATTTAAACTTTATTAAATTAATTTTAAGTTTTTTTAGTTTAGAAAGGTTTAAATATACCTTTTGTTACTATTGATATATGACAAATAATCTGGAGAGTAAAGTTATTGAAGGTTTAAACAGTTCAGATTCTATGAATAAAGATTATTCTGTTAAATCATCTGACGATTCTTATTTTGGGAGGTTTAAACAGGGTTTTAACTCTTTTAAGAAAAATATAAAAAAGAAAATTTTACCTGTTGTTTTAGGTGGTGTTTTATTATATGGTGGAGTAAGTTGTGATTTATCAAATCCTTATAATGTTTCTGAAACACAAGATAGAGAGGATAAAATTGTTATTTTAATGAATACTGATTTACCTTCTGCAGACACTTATCTGGATAGTTATGAATCTTTAGATTCTACTAAAATAACTTTAATTAGAGATGCAAATTATAATAGTGAAGATATTTATGTTTTAGGTCATGATCCTACAAATTTACAATTTGAAAATTATAGACAACTTACGAGAGATAACTTAGTAGATTTAATGCAGGAGATTAATGAAAAATATTCTAGTGATGCTTTTCTAATGATAAATAGTATTGGTCATGCTGGGCTAATTGATATAACTGGAGATTCTAATCCTGATTGCTTTTTAACTAACTTTTATGATGGTCCATATTATAGTTATGAATATCCTGATTTAGTTTATTCTTTTTTAAGAGATGATAGAAGGGTTTTATTAAATATTAACAAATGTTATGCTGGTTATGTTATTGATGCATTTGTAAAAAACCCTAAAGATAATGTTCTTGTTTTTGCATCATCGAAAAAAGACGAAGAAACGATAGAAAGGTCTTTTTTTGATTGGATAGAACGTTCGTTTGATAATAGGCTTAGCAAATATTATGATTTGAATGATGATAATATTTTATCTGGTCAAGAAGTTTTTGATAGGATAGATTCTATCTTAGGTCCTGCGTATTCTCGTGGAACTCCTCAAATGTGGGTTAAAAATACGACTGATCCAAGTGAATTTATTATAAAAAAATTATAATTTTAACAAAAGATATTTAAAGAAAGGATTATATTTTTTATTATTAAAAAAGGTGTAAAAGTAGAAAATGAATAAATTTATTTCTAGAAAAAAATTATTCCTAATCTTATTAATTTCTACTTTAATTTTTCATCTTTTTATTAATTTTGGAAATTCTGTCCCTGAAACTCATTATGAAAATTGGTGCCAATGTTATATAACATATGATTTTGATGATCCTACTACCCCAGTAGAATTTTCTGAAAGAGACCCAAGTAATAGAGAATCTAGTAGCCCTGTTGTAGAGACTAACCCTTGTTCTGAGGGTGCTAATTATTGGGGTGGTTCATGTTATCGTTGTTCTAGTGGTAAATTCGTAGCTGGTACTTGTATTCACACTGCTAGTTCATGTGAGTCTAAGGGTGGTCTTTGGTGTGGATCTAATTGTTACTCTACTGAGTATTCTGATGCGGCCTGTGGTGCATATAATATGGCTTGGACATGTCAAAAAAACAGTGAGGGTTATTCTTATGATCCTGATTCTCATTCATGCAAAAAAATATTAACTGATGGTACTACAGTATATAGTGATGTTTTTAATACTGCTTCTATTGATGAACCTAGCTCTTCTGCAGAAAAAAATTTTTTTACATCTTATGTTAGAAATAGTGATTGCTTAAAAGTTGAATGTAGTGGGGATAATGCTTTTCCTTATCATACTCATACAATTAATCCTAATGAGCTTAATTCTCTTTGTAGTAGTTCTTCAATGGTGTTAACAAAGTTAAATAATGTAAAATGTAGTAGTTGGGAGTGTGGAGGATGTATTTTTGCATGGGGGCAGACCAATAAAAGATGTGCAGATCATAATCATGATATGTGTGGTTTAACTGTTAAATATTATAGTGGTAGTTGTGATGGGGATAAAGGTGGTTGTGGGGGAGCTGCTTCTATGAGAGATCATCGTCATGAAGTAACTGGTACTTTTGAAGCAGATACTTCTGAAGAATGTTGTGTAGGTTGTGGTAAAACCTGGATAAATGGAATGTGTTGTGGTGATGATGCTTCAGAAATTCCTTTTTATAGAAAAGTTGCTGAAAATAGTAATTTAGAAAATTTTGCTTCAGATATTAGTGATAATGCTTGTTGTACTAGTGTTAATAATTGTGTTTTTAATAATAATTGTTATTCTCCTCAAACTTCTCCAATAGATGTTGATGGGGATGGAGATGAAGATTATTGTAATGCAAATGGAGAGTGGCAAAAATTCCCTAATGATTGCGATGGAACAATTGATTATTGTTTATGTAACGTTGGTAAGATAGGATTATGTAAAAGAAAGGGTGGTGAAGATTATTGTTATTGTGACTTTCAAAAAGCTTATTCAATAGATCCAACTAATCCTATTATTTCATTTTTAAGGCCTCCAACTCCAGAAAGCACTTTTGATGAATATATCCAAAAGCAACAATCTGAAATAAAAATAGAAATTTACGAGCCATCACTAACTTATTTTCAATTGAATCTTATTAATCAGGATACTAATGAAGAAACTGATTTTATTTATAATTATTTAGATAGAATTTATTCTTCTAGTTTTGAAGGTATAAGTGATTTAGGTGAAAATAATCGCTATTCTTTAAGTGCTAGTGTTACTTTTAGTATAGATGGAAAGTATGGTAAGGCATTAAGTTTTGATGGAACAGGAAACTTAACTTTGGATAATTTTTATAATCCAAATCATGATTTTCCTTTGCTCTTAGGTTCAAAAACCCAAAATAACTTTAATGGTGATGCAAGTTATACTGCTTGGGTAAAACCTACAAAATTAGATTTAGAGAATAGGAATATTTTTAGTGATAATAATGGTAATGAAGGTTATATTAGAATGTATAGTGATAAGATAATAGTCCTTTTTGGTGAAGGAAACTCTATTATATATAATAAAAATTTTGAAGAGAATCAGTGGTATCATGTTGCAATGACTCATAGACGTGATTCTGTAAGTGGTTTATATGAATTAAATCTTTATTTAGATGGAGAATTAATTGGGACCTCAGCTTCATCAAGTAGTTCTACAAGTTATGGTCCTGATAATAAATTGGCTATTGGACATAATTTTATTGGATTAATTGACGAAGTTCAGATATATAATTCTTTTTTAGACGAACAAAGAATAAAATTTATTTATTTTAGTTTTATTGAAGAAGATGGACCTGTTAATAGAATCTCTTTTGATTTAAGCAAATTTAAAATGGAAAAAGTCGTTGAGAATTACTTATATTCCTTTGTAGCTAAAGACTTTAGTTCTAATATTGGTGGGACAACTCAACAAGCAATTAAATTATTTGATGTTGAAAATAATCAAGGTAAATTTGAAATTAAAGATAGTAAAATAAAGGTTGATGGTAATACTATAAACATAAGTTATTTAATTAAAAATACTGGAGATAATGCTTTTCTTCCCTCTATAATTTTACCTTCAGAGTTGGACGATCTTTATCCTATAAGACAATTAGACTATATTGAAGTTGGAAAAGAATTATGGATTAATTTAACACTTATTACTAAATCTTCAAATTTAGGTGAAAATATTAGAGGCTATGATTTATATAATTATACAGAACCTTATTTAGATGGTTCTCTAATTAAATTGTATAAACTAAAAAATTATAATACTGCATTATTTAGAGATACATTAAATAAAAAAGATATAATCTTAAATTATGCTTTTGATGTAGAAATTTCTTCAGGAGATAGAAGTCAAACGCAAAATGTTAATTTTGATATTGATTATTTTTGTAGTGGGGAAAGGTTTATTCTTGACTTATTAAAAGATGAGGACGTGTATTATTGTTTATGTAATGATAAGGGATTTTGTTTAGATGATAGGCCTTGTGCTTGTATAGCTTTTCCAGAAAGATTTGTTGACTCAACTGAAGATGAATATGGAATGAGACCTAAAGTTTATTTTAATGCCCTATATTCTTTTGACCCAAGAACATATGATAAAAGAGGAGAAAATTTATACTATGAATGGTATATGATGGGATTAGAAGAAGCAAACAAAGATTCAGTAAAGATTAAAGAAGGTAAAGGTACGAAGGGTTATGATGAGGGAGAAAGTGGCGCTGAATTTGAATTAACAATTAGGCAGGATGGTGACTATTATACTTCTGTTAGTGTTAGTTCTAATGAAAAAGAAGATAGTGATTTTGTAAACTTTTTATTTTCTCCAAAAGATTTACCTTTTTGCCAGAGAGATGGTAGTAAGTGGATTATTGGAGGAGATGAGATACAAATAATTAATTCATTAGATAGTTGTTTTATGGAAAACGGATATAATAAGAAGACTTGTTGTCCTGCTGGATATAGATGTGAAAATTCAATATGTGTTGCAAGTTTAGATTATAATGACTGTGGAGATTATAAGACGAGAGAAACATGTGAGGCAGATGAATATAATGTTGGACTAAAAAGCGTAGAAGAAATTAGTGGAGAATACTTTTGTAGTTCTATTCAGTTTTTAGAAGGAGGTGGACAAGTATATATTCACGATTGTAGTTGCTCATGGAATGAAGACCAAAATAATTGTGGAACAAAATTTAATCAGACAGGATATTTTTCTGGAGGTACTTTAAATCCTGAGCTTAGTGGTTCTTGCGAGATGAAAGTTAACAATGTTATTGGAAATTGTGACACTGATGAATTTAAGGTTTATAATATAGGGGCAACATGGAACAGCCCAAGTACAGAAAGTGTCTCTCCGGCTTATTGTAAGAATCAAACTAAGAAAATTGAGTGTGGTAATCTAGTCTTATTAAACTTCTTTGATACAACACAAATAATATTGACAATATTAGTTATTGTTTTAGTTTATTTAATTATATTTAGGATTAAAAAAAATAAAAATTAAGTTTAGACTAAAGATTTATATATTAAAATATATATATTGATTTATTAAGAGGTTGATTATGAATAATATTATTTCATTTATTTCTGTAAAAGGTGGTGTAGGCAAAACAACTCTTGCTCTTGAAACAGCTTATGCTTTAGTTAATAATTATAATAAAAGAGTTTTATTAGTTGATTGTAATTTTTCTGCACCGAATATTGGAATTTATTTAGATATAGTTAGTGATTTAACTTTGCACGATGCTTTAGTAGATGTTCCATTACATAATACTATTTATGAATCAAATGGAATTGATATTATTCCTGCATCTTTATATTATAAAAATGATTTTGATGTGTTTAAATTAAAACAGATTTTATCAAAATTTAAAAATAGGTACGATTTTATTATTTTAGATTCCTCTCCTAATTATGAAGAGTTAAAACCTGTAATTGAAGCAAGTGATAGGGTATTTATTGTTACAACTCCAGACCATGTAACTTTAGAAACATCTTTGAAAGCAGCAGTTTTAGCTAAAGAAGAAAAAACTCCTATTGACGGAATTATTGTCAATAAGATTAGATCTCCAAAGCACGAATATAATTTAAAAGAAATAGAAAAAAAGAGTGATAATTTAGTTATTGCAAGGATTAAAGATAGTAAAAATGTTTTAGCTGCAATGCATTTAAAAAAACCTATTGGCCTTTGTTATTCTAATGACTGTGTTTCTAAGGAAATTAATAGATTTGCTTCTAGTTTATGTGGAGAAAAAGAATTTCAAAATAAAATCTTACAAAAATTATTAACAACAATTTCTAAAGAAAAAATAAATAGAGAAATTTATAGACAAAATTATTATAATAAACAATTTGATTAATACAAATTAAATTATAACTATCTTTAAATATAATTCAACTATTTTAATATTAGTTAAACACTTTAATCTTAAATTATGGTAAAATTTGCACATTTAGCTGATTGTCATCTGGGTAGTTGGAGACTTCCGAGTTTACAAGATTTAAATTTTAAATCATTTCAAAAAGCAATTGATATTATCTTAGCAGAGAAAGTTGATTTTGTTTTAATCTGTGGAGATTTGTTTGATTCAGCATATCCTTCTATTGAAATACTAAAAGAAACATTTGCTGAATTTAGGAGAATTAGTGATGCAAATATTCCAGTTTATTTAATTGCAGGTTCACATGATTATTCTGCTTCTGGTAAAACCTTTTTGGATGTTTTAGAGAAAGCAGGTTTTTGTAAAAATATGGAGAAGTTTGAGATTCAAGAAGACAATAGTATAAAATTAATTCCTTATATCCACAATGGTATTGCTATTTATGGTTATTCTGGTAAAAAATCAGGTTTAGAAATTGACGAATTAAAGAGAGTTTATTTTTCTTCATTTAATCCTTATACTATTTTTATGTTACATACTACAATTAATGAGGTTGCAATGGAAAATATGCCTTCAATTGATAAGATTAGTTTACCCTTGGCACAATATTATGCTTTAGGTCATGTTCATCAAGTAAGGCATTTACAAGATAAAAATCAACATTTTGTATATCCAGGTCCAATTTTTCCAAATAATTTTCAAGAGTTAGCTGATTTAAAATGTGGAAGTTTTCAAATTACTGAAATTGACAATAAATTTAAAACATATAATATTAAGCTCCCTTTGAAAGAGGTTGTTTTTGTTGAGCTAGAACTAGATAATGGTATTGAGGCTACTGAAAAAATAATTAATGAAGTTGATAGATATAATCTTAATGATAAAATATTGTTGTTAAAATTAAAAGGAACTTTGTTAAGTGGCAAAACTGGCGATATTAACTTTACAAAGATTGAAGAATTTGTTAATAAAAAACAAGCTTTTGCTTATTTAAGAAATATTTCTCAATTAAGAACTCTCGAAAGTGATATTAGTGTGAATGAAAGTGATTTTGAAAACATCGAAAATATTGAGAAAACAATTATTGAAGAATTTTCTAGTCAAAACCCAAATGAGTTTAACAAATTTTTGCCTCAAATTATGAATTCTTTATCTATTGAAAAAAATGATGACGAAAAAAATGCAGTTTTTGAAGAAAGAATTATTGATGAATTAAAAGTAATTTTGAAGATGGAGAATATATTATGATTATTAAAAAATTAATTTTAAAAAATGTTAGAAGTTATGAATCTTTAGAAATAAATTTTACAAAAGGTTCTACTCTATTGACTGGAGAGATAGGTGTTGGCAAAACTTCTATTCTATTAGGGATACAATTTGCATTATTTGGTTTACAACCAGGACAAAAAGGAAGTTCTTTATTAAGACAAGGAGAGGATAATGCTTATGCAAAAATTATTTTTGAGATAAACGAGCAAATTATTGAAATAGAAAGAACAATTAAAAAAACAAAATCTGGTTCTATTACTCAAGAAAAAAATATTTTATCTATTGACGGAGATTCAAAGGAACTTTCAACAATTGAAATTAAAAATAGAATAATGCAGTTATTAAATTATCCAAAAGAATTTGCAAAAAAATCAAACCTTCTCTATAAATATACTGTTTATACACCTCAAGAAGAGATGAAAGCAATTATTCAAGAAAATTCTGAAATAAGATTAGATACAATTAGACATATTTTCGGAATTGATAGATATAAAAGAATTAAAGAAAACACAAATATTTTTCTTCAGAAAATTAAAGAAACAATTAAGCTAAAGGAGATTCTAATTGGTGAATTAAATCTTTTAAAAGAAAAATTTCGAGAAAAAAATGAATATAGGATTAAACTTGTTAGAGAAGTAAATAATCTTCAAATTCAAAATAATAGTTTAAGAGAATTAAGAGATAAAATTAATGAAAGATTATTGAGGTTACAAGAAGAGATTGACAAAAATAATTTAGAATTCACTTCTTTAGAAAAGAATAAAGCAACTTTACAACAAAAAAAAATAATGCAAGAAAGAATACAAAAAGAAATTTTAAACATGCAAAAACAAATTTTGACAGGGATTGATTTTTCCTATGATAGACTTAAACAAATAAAAGAAATAATTGAAAAGCATAAAATAATATTAGAAGAAAAAAATCAGAACTTAATGAAGACTAATTCAATAATTTTACTTAATGATTCTAAAAAAGAGTCTTCTATTAATCTTAAAGAAAAAGTAAATTCTTTAGATAATTGTCCTACCTGCTATCAAAGTGTCTCATTAGATCATAAAACAAAAATATCAAAGAAGACTCAATATGATATTGAAGAAATAGAAAGAGAACTTGAAACTTTAATTATTAAAAAAAATCAATTAAAAAAAGAAATTGAAACAGAGAAACAATTAATTCAAGATTATGAAAAAGATAAAAATTCATTAGAAAAAAATAGATTAAAATTTGAACATTCAAAAGAATTAGAGATTAAAATAAAAAGTGATTTGTTTTTTTTAGAAAGAAATGTTAATGAAATCAAAAATTTAGAAGAAGATATTAAAAAACAAGAAGAAAAATTAGAAGATTTTGGTTTATTAAAGGAAAATTTTTCTAAGGTTAAACAGGAATTTGAAATTTCTAATTCTAATCTAAATAGTAATTTGATAAAGTTTGCAGAAAGTAATAAAGAGTTAGAAATTTTAAAAATATCTTTAGAAGAATTAAATGATGAAATTCTAAAAAAAGAAGAATTAAGAGAGCAAGTTAGTTTTTTATTAAATTTAAGAGATTGGTTAAATGATAAGTTTTTATCTATAATTAGTTTGACTGAAAAAAATGTTTTAGTTAAAATTAGAAATGAGTTCTCAAATTTATTTTCAAATTGGTTTAATTTATTAGTTAATCAACCTTTGAGCGTTAGACTTGATGATAATTTTACTCCAATAATAACTAATCAAGATTATGAATTAGATTATGAATTTTTATCTGGAGGAGAAAGAACTGCAGTTGCACTGGCTTATAGACTTGCACTAAATCAAGTACTTAATTCTATTTTATCTAGGATAAATACAAAAGATTTGGTTATTTTAGATGAACCTACTGATGGTTTTGCTCAAGAACAAATAGATAAGATGAGGGATATCTTCGAGCAATTAAATGCTAAACAAGTAATTATTGTTTCCCACGAGCAAAAAATAGAAGGTTTTGTTGATCATGTTATTAAAGTTTCTAAAGATGAATCTAGTAATATTGAAAAAATCGAAAGAAATTAACGATATAAATATTCTTCGCCTGATAATTTATAGCTAAAAAATTCTTCAATAGAAAACCATAAAGATATTTCATTTATTGCATCTGTTTCGTCTGAAGAAGCATGAACAACATTTCTTACAGGTAGATGATTCTGGTCAGCATAACTAAAACTTACGTGAGAGTAATCTCCTCTTATTGTGCCTGGTAAGCTTGATTTTGATTCAGTAGAACCTACTAACTTTCTAATGTTCTCAATTGCATCAACACCTTCTACGACCATTGCAACAACAGGTCCTGAAGTTACATAGTCTAATAATGCTTCTCTTACTTCTTTTCCTCTTCTTTTTTCTATTTCTTCAGTATAATGCATTTTTGCAAAATTCTTACTTACTTGAACTAATTTTAGAGCAACAATTTTAAATCCTCTTTGTTCAAATCTTTTTATTATCTCTCCGATTAAACCTCTTGCTACTCCATCTGGTTTTACTAAAACAAATGTTTGTTGAATTGCCATTTTTATTGCTCTTATTCTATTTTTTTATTTTTAGGTCTTTTTTTTCTTGATCTTTTAAAACCTCTTAATAATAAATTTCTTCTTTTTTTTCTTCTTGCTACTTCAAATTTTCTTTTTCTATCAAATCTCTTTGGTTTATTTTTACTAGGCATTATTAATCACCTTCTTCATCTTTTATTTTTATATAATCTTCATCACTTTCGTCTTCGCCTTCACTCACTTCTAATCCTAAAAAGGTTAAATCATTTATTTTCTTTGTTTCTAATACTCTTAAATCACAAAATGCTAAAGGATATATCTTTTTCAATTTTGGTAACATCTGTTTTTGAAGTTGTGAATTAAATAGGTCCTGACAAACATCAACATAATTTTTATCTTTAACATAATCTATTAGGAATTCTTTTGCGACTTCTCTTAATTTTCTTTTTACTGCTCTTGATACTTTTTTTCTTGTAATTAAAAAAGGTTTTAGAATAATTGGTACATCTTTACAATTAGTAACAAATGAATCTTCAACATAATCTATTCTCTTTCTCATTATCTTTCTAATATAAGAACTATTTAATTCCATTTTTTTAGGAACAGCGAATAAATTGTTATTAGAATCAATTATTTGAAAAGTTACATTTAGTCCTTTTCCTTTTAATTTTCTTGTTAAATCTAACTTTATTGTTTTATTTTTTAATTCTGTTGGTGTTCCTAAAACTTCTATATTTTTATTTAATAAGGGTGCTTGAATATCCATAAATTTCTTTTTTTCTGCCATTTTTATTCGATTAATAATTTACCTGTCCTTTTTCCCTTTTTTTGATATTTTGATTTTCCACAAATAGTGCAAGTATACATGATGTTTGTTTTTTTAGTAGTCTTCCTTTTTCCTTTTTGTTGGTTTTTCATACGACTATATCTTCCTTTATTTCCTATTCCTCTCCAAAGACCTCGTAATCTTATTCTTGTTTTGCCTCCTCTTTTTAGAGAGCTTGCTTTTCCCTTACTAGGCTCCTTTAGTTTTTGAGTAGTTCTTTTTTTACAATAAGGACAATATCTATTTGTTGTTTTTGGTTTTTTCATAATATATCTTTTAATTTAAGCTATTTAAATATTTGTATTAATATGGTGTCGCAGTTAAATATAAATATTTATTATTTTATCATTAAGTATGGAACGTGTCTCTTTTAATCAAAAAGATGGTCAAAGAATGTTTTTAGAAAGATGTAAAAATAATTTAAATTGTCCTTCGATTAATTCTTTGTTGCAGTTCGGGATTAATTGTTCTATTTCTTCTTTAAAAAATTATTATTCTCAACGAAGATTATTGCCTAAAGATTTGTTTATGGATTTATGTTATTTAGCAAAAATTGATTTTAGATCTTTGAATGTAGAATATAAACCTGAAAATTGGGGTAAGGTTAAGGGAGGAACTTTTAAGAAGTTATTTTAATTTAACTGCAGTTCCATAGGCTAACATTTCTGAAGCTCCTTGCATAACTACTGATGTTGAGAACCTAACTCCGACAATTGCATCTGCATTTAATTTTAATGCTTCATTTATCATTCTATTGTATGCTTCTTCTCTTGCTTGTACAGTCATTTGAGTATATGTTTTAACTTCTCCACCAATTAAATTTTTAAGTCCTGCAAGAATATCTATACCAACATTTCTTGTTCTTATAGTATTTCCTTTTACAACTCCTAAAATCTCCTTTATTTTTTTATTCGGGATTTCTTGTGTTGTTGAAATAATTATTTCCTTCATTTTATTATTTGTTCTTAATTTATTTTAAATCTTTTCTTTTTTCAATTCTATTCTCATTTTTTGAATTAAGAATTAAAATTATTCCAAATAGAAATAAGATTATTGAATAAGTATAAGGTATTTTAGTTAAGAATAAGATAATTGATGTAATAATACAAATAATTCCTGTTATAATTGATGAATTTATCATTTTATTGTAAGACTTCTTCAACTCTTGCTCTAATTTTTGCATTTCCCCCACTAGGTATTGCAACGATTCCACCGCATTCTAAACATTTTACTTTAGTACTTGCTCTGCCATAAATTATTTGTGTGTTTTTACATTTAGCACATCTAATTTTTACAAATTTTGCTTTTTCTCTTGTTGTCATAGATTTTTTTAGACTATTTTATTTAAAAGCTTTATGTTTATACTTTTATTATTTCAATTTCAAGATTCTTTTTTAATTTCTCCAAAAAAGTATTTTCATTTTCTTTTTCTATTAAACAACCTGCAGCCATATTATGCCCTCCTACTTCTGCAAGTGAATTTGGATTTTCTTTTTTGAATTCTATTATTGTTTGTTCCATTAATTCTTTTAAGTTTCTTCCTTGTCTTCCTGCAATTCTTGCTGAAACTTTTATTTTATTTTCATTGTATGCCATTCCTATAAGGATAGTACCTTCTTTGTAAATTGGTGAACTTGAGAGCATAGAACAAATAGTTCCAATTATTGCATCTTTAATTTGGTCTTTTGCGTTAAGTATGACAAAGTTTTTTCCATTGATTTTTTCCATTTTTTCTGCAATCTTTAATCCAGAGACTAATTCTTGTTTATATCTTGTGTAAATATCTAAAGCTTGATTCTTAGCATTTTTATTTTCTAAACAATAAGATAAAGCGATATCTGAAAATCCTAATCTTGAACATGCATTTATTAGAGTTGAAATTTCTCTTACATCTTCTTGGGTATTAAAAAATTTTAAAATATATAAATTTCCTAAAACATCATCGGAATTACTCTTTTTTGCTTTTCTAAGTAAGATTCCTGTTATTAAATTTGACATTTCTTGTGTATTTAAATCTAATAATGATTTTTCATAATCAATTCCTGTTTCTCTTAATAATTCAATTACTCCTTGTTGATTTCCTGTAACTCCAGGAATATAAGGAGAAGTTGAGTATTCTAGAGTTCTTCTTAAAGGTCTTGTTGCAGGATAAAGAATTATTCCCTTTTTTGTATTTAGTTCTTCACAATCATTAATTATTTGTTGATTTATTTTTGAGAGATTGTTTTCTTGTCTATCACCGATTAAACCAATTATTGCTATTTTCGCTAGATCTTTATTTTCTTTACTTATTTGTTTTGAGAATAAATAACAAACTCCTGCTCCTGTACAATTATTGTCTTCTGGTTCTTTTGTTAGATGAGGATTTAGTATTCTTAAATTTGGTTTATTTATCTCTTTTATATTTATTTCATGATGATCTAAAATAAAAACAGGATTCTCTAAGTTATTAAAGTAATTGAGTGAATTTGAGGCTAAATCAGAAAATATTATAATTTCTTTTTTGTTCCTATTCAATTCTTTTTTTATTATTTCTTCATCTAAACCTTTAACAATGTTAATAGTAAACTTTTTATCTAATCTTTGTAATGTTCTTGCTAAAATAGCTGCAGAAGTTATCCCATCTGTATCATAATGAGAAACAATCCTTATTGGCTTATTTTCACTCTTTTCTAAAAATTCTCTTGTAAAATCCTCAACCTCTATTAACATCTAATAAAAAATCTTCAATAGCTTAAAAATATTTGTGTAATCTTTATAATGGTTAATCTTTTTTTCTTATTTCTTTTTGTTTCTTATAGGAATATTGTAATATTTTTTAGTAATATTTAATCTTGCTTGGGCTTTTTGCAATTTATGTTTTGCTTTTTTGTCTGTGACATTATTTTTAAGATGTTCTTTTAATTTTTCTACTTTTGTTGTTGCGTTTTCTAAATCTTCATTTATTTCAATATTTAATTCTTTTAAGTATGCTTGTAATTTTTTCCCAAATACTTTTACTGTGGGAATTGCATATTGATCTCTTAAAATAATGCCTATTTGACTTGGAGGGTATTTTTTTGATAGTTCTAATATAATCTTCTTTAGTTCTTCTTCAGACATTTTTATCCAAGTTGGTTTTTCTAATTTTTCCATAATCTTTATTCCTAAAATACATTTATAAATATTTGGTTAACATTATTGATTCTTAACATTTAAGAGAATAATAGCCCCGCCAGGATTCGAACCTGGGTCACAGGGACCAAAACCCTGCATCCTTGACCACTAGACTACGGGACTAATGATTAATAAAAATAAGAAATTTGTATTTTTAAGACTTGTGTTAATAATCTTCATCAATTAGTTCTGCTTTTTTATCATTTATTAAAAGCTCAATTATTTCTTGTTCTAAATTTGCTATTTCTCCTTTTTCAAAAGGTCCTATTTCCTCTCCTTCAAAATCTAAAAATTCAGGAACATCTTCTAAGAATCTTATTAATCTGTGTTTTAATAAATTATTATTATTTGTTTTATTCATTTCTGATTCTTTATCTTTTTGTGCTTTTTCTAGTGCTTTTACTATTGATTGAAATAAATCTTTTTCAAAATCAAGCATATTTTCAAAATCTTTTTTACTTATTCCTACTTCACTTGCAATAAAAGCTAGATTTAATATCTTTTTTTTCCTAAGTCTAAGCAAATCTGTTAAGCTTGAATATGCATTTTCTAATTTCTTCTTTGTCTTAATTGAGAGATCACTAAAAATATTGTTTTCTTTATTAAGAAATTCTTTTTTTTCATTAAAATATTCTTGAGATTCTTGTAAAAACTTTTTTGGCAATAATTGTAAACTATCATTATATTTTTCTTTTCTTAGTGCTTCGTATAAAATATTAAATGTAATCATAATCTAAATAACTTAAAAGAATTTTTAAAGTCTCTTGTATTTAGATGGTTATGTTTAATTCATTTAAAAATAAGCTTAAAAATTGGTTGAAAAAAACCGAAAATGAAAGTGAAAATGTTAATTCTGTGATTAATGAGAAAAAAATTAAGAAAGATAAAAAAGTAAAAGAATCTAGAAAAAGAGTAATTGAAGAAAAAACTAAGATTAAAAAAGAGTCAGAAAAAAAAGACTCTAAATTAAAAAAAGGCTTAAGTGATGATAAGTTTGAAGAGATTTTTGAAGAATTAGAATTAATTTTATTAGAAAATAGTGTTTCATATGAAGTTGCTTTAAAGATTAAAGAATTATTAAAAGAGAGGCTAGTTGGAGAAAATAAAAAAGTAAATTTGGAAGAAGTTTTAAAAGAAGTTTTAAATGAAATTTTAATTGAATCTGAGAATCTTATTGAATTAATTAAAAAATCTGATAAACCCTATGTTATTTTATTTGTTGGAATTAATGGCTGTGGTAAAACTACTACACTCTCTAAAGTTGCTTCTTTACTTTTAGAAAATAAATTAAGTGTTTGCTTTGCTGCTGCTGATACATTTAGAGCTGCTTCAATTGAACAGTTACAATTTCATGCAAATAAATTAAATGTTCCTTTGATTAAGAAAGATTATGGGTCAGACCCTGCGTCAGTTGGCTATGATGCCATTAATTATGCTCGTAAAAATAAAATAGATGTTGTTTTAATTGATACAGCAGGTAGGATGAATAACCGAGATTCTTTGATGAAAGAAATTGAAAAAATTGCTAGGGTAAATAAACCAAATTTGAAGATTTTTTTAGGAGAATCAATTACAGGAAATGATGCTACAAGACAAGCAAAAGATTTTAATAATGCTATAGGAATAGATGGGATAATACTATCTAAGGCTGATGTAGATTCAAAAGGAGGGGCTGCAATTTCTGTTTCTTATGTCACTCAAAAACCCATTTTTTATTTAGGTATTGGACAAAATTATTCTGATTTAAAAGAATTTAAAAAACAAGACTTAATTGATAATCTCTTCTCTTAAAATAAGAAACTTAACTTCAATAATTTTTATAAAGAGATTTTGTTTTCACTTAATATGCAAAATTATGATTTATTAATTGATAGGATAAGTAAAGCATCTAATATTGAGAAAGATGAAATTGAGAGAAGAGTTGAGGCTAAGAAAGCTAAATTAAGTGGTTTGATTTCTAAAGAAGGTGCTGCACAAATCATAGCTGCAGAATTGGGAATTAGTTTTGAGAATCAGGATTTGAAGATTAGTGAGATTATGCCTGCTATGAGAAAAGTAAATGTAGTGGGTAAGATTATTAATTTATTTCCTGTAAGAGAATATGAAAAAAATGGGAGAAGTGGGAAAGTTTCAAATTTTATTTTAGCAGATGAAACTGGCAATTGTAGAGTTGTATTATGGGATGTAAATCATATTTCTCTAATAGAAAATTCTGAAATTAAAGAAGGAGATTCGGTTGAAATAAAAAACGCTTCTATAAGAAATAATGAGATTCATTTATCTGGATTTAGTGAATTTAAAAAGAGTAATAAGGTGTTTGAGAATGTTTTAACAAAAAAAATAATTAAAGAAGAAACTATTGATGGGATTCAAAATGGTCAGAATGTTAGATTGAGGGGTTTAATCGTACAACTCTTTCCTGTAAGGTATTATAATATTTGTCCGGAATGTGAAAAAAAAGTTGTTGATGAAAATGGGGCTTATAATTGTAACGAACATGGTAAGGTTGAGCCTAAAAAAAGAGGTATTTTAAATTTAGTTTTAGATGATGGTAATGAAAGCATTCGTGTTGTTATTTTTGGAGAAAATATTAATACATTAGGAAATGAACAAGAATTAGAAGATCCTGAAAAATTTAATATATTTAAAGATGATTTATTAGGAACTGAGATTTATGTAGAAGGAAATGTTAGACGAAATAGTTTATTTAATAATTTAGAATTAATTGCAAATGATGTTTCTAAGGTAGATGTTGAAGAATTAATTCAAAAACTTGAGGGTTAAAATAGAAAAATATATATCTTATTTCCTTGATTCATGTTTATGTTATTTAAGACTCATTTTGTTTTTGGTATGTTTTTATATTTAATCTTATTTTTTAATTCAGATTTTCCCTTCATTTATTTATTAGGTATTCTTCTGGGGATTATTTTTGTAGATATAGATATAAAAAATAGTAAAGTTGGTAAATGTTTTTTATTTAGACCAATACAAATTTTCTTTAAACATAGGGGGGCTTTTCATAGTATTTTTTTTGGTTTTGTTATAACGCTTCTATTTTCAATTATTAATTTAAGATTTTCTTTTGCTTTTTTTATAGGTTATTTAAGCCACCTTATACTTGATTTGTTTAATATAAAAGGAATAATGTTGTTTTGGCCTTTCTCTAAAAAGAAATTTGGGTTTAAGATTAGAACAGGTGGAATTATTGAAGATGTTATATTTGTATTATTCCTTCTAATAGATATTTTTATTTTTTTACTATTTTTCGTTAAAAGATTTAATGTTCTATTCTAAATGATATAAAACCTTATAAATTAGTTTGTTTTTTGCATTATATGGCTGCTAAAGAGGAAGAGAATATTAAAGAAGATGTTTTAGAAGAGAAAAAAGAAACAAAAAGAGCACCTAAGAAAAAAGACGAAAAAAAAGAAGCAACTTTAATGGATTTGCCTGGTGTTGGTCCTGGTACTGTTGCTAAATTAGAAGCTGCTGGAATTTATGATTTAATGGGTTTGGCTGTTTTAACTCCAGCTCAATTGTCTGAACTTGCTGGAATGAGTGAAGCTGCAGCAAGAAAAGCAATTCAATCTTCAAGAAGTTTGATGGATTTTGGTTTTAAAAATGGTCTTGAATATATTGAAGAAAGAAAGAATATAGGCTATATTACAACTGGTAGTAAAAATTTAGATGATCTTCTGGGTGGGAGAGGTATTGAAACTAAAGCAATTACTGAAGCTTTTGGTGCATTTGGTTCTGGTAAAACACAGGTTGCTCATTCCTTAGCTATTGGAGTTCAATTGCCTGTTGAAAAAGGTGGTTGTGCAGGAAGAGCAGTTTATATTGATACTGAAGGAACATTTAGACCTGAAAGAATTAAACAATTTGCAGAAGGAATTGGTGCAAACTCTGATAAAGTTTTAAAAAATATTTTAGTTGCAAGAGCTTTTAATTCAGATCACCAAATGTTATTATTGGATAAGATTACTGAGTTAATTAAGGATGGTGAACCTATTAAACTTGTTATTGTTGATTCTTTGACAGCTCATTTTAGGGCAGAGTATTCTGGAAGAGGACAACTTGCAGATAGGCAACAAAGACTTAACCGTTATTTACATCAATTACAAAGAGTTGCAGAACAGCATAATTTGGCAGTTTATGTTACAAATCAGGTTATGAGTGACCCTGCACAATTATTTGGAGATCCTACAAAGGCTATTGGGGGAAATATAGTTGGTCATGCTTCTACTTTTAGAATTTATTTGAGAAGAGGTAAAAAAGAAAGTAGAGTTGCTAAGCTAATAGATAGTCCAAATCTACCAGATAATGAAACAGTTTTTATGATTGAAACTCATGGTTTGAAAGACTTAGCAGTTTAGTATGATGAATAAGTTTAAAAATTTTAATTCTTCTTTTATTATTAAGGGGTCCATAGTATATTGGTAGAATAGTCGGCTCCAGACCGACAGAGGGGGGTTCGATTCCTCCTGGGCCCATCTTTAGCAAAACTTAAAAAAGAGGTTTGTTATATTATATTTATGGCAGAGATTGGTTTACCCGGTACTGGGGGATTAATGCATTTTAAAGAAGAATATAAATCTAGAATTCAACTAAAACCTAGTGTAATTGTTACAATGATAATATTGACAATTGTTCTTGAAATAGTGTTACACTTTATTATTTAAGATGTTTGGTGGAATAAATCCTAAGCAGATGCAATCTATGATGAAGAAGATGGGAATTGCCCAAGAAGAAATAGATGCAACAAGAGTTATTTTTGAAACAAGAGAGGGTAATTATATAATTGATAATCCAAGTATTATAAAAATTAAGATGCAAGGACAGACAAGTTATCAAGTTTCAGGAGATGAAAGTTTTGAAGAACTTAGCGAAGAAAAATACTCTTTGGAAGATGTAAATTTGGTTATTGAAAAGACTAATAAGAGTAGGGAAAAAGTTATTGAAACCTTAGAAAAAACTAGTGGTGATATTGCAGAAGCCATTCTTTTATTAAGTGGATTATAATAATAAATAAAAATAATCTTTTCTTTTTTATTCTATGTTAAACCAATGGGATTTTCAATTAATTCAGGCAAGATATCATCGAGAAATTGTCGAAAAGTTAATTCAGGATTTTGAGAATTACGAAGAGAAAAGATTTTTAATAGGTATTTTAAATGAGCTAGCTTTATCTACTTCGCATTTAATTAATTCTTTCTTGATTTATATAATGATGAAAGAAAAATACATTATTCCTAAAAAAAGTGATTTAAGATTAAAAGATTTTAGAAATAAAATAGGACGAAAATATCTTTCTTTAAATTTAGTAATGGATTTATTAAAAATTATAGAATTTAAAAAAATGCAAAAAAATTCTCCTATTCAATTTTTTAAAAAAGATAAACTTGTTTTTTTATCAAAGGGTGTTTATATTACACTCTCATTTGAAGTTTTATCTCAATTAAATCAATCTTTATTAACAAGTCTTAGGAATTTTCCGAGAAATTAATAAATCAATTCAAAATCTTTATATTGTTTTTTTAAGAATTGTAGTGTTTCTAAATCTATTTTATGATCTTTTCCTTTTTGCTCTAATATTTGTTTATTTAATTCTTCAGGATTACTTTTGATAATTTTATTATCTGATATTTTGCTTATACTTGAACCGTCCACTATAAAGGTATTTCTTAAAAAGAAGATATTTATTTTTTGTTTATTATTTTTTAAAATAAATCTAGACCTATCCATTGATAAGAAATCGCATCTTTCATTGAATTCAATTAATGCATTTGTCACAATACTTGCCTTTCTTCTTGCTTTATCAACCTCTCTTCTTTTTTTAGCAAAATTAATTTCGTTTTTTTCAGAATTTTGTTTTTTTATGTCAGCCTTGTCTTCTATTATCTCTTCTCTTACTTTTGCTATAAACTTTAAATTTTCTAGATATTTTTTTGGGAATCTTCCTTCTCTAATAAATTGATTATTAAATTCTTTTAAGATTATTTGCTCTCCTTTTTTATTAAATAGTGCCTCTAACATTCCAAATAGATTACTGTAAATTTCTTTTATTTCTTTTTGCTGAATTTTTTGATCTATTTGTATTCTTAATTCTTTTAATCTTTCTATAAAGTTTTTTACATCTGAAAATAATTTATCTAGTGTTTTACCGTCTATTTCCCCTATTTTTATTTTTCCATGCTCATATCCTTTATAATATTTAATTGCAATTTCTTCTAATATATCTGCATATTTTTTTTCTATTAATTTTTCTTTTATCACAAATGTATCTCTGAATGTTTTTACAGTATCATATACATTCTGAGGGGCAAGTCCATATAACATTAAGAGTCCTTGAGTTGGGTTTATAGTTCCCCAGTATAAGTCGGTGATAATAATATCTAATAATTTTTTATTAACAACTTCTTTCATTTTGTCTCCTGTTCCTATAAACATATCTATAGCTTCAGGAGTTGGCTTTATTCTCCCCATTTTAAGAAGAGATTTCCAAGGTAAAAATGCACCTCTATCATATAAGGGTATACCATCTCTTATGAAAGTAAACATAACAGGATGAGCGTCTTTTACGCTTTCCCAAAAATCAGTTAATAAATAAACTTGAACATTTAAATCAATTTTTGCTCCTCCCATTGCTAAAGCTTCTCCAATATATGAATAAATAATGCCTCTTAATTTTTCTAATAATTCAAGTCTACTCATTCTTTTAACATCAGTATCGTCTATTATTACAAAAACATCGACGTCACTTGTTTTTTTTGTGTCTCCTCTAACAAAACTTCCACCAATAGCATATGTTGTTACATAATTTTCAAATTTCCTTAATACTAAACTTTTATGAATACTTGTTACTCTTAGAGAAGCTAGTATCCCCTTATCATAGATTGGATAACTCATACTAAAAGCTTCTAAAATCTCAAATTTAGAATCTAAACCTAATTCCCAAAAGTTAGTTGGTAATAATACATGTATCCAAAATTTATCATTTATTTTTTGTGCAATTTTGATTACTTCTAATTTAATATTAGGTAGATGTTTTTCCTTTTTTTCGGGGATGATTAAACATAAATGTATTAAATCTTTTTTTCTATTTTCTTCAGAAATTTCATATTCTTCTTCAATTTTTTTTGAAACATTTACTGAAATAATTCCTAGTGCTTCAATAAAAGGAAACTTTTTTAGGATTTCTTTATTTAATTCTTGAATTTCTTTTTTTGTTTTATCAACTTCTTTTTTTTGAAGACCTTCTTTAATTTCTTTTGTAATAGGTATTTTTTGTTTTAGGTTATTTGAAACATAATCTTTTGATAAATTGTCTTCCACAGAATTGTTATTTTGTGAGGGTTGTTTTGGATTAGTCATGGTGAGTAAAAATCTTAAAGATATTTAAATGTTTTTAATTAATATTTATACCTTCCTCTTTTTTCAACAATTTTTAGTCGGTTGAGTATTTCTCTTCTTTTGTTAGTTTTATAACCCTTCAAAAAAGAATCATATAATAATTCATAATTTTTATAGTGTTTGGTATTTAGGGCTCTTTTTATTAGGTAGATGTCTACTGCTTTATCTTCAATTTTTTTTGAAATATAGCTTAAACCAAAATCAATAATGTAAATTTTACTTTTTTTAAGGATAGCATTTGATGTTGTTAAGTCAGAATGAATAATATCATTTTGATGTAACGATCCTACTTGCTTTCCAAATTTTTTCATGATAATTATTTGTTTTTTTAAATCATAAGAATCTAAATAGTCTGAAAGTTTTTCTCCGTCGATATATTCCAAGATTAATTTATCTTTATCTTGTGGGATTTGTTTTTTTTCATCAAAATTATATATTTTAGGCACATTAATCTTTAATTTTTTTGCCTTATTTAGTATCTTTGCTTCTTTTTTATTTCTAGAATAACGAATTTTTTCGTCTAATATTTTATGTCTATATGTTTTAGGAATTCTATGCTTTATTATTTTGTTCTCTTCAAGGTATATTTTTGCTTCTGCACCTTGGCAAATAATCTTTTTTACCATAGCTAAAATTTGATTTTACCTTTCATTTGTTTTGCTATTTTTTGCATTGTTTTTTTGTCAATTTCACCACTTGAAAGCTTTTCAGCATCTGTTGAATACACCATATCTTTTAATAATTTATATTGTTTTAATAAACTTCTAATCTCTGTTGTTGTAGTTCCACTTCCTTTTGCAATTCTACTAATTCTTGAAGTTTGTTTTTCTAAAACATCTGGGTTTTCAACTTCCTCTTCGGTCATAGAGTTTATCGCTGATTTCCATTGTTTCATTTTTTTCTCTTGTTTTTCTAGTTCTGATTTTGGAATTTTACCTTTTACTTGTGAAAATCCTGGAATCATTGACATTATCTTGTCCATTGAACCTAAAGAATTCATTTGTTCTAATTGGGAGTATAAATCTAACAGTGTAAATTTTCCTTGTTTTAATCTTTCTTCAATTCTTTTTGTTTGTTTTTCGTCTGTTGCTGATTTTACTTTTTCTAATAGGGACGATAAATCTCCCATTCCTAGTAATCTGTTGATATAAGAAAGAGGATCAAATACTTCTATTTCATGAATTTGTTCTCCAACTCCAATAAAATAAACTGGGCAGTTTGCCTGATTACATGAAGTTAGAGCTCCACCAGCTTTACTAGTTCCGTCCATTCTTGTAATTATTACGCCATCAATTGATAGTGCTTTTTGAAAT
>JBAZCR010000002.1:0-74167 GCA_041654895.1 Candidatus Pacearchaeota archaeon
CTACTTCTTCAACTAAATCAATCCAATGCAATATATCTGTTCTTTGAGGAGGGATTAATGCATAAAATTTGCCTTTTTGTTTTTTTAGTTCAATACCCATTTTAGATAATAATTTTGTTATTTGCTTTTCATTTAAGTCTAATCCTAAATTTTTATTTATCTTTTCTAAGTCAATATTCATTCTTTGTTGAGTTAGTTCTGGAGTAACTCTATTAGTTTTATCTAAAATTTTAACAGAATAAATTGAACCTCCCATTTCTTCAAAACTTGAAACTAAAATATTTAATGTTTTATTTAGATAATGTAAATCAAAGCCAGAGCATTCAATAAAGATGTCTTTTGTTTTAGTTGTAATTTTTCCAATATTATGAGAATTGATTATTGGAGGCATACTTAAAATTTGCTTATTTGAATCAATGAAAATAGGATATAATTTTTTGTCTTTTAATAGATGTGCATATTCTTGTCCTGTTGGGTGTTTTTTCAATATTTGATTTGCACTCATAACTTCATTTGTTTCTAATGGTTGGAATTTAATATTTTCTGGTTTCTCTGCTTTATAGGTTATTGGAAAAGAAATTTTTTCTAATGGATAAATACCTATTGCAATTTTTTTTCTTTTTCTGCCTATTGAATTGTGTAATTTTTCTTGTATATCTATTATTTGTTTTATTTTTTCATCATCAAATTTTAAATTTTTGACAATAGCACAAACCGTATAAGGTCTAACCTCTTTAACGGATTTTTCTACCTTAATAACATATTCTTTTCTTGAATGGTTTATTTTTATTTGAGATATCTTTTTTCGTTCTAAGTATAAATTTAATGCTTTTGCAAAATTTTGTAATGATAATAAATCAGGTCTATTAGGAAAAATCTCCACAGAAATTTCATTTTCATTTGCTTCTTCTACTGGGGTTCCCATCATTGTAATTTTATCTAAAATGTCAGGAGTAATTGGACCAACTTTTTTTTCTAATTCTTTCCTATTAAGAGTTAAAATTGTCATAAGATAATTAATTTGTTATATTTTATAAATCTTTATTACTTTAGATTTGTATTACGAATCTTTTGAATTTTTCATTTAATTTTTTAAGCCTGTAGTGAGAATTGAACTCACGACCTCCACATTTTTGGAATTTTTCATTTCAATAAGGTGATTTAATCACTTTTTTTACCAATGTGACGCTCTACCTACTGAGCTATACAGGCATTATTTTTTTAGAATATTGTTTTGTATTCCTGTTTCATTTAATTTTATTGTATGACCTACAATTGTTGCTGTTTCTTTTCCAATATCCCATAATTGTGTTAGTGTATTTCCTACCCACATAGCATAAGTGTAAAATACGTTTACTATTTGCCTTGGAGAAGTAAAATCTATTTCATTTAGTGAAACTACTTTATTGAGTGAAAAATAAATTAAAAGTACTAATACGATTAATATGGCTATTTTTACTATTTTACTTTTATTTTTTAGATAAATAAGACCGATTATAATTAAAATTATTATAGTAATGGGAATTATCATATAAATTATTATATTGGCTATTATAAAAAGTTTTTTATATGGGTGTTGTTTTTTATGTTTATGAAAAAAGAGGGTTTAAGGATTTATTTATTTAGGCATGGACAAACAACATATAATAGAGATAGTATGTTTACAGGAAAAATTGACTCTAAACTAACTAAATCTGGAATTAATGACGCTAAAATTGTTGCAATAAGATTAAGAGATAAAAAATTTAGTGTAGCATTTCATTCTAGCTTATCTCGTTCTAAAGATACATTAAAGGAAGTCTTAAAATTTCATCCAGAATGTGTAAAAGTAATTGAAGACGATAGAATTATTGAAAGAGATTATGGTCTTTTGTCAGGAAGAACTCATTATGATGTTGTAGTAAAAGAAGGATATAAAAAATATGACTTATGGCATAGGAGTTATGATGTTAGACCTCCAAAGGGGGAATCTTTCGTTGATGTTGAGAAGAGAGTTAAAGACTTCATTAAGTATTTGAAAAAATATATGAAAAAAAATAATTGTAATGTCGCTATTTCAGCTCATGGTAATTCTATAAGATTATTCAGAAAAATAATGGAAAATGCATCAAAAAAAGAAGCGATAAAATGGTCTATTCCTTATGACAATTATTATGAGTATATTATTTATTAATCAAAAACCTTTTAAAGGTATATTTTAACATAATATCATGGAAATTAAAATTTTGAATGATGAAAAAAATTCTTTAGATATTGAATTAAATAATTTAACTATTGCAGAACTTTTAAGAGTATATTTAAATGAAAATGGTGCTAAACTAGCTGTTTGGAAAAGAGATCATCCTTCTAAAAACCCTGTTTTACATATTGAAGGAAACAATCCTAAAAAAATTTTGAAAGAAACTATTTCTAATTTAGAAAAAGAGATTGATTTTTTAGTTGATGAATTTAAAAAGTTAAAATAATTTTTTTTAAAAAGATTTATATATTAATTATTTATATTTATATTATGTCAGTCAGTAGTAATATTGCTAAGCAAACCATTAAGAAGAAAGGGTATTGGAATTATTCTGAGCTATATAGTTTTTGTTTTAATTGGTTAAAAGACAATGGTTATGGTATTAAAGAGAGTGAGTATGTTGAAAAGCTAAGTGATTTTGGAAAAGAAATACAATTGAAGTGGGAAGGAAGTAGGAAAGTTACTGATTATTTTAAATTTGTAATAAATGTTGAATGGCATATTTTAGGAATGAGTGATGCTGTTATTGAAAGAGATGGAAAACAAGAAAAAACAAATAAAGGTGAAATCAAATTAAGTGTTTCAGCGGATTTAGTTAAAGACTATGAAGATAATTGGGACAAAAAACCAATGATTAAATTCATGAGAGGTATTTATGATAAATACATTATTAGAACAACTATTGATAATTATGGAGCTGTTTTAAAAACTGATTTTGGAGAATATATTAGCCAAATCAAATCTTTCTTAGAATTAATTTAGAAATTAAATTAAACAATGAATTATTATTTTAAAGAAAATTTATAAAGTTTATTAGTTAATTATTCTTTATGAACAAAAAATCTATTTTTTTTAAGAATAAAAATAATCTCTTTTTATTTATTTCTTTTTTATGTTTTTTTATACTTTTCTTTTTGATAATTTATTCTAACTTTAATAACTCATATAAAATAATCGAGAATAAAATTTTGAGATTATTTAATCAGCTAAATATTTCATTTGTAATATATAATTTGGAATTTCTCAATGATCCTTCAATATACAAATCCGTGA
Organism: Candidatus Pacearchaeota archaeon; assembly: GCA_041654895.1. Classification (GTDB taxonomy): domain Archaea; phylum Nanobdellota; class Nanobdellia; order Pacearchaeales; family GW2011-AR1; genus JAGVXH01. The sequence goes on from JBAZCR010000002.1 coordinate 3,293, forward strand.
TAATTATTAATGGTTCCATTAAAGAAATATATTTTACATCAGATGGAAATAAGATTATACCTTTTATTTATTCTGTTGAAGATTTATTAATTGAAGAGGGGGCTAGTTTAGTTAATACATCTTTTTCTAATTTTAGTGAAATAGATAAAGAGAAAATAATTTTATTTGTTAATTGTTTATCTTCTAAGGGTCTTAAAATTTATGGTCTATCAAATCAAGAATATACTATTTATTTAGCAGGAATTTTTGGTGGCTTTGAGATAATTGAACCAATTTATATAGATTGTTCTGAAAATAGGATTACTTGTTTAAATGAAAATATTATGTATTACCCGAGTGTTAAGGTAAAGAATAATTTTGTTGGTGTGGAAGCTTCTCTTGATGACTTTTCAAGAATTACTGGTTGTGATTTAGAAATTAAAAGGTAAGTATTTTAAACTTTGACTTTTTATAACTTTTATGCCTAATCTTAATTTTTTGAAGAATAAAATTTTAAATATTAATAAAGAAAATTATGGTTTTATTTTAATGATATTCTCAATATTACTTTTGTTTCTTTTTTTGTATTTTAATCCTCATTTGCTAAATTTTAATTCTGACACTCTTATTCCAATAAATGAATCTATAATATTAAACACCTCTATAGAGTTGTATTTGAATTATTATAATCAGAGTCTTGATTCTATAGATAATATTTTTATTGAGATTAAAGATAATATATATAATGTCCATTTTGATATTTCGGATTCAGAACCTGTTCTCTTTTATTTTACTTTAGATGGTGAATTTCTTTTAGATGTCTATGATTTAGACGAATTGATTTATTTATTAAAACCTTTAGAGGAAGATAAAATAAATAAATCTGATAAACCTATAGTGGATTTTTATATTATGAGTATATGCCCTTATAGTAATCGTGCAGAAGGAACATTATTTCCAGTTTATCATTTATTAGGGGATAAAGTCGCTTGGAATTTTCATTATATTATTAAAAAAGAAAATGAAAGTTTTAATACTTTTTATGGATTTTATGATACTTCTCAAACTATTAGAGAAATTTGTGTTTTAAAAAAATATGGTCTTGATTATTATGTTTCTTTTGTAAACTATACGAATTATTATTGTGGTGGTTCAGCCCTTTGTTGGGAGGAAGGTATTAAACAATTAAAATTAAATCTTTCAGAGATTAATTCTTGTTATGATCTTGAAGGATATGATATCTTAAATAACGAATATGAAAATCTTCAGGGGATTAATATAACAAAATCTCCGACTATGTTTATAAATAATTTAATTATTGATGTAGTATATAATTATGATGATTCTGAAGGTTATAAAAAATTAATATGTTCTGCATTTAATAGCCCTCCTGAAGAATGTAATATTGTTATTAATTAGGATTTAGGAAAAGTTTATAAAGTAATTTATTTTAGATGGTATGTTATGGTCAAAAAGAAGAATGTAAAAGAATTAGAGAAAGGAAATCCTTTACCAAAGAAAAAAACATTTGATTTTAAGAAATTTTTTAAAAAAAATTATGGTTTTATTTTAGCAGGTGTTTTATTAGTTATTTTATTGTCTTTTTTAATTTTTGAAAATATTACTGGAAAGTGTGTTTATAATAATTTTATTGATAAATCTGATATTAGTGCTAGAGAAGCTGAAAATTTGATTAAAGAGTTTGCACAGATGCAAGGACTCGAAGTTGATGAGTATAGTACAGAAATGGAAAGCGGTATTTATGCTATTACTACGACAGTTGATGGACAGGAATATTCACCTATTTATTTGACTGCTGACGGGAAATATATTGTGTATGGAAACTTGATACCTCTTAAAGAATTATTTGAGGATTATGGAGAGACATCGAGTGTTCCAACAGAGATAGTAAAGAGTGAGAGACCATCAATAGATTTATTCATTATGACACACTGCCCATACGGAACTCAAGCAGAAAAAGGATTTTTACCAGTTGCTAGAGCATTAGAAGGAAAGGCAGATATTAATATAAGATTTGTGCATTATTTTATGCATGAACAAGAGTATGATGAAACTCCAATAGAAGTATGTATAAGGGAAGAACAGAGAGATAAGTTTCTGGATTATTTGGATTGCTTCTTGGAAGGAGATGGTGTTGATGTTGGTGGATATATGGCCGAAGGAAACGACCCCGAATTATGTATGAAGAGAGTTGGTGTTGATGTTAATGCTGTTAATAGCTGTGTTGAGAGTGGTGATTGGGAAGATTATTATCAAGAAGATTCTATATTGAGTCAACTTTACGGAGTTCAGGGAAGTCCTACATTAGTTATAAATGGTGTACAAGCTAGTTATGGAAGAAGTGCTAATAGTTATCTGAATGGAGCATGTTCTGCATTCTTAGTTGAACCAGAAGAGTGTAGCACTTTAAACTTGAGTAAAGAGACGCCAGGAGTATATTTTGGCTGGACTAGTACGGCAGGTACAACTTTATCAGGACAGTGTTAATTAATCTTTTAAACTATTTTTTTATATAATTATTATGGATATTGAGAAAAGTGTAATAAAAACTATTAGAGAATATAAATTGTTTGATAAAAGAGATAATATTGTTGTAGCTTTGTCAGGTGGTAAGGATTCTACAAGTATATTATATATTTTAAAAAAATTGGGTTATAATGTTTCTGGTTTAATGATTGATTTAAAATTAGGTGAATGGAGTAAAACTCATAATAAAAATATGGAACAATTTTGCGAAGAGTATAATATTCCTTTAACAATTGTTGATCTGAAATCAGAGTTGGGCCAAGGAATTTGTTTTATTAAGAGTGTTTTAAAGAAAAAGAAAAATTTAACTGGTTGCAGTGTTTGTGGTACAATTAAAAGATGGGTTTTAAATAAGTGGGCAAAAAAATTAAATGCTGATAAATTAGTTACAGGCCATAATTTAGATGATGAGACACAAAATATTTTAATGAATTTTTTAAAAGGAAATATTTTATTGGGGCTTAATTCTTCTCCTATAACAGGTGGTAAGAATATTGATGGTTTTGTGCAAAGAGTTAAACCTTTATTCTTTATTCCTGAAGATGAGATTAGAAAATATGCAAAAGAAAAAAATTTTAATATTCTATATGATAAATGTCCTTGTGCATTTGGGACTTATAGAGTTGAAACAAGAAGTTGGACTAAAAATTTAACTAATGAAAATAAATTAAAAATAGTTATTGAATTTCAGAAGATTATTAGTAAATTAAGAAAACAAAATTTAAAAAATGTTGATATAAAAAAATGCATTTATTGTGGGGAGCCTTCTAAAAATGATGTTTGTAATTTTTGTGGTATAATTCGTGATTTATAGTTTTAGAAAGTATATATCCAATTAAATATCTTTTTATAAATCCAATTAGTTCTTTATTTTAATGAAGGTTAAATTAATTGGGATTACTAATAACTTAGAAAATCAATTAGATGCCAAAAGATATGTTCAAAATCATGCTAGAATATGTTACAGTGAAAAAAATTGGGATGAATTATTAAATGAATCTTTTATGCCAAACCTTGTTGGAAGTTTAATCAAAAGAGGTCATCATAGTCCATTTGACCATGTTTTTTTAAATTATTATTTTGATGGGATTGAAAAATCTCTTGCAATGATCTTTAATAATCAAGGGATATATACAACATCTGAGAAATCTGCACGTTATACTGTTATGAAAAATGTGCCAAAAGAACAAAAGAGATTATATGAAAAGTGGGATTCTTGGTTTTTATCTGAAATTAATAAAAGATTTCCTGAGGATGATTTTCATTCTCTTTATCATAAGAAAAAATCAAGTGAAAAAAATATTGCTGAAAAACTTTCGCAGGAAAATGCTAGATATATGACAAGCGTTTTTACTCCAACTAAAATGACTCATTCCTTAAGTTGGAGGCAAGCTAATATTTTATTTTATTTATTTAATGATTTTATTCAAGATAACGAAAATAGTTCTGATGAATTTAAGGGAAGAATTGCTGAAGCAATGAAAGATTATACAAAATCAGAAACTATAAAAAAATGGATTGTTGACGAAGATAAAATTAAGATGAAGGGTGATATCCCTCTAAATTTTTTTAAAGAACCAGTTGAAGAACATTTTGGAAAAGATGTTTACTCTACAAATTATTTGGCAAGTTTTGCTTCTTTAGCGCAATTACAAAGGCATAGATTAATTAAATATTCTGTTTCTAGTGGTTTTGAAAAAGGTGCATTAAATGGTTTTTATATTCCTCGGCTTGTTGAAGCTTCAGGAAAAAAAGATGAATGGTTAGATGATTTATACTCTATTTCTAAGAATGATTTTCCTCAAGCTCAATTATTAAATGTTGGCGAGAGAGGCTTTAGGGAAAATTTACCTGCCAAAGTAGAAGAAAGAGAATGTGGTCTTGCTCAATTAGAAACTGCGAGAGTTGTTGATAGTTTACTTGAGTCATATTCAAACCATATACCTGAAATGTCTAATCTTAGAAAACCTTCTTGTAATAATAAAAGTTGTGAAAAAGGCGGTTGTGTTTTTGGTCCAAAGAAATACTTGGAAAGATTAATTTAATATGGGGAAATTAATCGTTATAGAAGGAACTGATGGTTCTGGAAAACAAACTCAATCTAATTTATTAATTGATAAGCTAAAACAAGATAATATCTTTTGTGATAAAATGAGTTTTCCTAATTATGATTCTGCTTCTGGTAAGATTGTAGGAGGTCCTTATTTAGGGAAAGAATATATTTCAGAGAGTTTTTTTAGTGAAGGGGCTAGTAATGTTGATCCTTTGGTTTCTTGTTGTTATTTTGGAGCAGATAGAAGATATTCTTTACCTTTATTAAAAGAGAAATTAAATAAAAATAAAATAGTTATTTTAGACAGATATGTTGCTTCAAATATGGCTCATCAAGGAGGGAAATTAGATTCAAAAGAAAAAAGAAAATTATTATTTGATAAATTAGATTATTTTGAATTTAGTTTTTTAGAATTACCTCGTCCTGATTTAACAATTTTTTTGCATTTACCTTATGTTGTCAGTCTTGAAACTTTGATAAGTAGAGGTGAACAATTAGATGGGCATGAATCAAATCCCTTACACTTAAAAAATGCTGAGGAGACTTATTTGCAATTAGCAGATTATTATCATTGGGATGTTATCGATTGTATGCAGAAAAACAAACCTTTGAAGAGAGAATTTATGAGGTCAAGGGAAGATATTTTTAATGAACTTTATTTCAAAATTTTAAAAATTCTCTAATTTATTCGGTTTATTTAAAAGATTTGTCTGTAACGAAAGAGTGATATCTCATTAAATTGACATAATCTTTATATAGTATTTTATTTTAGAGATTATTATCTAACACAATATATTGTACCTAAGAGGCTTGATAGATACAACTAGTTGTGTTATTATAAAATTACAATGGAATGCCCATATTGTCAATCAACAGATACAAAAGTTACGAATAAGAGAGATAGTGAAGCTGTGACTCGTAGAAGGAGGGAATGTTTGAAGTGTGGCAAGCGTTTTACAACTTATGAAAGGGTTGAATTGGATTTAAGTGTGATTAAGAAAGATGGTAGGCGTGTTCCTTTTGATAGAGATAGGGTTTATATTAGTGTAGAAAAAAATTTACAAAAAAGGCCTTTTACTACAAAGGAAATTGAGGAAATTGTAGATGACATTGTTTCTAGAATTTATCGTTCAGCAAAAGATAAGGATATTAAGAGTTCTAAAATTGGTCAAATAGTCATGGATAAATTAAAAAAAGTAGACAAGGTTGCTTATATTCGGTTTGCTGCTGTTTATAGGGATTTTGCTGATTTAGATGACTTCAAAGAAGAAATAAAAAAATTAACTAATTAAAATGATAACAAAAGTACGTAAAAGAGATGGTGATGTAGTTGTATTTGATGAAAGTAAAATTAGTTCTGCAATTTGGAAAGCAGTAAAAGCTGTTGGTGGAAAAGATAAGGAGAGATCTGATTCTCTGGCTAAATTAGTTGTAAAAAAGTTAAACGAAAAGTTTGTAGATAATTTAATTCCAAGCGTTGAAGATGTTCAGGATATGGTTGAGTCTACTTTAATTAAAGAAGGACATGATCAAGTTGCTAAGGCTTATATTTTATATAGGAAAAGTAGAGAAGAATTAAGAGACATTAAAGGTTTATTTGACACAATAGAGGCTGTAGAGGATTATATTGGCTTAAATGATTGGATGGTAAAGGAAAACTCTAATATGGATTATTCCTTACAGGGATTGAATAATTATATATCCACTAAAATTATTTCTAATTATTGGATGAGGAGAATTTATCCTGAAGCAATTAGGAAGGTTCATGAATCAGGTGATTTACATATTCATGATTTAGGAACACTTGGTGCATATTGTGTTGGTTGGGATTTAAAGGATTTATTAACTGTTGGTTTTAGAGGTGTTAAAGGAAAAGTCGAAAGCAAACCAGCAAAACATCTTAGAACTGCCTTAATGCAAATGGTTAATTTCTTTTATACTTTACAAGGAGAAACTGCAGGAGCTCAGGCTTTTAGTAATTTTGATAGTTTACTTGCTCCATTTATTAGATATGATAATTTAGATTATAAACAAGTAAAACAATGTATGCAAGAATTTGTTTTTAATTTAGCAGTTCCTACAAGAGTTGGTTTTCAAACCCCTTTTACAAATATTACAATGGATTTAGTTGTACCAGAATATATGAAGGAAGAATATGTTGTTATTGGTGGTCAGATTCAGAATGAAAAGTATAAGGATTTTAAAAAAGAAATGTCTTGGATAAATAGAGCTTTTGCAGAGTGTATGCTTGAAGGAGATGCATCAGGACGTGTTTTTACATTCCCAATCCCGACTTATAATATTACTAAAGATTTTGATTGGGATAATGAAGAATATAATCTTATTTGGGAAATGACTGCAAAGTATGGTATACCTTATTTTTCAAATTTTGTTAATTCTGATATGAGTCCTGAAGATACTCGAAGTATGTGTTGTAGGTTAAGATTAGATCAAAAAGAATTGAGGAAAAGAGGAGGGGGACTTTTTGGTGCAAATCCTCAGACAGGCTCTATAGGGGTTGTTACAATAAATATGCCTCGTTTAGGTTATATTGCTATTGATGAAAAAGATTATTTTTTTAGATTAAATCGTTTAATGGAACTTGCAAAAGAATCTTTAGAAATAAAAAGAAATACTATTGAAAAATTTACTCAAATGGGTTTATATCCTTACTCTAAATTCTATTTGAGGCAAGTAAACCAAAGATTTAATCAATTTTGGAAAAACCATTTTTCTACTATTGGACTTTTAGGGATGAATGAATCAATTGAGAATTTTATGCCTGGAGAGAATATTACTACAGAAAAAGGTAAATTGTTTTCTTTAAAAGTTTTAGATTTTATGAGAAGTAAATTAGAAGAATTTCAAGAAGAAACTGGAAATATTTATAATTTAGAAGCTACTCCTGGCGAAGGTACAACTTATAGATTTGCAAGAATTGATAAACAAAAGTTTGGTAAAATTATCTGTGCTAATGAAGAATCATATAAACAAAAAAATGCTAAACCTTATTATACTAATTCGACTCAATTGCCTGTTGATTATACTGATGATTTATTTGATGCATTAGATTTACAAGATGACTTACAATGTAAGTATACTGGTGGAACTGTTTTTCATGCTTTTGTTGGTGAAAAGATGGATAAAGAGGGTATTAAAAAATTAGTAAGAAAAATATCAGAAAAATATCATTTGCCTTATTTTACTATTACACCAACGTTTTCTATTTGTCCAATTCATGGTTATCTATATGGAGAGCACGAATATTGTCCAAAATGTGATGAGGAAATTCGTTTGTCTGAGCAAGAAACTAAAAGCAAAGACGATTTGTTTTTTGAAGACGATAAATTAATAGATGAGGAAATTTTAACAGGTTTTAAAGAAAATAAAAAGGAGGTTATATACTAAATGGTAGAAAACAGAACAAGATGTGAAGTCTGGAGTAGAGTTTGTGGTTATTTAAGACCTACTTCACGTTGGAATGATGGAAAGCTTGAAGAATTTAGAGACAGAAAACCTTTCAAAAATTAATTAGATTAAAATGGGAGAAAAAAATATACCAAACAGTCTAGATAGAAATTTGAATGAATTAGAATTAATTCTAACAGATTCAATGATCTTATCAGAAAATCAAAAAAAAGATAATTCTTATGTAGAATGTAAGACACTAACTGGAAATATATACAAGGCAAAAGTTGATTTTAGTGAAATCTATCCCTTATTATTAGAACAACAGTATTATTTAGATTTTAATTGAAAAATGAAAATTTGTGGATTACAGAAAACAACATTAATAGATTTTCCAGGAAAGATAGCTTGTACTATTTTTTTAAGTAATTGCAATTTTCGATGTGGTTTTTGTTATAATGCTGATTTAGTATTTGACAAGCTTGAATTTTTCACAGAAGAATATATTTTAGATTTTTTAGATAAAAGAAAAGACAAATTAGAAGGAGTTTGTATTAGTGGAGGAGAACCTTTATTGACTTTAGAAAAAGATTTTGTTAAAAAAATAAAAGAGATGGGTTATCTAATAAAAATTGATACAAATGGTTCTTTTCCAGAAAAATTAAATCAATTAATTCTGGATGGGTCAGTTGATTATGTTGCTATGGATATTAAAAATTCTAGAGAAAAATATAATTTAACTTGTGGAGTTAATATTGATTTAAAGAAGATAGAAAAATCTATTAAAATTATTTCTTCTTTAGAAAATTATGAATTTAGAACAACTATTGTATCTGATTTACACAATAATGAAGATATTAAAAAAATTGGTGAGTGGTTATTTTCTTTAATTAATAAGAAACCAAAGAATTATTTTTTACAGGGATTTAAACATGATGGTGTTTTTATTGATGAAAAATATTCTTCTTTTTTTGACACAAAGCTAAGTGATTTGGAATTAATGAAAAAAGTTGCTTTGCCTTATTTTGAGTCTGTAAATATTCGTGTTTGATTTTAATAAAAGTTTATAAATATTAATTCTATTTAATTTTATGGTTAGAAAAAAAGGGGTAAAAGTTAATAATAAAAAGCAAGAATTAGAACTTTTATGTAAAGATGTTTGTAAAGAAAATAGAGTCTCTCGTTCTTTTGTTGTTATTCTTTCGATTATTTCTATTTTAGGTTTTGGTTCTATTATTAGTGATAGTTTTTTTAATTATTCTATAGAAAAGTATGTTGAATCTATTTGGTTTATTATTTTGTCAATTGGTTTTATTTTTGAGTCACATCCTAGAAAATTATTTAAGAGTATTAGAAATACAATGAATGATAAAACTTTTACTGCGATTACAACTTTTATATTAGGTAGTATTGCTTTTATTGCAGGTGTTTTTACCTTGCCTTTTTTTAATATAACAAACCCTGCTTTTTTAGCTGTTAAAGGATTACTAAGTCTTGTAGCAATATCATTTATTATTATTCAGACATGGATAATTAGATAATTTTATTTAAATAGTCTTAATATTATTATTAATTCAATTAAAGCTACTGTTGTTAAAATATAGCTGCCTTTTCTAAATCTATCTTTTAAATCTTGTAATTTTTCTGCATCGTTTATTATAGAAGAAGATTTTTCTAGAAAACTTTGGTTTTCTTGTGGGGTTTCTTGAGGCATCTTGAATAACATTGCTAATAATGTAATTCCAATTGTTAGTGTTACAATAGCAATAATTAAAAGCATAAATTTACTCCACCTCATAATAATTTAATTAAAATAGACTATTTAATTCTTTCTTTGTTTTATTTCTTCTTTGATTATTTTTATAAATTCTTCAGGTGAGATTATTTTTATTTCTTTTTCATCTCTCTTTTTGACGGCAATTTTATTTTCTTTTAATTCTTTTTCACCTATTGTTAAAATATAATTATATCTTTGTATTTGTGCATCTCTAACTTTTTTATTCATTGTTTCGTTTCTATCATCTAATTCTACTTCAAATCCCTCATCAAATAATTTTTTGTATATTTCTTGCGCATATTCTCTTGTGTTGTCATTTAATGTTAAAATTTTTATTTGATTTGGAGAAAGCCATAAGGGATATTTTCCGTTTAAGTGTTCTGTTATTATTCCTATGAATCTTTCAATACTTCCATAGATTACTCTATGTAGCATAATTGGCCTTTTCTCATTTCCTTTCTCATCAGTATATGTTAAATTAAATCTTTCTGGAAGAGACATGTCTAATTGAATTGTTGAACATTGCCATGTTCTATTAAGAGAATCTTTTAAATGAAAATCAATTTTAGGTCCATAAAAAGCACCATCTCCTTTATTTATTGTATATTTCATTTTTGTTTTTATTAAAATCTTTTCTAACAATTTTTCTGACAAGTCCCAAATTTTATCATTACCAATTCTTTTTTCAGGACGAGTTGAAAGTTCTACATGATCAAATTCTAATTTAAAATAAGAGAAAGTTTTGTTAATTAATTCTATTATCTTTTTTATTTCTTCTTCTAGTTGTTCTTCTGTACAAAAAATATGTGCATCATCTTGGTTAAATTGTATTACTCTAAATAAACCAGCTAATACTCCTGATAATTCTACTCTATGAACTGTTCCAATTTCTCCTACTCTTAAAGGTAAATCTTTATATGATTTTGGTGAAGTTTTGTAAACTAACATTCCGCCAGGACAATTCATTGGTTTAACAATAAAATCTCTTCCTTCATAATTTGTTTTAAAATTATTTTCTCCATATTTTGACCAGTGGCCTGATATTTCCCAGAGTTTTCTGTCCATTACTTGAGGTGTTGAAATTTCCTGGTAATTTGCTTCTCTATGTAATTCTCTCCAGAGTTGAATTAAATTATTTTTTATCTTAAGTCCTTTATTATGCCAGAATACCATACCTGGAGCAACAGGATTAAAACTCCATAAGTCCATTTTTTTCCCTATGATTCTATGGTCATTATCTTTTAATTTAGAAGTGTCTAATTTTGATTTTGATATATCTTTTAAGAATTGTTCTCTTAATTTTTCACTAATTTCTCCTTGTTTTTCTTCGTTAATATTTATTTCTCTTGATAATTCGCTTAGGGGGTGTCCCTTGACTTTTAGCTCAAATTGTTTGTAATATCCAAAGGGTGCTTTTATTACATTATATTTTTCTTTTAAAATCAAATATGTATTGTCTAAAATTTCTATTGCTGTTTGAGGGTTACCTAAATCTTTAGATAAATGTGCATAAGGATATAATACGATGTTTTTTGTTTTAAGTTGAGCTAATATTTCTTCTATGTCTTTAGTCAATAATTCTACTGATTTTTTTACACTATCTTTTTTTTCTATTGCTATTAATACAACTAAGCATTCTTTTGATTCTCCAACTAACTCTTGATTTGGAGAAATGTCTTCTATTTGCTTTAGAGCTTTTTTTAATGCTTTAAATTTTATATAATCACAATGAAGGTTTAGTGTTTTCATGAAAAAATAAGTTGTCTTGTGTATTTAAATTTTGTTTTGTTTTTAATCAGAAGATTTATAAAATAGAACTACTATTTATTAATGAAAAGATGGCGAAAAAGACTAAGGTTTCTGGTAACAAAAAGAAGGTAACAAAAAAAGTTTCTAAACCAAGTAAAATTTCTAATAGTAAATCTACTAAAAAAAAGGAAACAAAATCTAATTCTAATGTAAAATTATCACCTAAACAACCTGTTGTTAATCAGACATTATTAATAGCAAATGAAAGAGATGCTGCAATGGATTTTGCTACAAAAGTTTACAAAGAATTTGATAATATGATTAAATCAATTGTTCTTTTTGGTTCTTCTGCTAAAATGGATTTAAGAGATAAATCAGATATAGATATTATTATTTTGTTAGATGATGTTTCAATTAACTTTGATGAAGAGCTTATTTCTTGGTATAGAAAAAGGTTATCTATATTACTTAGTCAGAATAAATATGAGAGACCTTTACATATTAATACAGTTAGATTATCTACATGGTGGAGTGATTTGATTAAAGGAGATCCTGTTGTTTTAAATGTATTAAGATATGGAGAGGCTTTGATTGATTTTGGTGGTTATTTTAATCCTTTGAGAATATTATTAAAAGAAGGTAAGATAAAATCTACTCCAGAATCTATTTATACATTACTTCAGAGAGCTCCAATGCATTTGGCTAGAGCAAATAGTGCTATGCTTTCTGTTGTCGACGGTGTTTATTGGAGTATGGTTGATTCTGCTCAGGCTGTTTTAATTGCAGCTAATATTATTCCTGCTTCACCAGAAAGTATTCCAGAGATTTTAAATCAACATTTTGTAACAAATAAGCTATTAGACAAAAAATATGTCCGTTATTATGAGACTATTTATGATTTGTCAAAAGAAATTGTTTATGGAAAGAAGACAATAATTGAAGGTAAATATTTGGACGATTTATTTAAAATTGCAAATGATTTTTTGAGAGAAATGTCTAAATTAGTTGGGGATATAGTTAGGCAGGGTAAAAATTAGTTTTAAGAAAAGATTAAATATTTAATTTTATTGTATTATTCATGGCTAAGAAAAAGAAAGAGAATTATTTATTGAAGATATTTTCTTTTTTAGGTAAATGTATTTTCTTTTTGGTTAAAATTCCTTATTATATTGTAAAAAGTGTTTTATATTTAATTGATTTTTTTTCTTCAAAGGTTAAAAAAAGTAAGATAAAAAACAAAAGAAAAAAAATCAATGCTAATTATGAAGATTTTAAATTATTGAAATTAAATAGTGGGAACTATGATGATTGGTTAAAGCAGGTTTTTAATTCAGATAGTAAGATTGGGATTATTCTTGGTGCAAGAGGTTCTGGAAAAACAGCTTTTGGAGTTCGGCTTTTAGAAAATATTTATTTTAAGAAGAAAAAAGAATGTTTTGCTATGGGCTTTAATGAAAAGGATTTGCCTTCTTGGATTTATTCAATAGATGAAATTGACGAAGTTAAAAATAATTCTTTAGTTTTAATTGACGAGGGAGGAATTTTATTTAATTCAAGGAGTTCAATGAAGAGTTCAAATAAATTATTAAGTGAATTAATTTTGATATCAAGACATAAAAATATTAGTATTATATTTATTTCTCAGAATTCTTCTAATTTGGATGTTAATATTTTAAGACAAGCTGATTTTTTGATACTAAAACAATCTGCATTATTACAAAAAGATTTTGAGCGAAAAATTGTTCAGAAGATTTATCAAGAAAATGAAGATGATTTTAAAAAATTTAAAAATAAAAAAGGTTTAGCACTAATTTATTCAGATCAATTCAAAGGTTTTGTAGAAGGTAGTTTGCCTAGTTTTTGGAAAGAGAGTATTAGTAAGAGTTGGTCTAAGAATTAACTAAAGAATAACATTTAAATAATTTTGGAATTGATGCAGAAAAATATGAAAAAATGGGATTATTATATATTAAAAGATTTAATGCACTTGACATAGCTAGAAGTGTAGAAGCATTATTGTCTGAAGCTAAAAAAGAATTATTAATTGATGTTCAACCAGTATTAATTCCTAAAAATTATAATCCGGATATTGTTTTTATTGATTCTTTATCAAGTATTTCCAGTGCTTTTTCAGGAGAAGGATCAAGATTTAGAATATATATGGAACAATTATTTAGATATTTAGAATCACATAAAATTACTTCTTTTTTGATTAGAGAAGTTTCAAACCCAACACACATTGGTGGAACATTTGTAGAAGAGGGATCTGCAGTTTCTTTTCTAAGTGATGGTATTATTGTACTTTACAATGTGTTCTATAAAGTAGGATATAGAAAAAGAGCAATAGAAGTACTAAAAATGAGAGGTTCAAATATTAATAGAAAAATTGTAGAATTTGATATACAAAAGAAAAAAGGACTAATAATATACCCAAACAAAATGCTGAAAGGAAATTATGTACTAACATAAAAAAATTAATCAAAAATATTCTTTAAAATATTATTCCTTTTTTCTTCAGCAATACAACTTTGACAAATTTTACTATTATTCTCACTAAAACCAAAGAATTTCTCTTGTGTTAATCTATGACATTTACTACAGGCTCTTAAACAATTAAAACAAAAGTCTTCACTACTAATAAAATCTTTTCTGATATGATCATTACAAACAAAATTACCACATCCAGAACACTTTTGAATGCAATCTTTACAGAATTCTCTCCCACAAATATAACATTTTTTAGTTATACATCTTTCACAAATAATTTTATTACAAGAATGGCATTTTTTGATACAATTTTTACAAATTAAATGTCCTCCTGAACATAAAGTAATGTTATTTAAAGAAGAGTTACACGAATCACACCTTAAGCCTTCAAAATCTTTTGTTAAGGGATTAAAGGAAACTTGAACATTTTTCTTTATAGTTTCGTTATCTAAAAAAAGATTAAAAATAAAAATTGGATAATAAATAATTGTGGTGTTTAGTAATTTATTACTTAAATTTAAACTAAACTTTTGTTGAGCATCTTTAATGCTGAAGTTTTTTTCTTTTATGATTTTATCTTTAGATTCATTATTAGAAATTTTAATTAAATCACTTTTTAACTTGGAGATTTTAGATATCAAAACTTCTTTTTTCTCACCTTCACTTAACCTTGCTTTTAATTCCAAATCTTTAACTTTTTCAATAGAGTTATTTAGTTCATTACTATATTCATTTAATCTCGTATTATAATATTTATTTATTCTCTCAATTTCCTTATTTAATTCTGAAGATAATTTTAAGCTTAAATCATCTTTCTTATCTTTAATTAAATTAGATAAAGATGACTTTGCAATTTCATAATCTTTTTTTAAATTCTTAGGATTAATCTCATCTAAATTTCCTTCAATCACATTATATCCACTTAAATCACCGTCAACAACAACTCCTTCATGAACATAGATTTCATTTATTAATTGTTCTTTCTCATTTAGAAAACAAAAAGTTGTTAAAAAACTAAATCTTGAGAAGAAATTATTTTTATTTTTCTTAATTATATTATTAATTTTACAATTATTAAGAGACAAATACTTTTTTATTTCAACAATAGGATCAACATTAAAATCAATTTTTAATAAAGTTGTCTTTCCAACGCTGTCTAAATATTTTTCTATATATCTTAATAAACTTGAATGTTTATCTATAAAATCACAATTCTCTTTTTTTTCAATAAAACTAATTCTCAAGGGGTTTTCCTTAAAAAGTAAATCTAAAAAAGATTTTGGAATATTTTCAATAGTATAGATTTCACCTTCACAATTAATTTTACAATTTAATTTAGTAAAAAAACTAAGAACAAATTCTTTTATTTCATCAACCATCTTAGAAAAAATAAAACTTTGTTTTTAACTATTATGATTGGGAGATTGATGGTAGACAGTTTACGGTTTACTGTTCACAAGAGTCATTTGATTCTTTTACCATCGTCCTTTTTCATATAAAAGCTTAACTTCTTCGTTAGATAATTCTCTATTCCAGATTTTTATATTGGATAATTGTCCATTTAAATAATACTGACTAGATGTTGAGTCTCTACCTATGTATAGCAAACTTGGACCAATACTATCTAAAGGTACATTCTCGATAGTGGTTGTGTCCATTAATGTACCATCAATATATAATTTCATCCCCGTACCCGATTTTCTTGTTATTGTTATGTGTTTTAGCTCGTTAAGAGGCATAATATAAGAAGTTGTCCATCTGTATACACCCGCATGTTTTCCATAATCGATAGCAACTTTTTGTCCATATATAAAAACAAAAAGACTTGGATCTCCTCCACCCGTAGTAATCCTTTTAGTTAAAAATGCTGTTGCTGTTGGGCTATATGATAATACTCTTGTATAAAATGATATGGTTCCATCATCTAATGTATTTATTATTTGATTATCGCTTGTTATATAATCATTTACTCCGTCAAACACTGCCCCCTCATTTGTTATATTCACACCATTCATTAAAGTCCCATCATTTCCATACGGCGTCCTATCCGAAACTATCGTGCTTGACTTCATCCATTTTGTCGTCAATGGCATATCCAATATTAATCCTTTGTTTAAATTTCCTACACTTGCTTCTTTTGGTTTGTAAGAATCAAAAAGTAATTTTATTTCGTCTTCTGAAAGAGCTCGATTGTAAATACGAACATCGGAGATTGAGCCATCAGAATAATAAGTATTCCCACCACCAATCACAAGATTATTCGTAACAGTTGTTGGATTTTTACAATTTGTATTTTCTTTTGTATCTTTTACACCATCAATATAAATATTCGCCTTTTGTAATTCCTGATTATAAACGCCAACTATGTGATACCAAGTATTTGTAGATAATATTGTTTGGCTATCTAATTCTATACTGTTTGAAAAGGTACCTTTAAAACGAACTTTATTCCCGTAGGTTGACAATACATAATTATTGCTAAACCATGAGCCGCTTGTACCTTTTGAAACAAATGTTGAATATGAGCCAAAAGAGTTCATCTTTACCCATACTGAAATGGTAAAACTACCAGTAAGCCCATTTACATTGCCATAATTTATATAATCATTACTTCCATCAAAACTTGTCGCTCCGTTGCTTTTGCCTTTTCTATCCTCAACTCCACCGATTGTAATCCCTCCTTGTGCTATTCCGTGATTTCCATAAGGAGTTAGGTCTTTTGCACCGTTTTCTGCATCTAGCATCCAGTGTCCGACTAGCCCTTTGTTTAAATCAGATGTTGAAGCTATTGGCTTGTAAGAATTAAAAAGTAATTTTATTTCGTCTTCACTAAGAGCTCGATTGTAAATACGGACGTCGGAAATTGAACCTTTAAAAGCTATTTTTCTATCAGGTCTTAAATCTCCTATTGAAATATAATTTTGAGATATTGTATTACCCGCAATAAAGCTTTTATCTAAAACTCCATTTATGTAAATTTTTGATTCTCCTCCCTTAGTTGCTGATACCACTAAATTAACCCATACTCCAACAGAAAGATTATCATAATTAGATTCTTCAAATGAACTAGTAGACGGAGAATAAGTATAAACTCTGAATTTAGTTCCTCTTACTAAAAACCAAATAGGATATGTTTTAGATGGAGAAGATGCGATAATGGTCCTACCATAATCCTCTATGATATCTAAACTGCTTGGTTTTAACCATACTGAAACAGTATAATCATCCCCATAAGTTAAATCTGCAGAAATAACATCATCTACTCCATCAAAATTTGTCGCTCCGCCACTTTTGCCTTTTCTATCTTCTGCTCCGCCAATTGTAACTCCGCCTTGTCCTGTTCCGTGGTTTCCATATGGAGTTAAATCTTTTGCGCCGTTTTCAGCATCCAACATCCAGTGTCCGACTAAACCTTTCTCTAATGAGGATACTTTTGTTGTATTTATCCCAAAAAATCCTGTTGCTATGGTTACAGCGACAAAAGAAATTAATAAGATAGAAATAATTATCAATACTATGAGGTGTTTATGGTTTACTGTATACTGTTTACTGCCAACCGTTAACCCTTTACCTCCCCCCATCTCTGCATAATAATGCAAAGGTGCTATTTAAAGTTTTCAGTATAATTATGCATATGTACAGAAAGTCCTTTCCAGAAATATTAATTCAAATAAATGACCTTCTAAAAAAGGAAAAAGAACTTTCTATAAATCAAATTGCCCTAAAACTTAAATCGCAATGGCGAACAGCTGAAAAATCTCTTGAAGTTTTAAAAAAATTAGGAATTGTTTCTGAAAAACCAAACAAAGAATCAAATAGGCAAGAAAGGATTTTTTATAGACTAAAATAAATTATTTCTAATCCTTATTAATTGGAGTGGATTCATTTTCAGCGAAGAAAAATACTTTTTTAGATTCTTCAATACATGCAGTTTCATTAAAATCAAATGAAATTTTAGCAGGAGGTAGTGAGAACTTACCTACAAATCCTACTCTTGAATAAACAATATAACTAAACATTCTTTCTTCTCCGCTATTTAAATCTCCAATATCCCATTTTAATATTCTTTTTTCAATATCTACAAAATCAGGAGCATTAGATTTAAAATTATTATAGATTTTAACATTTAGTGGAACTCTATCAATTAAAACACCTTTTTCAATATCTTTTCTTGCTTTAACACTTAAATTAACCCTTAATGCAAACTCACCATTTTTTGTTTTAACAGATCTAACTGTCTTTTTAATATCAACTTTCTTCTCTAAATATTTCTTAACCATTAAACAAATAAAAATAATTAAACAAACAAAAATCAATGGATAAAAATAATTTGTCTTAATTTTAATATTATAAACATCTCCAGGATTTAACCTAAAAGACCATTCATAAACAAATAAAGAACCTTTTTTTTCTATTTTATTTGGCTCTTTATTAAAACTAGTAAATAATCCAGAAAACCAATTTTTCTCTTCAACTACTCTTATATCTTCAACAGTATTTCCAGAATTAATTTTATTTATGTTCTTTGTTTTAATTAAAAATCCGCTCTTTTCATCTTGTGTAATTATTCCTTTTTTTTCACTTAAATATAGTTTTCCTTGAACTTCTTTTAGACCTGCTTCACTATCAAAAAAACAATCAATTGAATAAACACCTGCCTTTGTTGTTTTAATTAATTCTTCACTAACATCTAATTCTATCTCTTTAATTTCATGTGCACTTAAATTAAAATCAGATTCAAAGTTAGATAAAATAGAATTACATTTCATATTTAAATTTTTAAAATTATAATTTTCCTTATTCTCAACATAAATTTTAACAATAGGTTCTTCAAAATCAATAAAATTTGATTCTATATTAATAACATCTTCAAAGTCAAAAATTCTTATTTTACCTAAAAATTTCTTTTGCTCTACGTCTTTATGATTAATATAATAATTAAATAAATAATCTCCTCTTGTTTTAATTCTATCAAAAGGTGTAAATGTATAATTTAAAAGAACATTTTTATC
Organism: Candidatus Pacearchaeota archaeon; assembly: GCA_041654895.1. GTDB lineage: Archaea > Nanobdellota > Nanobdellia > Pacearchaeales > GW2011-AR1 > JAGVXH01. The sequence goes on from JBAZCR010000002.1 coordinate 22,305, forward strand.
TGTTAAATAATAAAAGTCACTAGGTTCAATTAAAATATCAGATAAAGTATATACATTATAATAACCATATTCTAAATCACTTAAAGAAACAACAACATCAATATCACTTTCAAAACCAATAATATAAACATCATTCTTAAAATCTGTCTCAACTAAGAATGCACTATTCAGACTTAAAAAAAATATTAGCAAAGTTAGTGATAAAAACAATCTTTTCATATAAGAAATAATTATAAAAATTTTATAAAGATTGTTATAGTTAAATATTCATTAATCATCCTAACAGTTCAGTCATAACATTTAAATATTCTGTAAAATATAAAATATAAAGATGGGTGATACATACATAAAATGGCTTTCTGAGTTAAATAAAGAAGATATTAAACTCGCTGGGGGAAAAGGTGCCAATTTAGGTGAAATTTACAATTCAAAATTTCCTGTGCCATCTGCTTTTGTTATAACAACTGACGCCTTTTATTATTTTCTTAAAAAAACAAATTTAGAAGATTCTATAAAACAAATTCTTTCAAAAATTGACGTAGATGAAACATATAAATTACAAGAAAAAGCAAAAGAAATAAGGCAATTAATTATTGAAACAAAAATGCCAGAAGACCTAGAAAAGATAATATTAGAAGCATATGACCATTTCAATATTAGTTTAGATGATATAAGAGATTCTCCTGGCGCACTTGCAATATTAAGGTCAGCAAGAGAACCTGTCTTTGTTTCTGTAAGATCTTCAGCAACAGCAGAGGATTTAGGTGATGCAAGTTTTGCCGGTCAACAAGATTCTTTTATTAATGTTAAAGGAAATGATGAAGTTATTGAAAAAGTAAAAGCAGTTTTTGCATCTATTTTCACAGCTCGTTCAATATACTACAGAAAAAAGAAAGGCTTTGAAAGTTTAGTTGGAATTGCTGCTGTTGTTCAAAAAATGATTAATTCAGATAAATCTGGTGTAATGTTTTCAAAGCATCCTGTAAATGGAAAAGACGAAATATTAATTGAATCTGTTTGGGGACAAGGTGAAGGAATTGTATCTGGAAAAATAAAACCTGACCAACATATCGTAAATTTAGATTTAGAAATCACAGAAGAAAGAATCTCTGATAAAAAACTAGCAATTATAAGAACTGCCTCAGGTCAAACAAAAACAATTGAGTTAACCAAAGAAAAGTCAAACCAAAAAGTTCTAAAAACTTATGAAATAAAACAATTATCTGAATATGCTTTAAAATTAGAAGAATTATATCAATTCCCTCAAGATATAGAATTTGCAATAGAAGATGATGATATTTATATTTTACAAACAAGGCCTATAACCACATTAAAGAACAAAAAAGAAGTGCAAGATATTGATGGTCAAATATTAACACAAGGTTTAGCTGCCTCTCCAGGTGTTGCATCGGGTATTGTGAAAATTGTTAATTCTATGGATGACTTAGATAAGATAAAACAAGGAGATATTTTAGTAACAACAATGACAAATCCTGATATGGTTGTAACAATGCAAAAAGCAGCAGCAATAGTAACTTCAGAAGGAGGAGTAACTGCTCATGCTGCAATTGTTTCAAGAGAAATGGGAATTCCTGCAGTTGTTGGAACACAAAATGCACTTGATGTTTTAGACGATGGAATGGAAATAACTGTAGATGGTTTTAATGGAAAAGTTTTTTCAGGTATAGCAGAAAATAGAAGTGTAGAAATAGAACCAATTGTTGAAACCAAAACCAAAATAAAAGTTATGGTAGATTTACCTCAATTTGCTAAAAGAGCAGCAAAAACAAAAGCATATGGCATTGGTTTAGTTAGATTAGAAGGATTAATTTCTATTTCACAAAAACACCCTTTGGCTTATGAAAAAGAAGGAAATTTAAATGATTATAAAGAAATGTTAAAGCAAGGTTTAAAACAAATAGCAGAAGAATTTATCTCAAAACCAATTTGGGTAAGAACAAGTGATATTAGAAGTGATGAATATTCTAATTTAGAAGGTGCACCAAAAGAAATAGAAAGAAATCCAATGTTAGGCTTTCATGGAATTAGGTTTTCATTAAAGCATCAGGAAATTTTTAAGTCAGAAATTCTTGCAGTAAAAGAGTTAGTAGAGTTAGGACATAATTTTGGTATAATGATACCCCAAGTTATTTCAGTTGATGAAGTAAAACAAACAAAAAAGATAATGGAAGAATTAGGTTGTCTTGGAAAAATAAAATTTGGTGTCATGGTTGAAACACCGGCAGCTAGTATTATTATAAAAGATATATGCAAAGAAGGAATAGATTTTATCTCTTTTGGTACTAATGATTTAACACAATATACTTTAGCAATTGACAGAGGAAACGAAGATGTGCAATATATTTATGACGAATTAAATTGGGCAATATTAAAACAAATAAGTAGAGTAATTCGAGAATGTAAAAAAAATAATATTGAAACATCAATTTGTGGGCAAGCAGGTTCAAATAAAGAAATGGTAAAATTCTTAGTAAGAAATGGAATAGATTCAATATCTGTAAATGCCGATGCTGCAAAAGAAATTTCTGAATATGTAAGGCAATTAGAAGAGGAACAAGAAAAAGAAACTTCTAATGATATTTTTGATTAATTTTTATTAGTGTTTATCTATTTTTTATCACAATTATTTTTAAAAAGAAGTTTTCATTTTGCAGAAAATGGACAAATATCATATTGGAACACGACTTGCTGGTTATCCAAGAAACTACATTAAAGATTTAGCTCTTTTTCTGGATGAAAAGTCTGGCAAACGTTTTTCTGAAAGAATTGTTCCACACTTAACTTTTATTCCTCCATTTATTATAGATAATGAAGAAGAAGTAATTAATATTTTTAATTCAACACTCTCTAAGTTTAATAAAGATTTAACAACTTACAAAATTAATGGGTTTGGCTTTTTTACAAAACCTGAACCAGTTTTTTATGCAAATATTGAAAAAAACGAAAAAATAAATAAAATGATAAAATCGCTTGAAAATAATCTTGAAAATAAAATTACTTATCTTTCAGAGAAAATATCTGATATCGGCGAAACAAATAAGTATTTACATGTAACTGTTTCAAAAGATTTTAACCCAGAAGAATTCAACAATATAATTAGTTCAATTGACGAATATACTAACAAATACAAATTTAGAGAAATGGAACATCCTTTATTTAGAATTTATCTTTTAAAAAATAAATATATCTTGCGAGAGCATAGTTTTGCCTTAGAAGAAAGTCTATATCAACCAAAAGCAAAAAGGCCATTTATATTTGAAGAAGATAAAGAAATATTTTCTAGAAAATCAGGATTAAAACTTTCATCTGACGGAATGGTTAATTAACTTTACATATTGCGTTAGTCATTTGTTTATTGTTTACCGTTGACTGTCGACAGTTCACGGTTTACTGTTTACCATCGTCCTTTTTCATATAAAAGTTTGACTTCTTCGTCGGACAAAGCACGATTATAGACTTTGATGTTAGAAATAGAACCATTAATATGTTCTTGAATACTAGAATATCCTATGTTAATATTACTTGTTGTTGATCTAATAGGTCCACCACTTGAAGATTTTGAATTATCAAAATTACCATCTACGTAAACTTTACCAATAACTCCATTATAAGTGGCAACTACATGACGCCATTCATTATTGTTTAAAGTATTTAAACTTTGAAGATGACTAAGTAAGTCCCATGTGGTTGCTGAATTTTGAGATAAACTGAAGTCCAATTTATTACTATATAATTCAAAGCAATAAGATCTCCCATTCCATGTTTTTAATAATATAACTCTATAACCACTTCCAAAATTATTACTTTTTATCCATGCTGAAATTGTTAATTCATTAGCCAAATTTAAAGAATCACTATTAGATATGTTCATTCCCCCATTCACTCCATCAAACACTGCCCCTTCATTCGTTACATTTACACCATTCCTTAAAGTCCCATCATTTCCATACGGCGTCCTATCTGAAACAATCGTATTTGATTTCATATATTTTGTCGTCAATGGCATATCCAATATTAATCCTTTGTTTAAATTTCCTACACTTGCTTCTTTTGGTTTGTAAGAATCAAAAAGTAATTTTATTTCATCTTCAGATAATGCACGGTTGTAAATACGGACGTCGGAGATTGAACCGCTAAAAAACTGCCAACCACTTGTACCACTAAATCGCAAATTATAACCAGTGTTACCAATTAAAAAATCCCCATAACTAGTTTTTGAATTAGAAAAATCTAAATAACAAGACATAATCCCTCTATTAAATATACAAACCAAATGATGCCAATTATTATCTTGGGGATATGATAGAACTACATTATGTCTAGTACCACTTGATTCATATGTATCAAAATAAATTGTTTTAGTATCAGCGTAACTTATAGCCCATCCATAATTTCCAGGAGATGATAAACCTGCTCCTTTACGAACTACTTCATGATGGTTATTTAAATCATTAATTTTAAACCAAACAGATACAGAAAATATATCCTTCATTTGTAAAATATTAGGATTGCCGCAATCAATATAATCATCAACCCCATCAAAATTTGTCGCTCCGTCGCTTTTTCCTTTTCTGTCTTCTACTCCACCTATCGTAATTCCGCCTTGTGCTGTTCCATGGTTTCCATATGGAGTTAAATCTTTTGCACCGTTTTCTGTATCTAGCATCCAATGCCCAACCAAACCCTTATTTAAATCAGATATTGAAGCTGTTGGCTTGTAAGATTCATAAAGTAATTTTATTTCGTCTTCACTAAGAGCTCGATTGTAAATACGAACATCGGAAATTGAGCCTTTTAAAAATTCTGCATCATAACGACTTCCAATTCTTAAATAATTTGGATCATAAGATATTTCACCCGTTGTGTCAAAAACACTGTCTAAAATACCATTTACATAAATTTCTATTTTATTATTAGGAGATATGATAAAAATAAGATTATACCACTCATTAAGATTTAATGTAGTTTGACCCATCCAACTTTTCCATGTCCCACCAGTTGTAGCGAAGATATATGGTTTCATATTACTGCCAATAACAGAACCAAATTGTCTAGTAGAAGTTCTACCAACAGAATTTTGTAATAAGGCTTGCCAATTACCAGTTGCAGAGTCTAATTTAATCCATAAACTTTGGGTGAATTCAGAAGACATATCTAATTTTCCATCATGAAAAATTTCTATATAATCATCAACCCCATCAAAACTATATGCTCTGTTTGGCTCTCCTTTTACTCCTGTTGTTAGGGTTGCCCCGTAGTTTGTTCCGTGATTTGAATATGGAGTTATGTCTTGAATATCAATTTCTGAAATATAAATAGAATTTATAATCATATCAATATCTACACTACCGACATTGTCTATTAACAATTTTTTATTAGCTGTAGAATAAATATAAAAGGAGTGTTTTCCGGTCTGTTTTAATAAGTAGCCGCCTTGGTTTTGAGGACCTGCTATAGCACTACCATAATTAACTATACAATCTATTGTAACCTTATAATACTTATTTGCAGAAAGATATGCGGAACTAGATATAATGTATGAATCCACACCGACTCCTTTTAAGTTTGGCTTGCCAGAAGTCCAGTCAGTATTTACAGATGCCCAACCAGAGGAGCTACCAAAAGTGGTATTTAGAACTAAGTTTTTTACTGCTTCGCTTTCTCCGTCTAATGGGTAGTGTGCTACTAAACCTTTCTCTAATGAAGATACTTTTGTTGTATTTATCCCAAAAAATCCAGTTGCTATGGTTACAGCGACAAAAGAAATTAATAAGACAGAAATAATTATTAATACTATGAGGTGTTTACGGTTTACGGTCAAATTGTCTGTTAACTGTTTACTGTCAACAGTAGACCGCTTACGGATCCAATATATTTTTTTAGAATTTATTTCCATTTATCAACTGTATCACTACACTATAATTAGTGTGATTATTTAATATATAAACCTTACCAAATTTGGTGTATGAATAAAGATATCGGAATAAAAAATAAAAAGCTTTATAACAAAATAAGACAACTCTCTAACCCAAGTAAATTTAAAATTATTGAAGCAACTCAAGACAGTGAAATCAATGTTACAAATCTATCTAAGATTTCTAAATTAGCTTTTAATAAATGCTCAAATTATTGTTCTGAATTAGAAAAACAAAATCTTGTCATTAAAAACAAAGTAGGAATCAACAGTTTTGTTAAATCTAAAATATCATTAGAATCACTTTCCAGATCTTTTTAAAGTATATATTATTTATTTCTCAGAGGCTCAATTATAGAAATTTTAAAATTTAGGAAACAGATTCATCTAGGAAATCGCTAGTTGCTTTTTTGCTATCTTCATAATTTTTCATTCCTTCTTCAATTATGCTAGCAATTTTATTAATATCTTTACTGAAAAGATCTAAGTTTCCTTTTGAATCTATAAATGCACTCATTATTTTCTCTTCAATTTTATTTCTTCCAAAAGTTCTTCCTTCAGAATCAAGACCTAAATTAAATAAAATAATCGGCAACTCTCCAATAACTAAACCAACACAGCACATTTTATTAATAATTAAATCTACAACACTTTCTTCCATAGTTCCTTTTGTTGCAAAAGAATAAACATAAATATCTCTTTTTTGACCAATCCTATCTAATCTACCTATTCTCTGCTCAACACTCATTGGATTCCAAGGCAAATCATAATTAATTAAATTCCTACAAAATTGAAAATTCAAACCTTCAGCACCAGTATCAGTGGAAATTAAAATATCTACATTTTGATTCTTAAATTGGTTGATTCTTTCTGATTTTTCTTCTCTACTTAAACCGCCTATAAATTCAATAATTTTCAAATTAAATGGTTTTAACCTTTCCACAATATATTTTAGTGTAGTTGGGTGTCTAGTATAAATTAAAATTTTCTCGTCGTTACTTTTACTTCTAATCTCTTTAACGACTTCAAGAAGTTTTTCTATTTTACTATCTTGCTTTAAATTTTCATAATCATTGAGAATTTCTTGAGCTAAATTTTTTGTGTTCTGATGATACTTATCACTATTAACAATACCTTGAAGAGTTTCCATTGCAGATTTAGAAGAACTAGTAATTTTAGGTAGTAGTGAATAAATCACAAGTCTTCCATTAATTTCATTTCCATCAAATCTAAAATAATTTTCTTTTAATAATGAAACAATATTCTCATAAATTATTTTTTCCTCTTTTGTTAAATCAACACTGATAATTTTAGGAATTCGTTTTTTGTATTCTATTCCAGTTTCATCTCTTCTTCTTCGAATCATAACTTCATCTAATCTCTTTTTTAATTCAGTTGGATTTAATGGATATCTTTTATTTCCTTTATGTAAAAATTTAGACCTAAACTCTTTGATTGTGCCTAAATGACCTCTTTTTAATAAATTCAAGAGATTATATAACTCAAGTAAATCATTTTGAAAGGGTGTTGCAGTCAGTAATAAAAACCTCTTTTTTTGTAATTTGTCTACAAACCTCCATCTAACAGTATTTTTCTCTTTTAATTTATGAGCTTCGTCTACAATAACTAAATCCCAACTAAAATCATGAGCTTTTTTATGTCTAAATTCTCTTAAGTTTTTATTATAAATTTTAACCCTGTCAATTGAAGCAATAACAAAATTATATTTGTCCCAATCATTAGAAGATTCGATAATATTAAAATTCAAATTAAATTTCTCTTTTAATTCTTCAACCCATTGATTTACTAAACTTGGTGGAGTTAAAATTAAACATTTTTTAAAAAAGCCTCTTATAATTCCTTCTTTTAATACAAAACCAGTTGTAATTGTTTTACCTAAACCCACTTCGTCAGCCAATAAACCTGTTGAATTTAAATCTTTAATCAAATGTAGTGCTCCTTCCTTTTGATGAGGCAAATCATACATTAAATTTTTCTTAACTAAATCATAACTTAATAAATTATCAACAAAATTATCTATTTTTATTTCTTCAGAGTATTTTTTTAATTCTAAAATTTCAGGACTATCAAATGAAGGAAGTGAATCAATATTTTCAAATAAAGAAAAATCTTCTTCAAAATCCTCATTAATTATTAAATCAACCATCTTAGAAAAAATAAAACTTTGTTTTTAACTATTATGATTGGGCAGTTGACGGTGGGTGTTTGACTGTCGGCAGTTCACCACTAATCTTCCTAGAAAAAATAAATTTACATTAAAAAAATCTATGTTTAACCCAGTAGTTAATTTTATAAATCCTAAAGTTGATTTAAACTAGCTATGAAAGATATTACATATAAAGTTGATAAAGGAATTTCAGACAAGTATGATTTACCTAAGGATAAAAAGTTTGGTACTAAAGACAAAAATAATTTATTTAATAACAGGGGGGTAAATTATGTAGCTTGCTGTAGTCCTGATTCTATTTTTTATGGTATTTATGGTAACACTTATGATGGAGAGATAAAGCCTGTTGGAGTAATTACTGAAGAAAATGCTCAATTAATAAAAGAATCTACAATGAATCACTTTCCTAAATATGCTAACTTGCCTCCAATTGATTATTATTTAGAAATTTCTAAAAAAGGCCACGATTATTTTAGTCAATTTAAATCTTTAACAAAAGTTGAATGTTCTTATGAAGAAGCAAAAGATTTATATGATTCTATTTTAAATCGGGTTAAAGATTAATTAGTTTTATAAATTCTTTTTTATTTAATTTATTGTTGGGCTCGTAGTTTAAAGGATAGAATACCAGGTTTCGGCCCTGTTGATGGGAGTTCGAGTCTTCCCGAGCCCGTAAGTTAAACTAATATTTATAAAGTATTTTCTGTTTGTTTTTTTATGATAAAGAGAAAAGTGATGTTTGAGATTGATAAAGAAAAAAATTTTTCAGAGTGGTATTCAGAGATTTTACAAAGAACTGAGATTAGTGATATCCGTTATGGGGTTAAGGGATTTATTGTAATTAGGCCTTGGGGAGCTAGAATTATAGAAAAGATGTATAAACTTTATGAATCAGAATTACAAAAAAAAGGTCATGAGCCTAGTTTTTTTCCAATGGTAATTCCTGAAGAGAATTTTAAAAAAGAATCAGGTCATGTTAAGGGTTTTTCTCCAGATGTTTTTTGGTTAGAATTAAAACAAGGAGAAAATAGAGTCGCGCTTCGTCCTACAGGAGAAACAGAATTCTATGAAATGTATAGTAAATGGATTAGAAGCTATAGAGATTTACCTTATAAGATGTATCAGAGAGGAAGTGTGTTTAGATTTGAAACAAAAGCAACTAGACCTTTAATTAGAGGTAGAGAATTTTGGTGGATTGAAGCTCATAATTGTTTTAAATCAAAAAAAGATGCAGAGGAACAAGTGCAAGAGGATATTAAAATGACAGAAAAGGTTATGCATCAAACTTTTGGTGTTCCATTTTTGCCCTTGAAAAGACCTGAGTGGGATAAATTTCCTGGAGCAATTTATACTATTGGAAGTGATAGTTTAATGCCTGATGGTAAAATAATCCAACAACCTTCAACACATTTATTAGGCCAAAATTTTTCTAAAGCTTTTGATATTAAGTTTATTGATGAAAATGAAAAAGAAAATTATGTTTGGCAAACCTGTTATGGCCCGGCAATTTCAAGAATTCTTGCAAGTGTAATTTCAGTTCATGGTGATAATAATGGTCTAATCTTGCCATATGTTATTTCTCCATATCATGTTGTTATTGTTCCAATTCATAGCGAGAAGAAAAAGAACGAAATAAATTTATTTGTGGATAAATTAAATCAAGAGTTAACCAAAAACGGAATTGATGTAAAAATTGATAATAGTGATAAGCGCCCTGGAGAAAAATTCTTTTATTGGGAAATGAAAGGAATTCCTTTTAGAATAGAAATTGGAGAAAAAGAATTAGGTTCAGATGGATTAACAGTTTTTATAAGAGATTCAAAAGAAAAAGTTAAAGTTAAAACTGAAGAAATAGTAGAAAAAATTAAAAATTTAAGTATAGAATATGATTCTAGATTAAAACAAAAAGCTGATGAATCTTTTTATTCTAAAATAATAGAGTGTAAAAATAAAATTGATATTAAAAATACCCTAGATAATGGGAAAATTGCTAAATTTAATTTTTGTTCTTTAAACAAAGAAGGTGAATCTTGTGCTTCTTATATTGAAAAAGAATTATTGGCTGATGTTAGGGGATGTTTAGGAAATAAAGCAGAAAAAACTTTTGGTAATAAAAAATGTCCTTTTTGTGGTAAAGAGGCAAAATTTGTAGTTTATTCTGCTAGAAGTTATTAACAAAAACTTTTAAATAAAATTAATGTCAAACATTGTTTATGAGTAAAATTAATGAAATTTATTTAGGATTATTTCAAATTATGGTTCTAATTTTATTTTCGATCTTTCTTTTTTATCATTATTTTAGTTTAGAAAATTCTTTTATATCTATATGGGATACTAGAAATATTGGTTCTAGTAACTCTACTCAAATAAAATTACCCTTAGAAAAGGATGGGAATTACGATTTTACTGTTTATTGGGGTGATGGATCTTATGACAGAATAACACATTGGAATCAAGATGAGATAATTCATAATTATAAGAAAGAAGGTATTTATATAGTTAAAATAGAAGATTCTATCTCTGGATGGAGATTTAATAGTCAAGAAGATCAATTAAAAATTATTGGTATTCTTAATTGGGGTTCCCTGGAATTAGGCAATAATGGGGCTTATTTTAGTGGTGCAAAAAACTTGAAACTATTCAGAAATCTAGACAAATTAAATTTAGATAATACTGATAATTTAAGTTATATGTTTTTTGGGGCACATTATTTGGAAGGTGATTTAAGTAATTGGGACGTAAGCAATGTTCTTGATATGAGTCATATGTTTCGATGGACAATTAAATATGATGACGATTTAAGTAATTGGGACGTAAGCAATGTTATTAACATGAGTCATATGTTTGAAGGTTCTAAATTTAGTGGTAACTTAAGTAACTGGGATGTAAGTAATGTTACTGATATGAGTTATATGTTTCGATGGTCTGATTTTAATAATGATTTATTTAGCTGGAATGTAAGTAATGTTCTTGATATGAGTCACATGTTTGTGTGGTCTGATTTTGATGGTAATTTGTCTTCTTGGGATGTAAGTAGTGTTACTGATATGAGCCATATGTTTGAGGGTTCTGGATTTAATAGTAGCTTAAGTAATTGGAATGTAAGTAATGTTCTTGATATGAGTCATATGTTTAGAAATTCCAAATTTAATAATAACTTAAGTATCTGGGATGTAAGTAGTGCTTTTAATATGAGTCATATGTTTGAAGGTTCTGGGTTTAATGGTAACTTAAGTAATTGGGATGTAAGTAATATTCTTGATATGAATCATATGTTTGATGGTTCTAGGTTTAATGGTGACTTAAGTAATTGGAATGTAAGTAATGTTCTTGATATGAGTTACATGTTTAGATGGTCTGATTTTGATGGTAATTTATCTTCTTGGGATGTAAGTAGTGTTACTGATATGAGCTATATGTTTGAAGATTCTAGGTTTAATGGTGATTTAAGCAATTGGGATGTTAGTAATGTTACTAATATGGATTGTATATTTGAAGGTTCTATATTTGATGGTGATTTATCTTCTTGGAATATAAGTAATATTATTGGAAAAAATAAAGAATATTTATTCTCTGAATTTAATTTAAAATCTGGTTATAAAAATTAAAATTTATTCTTAGATATATTTTTAAGTTAGTTTAGATTATTTTTAGGAATGGTGAAATATTTATTTTTTGATTTTGATGGAACAATTTCAGATTCTATCAAATTAGCTCATAAATCAATAATTAGAATATTAGACATTTTTTATTTTTATTACTCTAAAAATAAATTTAAGATTTTTATTGGTCCCAAAATTAAAAAAACTTTTAAAAATTTAGGATTAAAGAGGATGTCTAAAAATAAGATTCGAAAAAAATTTTACTCTACAATTATTAATAGAAGAAAGCTTTATGATTTGAAGTTATGTTGTGATGTAAGTTCTTTGTGGGAATTAAAAAATAAGGGTTATAAGTTGGTTGTAGTAAGTAATTCTACATCTTCTTTCTTAAATGCATCAATTAAGCAATTAGGTTTAGGAGATTTATTTTATGGTGTATATGGCTCTGAATCTTTTAAAACTAAAGATATAATTCTAAAAAAACTTTTAAGAAAATATCGTATTAAAGGAGAAGAAACATTTTACATTGGAGATAGATTTAGTGATATTAATTATGCTCGTATTGTTAAAATGAACTCTATTGCGATATATAACGAATGTTCTTGGTCTAGCAAAAAAATCTTACTCAAAGAAAAACCTGATTACCTAATTACAAACTGGAATGAATTAAAATATCTTTTAGAAAAATAATTATTCTTTTATGTCTTTTATTCTTTTATAAAATTCTACAACAGTATCATAAACAGCATCATTATGCTCAGACATATTTTGGTATTCATTATTTATTCTTTTATAAGTTTCTATTGCTTGATTTATATCTTTTGATTTTATTTGATTTAATCCATTTAATAATAATTCTTTAATCTCTTGTTTTACCTTAATATCATTTTCTCTATTTTTCTGTAATTCTTCTCTTGTAAGTTCTTTCTTTTCTTCTATTATTGGTTTAGGTTTTGGCATTTCACTTATTTTATTTTGAATTTGTGGCGAGAGAGAAGGTCTAGGGGGAATTCTATTTCTTGGGATATTGTTTCTTTGTTGTTGATTATTTATTGTATTTCCTTGAGGCCTTATTTTTGTTACTTGTGGAGCCTTAGGAGGAGATAAAGTAATTGGTCTTCTCTGAGTATTTTGAGTATAATTATTTTTTTGTGAGACAATTTTTTTCTTAGACTTTTTCTTTATAGAGATAACTGTTAGGGATAATATAGTCAATATTAAAATTCCTACTGATATACCAATTATTAAAGATAAATTTAGTGGGCTTGGTTTTTCTAAATCTTCTTTTGATGAAGGTTTTTCTTGAGTATCTGGTTTAGTATTGTTTTCCTTATTATCTGGCTTAGTTTCATTTGCTTTAGTACTTGGTTGTGTGGTATTTGTTGTTCCTCCAGTAGTTCCTCCTGAAGTTGGAGGAGTTATAACTGCTACTTCTTTACAGTCTGAAATATCAATTGTACAATTATTATAACAAGATAAACTACCAGAATTAAACCCATAGTCATAACAGGTTTTTCCATCAATAAATTCTGATGCTTCACATTCCTCATCTCCAGTTATTTTTCGGTCACCGCAACCTGTAAATGAAAAATTGCCCCATTCAACTACATTAAAAATTAAATAATGGTTATCATTTATCTCTTCAGAACAGATTTCATTACTACAAGTTTTGCCATTCTTTAAGAAGTTTAAATTAATGACTTGATTGTTCCATAAATTAAAAGTTAGTTTTGATTCTTTGTTTAGTTTTGCTAATTTTGTATTATTTAAAAAAATCGAATTTTTAGTTAGATAAATATCTTTATCTTTTTTGATATCTCCTAATATTGTTAAATCTTCAAATAACTCTTCGTCTAGCCATATAATACTTGAATAAGTTGATTGGTAATTGATATAATTTTTATTGTCTATTGAACTCTCGTCTAAAATTGAATGAGAAACATTTTCTGTATATAAATTTTTGATTGTTGTATTTTTTACTTCTTGATTGATATAAATTGCATTTTCAAAATTTTCTATTAAAGAGAATCCATCTATAGTTATATTTGATGCATTAATGTAAATTGCAGTTCCAGTTCCATTTATTTTTTTATTATTCCCTAAAAGAGTTATGTTGTTAGCATTTAGTATTAAACAGTTTTCTCCTTCGCTGTTTAAGTTATTCATTACTTGATATATTCTATTAGGATGAATTATTTCTTGACAAGATTCTATTTTAGTATCTACTATTGTATCTTTAATTAAATAATTTCCACTAGTTGTCGTATTAAAAATTATTTCATTTGTATTTAAAGATTTTATTTTAGAATCATCATCTTTTATATTATTTCTTGTTAAATTAAAATGAAATAATTCTGTATAACCTCTAGTATTTTTTAATGAAATGTCCATTGTAGAATTTAATTTTATAATACTTGATGAGATATTTGCTTGTAATTCTCCTATTGATATACTTCCTGGGAAAGTAAGATTATTTTCTAAAGATAAATTTTGTAAGAATGTTTCATTTATCCAATTTATTTTTCCATAATTATTTTCAAGACTTAAAAAATTTTGTTTATCTGTTCCTGAATTATCTATTATTGAATTATTTTTAGAAATAGAATTTAAATTTTTTATTTGATTATCCCCGCTATTAAGCTTTAATTCAATGCTAGTTGTTAGATTATTTATATTCGCTGAGTTAATATTATTATATGAAGAATTTTGTAAAAGGATTCCAGTATTTTCATCTTCTATATTATTTGTTAGAATGTTATTTTCTAAAGTATTATTAATTGAGTCTAATAAAAATATCCCTATCTTTTTAGGATTTATTAATTTTATATTTTTTAATAAATTTTTTTCTGACTCGGAAATATTAAAATTATATTCTATATTTTCTATTTTTATTGATTCTATTAAATTTTCATTTGATTGATTAATTTTTATTGCAGTTGTTTGATCAAACTTTTTTTCACTGATATTAATATTTTTTATTTTATTTTCATTTGATTTTTCTAAACTAATACTAATTAAACTAATATTCTCTAAATTTATTTTTTCTATTAGGCTATTATTCACTTGCTTTAGATATAAGAAAGTATTTCCTGTTTTATTATCTGTGAAATTAACATTGGAAATAGTTGAATTTATTACTTGATTTAAATCAATTAACGTTTGTGATTCTCCAGAGAATTCTATTATCTTTAAATTAGATATATTTAATAGAACAGAGATTGTAGAATGAATTACTCTCTCTAATGTGTTTTGAAATTGTAAATTCCTTAATGTTATGTTTGTTGAATTATTTATTATTATATCTTTTAAGTTATTATTAAATTTTATATTGTTTAAATGGATATTTGTAGCATTTTCTATTTTTATTGAATTTTCAAAGTTTTTTAAGACACCATTTTTAATTGTAATATTTTCTTTATTAGTTATAATTCCAATTTTAGTTTGTGGCTCACTTGAATTAATTACTGCATCATTTAAGTCTAATAAAACATTGTTATTTGTAATATTGAAGCAATAATTATCTTCTACTTCTATACTTTGATTTATTAAATATTTACCACCATTAAACCAATTAGAATAACCACATTGTCCAATATAACCTATTTCTTCAACAGTATAATTCCCGTCATTAGTTGTATTAAATTTTATAGTTGCAATTTCTAATCCTATAGCAATATTTTCACAAATTTCACATGTCTCATTGTTTCTTTTATAAGTGTCTGTTCCTACGTTGTAAAATGTTAAATTTATAGTTGAGTTTATTTTTTCATCTACTTCTGTGAAATTCAAAAAGATATTTGAAGGTTTAATTAATATATTTTTTTCTTTTGTTAAATCTTCCTTGAAACTTAAATTTTGATAGAAATTATTATTTGCCCATTCAACAGTACCGTGAGAATTATTGTAGATTAAATAATTTAAATCTGAAATCTCTGTTTCATCAAAAATTGAATATTCTGTATTATCAACAAAATTTAAATTTAAAAGAATATTGTTATTAGTACTTAATGAAGGTGTAGGCGCAAACAAATTTACACCATACTTTTTTCCTTGTTTAAAAGTTATATTTTCAATTAAATTATTTTTTGAGTCTTCTAATTTAATGCCTTGTGTAAAATTAATTAATTCACCATTTTTTACTTTTATTCCTTCTGACCTTAATATTAAAACTCCACTTCCTGCAGATGAATGTGTTGATTTTAAGAAATGTCCTTTTAAGTCTAATGTTACATTGTGATTGTCTTCTATGACAAAACAGTTTTGAGCACTATTAAAATTATCAATATTTCTACTTAAAGTATAAATTTTATAATTTTTAAAAAACCCTTGGGATTGACAATCATTAATTTCAATGGGTCCATTAATAGAATAGTATCCTAATGAGGTTGTTTTAAAAGAGATGTTATTTACACTTCTAGATCTTTCAATACAATCAGGCATACATGTTTCTTGATCTTTTAAAATAAAGATATAATCTTCCCAATTATCATTTCTGTAAAAAGTCATATTTATTGATTTGTTTAGTAAATCATAATACGTGTCATTAACATAAATACTATTTTGAGATATCTTCATTTGCTGAGGGTTAAGTATGTTGAATTGTTTTTGAGTTGTTAAATTTTTATTAATGATATCATCAGCCCAGATAAACTCACCATAATCATTTGAAAATTTAAGATAATTTTGATATGTTGAAGTTGATAAATCTTTTATAGAGTAAATTGTATTTTGTGTTTTTAAATTTTCAATAGTATTTTGGTCTGACGAACCTGCTAACTTAATTGCTTGATTTACATTTAATAAAGTATTATTTTTAATTAAAGATGAATTAGTATTTTCTATTATTATGCCTTTTTTTGAGTATTGATATATTGAACCGTTTTCTATTCCTAAATAGATTTTATTAATATCCAAAATTATTGACGATATCCATATTTTATCAGAGTTTCCTAATGGTTGCATTTCTACCCATGTTTTACCTGAATCTTCAGATAGATAAACCCTTTTATTATCTGTTCCAGCAATTATTTTATCTCCATCTTCTGAGATAGATACAGTTTCCCAATTCAGATTATTATCTCCATCAGGTTTTATTTCATACCAACTTTCACCTGTATTATTTGAATACCAAAGTTTTCCAGGATTTTCTCCAGCAACTATTTTATTTCCATTAAAAGACATAGATATTGTATTCCAATTTTTTGATTCATTTGTTATATTTTTAAAAGTACTTCCACTATCTGTAGACTTGTAAATCTTATCATTATATGCTACTGCAAAAATTAAATTATGTAATCCTGTTATTGTTAAATCAGTCCAATTTTTTGATTCGTTTGTAACATTGTTAAAATGAGTTCCATTATATTTGTAAATCTGTCCTTCCTTTTCTAGTGCAATTATTGTATTAGCTTTTTTTGCAATTCCCAATGCTGTCCAATTTGAATTAATTGCATTTGTTATCCCTTGTGTTTCCCATGTAGAACCATGATCTCCTGATAAATATATTGATGAACCTCTATCAGCTAATAGCATAATTGAACCATTTTCATTCATTGCTGTCGCAATCCAATTTCTAGTAGATTGTTTTTCTTCCCATGTTTGACCATAATTATTTGATAAGTAAACCTTACCGTTTTTAGCACTAACTAAAATTTTTTGTCCATCATCTGATGTTGAAATAGAAGATAGTGTTCCAGTTTCTATTGGCGATATTTCATCCCAATTATTTTGTTTTGTTAAGTCTCCTAAATTTTTATTGTCATAAAAAATATTCATTAAATTTATTTTTTTGCTATTTTCTAATTTTATACCTTCAATAGAAGTATTTTCTATTATTGTATTTAAGAAATTAACTTCTTCAGAATTTTTTATATAAATTGCAATTGATGAATTTTTTATTTTTCCGCCAATGAATGTAATATTACGAGAATTTTCTAAATAAATTATTGGATAATTTTGTTTTCCTGTTATTGTATGTGATTTTAAATCAATTGTTATATTTTCTTTATTTGTTAAATTAATACAAATATTATCACTATTTACATTTAAAGTTAAGTCATATACTTCATTATTTTGTAATCCTTGATTTTGTAATGCACAACTATCAATTGTTGGTTGTTTTAGATCTAATGTTTTAAAAAATTGTCCTGTTATATTATATTTGTTTTCTAAATTATAAGAAATAGTAAATGTTAAAATTGCTAAAAAAGTTAATATTATCAAGAATTTTTTCATCTCTTTTTTCATAGAATTAACTATCTATTTATGTTTATAAATATTCTCTAAAAAGAGTATATATTTTCTATTATCTCTTCATAAAAAAAGAGAATAAGGGAATAAAATAATAAAGATTCCCAATAAAATAAAAATTTATTTTTTCTTTTCAACAAGAGATTTACAGACTCCAGCAGCCACAGTTACACCAGCATCTCTAATTGCAAATCTTGCCATGTATGGATTATCTTTTACTGTTTCAAGTACAAGATTTCCTATTGGTCTAATTTTTACAATAGCAGCGTCACCATTTTTTAAAAAATCTGGGTGTTCTTGAAGTACTTGTCCACTTGCAGGGTCTAATTTAGAAACTAATTCTACAAATTGACATGGAACTTGAGCTGTATGAACATGGAATACAGGTGTATAACCTTTTGCAATTACAGTTGGATGATTAATAACTACTACTTGTGCTTCAAATTCTTCTACAATTTTTGCAGGAGATGCTGCATCACAAATAACGTCTCCTCTAGCCATATCTTTTTTACCAACGCCTCGTAAATTTACTCCGACGTTATCTCCTGCTTCTGCTTCTTTAAGTTGTTCATGATGAGCTTCAATTGAACGAACTTCACCTTGAACACCTGTTCCACTTCTACCAGGTAATACAACTATTTTTTGACCAACTTTCATTATTCCAGTCTCAACTTTTCCAACTGGTACAGTACCAATTCCAGTAATTTCATAAACATCCTGAATTGGCATTCTCATTGGTAAGCTAACTGGTTTTTCTGGTGCAGGGAATTTGTCAATTTGTTCTAATACAGTTGGTCCTTTGTACCAAGCCATATTTTCACTTTTTTTAGCAATATTGTCACCCATTAATGCTGAAGCTGGGATAAAAACAACATCATCTATTTTGTAACCTGCTTTTTGAACAACAGATTTTACTTCCTCAACAGTTTTGTTAAATCTTGCTTCGTCATATTTAACTACGTCCATCTTGTTAATTAAAACTGCTAAGTTTTTTACGCCCATAGTTCTAAGTAACCAAACATGTTCTTTTGTTTGAGGTTGAACACTATCTTCACAACCAACAACTAAGAAAGCTGCATCTGCTTGTGAAGCACCTGTGATCATATTTTTAACAAAATCCTTATGGCCAGGAGCATCAATAATAGTAACCTCATAATTTTGAGTTTTCAATTTCTTATAAGATAAGTTAATTGTAACTCCTCTTTCTCTTTCTTCCTTAAGGTTATCCATTACATATGCGAATTCAAAACCTTGTTTACCATGCTTTTCTGCTTCTTCTCTGAATCTTTTCATCTCTTGCTCAGACACTGCACCACCATCGTAAAAAACTCTACCTACACTAGTAGATTTACCTTGGTCTACATGTCCAACAAAGACGACATTCATAATTGGTTTTTCTTTTGCCATATTAATATATTTAATTTAGTTAAACGTCTTATCTAAGAATTGAATCTTAGCATATAATTTAAGAGGAATGTTGGTTTAAAAAGTTTATTGTATATTAAAATTAGAAAAATCTAAAAAGGATTTTATAATTAAGATATTATGGCTCTTCATTTGATTGGATTAGGTTTAAATTTAAATTCTATTAGTTGTGATGCTAGAAAAATTTTGGATGATTGTGATGAAATTTATTTAGAAGGTTATACTGTTGATTTTCCTTATGATATTAGTGATTTAAAAAAATCTTTAAATTTGAATTTTGAGATTTTAGATAGAAATAATGTTGAAAATAATTTTTTAATAGAAAATGCTTTGCATAAAAATGTTGCCCTATTAGTTTATGGAGATGTTTTGTCTGCTACGACCCATAGTTCTTTAATTTTGGATTGTAAAAAAAATGGAATAGATTGTTTTATTTATCACAATGCTTCAATTTTATTGTCTATTTCTCAAACAGGATTACAATTGTATAAGTTTGGAAAAACTTCTTCTATGCCAAAATGGCAAAAGTCTTATGAACCTAATTCTTTTTTAAATTATATTATTGAAAATCAGAAAGTAAATGCCCATTCCTTATTATTAATAGATATTGGATTAAAGTTTAAAGAAGCTTTAGTTCAACTAGAAAAATCATGTGAATTAAAAAATTTAAATCTCGATAAAATTATTGTTGTCAATAATTCAGGTACTATTAATCAAAAAATTTATTATGAATCAATTAATATTTTTAAAAATGTAAATTCTATAAAATCGCCTTTTTGTTTTATTATTCCATCAAAACTTCATTTTTTAGAAGAGGAATTTTTAAATGAAGTCAAAGAAAATATTAATCCCTAATTTTTTTAATTATTTTCTTAGTAATTTTTTCTATCTTCTTTTTTCCATTAATTTTAACTAATTTATCTCTATAATATTCTAGAATAGGTTTTGTTTGAATATGATATGTTTCTATTCTTTGTTTAATAGTTTCTAAATTATCGTCTTTTCTTTGGACTAGTTTTCCAGCACATTTGTCACAAACTTCAGGATTTTGAGGTTTTGGTTGGGTAATTAAATTATATCCTTCTCCACAATCTTCACAAGTTCTACGGTTAATTAATCTCTTAATTGACTCTTTATTTGAGATTTTAATTTCTATTACTTTGTCAATATTAATTTCTTTTTTCAGTTTCTTTGCCTGCTCTATTGTTCTAGGAAAACCATCTAATATTATTCCTTCTTTGTTATTTTCTTTTTTTATTTTTTCTTTGAGTAATTTTATTATTAACTCATCAGAAACTAATTTTCCTTTATTGATTATGCTATCAATTTCTTCTTTTAATTTTCCTTTTTGTTCTCTTAATAAATCTCCTGTAGAAATATGAGTTAAATTTAATTGTTTTGCTACTTCTTTTGCTTGAGTCCCCTTTCCAGAGCCCTGAATTCCGATAAAAATAAGATTCATAAAATATTAATAATAATAAGGTTTATTAATTTTTCTAAAAGCATAAGTCTTAAAAACTTATTTTTGTATTTGTTTTTATGGATATTGTAATGGCTATTCCAATTTTATTTTAGATTGCATAGTGCTTACTTTAATTTCTATTAATTATTATGAGAAAAGTTAAAGATTTTTTATGGAGGGAGAAGATGAATGTTTCTGATTTAGTTGATACTTTTGGGAATTTAGGCTTTCAAGCTTTAGAATTATATGAAGCTAAAAATGTTATTTTAAAAATGAAAAGAGATAATGCTAAAGTTTTTCTTACTTTTACATCTAATATGGTTACTTCAGGATTAAGAGGATTTTTTGCTCAATTATGTAAGCTAGGTATACCAGATATTTTAGTTACAACATCAGGTTCTATTGAAGAAGATTTAATTAAATCAACTGGGGAATCTTTTGAAATTTCAAGTTTTTATGTTGATGATAATGCTTTACATGAAAGAGGAGAAAATAGGGTTGGTAATTTAATAATTAGAAATGAAAGTTATATGAAATTTGAGGATTTGATTTCAAAATTACTTTTACAAATTTATGGAAAGAAAAAAAGACTATCTTCTTCTGAGTTACTTTATGAATTAGGATTGTTAATTGATGACGAAAATTCTATTCTATCTCAAGCTGCTAAAAATAATATTCCAATTTATTGTCCTGGGATAGCTGATTCATCTTTTGGTTTTCAATTATTTATGTTTCAACAGAGGAATCCAGATTTTATTGTAGACACTATTTATGATATGAATAGAATTGTAACTGATTTAAATTTTGATGAAAAAAAAGGATTGATTTCTTTAGGTGGTTCAATTTCTAAACATTATGCTATTTTTGCTGCTTTACTTTCTGGTGGTTTTGACTATGCGGTATACCTAACAACATCACACTCTACATCTGGTTCTTTAAGTGGCGCAACAACTCAAGAAGCGAAGAGTTGGGGAAAAATAAAAGATGATAGTGCGACAACAACTGTTAATGGAGACGTTAGTATTACTTTTCCATTGTTAATGAGTGCTTGTTTAGATGAAATGAAAAATGAAGGATTATTAAATGATAGGAGTTAAAAATTTTAGTAATATTTTTTATGGAAAAGGCAAAGTTTATATTAGATAAAAAAATTGTTAAGGAACAAATAAAATCTTTGTTAGACTTAGGTTTAAGTGTTTCTTATTCTTATAAAACAAATCATGAAGTAGGTAATGTGCTACAAGAATTAAATTTAGGTAACTTCTTTTCAATACACTCTATTAATGAAATTAAAATGATTAAAGATAAGTCTAAAGTTATTTATTTTATACAAGCACAGGACTTTGAAGAGTTAAAAGGAATTATTAATCAAGGTATACTAAATTTTGTAGTTGACAATGAAATTGATTTTGGAAGAATTTTAGATGTTGCAAAATTTTTAGAAACTAAAATAAATCTTTCAATAAGGATGAAATTACAGGAAAATAGGATTGGCAGTGGAAGGTATTTTGTCTATGGATTGCCTTCAAAAAAGGTTAATGAATTAATAATTAGAGAGAAAGAAAATAAGTTTATTAATTATTTTGGAATTCATGTTCATAGGAAGAGTCAGAATACTTCTGAGTGGGAGATTATTTCAGAATTAGAAGATTCTATTTTAGATGAGGTTTTTGATAGGTTAGATTTTATTAATTTAGGAGGAGGTTTACCTGTAAAGTATAAAAGTTATAGCTCTAATATTTTAGAATATATTTTTAAAAAAATAAAAGAAACTGTTAATTGGTTAAAAAATAAAGATATTCAAGTGTTTATTGAGCCAGGGAGATATATCGCAGCTCCTTCGATAAAATTAGAAACAAGAATAATTCAAATTCAAGAAAAGAACATTATTTTAAATACTACGCTTTACAATTGTGCACTTGATACACTTTTAACAGGAACTAAAATGATTGTAGAAAATGAGCTCAAAGATAAAGAAGAAGGAGAATATTATTTAATTAAGGGAAATTCTCCAACAAGAGATGATATTTTTAGATATAATGTTAAATTAAGAAATCCTAAGGTCGGAGATAAAATTATTTTTATTAATGCAGGGGCCTATAATTATACAACTGATTTTTTTGGGTATGTTAAATTAGAAACAGAATATATCTAGAATTCATTTTATGTTTATTACTTAATAATATTAATTATTTCCTTTACTAATCTTTTAGTTTTTTTCTTTTTATCTTTTTTTGGAACAAATTCTACGATATCTGTTATTATTGGATTTTGATTTTTCTTTATTGATTTTATAAGTTTTATAAATTGTCTTTTATTTAATCCGTTTTGTTCTGGATAATTTACTGCTGGAGCAAATTTTGGGTCATTTACGTCGATATCTATAGTCAAATATACTTTTTTTCCTTTTGTACTCTTTTCTAAATAATTTAATATTTCTGTTATTTTTTCATTTGGAGTAAAATATTTAATTTTGTTTTTTTTAATAAATTTCTTTTCCTCTGATTCTATTTTTCTAATTCCAATTAAGCAAATATCTTTTGGATTCCATCCTTCTTTTACCAAACCTGCTAAAAATTCTTCGTGAGTTGGTTCTTTCATTGGTGGCATACAATCTGCATGTGCATCAAATATTATTAGAAATGATTTTTGCTTGTATTTTTGTAAAAAGGCTTTTGCCGAGGGGTAAGTTATTGAATGATCTCCACCAATTAAGAGTAAATTTTCTTTTTTGTTTAATTGTTTTTTTATTTCTTTAAAAATTTCTTTTTCATCTTGAGCAATGTCTTGATTTTCAACATTGACTTTAATATGTTTTATTTTTTTCAATAAAATTTCAGGTGTTTTTTCTGGACCTTTTAGACCTAATGCGTTTATTCTTGGGATGGAAATAACTATTCTCATTTAATCATTTATGAATTTATAAAATTTAAATCTTTAGCTTTTTATATCCAAAACTTTTTAAACCATCTCTTCAATTTTATTACTATGGCTGTTGATTTAACTTCAAAAGTAAAAGAATTACAAAGAAATCCTGAGTATATTAGAAATATCGCTATTTGTGCTCATATTGATCACGGTAAGACTACATTTTCAGATAATCTACTTGCAGGTGCTGGAATGATGAGTGAAAATTTAGCAGGTAAAGTTAGGAGTTTAGATTTTCATGAAGATGAAGCTACAAGAGGTATTACTATTGATTCTGCTAGTGTTTCTATGGTTCATCATTTAGAAGGGAAGGATTATTTGATTAATTTAATTGATACTCCAGGTCATGTTGATTTTGGTGGAGATGTAACCAGAGCTATGAGAGCTGTTGATGGAGCAATTGTTCTTTCTTGTGCAAGTGAAGGTATTATGCCTCAAACTGAAACTGTTTTAAGACAAGCATTAAAAGAAAGAGTTAGGCCTATTTTGTTTATTAATAAAGTTGACAGATTAATTAGAGAAGTTAAGTTAACACCTGAAGAAATGCAAAAAAGATTTATTAAAATTATTAATGATGTTAACCGTTTAATTGCTGAAATTGCTGAGGATGAATATAAGCAAAAATGGCAAGTTGGTGTTGCTGAAGGAACAGTTGCATTTGGTAGTGCTTTTCATAACTGGGCTTTATCTGTTCCTTATATGCAAAAACATGGAATTACATTTAAAGAAATTATTGAAGCATATGAATCTGGTGAAGAAAATTATAAAGCCTTAGCAAAAAAAGCTCCTATTCATGAAGTTATATTAAACATGGTCATAAGACACCATCCAAATCCAAAAGTTGCTCAAAAATATAGAATTCCAAAAATTTGGCATGGTGATTTAGAATCAGATGCAGGAAAAGATTTGATTAATTGTAATATTGATGGTGAAGTTGCATTTGTCCCAATTAAAATTGTAATTGATCCTCATGCTGGTGAAGTTGCTGCTGGAAGACTTTTTGCTGGTAAAATTAAGCAAGGTGACGAATTATATATGAATCTTGCAAATAAGAAAGTGAGAGCACAACAAGTTTCAATTTATAAAGGTGCGCAAAGAATTCAATTAGATGAAGTTGTTGCAGGAAATATTGTTGGTATTGTTGGATTAAAAGATGTGGTTGTCGGTGAGACTGTTAGTATACATCCAATTGAACGTTTTGATGCAATTACACATTTATTTGAGCCTGTTGTTACTAAAAGTATAACTGCTAAGAGAACTGCTGATTTGCCTAAACTAATTGAAGTATTAAGGCAGGTTGGAAAAGAAGATCCCTCTTTACATATTGAAATTAATGAAGAAACAGGAGAATCACTTATTTCTGGGATGGGTGAATTGCATTTAGAAATTATTGAAAATAGAATAAAAACTGAAAAAAGCTTAGATGTCCAAATGGGTCCTCCTATTATTGTTTATAGAGAGTCTGTTGGAAAAGTTTCTTCTCCTGCTGAAGGTCGTTCTCCAAATAAGCATAATAGTTTCTTCTTAACAGTAGAACCTTTAGAAGAGGGTGTTTCTAAGGCTATTAGTGAGGGAGTTTTACCTGAAGGGAGAATGAAGAAAAAAGATAAAACCTTAGATGAAACTTTAGTTGGACTCGGAATTAGTAGAGAGGAAGCAGGTCAATACAGAAATATCTTTCGGGGTAATATATTCTTAGATAAAACTAAGGGTGAGGTTCATATAGGAGAAGTTATTGAATTAGTATTAGATGCCTTTGAAGATGTAATGAAATCAGGTCCTTTAGCAAGAGAACCTTGTCTGAAGATGAAGGTTAGTTTAGTTGATTTGAAATTACATGAAGATGCAATTCATAGAGGTCCTGCACAAGTTTATCCTGCTGTAAGAGATTCTATTAAATTAGCAATGAAAGAAGCAAATCCTGTAATTTATGAACCTATTCAAACACATCAAATTGAAGCTCCAATAGATTTTATGAGTACAATTACTTCTTTAGTAACACAGAAAAGAGGAAATTTAATTGATGTTGAACAAGAGACTTCAGGAGTTACAATTAAAGGAGAATTGCCAGTAGGCGAAATGATTGGTTGGACAAATGATTTAAGAAGTGCTACTGAGGGTAGAGGTGTTAGTAGTTTAGTTAATCAAAGTTTTAAAAAATTGCCTAATGAACTTCAAGATAAAATAATTAATCAAATTAGAACTAGAAAAGGTTTAAGTGAAAATCAATAAAATGGTAAATTTAGATGAAAGAATTGGTAAAGAAGAAGATCTTTTAATGAATGAATATCATCAAAGTTTTTGCTCTATTTGTATTTTTTCTCCTGGAGAAAAAGCATACACTAAAGAAGGCTTAAAATGTTCTGGATTTACTTATTTTGAAGATGATTTTGATAAGACTAAATCTCTTGTTTATCCTTTACCTAGAAATATTAAAGAATGTCCTTATTTTAATAAATAAAATTAATAAAAAAAATTTGTTTTAGAAAATTTACTCTTTTCTTGGTTGAGCTTCACTAACTTTGATTTTTCTGCCTTCAATTTCTTTTTCATTCATTTCTGAAATTGCTTTATTAGCAGAATCATCATCTGAAATTGTAACAAAACCAAAACCTTTTGATCTTCTTGTATACTTATCTTGGATTATAGTTGCTTCCTCAGCATTGTATTGTGAAAATAAATCTTGTAAACCTTTATTATCAATACTCCAAGGTAAATTACCTACATATAACTTCATTTTATCCTCCTGTTTAATTTAATATCTTGAGAGAAACATTTTCTTAAACTAACTTTATATAACATATTCTAACCTACTTTTTTATTAGGAATTTTGCTTTTTTAAGTCTTTGTTTTATGAAATTTATAATGTATTCAGAATAGTTCCAAAATAAGATTGTAATTAAAATAAAAGTTGTTGAAAGTGCATAAATCTTGTTGGTTGTTAAGAAAATAGCTGTAAAGATTAATAATATCCATTTTATTGTATAAAAATATTTTTTATAAATTTCCTTTTCATCCTTTGTAATTAGAGATAAGATTAAACCAAGTGGCATTGCGCACAATAAAACTAAGATAATCAATATTATTGTCATTTAATTTAAAATTAAAATCTGTTTTTATAGTTTTTGGATTACCTAGTTTTTTAAACTTGTTTTTATTTTGATTTTCATGAATTATGAATTCATTGATGTTCATGCTCATTTAGATATGGACCGTTTTAAAGATGATTTAGAAAATGTTATTATTAATGCTAAAAATCTTGGTGTTTTGGTTGTTAGTTCTGGAATTAATAGTTTTGCAAATAAGAAAGTTTTAGAATTGTCAAAGAAGTATGATAATATTTTTGCATCTTTTGGGATTTATCCTATTGATGGGATTATTAAAGAGTTTCCTAACTTAAAAGATGATGGTCCCAGAGAAATTTTACCATTAGATGTTGATTTAGAATTAGAGTGGATTTTAGAGCATAAAGATGATTGCCTTTTTATTGGAGAAGTTGGCCTTGATTTTAAGGTAGTTAAAGTTAATGAAGAAATTAAAAATGCACAGGAAAAAAATTTTGAAAAGATTATTTTATTAGCAAAAAAAATTGATAAACCTTTATTGATTCATTCTCGTGGGGCTGAGCTTGAGTGTATTGAACTATTAGAAAAACATAATTGTAGAAAAGTAATTATGCACTGCTTTAATGGTAAAAAATCTCTAATAAAGCGAATTATTGACAATGGTTGGTTTTTGACTGTTCCAGCAGTTATCACTCGTTTAGAGCATTTTAAAATGTTAGTTAGTATAACTCCTCTAAATCAATTATTAACTGAAACTGATTCTCCATATTTATCTCCAGTTCCA
This sequence comes from Candidatus Pacearchaeota archaeon, assembly GCA_041654895.1. Classification (GTDB taxonomy): domain Archaea; phylum Nanobdellota; class Nanobdellia; order Pacearchaeales; family GW2011-AR1; genus JAGVXH01. The sequence goes on from JBAZCR010000002.1 coordinate 49,943, forward strand.
ATGACCAGAAATGAACCTAAAAATGTTTTAGTTAGCATCAAAGAAATTGCCAAAATAAAAGAATTAAGTTTTGAAGAGGTTAAAAAAAATATTTTTGAAAATGCAAAGAAATTATTGAATATTTAGGTAGTATTTTATTTCTTTAATTGTTTTACAATTTTTATCGGTGTCAATATTTACTTTAATTTGATATGGTTTTTCTAATAAATCTTTTGGTGTTTTAGAACTTGCTAATATATCTTCAATGTTTTTTAGAGGACAATCAATTTTTCTACAAATATTATCAGCTATTTCTTTTTCGATTTCACTCAATTGATTGTTTCTTTGATAATTGAACTTATTTAATTTATGTTTTATTTCATAAGGGCAAGGAAATATTTCCCCTTGTTCATTAATAATAACTATATTTTGGTCTAAATCAAAAATATTTTTAGAGTTGTTTTTTTTCACATCTTCAATTTCATTATTCTCATCAAGATAAATAAAAACATATTTTGGGATATAAATACCTGTAGTTTGACAATTTATTTTTTGTGGAGCAACTAATGAAGATAAAATTAGTAAACCAGAAACAATCTTTTTTAAACTTTTCATAAATAACACTATTTTAAAGTAGTTATAAACTTTTTTGTTAGTACTTAAATTCAATTCCCTTTGCACATTTTAGCAACCCTTTTTTTGATTCAGGAATATCTTCTCTTTTTGCTAATTTCAGATATTTGTGTATTAATTTTTTTTTGTGGTTTATTGTGAATTTTTGATCAGTATAAGGTCCTCCTATGCAACCTCCTGGACAAAACAGACAATCTAAAAATAATACATTTTTATTTGGTTTTTTTAAGAACTTATTTACTTCACTTATTCCATCAATTATCCTTACTTGGTTTCTATTTAAAATTCTTTTAACATGGGCTGTATGGTAAAGTCCTCCACTTAATGGATAGATTTTTGTATAATCATTATAAAATTTATCGAATTGAGCTTTTTTATTATCTTCATTAATATTATTTTTCTGAAATAACTCTTTTAATTGTAGAAAATCAATAACATAATCGATTTCTTTTTTTGTTTGACTTTCAATTTTCTTGAAATTACATGGAGATATAAAAAATATTTTATGATCTGGATAAACTTTTTTGCTAATTTTTGCCATTGCAATCATAGGTGAATCAACTCTAATTAAATTATTTTTATATTCTGGAAAATTTTTTTCAATGTAAAGAGTTATTCCAGGGCAAGTCGATGAAATAAGGAGTTCTTTAGTTTTTTTTAATTTTTTATGATATTCTCTATTAATCATTTTTGCACCAAATGTTAATTCGACAACTTTATCAAAACCTAATTTCTTTAATTGATTTATTATTGAAGGATATTTAAAATCTGTAACAAAACTAGGAGCAACCATTGCTAAGCATTTTTTATTATTTTTTATTATCTTTTCAATTTTTAGAATATCATTTTTGTTTTTCACCATCTTTAAATTATTTTAGCTTATTTAATATATAAGGCTTTTGAAATTTTCTTTTAAATTTAAATAGTCTAATTAATTTATTTTCTTATGAATTTTAAAGAATGTTATTTTAAATTTTTTGGATTATTTTATGTAATTATAGGAATTTTAGCAATTTTTAATGTTATATTTGGTATTGATTCTGCATCCTCGTTGTGGATTTCTTATTTTGCATTTTTTTTCATTGGTTTAGGAATACTAACTAAAGATTCATATTTGATAGGAAGTTGGTTTAATATTATTTTTATTCCATATTTTTTTTGGTCTGCTGATTACTTGTATAATTTATTTTTTAGTAAAAGTTTGTGGGGTATTACAGACTATATGTTTAGTTCGAGATTATTTATTTCTCAAATAATTTCTATTCAACACTTTTTTATTATTCCAGTAGCAATTTTATCAATTTACTTTATAAAAATTCAGAAAAAGGATTTTTGGAAATTAAGTGTATCTATAATAAGTATACTTTTTATTTTGACTAGACTTTTTACAAAACCTATTGAAAATGTTAATTGTATTTTTAAGAGTTGTTTGACTTTTGAAATTGTTTCTCCTTTATATCCTGTAATATGGTTTTTAGCTTTCTTTATTATGATTGGGTTAGTTAATCTTCTTTTAGTTAAATTAAGATTTTTTAACTCAAACAAAAATTAATTTACAAAAGATTTAAAAGCATATTTTTTGTTTTAATTATATTAAAGAACAGATTTATCAATTCTTTTTTGAAAATAATGGAAAAATTTAAAGAACTTGGATTAAATGAAGATTTTTTGAAAATTATTCAAAAGATGAATTTTAAAGAGCCAAGTGAAATTCAAGAGAAAGCAATTCCTTTAGTCTTAGCTGGGAAAGATGTTATTGGTAGTGCTGCTACTGGAAGTGGTAAAACACTTGCTTTTGGTTATCCTATATTAGAAAAAACTGTTGAGAAAAAAGGATTACAAGCATTAATTCTAACACCAACAAGAGAACTTGCAGAGCAAATTTCTAGTTCTCTTAAGAATTTTGGAAAATATAAAAAACTTAAAATTTGTTCTGTTTATGGTGGAGTTTCTATTGAAAATCAGATTAAAAATCTCTTGAGTTGTGAGATTGTTGTTGGAACTCCTGGGAGAATCTTAGATCACATTAGTAGAAAAACTATTGATTTGTTTAATGTTAATACATTTGTTTTAGATGAAGCTGATAGAATGCTTGATATGGGTTTTTTGCCTGATGTTGAAAAAATTATAAAAGAATTACCAAGGAAAAGGCAAACTTTACTTTTTTCTGCTACTATTTCTTGGGAAATTAAAAAGATTATTAATAGATATATGTTGAAACCGATTAATGTTTTTGTTAAAAATTATGTTGATGCTTCAAAATTAAAACAAGTTTTCTATGATGTATCTGATAATGAAAAATTTTCACTTTTGGTTCATTTATTAAAAAAAGAAACTTCAAGCTTAGTTTTGGTCTTTTCAAATACTAAAAGAAATGCTGATTTTGTAGCTAGGAATTTAAAGAATCAAGGGATTGATGCAATGAGTTTTCATGGTGATTTAGGTCAAAATACTAGAAATAATGTTTTGAAAAAATTTTATGAAAGTGAAAAGTTTGTTTTAGTTTGTACAGATGTTGCTGCAAGAGGTTTAGATATAAAAAATGTTTCTCATGTTTATAATTATGATTGTCCTAAAACAAAAGAAGATTATATTCATAGAATTGGAAGAACAGCGAGAGCAGGAAAAAAAGGAATTGCTATTACAATATTGGGGAGTAAGGATTATGATAATTTTAGAAATGTTAATAGAGATGGCACTTTAAATATTGAAAGAATTGAAAAGCCAGAGTTTAAAGAACTTTATTTACAGAAAAATAAATCTTTTAGGAATAATTCTAATAGAAGAAAAGATTTTCAAAAGAGAGAAGATTTTAGAATAAGTAGTAGGAATGATTTTTATCAAAAAAATAAGGGGAAAAGATATTCTAGAAAATCTGAAAATATAAATCCTTCAAGACAAAGTGAAAAAACAAGGCAAAAAAGATTTAATTCTGCAAAGAGTAATATTTCAAAAAAACGATAGACTACTTATTCTAACCTTGAATTATTTAAAGTTGATTTTTCAAAGACAGTATCTTTTATATTTGATTTTATAAAGTTTGTATCATATAATTGGGAATTTATTACATAAGATTTTTCTAAGTTAGAGCCGTAAAAATTTGAAAGAAGAAATGATGTTTGCTGAAGTGTTGAATCTTTTATGCTTGAACCTCCAAAATTAGTTCGCTGACAATTTGAATTTAATAGTATTATTTTATTTAATGTTGAACTTCCGAAGTCTGCATTATATGTATCTATATCTTTAAAATAAGATTCTGATAAGTCTGAATTATTAAATTTTGCTTTTTTCATATAAGTTCCCTCGAAATGGGAATTTGTTAAATCAGAGTCTTCTGCAGAAAAATCTAATAAAAATGCATTTTTAAAATTTGATTTTTTTAAAATAGAATTATTTAATTTTACTTTATCTAAATCAGTATTTTCAAACAGAGTATTCTCTAAATTTGATTTATTTAATATTGCTCTTAATAATGATGATTCTGATAAGTTCGCATGACTTAATATCGCATTTGAAGCTTTTAGTCTGTATAAATTTGCTCCTTTACATTCAAGATATGGTAAATAAATTCCATTAATTGTTAGGTTTTTTAATTCAGAATTATTTAGGATAATAGGTTCTCTTTCAAAATCTTGTTTAAGTAAAAAATCCATTAGTTCTGGATATTTTTTATTATTAGATAAATTAAAACCTTCTTCCAATTTTATTTTTGAGAAATCTCTTTCGCCAGATAATATCTTTTTGATGAACTCATTACCTGATAAATGAGTATAGGTTTTCATGATATAATAATAAAATCTAACTTTTTAACTTTTTATATAGTGTGACTACTTTAAAGTTTTCTTAGATTGGTATAAAAAGAAAAGATTTAAATAGTTTTATTATTTGTTACTTATTAGGAGATACAATATGGCTGTAGATGATATAATAGAAGAAATTTGTGAATTGGCTGATGAATTTAGAATTAGGACTGTGATAGAGGATAGGAAAGGTGGAATTCATTTTGATAAGAAAGTAATTCATTTAAATCCTCTTTATAAGGATGAATATATTGAAACTTTTGTTCATGAGATGTTACATTATTATTATCATGATATCAATTGTATTAATTTAGGAGCTTATGAAGAAGAAAAAGTTGAGAGTGAAATGAGATATCTTTTAGAGAATAGGGATAATGAATTATATGTTAGAGATTATTTATTGAGTAGAAGGAGATGAAATATCTCCTAAAAAACTAAATTTTCTTTAATCCAATCAAAAGATTTAAATAGTATAATGAATATATATTCATAACTAAACGGAGGAATTAAATATGCCAGGACAAGATGGAACAGGACCATTAGGACAAGGACCTTTGACTGGAAGAGGTTTTGGACCTTGTGGTTATGGAAGACGAGGATTTGGGTATGGAAGAGGCTTTGGTAGAGGTTATGGTTTTAGAAGACCAATTTCTTTAACTAAAGAAGAAGAAAAGAAAATTCTCGAATCTGAATTAGAAGAAATTAATTTAGAAAAACAAGAAATTGAAAAAAGACTTAAGGAAATAAACTAAATTTCTTGTTTTTTTCTTTTTTTTGAGAAACTTTAAATATTGAGGTTAATATAGTTTTTTATGGCAAGACCGCGTATTTGTAGAAGAATTAACTTTAATCCTAAGATTACTTATTTTAAACCGCGTGGCGTTCCAATGAGGGATTTAGACGAAGTTGTTCTTCAAAGGGATGAATTAGAAGCATTAAAACTTAAAGATTTAGAAGGGTTTGAGCAATCTATTTGTGCAAAAAAGATGAATATATCTCAACCGACATTTCATAGAATTGTTATTTTAGCTAGAAAGAAAGTTTCAAATGCTTTGATTAATGGTAAATCTATTAAAATTGAAGTATAAATATAATTCTTCTAAATAATTCTAAAATTCAAAATAAAAAAGTTTTATAAAATAAAAAAATATATATTATTATGAATAAAAATTTAGATTATATTGATAGAATTAATTCTCTTGTTTTATTATTTTTAAGAATTGTTTTAATTATTGCAATTCCTATCTGTGTTTGGGAGAAAAATGTTCTTTTTATTTTTTTGAGCATTTTAACATTTTGTTTGACATTTTTACCTAGGATAATTGAGAAAAGATATAAGATAAATATTCCATCAGAATTAGGATTAGTTATTGTGTTATTTATTTATGCTGGGATATTTTTAGGTGGTGTTAGAGAATTTTATTATAGATTTTGGTGGTGGGATTCTTTATTACACTTAATTTCTGGTTTGGCCTTGGGTTTTATTGGCTTTTTAATTTCATATACCTTCTATAAAACTAACAAATTTAAGACAAGTCCAAAAATGATTCTATTATTTGCATTTTGTTTTGCATTGGCTATAGGAACTATTTGGGAAATTTTTGAGTTTGGAGTTGATCAAATCTTTGGTTTCAACATGCAAAAAGCAAGATACTTATGTCCTAATCAAGGTTATTGTGATAGTAGAATTGGAGTTATTGACAGCATGGTGGATTTAATTTTAGATACTCTTGGTGCTTTAATGGCATCTATTGCAGGTTATTTTTATCTAAGGAAGGGTGAAGTTTTTTTATTTAATAAACTGATTAAAAGGTTTGAGAGAAAAAATAAACATTTGTTTGATAAAAAAGTTTAATATAAATATTTTTATTCAAATTTTTCTAAAAATGTTGGTTCCTTTTTCTGGAATATTATTCCTATAGGAATTTTTTTATTTTTTGAATTATAATCAAATTCTTCTGCTAGTAATGTTGCCTTTTTGTAGTCTGTATTGTCTTTTATTTTATACATAAACTTATCTTTATTATTTATATCCTTATTAAAGATAAGACAATCTTGCATTATTTCTACATAGCTAAATCCCTTATGTTTGATTGCTTTAGTAAACACTTCAACCATATGAGGTATGTCTCTTGCGTTTGTTCTTGCAATAAAAGTTGCATTTGATGCTAGAGCTAATTTAATTGGATTAATTGGAATATTTTTTTCTATTCTATTTTCTCCTTTTATTAGATATCCCCTTTGTGATGTTGCTGTTGCTTGTCCTGTTGTGAGTGAGAAATTTTGGTTATTATGTATAAATAATGTCATATCTTGATTATATCTAAATGCATGGATAAGGTGAGATATTCCTTCTGAATAAATTGCTCCATCACCTGCAAAAGTTAATATGTTTAATTTTGGATTTGCTAATTTTATTCCAAATGCTGTTGGAAGTGCTCTACCATGAAGAGAATAAATACCACTTAAATTAAGATAGTCAAATATTTTTGAATTACAACCAATATCTGTTGTCATGGCAAAATCATTATGATTTATTTTTTCTTTTTCTATTAAATTTGCGATTGTTTGTTTTATTGCTTCTAAAATTAAAAAATTAGGACAACCCGGGCACCATGTTATTGGCTCATTTGTTTTTAATTTCTCTTTTGATTTATTCATTTTATTATTTCTTTTATTTTTTTGTTTAATTCGTCAGTAAAAAAAGGTCTTCCATCGTATTTTAAAATTTTATTATCTATATTTGTTTGTATTTTTTGTTTGATTAACTCTGCTAATTGAGATGTTGCGTTGTTTTCAATAATTATTATTTTTTTTGATTTTGATAATTCCTTTTTAATCTCTTCAGGAAATGGATTTAAATATAAAATTTGTAAGAATTTAGCATCAATATTTTTGATTGCATCAATTATTGCTCCTTTAGTTGAACCCCATCCTATAATTAAATTTTTAGAATTTTTGTTTCCGTAAATATCATATGTTCTAAATTTATTTACTTGATTTTTAATTTCTTTTTCTTTTGATAATCTTTTATTCACATTCTCAATTATTTGATTTTTATCTTCTGTTGAATTTCCAAATTTGTTTGTTTCATAACTTGATTTTTTGTTTATTTTATTTGAATAGGTTTTAGAAAAAATTAAAGGTTTTTTATAGTCTAATTTTACAGAATATTCACTCTCGGCTAAATGTTTATCTGATAAAATTATCGACAATGAATTGTATTTTTCAGCTAAATAAATTAATTGGTTAGTTAATTCTATAGCCTGTATTGGGTCTCCTGGTGCAGCAACAATTCTTGTAAATTCGCCATGTCCTATGTTTAAGGCCAAATTCAAATCACTTTGAGAAGTATAAGTTGGTATACCTGTTGCAGGTCCTGGTCGAGAAGCAAGATAAACTGTTAAGGGTATTTCACTTATTCCTTGCATACTAATTGCTTCGCCCATTAAATCAACTCCTCCTCCACTTGAGCCAACCATTACTTTTTTTCCAGCAAAACTTGCTCCTAATGCTATATTTGCGACTGCAATTTCATTTTCAGGTTGAAAGAATTTTAATTTTTTATCATTCATTAAACAAATCTCGCTTGTTACACCAGTTGCAGGTGTCATAGGATAAGCAAAGTAAAAATCTAATTTTGAATTTCTTGCCCCTATAGCAATAGCACGACTTCCTGAAATTATCTCTGCTTTATTATTTAGTTTTTTTAATTTATATATTTCTTTTTGAGAAGCATAACCCTTCTTTGCAGCATCTGTTGAATTTACATAGTTCAAATATTTTTTTACTTCTTTAATTAAGTATGATTCAGGTATACCTAATGCTTTTACTAATGACCCTGCTAAGGCAACGTTAATATTTTTTTTAAATTCTAAAAAATCATCACTCTTTAAAATAACTGCATTTTCTTTTAAATTATCTTTATGTAAATATAATGTTTTTTGATCTAATGCAATTAAAAAATCAACTTTTTCATCGTTACTTTCAATTTCCTGATCACTAATACATAATATACTAAAATTATGTCCTCCTCTAATTATACTTTGATAATCTCTATAATTAAAAGTATAATAACCATATGAAGTTAAAACTCTTGAAATAATTTGAGAAATTTTATTTATACCCTGTCCTGCAGAACCACCTACTAAAATATTTAGTCTCATTTTCACCTCCATTATTTAATTTATTTTAATTATATAAATGTGTTGGTAAACTTTATTTATAACACTTAAATTAACTAAACTTTAATAAAGTATGAATAATTCTTTTTAATGAGGTAAAAAATGAAGGGGTTGATTGATTCTTTTGGAATTTTAAGAGATTTTAATATTGCTAAATTTTTTATTGTTGAATCTTCTTCTGATTTAAATAAATTAAAATTTCCTTATTATATGAAAATAGATTCTGAAAAACATAAATTAAATTTAGGGGGAGTTTTATTTTGTAAAGATTTAGAAGAGGCTGAAAAGAATTATAAACTTTTAAGAAATAAATTTAGTGAAAGGATTGTAATTCAAGAAGAGATTAAAGGAATAGAGTTAATATTAGGTATAAAAAAAGATGATATTTTCGGATTTGTTTTAATGCTTGGATTTGGTGGGAGTAAACTTTCTAAAGAGGGTATAACTTTTAGAGTTTTAAAATTAAATAGAAGTGAAATTAATAATGCTTTAAATGAATTTGATAAAGATATACTAAAAAAATATGTATATAAGGAAAAGTTAATTAGCTTTATTGAGATGATTTGTTTTTTAGCTGAAAAAAAAAATATTAAAGAAATGGATTTAAATCCTATAATCTTATCTAGTAAAGGACCTTTTATTGTTGATGCAAGAATTAAAATTTAAATTTTTGAAATTGTCTTACATAATTGTTCTGGTTCTGAGAAATTAATTATTTTATTTTTATCTAATATTTTTTTTGCTTCATTTATTTTTTCTCCTCCAATAAAACAAGTGAATAAAGGTTTTTTTATTGTATTTAGTAATTTTGCTACTTTTTCTGGTTGACTTGTATGTTGTGGAGTTAAAATTAAAATTATATTTTCTGTTTCTTTATCATTTTCTATAATGTCTAAAACTTTTTTATAATCTTCAGGTGCAGCGTCTCCGATAATATCTATTGGATTATTTTTAGACCAATTTAGAGGTAATATTTTGTTTAGTGATTCAATTGTTTTATTAGAGAGTTTTGTTAAGGGGATATTATATCTTTCACAATAGTCTGCAGATAATACGCCAAAGCCTCCTGCATTTGTTATTATAGTTGTATTTTTTTTAATTTTTTGGTATTTTTCTAATATCTTTGCCACATTAAACATTTCTGTTACTGAATCTACTTGGATTAATTTTGCTTGTTGAAATGCTCCTTTGTAAATTTCTGAATCTGTTGCAAGAGCTGCAGTATGTGATTTGGCTGCGTTTTGTCCAGATTTAGAATTTCCACCTTTTAAGACAATAATTGGTTTTTTTGATTTTTTAGATATTTCAATAAATTCTCTCCCACTATTTTTTTGTAAACTTTCTATATAAAGGCAAATTACTTTTGTTTTATCGTCGTGGATTAAATAGTCTATTAAATTATTAAAATTAATATCAATTGAATTACCTAGTGAAATAAATTTAGAAAAAGAATTAATTTTATCTAACATTGCTGAAGCTATTGCTCCTGATTGAGAGATAAAACCAATATTTCCTTTGTTTAAATTCCCTGAATAAAATGTTGTATTTAAATTTTGAGAAGTGTCAATTATTCCAAAAGAATTTGGTCCTAAAATTCTAATATTTTCTTCTATTGCGATTCTTTTAATGTGTTCTTCTAATTCTTTATTATTGCTTTCAGAAAATCCTGCTGAAATAATAATAGCATACTTTATTTTTCTTTTCCCAGCTTGTCTTAATATTAAAGGAATTGTCTTTGCAGGACTTGCAATAATTATTACATCTATATTATAAGGTGTTTCAATTAAGTCAGAAAAAATTTCTTGATTTAAAATTTTTTTAGTGTTTGGATTTATTCCAATTACTTTTTTATTAGAGTTTAATAAATTTTTAAAGATAATATTTCCTACTTTTTTTTCGTCTCTACTTACACCAATAACAGCATAAGTTTTAGCGTCAAAGATATTTCTTACAACCTCTTTCATAAAAAATAAATGTTTAATTTGTATATAAAAGTTATTGTTCGAATTTTATAAATATCCTTCTTCGTTGATTCCAGAATTATTATCTTTTATTGTTGTTTGATTCAATGTTCCTTGTTCTGAGCTTTTTAGGTCTTCTGGGTTTATTGAATTAATTAGTTTTTTAAATTCTTCAAATTTTTCTGCTGGAATTCTTGTTCCTGCTTTTGTGAAACCTGTATATTTTTGGCTTTGAACAAATTCTCTTATTGTTAAACCTATTTTTCCACCAAAGTCATCTATTCTGATTAAAATATCTGTTTCTGGATTTTTTTGTATTTTTCCAATATCTTTTTCCATAGTTTTAATATTTAATCTGGGTTTATAAATTTTTATGATGTTTTGGGATACTTTTTAAACTATGAAGTTTATTTGTTTTTATGGTTAAGGTAAAAATAAAGAAATTAAGAGCAGATGCTACTTTACCTAATTATGCTCATCATGGGGATGCTGGAATGGATTTATATTCTACTATTGATATTTGTTTAGAGCAAAATCAAAGAACATTAATCCCACTAGGCTTTTCTATGGAATTACCAGAGGGTTATGTTAGTATAATTAAAGGAAAAAGTGGTCTTGCTTTAAATAAGGGACTTGTTATTTTAGGAGGAGTTATAGATCAGAATTATAGAGGAGAATATAATGCAATTATTTTAAATTCTGGTTATGATGATTTAGTGATTAAGAAAAATCAAAAGGTTGCTCAATTATTGATTCAATCAGTTGAGAAAGCTGAACTTGAAGAGGTAGACGAACTAAGTAATACAATTAGGGGAAAAGATGGTTTTGGCTCAACTGGAGCATGAATAATATATAATAGAGTTTAGTTCTTTTTATAAAGTGATTTTTTCTAATTTTCTTATGATAATTGGTTTAACAGGAAGTTTGGCAGCAGGTAAGGGGGTTGTTAGTGATTTTTTTAAAGAAAAAGGTTTTGTTTATTTGTCCTTATCTGATGAACTTAGACAAATTGCTAAAGAAAGGAAAATTGAAATTACAAGAGAAAATTTGCAAGACTTAGGAAATAAACTTAGAGAAGAAAGTGGAAGTGGTGTTTTAGCAAAATTGGTTATTAAAAAAATTAAAAATCAAGAATATAAAAAAGTCATTATAGATGGAATTAGAAATCCTTTTGAAATTGAAGAGTTGAAAAAATTAAAGAACTTTTTTTTAATTGCTGTTGATGCTAATCCTAAAATTCGTTTTGAGAGAATGGTTGCAAGAAATAGGGAAAGTGATCCAATTACATGGGAAGATTTTTTGAAGGTTGATAGAAAAGATAAGGGTATTGGAGAAAAAAAATCTGGTCAAGGTGTTGGAAAGTGTATGAAGTTGGCTAGATTTATTATTTTGAATGAAGGAAGCTTAGAGGAGATTAAAGAGAAAATTGAAAAACTCTATCGAGATATCCAGAAATTAATTCCTCCTTTAACTTGGGATGAATATTTTATGACTTTTGCACAGGTTGCAGCTCAGAAAAGTAAAGATCCTTCTACAAAAGTAGGGGCTTGTATTGTGGATAGTGATAAAAGAATTATAGGTTTAGGATATAATGGTTTTCCTAAAAAATGTGATGACACTAAATTACCAATGGAAAGAGAAGGAAAATTTTTAGAGACAAAATATGCTTATATTGTTCATGCTGAACCTAATGCAATCTTGAATTCTACAAGAGAGACTAAGAACAGCAAAATGTATGTTACTTTATTTCCTTGCAATGAATGTGCTAAATTAATTATTCAAGCAGGAATTATTGAAGTAATTTATCTTGAGAACAAATATGAGGATAGCGATGGTGTTAAAGCTTCTATTAGATTATTCAAACAAGCGGGTGTAAAAACTAGACAATTCTCTTTTGAATGAACCTTAAGCAAACATTTTTAAATTAAATTTATTCTTATACTATTATATCTGGCCTCGTAGCTCAGCTTGGTTAGAGCACTGGGCTTTTAACCCAGGTGTCGCGGGTTCAAATCCCGTCGAGGCCATAAAAGAATAGATTTAATGAAAAAAGAATTAGGGAATAAAAACAAAAGGTTTTTAAACCCAGTTTTTTTCATTTTTAAAGTAAAAGAAAATATTCTAATATCAAAAAATGCATATCTTACAACCACCACATAAAAGATTGAGCCCAGAAGAGGCTAAGAAAGTTTTAGATAAATATAATATAGGTTTAATTCAATTACCAATTATTTCTTTAAGCGATCCTGCATTGCCTGAAGGATGTAATAAAGGTGATGTTATTGAAATTAAAAGGGAGAGCGGTTTATATTATCGTGTTGTAGCTTAATGGTTGAAGGACATATTTTAATTCAAGAGTATTTTAAAAATCATTCTTTAGTTGAATCTAATTTATTATCTTTTAATGATTTTATCGATAGAAGAATGCAAAAAATTGTAACTGAATTATCAGATTCGCTGCCTACTGAAGATTTTGAAATTAAACTTGGTAAAATAAAGGTTGAAAAGCCAAACATTATTGAGTCTGATGGTTCTGTAAAGTTAATTACTCCTGCAGAAGCAAGACTAAGAAATCTAACATATTCAGCTCCAATTTATTTAGATATGAATATTAATTTTGCAGGTCAAACAGAAAGTGCTACAGTTCAATTGGGTAGAATTCCTATTTTAGTTAAAAGTAATGTATGTAATTTACATGGTTTAAGTGAAGAGGAATTATTAGAGAATTATATTGATCCAAAAGATACAGGTGGTTATTTTTTAATTAATGGTAATGAACGAGTTATGGTTATGGCTGAAGACTTGGCTAGCAATCAAACCTTTATTGAATTCCATAAGGCAAAGCATAGATTAATGTTAAGGCTTTTTTCACAAAGAGGTTCTTATAAAATCCCAATGTCTTTAGTTGAGAATGTTGATGGGATTTTTGAAATTTCTTTCTCACGATTTAGAGATATTCCTGCAATTATTTTATTGAAAGCATTAGGTTTAACAAGTGATGCAGAAATTTCTCAATTAATTGGTAAAGAAACAGATAGTTTAATTGTGAATTTATATGAACATGCTAATATTTCAAATCAAAATGAGGCTTTAATGTGGATTGCTGAAAAAAATGCTTTACAAGGAACAACTAAAGAAATATTAGATAGAGTAAAACAAAGAATTGACTTTTATTTTTTACCTCATATTGGTTTAGATAAAGATGCTAGACTAGAAAAAGCAAGAACTCTTTGTAAATTTATTAAACAATTTTGTATTGCTAAAGAAAAACCAAAAGATGCTATAACTGATAAGGATCATTATGCAAATAAAAGAGTTAGGCTTTCTGGAGATTTATTAGCTGATTTATTTAGAGTTAATATGAATATTCTGCTTAGAGAAATTCAGCACACTTTACAAAAAACAGTAAAAAGAAGAAAATTTTATTCTATTAGGACTTTAGCTAAATCTACTTTATTTTCTCAAAGAGTAGAATCTGCTATTGCAACAGGCTCTTGGATTGGTGAAAGAACTGGTGTTACACAAAATATGGATAAAAATAATTCTTTTGCTTTAATTTCTCAACTACAAAGAGTTACATCTAATTTGCCTGGTGAACAAGAAAATTTTCCAGCAAGAACAGTTCATCCAACTCATTATGGAAGGTTTTGTCCTGTTGAAACACCTGAAGGTACTGAAATTGGTTTAAGAAAAAACTTAACTTTACTTGCTAGAATTTCTACTCAAGCAGAATTTGATGAAGATAAAATAATGAAAATAATGCAGGAAGCAGGTTTAACAAAAGATTCTGGAGTTATTGATGTCTTTTATAATGGTCATTTTGTTGGTGTTACACAAGATGGATTACACTTTGTAGAAACTATGAGGAAAGAGAGAAGAAAAAATAATTTGCCAATTGAATCTTCTATTAAATTTGATGAGTCACTAGATACTATCTTTTTCTCTACTGAAATTGGTAGAGTCTTAAGACCATTAATTGTTGTAGAAGATGGAGAATCAAAATTAACAAGAGACCATTTAATTAGAATTAGCCAAGAAGTTTTAAGTTGGGATGATTTGTTAAAAGAAGGTATTATTGAATACTTAGATGCTAGTGAAGAAGATGATTGTTACATTGCTATTGACAAAAGTGAGCTAACAAAAGAACACACTCACTTAGAAATTGATAAAATTGATTGTTTAGGTGTTAGTGTTGCAATGATTCCTTTTGCAAACCATAATCCTCCTGCACGTATGGTTAAGGGTGGTTCTAGAGCATATAGGCAAGGATTAGGAATTTATGCTGCTAATTATTTAGTTAGGATGGATACAGATGTTTCTATGTTACATTATCCTCAAAAACCTATTGTTAGAAGTTTTATCTATGATAATTTAGATGTTAATCCTGTTGGTCAAAATGTTGTTGTTGCTATTATGCCTTATGATGGATATAACATTGAAGATTCAATTGTTTTAAATCAAGGTTCAATTGATAGAGGTTTTGGTAGAAGCTCTAGATTTAGACCTTATAATTCTATTGAGTTAAATTATGCTGGGGGTTTAAAAGATGAGATTTGTATTCCAGAGAAGGACACAGGTGGTTATAGAACAGAAGAGAGCTATAGATTTTTAGAAGATGATGGTATTGTGTTTCCTGAAGCAGAATTAGATGAGAGCGAAGTTTTAATTGGAAAAATTTCTCCTCCAAAATTCTTAAGTGAGGCTAGAGAAATTTCTATTCAAACAAAAAAAGAAAATTCTACTGCAATTAGACAAGGAGAAAAAGGTATTATTGATTCTGTATTTGTTACTCAAGATCAGGAAGGTAACAAAATTGTTCAAGTTAGAACAAGAGATTTAAGAATCCCTGAATTAGGGGATAAATTTTCTGTACCCCACGGTCAAAAAGGTGTTGTTGGTGGAATTATTCCAGAATTTGATATTCCTTTTACAAGCAAAGGTGTTAGACCTGATGTTATTTTTAATCCTCACGGTATTCCTTCTAGAATGACTGTAGGTTATTTAATGGATTTATTAGCAGGTAAAGTTGCTGCTTTATCTGGTAGAATTGTTGATGCATCTCCATTTTCAGGAGAATCTTTAGACAGTTTAGAAAATAATTTGAAAAAATTAGGTTTTAGGGAAGATGGTAAAGAAGTATTTTATCATGGAATAACAGGGAAAAGGATGCCAATTAAGATTTATGTAGGTAATTTATTTTATTTGAAATTAAAATATATGGTCGCTGATAAAATGCATGCAAGAGCTGGTGGAAAAATTGCTTTATTAACAAGACAACCTGTTGAAGGTAGATCCCGTGGTGGTGCTTTAAGACTTGGTGAAATGGAACAACAAGCATTAGTATGTCATGGTGCATCACTATTATTAAAAGAAAGATATGATTCTGATAAAGTTGTAGTTCATATTTGTTCAAAATGTGGTAACTTAGTTATTGATGATCAAATACATAATAAAAGAGTTTGTAGCTTGTGCCATTCTAATCAAGTTGAGCCTATAGAATTATCATATGCATTTAAGTTATTGATGGAAGAGTTACAAGGATTACATTTATCAACTAAATTTGAATTAAAAAATAAATACGAATAAAATGGCTGAAATAATTAGAAAACAAATTAACACAATGAGTTTTAGACTTCTTAGTCCAGAAGAGGTTAAAAAACTTAGCGTTGCTAAAATTGTTACACCTGAACTTTATGATGTTGATGGTTATCCAGTTGATGGTGGTTTAATGGATTTAAGGTTGGGTGCAATTGATCCTGGTGTTAGATGTAGAACTTGTGGAGGTAGATTAAAAGAATGTTTAGGTCATCCAGGAATGATTGAACTTGCACGTCCTATTATTCATATAAAATACATCCCAATTATTGATGTTGTGTTAAGAAGTACATGTGAAGCTTGTGGTAAAGTTTTAATTAAGGACGAAAATGATTTAAGAAAACCATTAAAGGATAGGATTAAAAAAGCAAAGGACGGTAAAAAATGTCCTTATTGTGGTATTGTTCAAGAAAGAGTTAAATTAGAAAAGCCTTCTACTTTTAAAGTAGGTAAAAGAAGACTATTTCCAAGTGAAATTAGAGAAAGATTAGTAAAAGTTCCTGATGAAGACTTAAAAATTTTAGGAATAAATGCAAAAACATTAAGACCTGAATGGGCAATTTTGACTTTGTTAATGGTTCCTCCTGTAACTGTTAGACCTTCTATTACATTAGATTCTGGCGAGAGAAGTGAAGATGATTTGACTCATAAACTATCAGATATAATTAGGGCAAATCAGAGGCTTTGGGAAAACTTGAATGCAGGTGCGCCTGAAGTTATTATTGAAGATTTATGGGATTTATTACAATATCATATAACAACTTTTTTTGATAATTCTATTGCGAGAGTTCCTCCTGCAAGACATAGAAGTGGTCAACCATTAAAGACAATTACTGAAAGAATTAAAGGTAAAGAAGGTAGAATTAGAAAAAACCTGGCAGGTAAAAGAGTTAATTTCTCTGCAAGAACTGTTATTTCTCCAGATCCAAATTTAAAGATTAATGAAGTTGGTGTTCCTTTTGATATTGCAAAAATAATTACAGTTGCAGAAAGAGTAACAACATTTAATATAGAGAGATGTAAAAAATTAGTTTTATCTGTAGATTATCCTGGTGTTAATTATGTAATTAGGCCTGATGGAAAAAGAAAAAGAATTACTGAAGATTTAAGAGAAAATATTGCAGAAGAAATTGAACCAGGTTATATTATTGAAAGGCATTTGGTCGACGGCGATGTTGTTTTATTTAATAGGCATCCTTCTTTACATAGAGCATCTTTAATGGCTCATTTTGTCAGAGTCTTACCTTTTAGGACATTTAGAATGCATCCGTCTTCTTGTAATCCTTATGGTGCAGATTTTGATGGTGATGAAATGAATATTCATGGTCCTCAAAATGAAGAAGCAAGGGCAGAATCTGAAATTTTATTAAACGTGAATAATAACTTATTTTCTCCTAAGAATAATATGAATTTAATGGGTTGTATTGACGATGCTGCTACTGGAAATTATTTATTGCTTCAGACAGACTTAGACTATACAGAGAGTTCTCAGTTACTTCACTCAGTCGGAGTTGAAAGCTTTAGTTTAAATAAAAACAATTCTGGAGAATCTATTTTTTCAAAGGTTTTACCCGAGAAATATAAGGATAAAAAAATGAAACCATTAGGATTTAGAAAAGAATCTGGAGATGACTTAAAAATTATTGATTTAGAAATGGGTAGAGAAGAGGCAATAGAAACATTAAGGAGAGTTTTTGCTTTAGGTGTTACATTTTTATCTAGGAATGGATTTACAATTTCTTTAGAAGATTTGCATGTTGGAGAAGAAACTCAAAAACAAGCTAAAAAAATTATAGAAACTGCCGAGAAAAAAACTCAAGAGGTTATTGAATCTTTTTATAGTGACTCTTTAGAATTGTTGCCAGGTAGAAGTGCTGAAGAGACAAGGGAACTAAAAATTTTACAAATATTAAATGAGGTTAGAACTCAGGTTGGTGATGTTGTTAAAAATAATTTTCCAAAAGATAATAACGTAAATAATATGATAAGTTCTAAAGCTCGAGGAAGTATGTTAAATGTAACTCAAATTTCTTGTTGTGTTGGACAGCAGGTTTTAAATGGTAGGAGAATTGATTTTGGATATACTCAAAGAACATTACCATTTTTCAAGAAGGGAGATTTGTCTCCTAAAGCTAGAGGTTTTATTGAAGGCTCTTTTATGGGTGGATTAGGACCTGTAGAATTTTTCTTTGGTGCAATAACAGGTAGAGATGGTTTAATGGATACTGCTCTTAGAACCCCTAAATCAGGTTATTTATATAGGAGACTTGCAAATGCTCTTCAAGATTTAATTGTAGCTTATGATGGTACTATTAGAGATGCATCTAGTAAAATTATACAATTTACATATGGTGTTGACGGTTTTGATGTTGCTGGATTACATAAAAAAGAGAAAATTTCTCCAGGTGAGGCTGTTGGATTGGTTACAGCTCAGTCATTTGGTGAATCTTCAACTCAAATGGTATTAAATACATTCCATGCTGCAGGTGTTGCTGAAATGCAGGTTACAACTGGTTTACCTAGATTAATTGAGGTTTTAGATGCAAGGAAACAACCAAAGTTACCAACAATGGAAATTTATTTAGATAAAGAATTTAATAATGAAAATGATGCAAGAATTATCGCCGAGAAAATTAAAGAGAGAAAATTAAAAGAGATCATGTCAGACATTTCAATTGATTTTGGAACTAAACAAATTAAAATTAGTATTGATTCTAAATCACTAAGATCAGCACATACTACATTAGATACTGTTATTGCTACATTAAATGATAAAGGTTATGATGTTAAAAAATCTGAAAGTGGAATGGTTTTTGATATGGCTAAAGAAGATTTTAAGACAATTTATAAAACTAAAGAGAAAATAAAAGAAGTTATTTTTTCTGGAATTAAAAAAGTATCTCAGGTATTAGTTGTTAAGAAAAATGAAGATTTTGTTATTTTAACAGCAGGTTCTAATTTAAAAGATATCTTAAAGTTTAAAGGAGTAGATGCAAATAAAGTTAGTTCTAATGATTTACATGAGGTAGCAAATGTTTTAGGTATTGAAGTTGCTCGTCAAGTTATAATTAATGAAATTAAAAAAGTTTTAGTTTCTCAAGGTTTAGATTTAGATGATAAACATGCAAATTTAGTTGCAGATACAATGACTGCATCTGGAATTGTCAAAGGAATTACAAGAATGGGTATAATCTCAGATAAGAACTCTATTTTAGCTCGAGCTTCTTTTGAAACACCTGATAAACAATTTGTTCAAGCTACAAAGACAGGTATAAAAGATAATGTTGCATCTGTTATTGAAAATATTATTTTAAACCAACCTGTTCCTGTTGGAACTGGATTGCCTGGTCTTTTAGTTAAAGTAACTGGCCCACTTGCAAATAAATATGAGGAGAAGAAAAAATAAATGAGTATTAAAGAAATTAAAGAAGCAATTGAATCTAAAAAAGTTTATTTTGGCTTAAAAGAGTGTATTAAACATAAAAAAGATTTGAAAGAAGTTTATTTAGTTAAAGATGCAAGAGAAGAAATTATAAATCAACTTAATGAAGATAAAATAAAATATAGTTTTTTAAAAACAAAAAAAGAAGTTATTAAATTGTTAAACTTAGATTTTAATTGTGAAGTTTTCTCCCTAGTGAAGTAAGATGGTAAAAGTTATTGATATGCAACTTATTAGATATATTAATATATTTAGCAAAATAACAAAAATTGAAGCTAAACATTGCTTTAAGTATAACAATCAAATTATTTTTTTAGTAAATAAGTCTGTTGTTTCAAAAGCTATTGGTAAAGATGCTGATAATGTTAAAAAAATGAATAGAATTATTGGAAGAAAAATTAAAATTATTTCTTTACCAAGTAAAGAAGAGAAAGAGATTATTAGTTTTACTGAAAAATTATTGAGTCCTATTGAATTAAATAAAATTGAACTAAAAAAAGATATTTTGTTTATAGATGCTAGTCGAATTAATAAGGCAACTCTTATTGGCAGAAATAGACTTAAAGAAAAGGAGTTATCCAAAATAATTAAAGATATCTTTGGGTTTGAATTAAAAATAGGATAGAATGGAAATCTTTTTAAAGGATTTCTTCAAAATATTAATATAATAAGATGGGATTAAACAATGCTAGAAAATTGAAAAAGAATAGAAAGACCTTTAGAGATAACAAATTACCTCTTAAAAAGAAAAGATTAGGTATTACTTTAAAATTTGATCCTTTAAGTCGAAGTAGCCAAGCTAGAGGAATTGTTACTAAGAAAGTTCAAAAAGAAGCTAAACAACCTAATTCAGCGATGAGAAAATGTTGTAGAGTTCAATTAATTCGTTCAGGTAAAGAGGTTACTGCATTTATTCCAGGTAATTTAGCACAAAAATATATAGAAGAACATGATGAGGTTTTAATTGAGAGAATTGGCGGAAAGCAAGGTCGAACAAAAGGAGATTTGTCTGGAGTTAGATTTCAAATTATTAAAGTAAATGATCAACCTCTTAGTCGATTATGGCAAGGTAAGATTGAAAAAGGTAGAAGATAATGAGGGAAATGAAAGTTTTTGGTTTATATAATGCAAGTGAAGTAAGAGTAACAGATCCTTCTTTAAAAAAAGTAATTAACTTAAGTCCTAAATTAGTTTTAAAATCACATGGCAGAATTAAGTGGGATCCCACTAAATCAAAAGTTAATGTTGTAGAGAGATTAATTAATATTTTGCAAGTTCCAGGTTCTAGGGGTAAAAAGCATAGAATAATTACATCTTGGATTACAGGGAAGCATTCTAAGTGTACAAAAATAGTAATTGACGCATTTAAAATTATTGAAGAAAAAACAAAAGAAAATCCTTTGAAAATTTTTATCAAGGCTTTAGAGAATGGTGCACCCAGAGATGAAATTACTACAATAGAATATGGTGGAGCAAGATATCCTCAGGCAGTGGATGTTTCTCCTCGTAGAAGGCTTAATTTAGTTTTAAGATTTATTGCTAATGGAGCATATGACAAGGCCTTTAATAAAAAAATGAATATTACAGAAAGTTTAGCAAAAGAAATAATGGCTGCTGCTGACAATTCTAGTGAATCATATGCTATTTCTAAGAAAAACGAAATAGAAAAGCAAGCAGATGCAGCAAGGTAATTTTTACAACAAGGTTTAAAATATTAGAAGCATTCTTTTAATTTATGATGATAGATGTAGGTGAAATAAAAAGAAAAATTATTGAATTTATAAACGAAAAAGGTCCTACTTTACCAATAAGTATTGTAAAATTTTTGAATTTAGAACCTGTTTTTATCTCTGCAATCTTAGCTGAATTATCAAATGAAAAAAGAATTAAAACAACTCAATTAAAGGTAGGTTCTTCTTGTTTGTATTATTTGGAAGGTCAAGATAATTTATTAGAAGAAAAGGCAGATTTTTATTTAAAGGGTGTTGAAAAAGAAGCTTTTTTATTTCTTAAAGAAAATAAAGTTTTATTGGACGAAAAACAAACTCCTATTTTTAGAGTAGCTTTTAGAAACTTAAAGGATTTTGCATTTAGTTTTAATAAAGATAATAAAATTTATTGGAGATATTTTTTAGTAGATAAAGATTTCTTAGAAGAATTTTTTCAAATTCAAAAAAATGAAGAAATTACTGAAGATAGAATAGCTAAAAAGGAGATTGCTGAAAAAAGTGATGAAACAAAAGAATCTTTATTTAGCGAAAATAAAATTGATAGTACAGATTTTGTTGAAGATTTAACAATTAAAAAAAAGACTTTAGAAAAAAAGATAATTAAATCTTCTTTCTTAGATGAGGTTAAATTGTTTTTGAGTAAAAAAGAAATTGTTTTAAAAGAGTTTATTGATGATTCTAAGCACGAAATTAATGCCTTAGTAATAATTCATTCGATTTTAGGTAATTTAAATTATAGACTTATTGCTAAAAATAAAAAATCAATTTCAGATGGTGATTTGTTAACTGCAATTCAAAAAGCAAATAATGAAAAATATCCTCTTTATTTATTAATTAATGGAAAATTAACAAAAAAAGCAAAGGAAATATTTGAAGAATATAAGAACCTTATTTTTATTGATTATATCGAATAGCTAATTACCACAAGGCTTATAAATTAATTTTTTTTAAATAACTTATGGGAAGAATTAAGTCAACATTAATTAAAAGAACATCTAAACAATTAATAGAATCTGATCCAGATTTATATGATATCAAGTTTGAACATAATAAGAAGATATTAAAAAATTCACTACCAAGCAAACGTTTAAGAAATAAAGTAGCAGGTTACATATCTAGATTAAAAAAGGATAATAAGAACATTATTGAATCTTAAATAAAATGAACGAATCAAGGGATAATATTATTTTTGTTGGAGGAAAGCCTTTTATGAATTATGTTACTAGCGTACTTTTACAGTTTACTAAATATGAATTTAAAGAAGTTATTTTAAAATCAAGAGGTAAATTTATTTCAAAAGCAGTGGACGTAGCAGAAGTTTCTAAAAAGAAATTTTTAAAGCAAATAAAAATAGAAGTTAAAGATGTAAAAATAGATTCAGAAGATTTTGAAACTAAGGAAGGAAAAAAGATAAATGTCTCTACTATTGAAATTATTTTAGAGAAAAAAGATTAAACAATAAATTTATATAATTAAATTATTTTTGTAATATTATGGAAGAAATACAGCATCAACAAATGGGATATGATAGGGCAGCAACTATGTTTGCTCCGGATGGTCATATTTTGCAAGTGGAATATGCAGAAAAAACAATAAGACTTGGTAGCTCTTCTGTTGGCTTTGTTTGTAAGGATGGTGTTGTTATAGTAAGTGATAGAAGACAAAGAGATATTTTAGTTATTGAAGATTCTGCAAATAAAATTAATGAAATTGATGACCATATTATTTGTGTTAGTGCTGGAATTAGTAGTGACGCAAGAGTTTTAGTTGATAAAGCAAGAATAATTGCACAGCAACATAGATTAACATATGATTCTCCAATAAACCCTGAATCTTTAGTAAAAGAAATTGCGGATATTAAACAACAGTTTACTCATTATGGGGGTGCAAGACCTTATGGTGTTTCAATGATGTTTGCAGGAATAAATGGGGATTTCTCACTTTACACAACAGATGTTACAGGAAATTATTTACAATATAAGGCAAATGCTATTGGGGAAAATGACGTTAAAATAAAAGATAAACTAAGACAGAAATATAAAGATAATTTAAATGTTAAAGATGCTATTAAACTAATTTTAGAAATTTTTAAAGAAGTTCAAGGCGAAGAATTTGATAAAAGAAGATTTGATATAGGAATTGTAGAGAAAGATTCTTCATTTAAGAGATTTAAAGGTACTGACTTTTGATTTCATAATAAGATTAATAAACTCTATTTAATTTAAGAATTTATGGTAGAAACAACTGCTAGAATTAAAAGAGAAGGTAAACATTTTGAAATTTTAGTGGATTTAGAGGAAGCATTAAAAGTAAAAAAGGGTGAGGGAAATATTAATCAAGCAGTTTTGACAAACTATATATTCTATAATTTAAAAAGTGGAGAACATGCTTCTAAAGAAGATTTAGAAAAATATTTTGGAAGTTCTGACTTTCTAGAAGTTTGTGAAAAAATAATTAAAAATGGTGAAGTAGTTAAAACAACAGACTTTTTGAAGGAGGAGCAAAATCAAAAATATAAACAAGTTGTTGATTTTTTAGTTAGAAATGCTATTAGTTTAGAAGGAAGGCCTTATACTCCTGATAGAATTATGAACTCATTAAATGAAGCTCATGTGAATATTAAAAATAAGCCTATTGAAACTCAAATTAATGAAATATTAGAACAGTTAAATAAAGTTCTTCCGATTAAAGTTGAAAGAAAAAGAGTAAAATTAAAAGTATCTTCAATGCATATTGGTAAAGCATATGGTTATTTAAGAGAATATTTGACTAAAGAAACTTGGTTGAATAATGGAGATTTAGAATGTATTGTGGAAGTGCCAAGTGGTTTAATTATGGATTTTTATGATAAAATAAATTCTGCAACACAAGGCAGTGTTTTGAGTGAGGAGTTAAAATGAT
>JBAZCR010000003.1:0-70122 GCA_041654895.1 Candidatus Pacearchaeota archaeon
AAAATTATGGTATTACTTCTCCTATAACTTCAAGTGGTGGTGGACAAACTGAATCGGGTAATTTTATTTTAAGAACTGTTTTAGGTATAATCTCTGGTGTTATGGAATCTTTAAATTTTCAAACTTCTTTGGGTTTTTTTTATGGTATTGATACTACTGCTCCAAAAGTTGAAATTTTATATCCTGTTGAGGGTGTTACTTATTATTCCTATGTTGGAGATATTAATTATACAGTTGATGTAGGAACTCATTGTTGGTATCAGAAGAATTCTAATCCTATTTCAAGTGCTGTTTTGTTAGGAGTTAATTGGACTAATGTTTATGAGAATTCTGTAATAGGCTCTAATACTTGGACTGTTTTTTGTAATGATAGTGCAGGAAATGTTGGTAGTGATTCTGTTAATTTTAATGTTGATAATGTTGTACCAAATATTTATTTTAGTGGAGAAACTCCTGAAGACAACGAAGCTTTGAATCAAAATTATTTTACTGTTAATGTTACAAGTGATGATTCTTCAGGGGAACATTCTACTTTTGTTGATTTTGATAATTCTCTTGTAGGATGGTGGAAATTGGAAAATAATTATTTGGATTCTTCTGGAAATAATAACCACGGTAGCTGTACTAGTTGTCCAAAAATTACAGGTGGAAAAAGAGGGTTGGCTTATGACTTTAGGGGAACAAATTATCTTGATATTACTCATTCTGATAAATTGAGTTTACCAAATAAAATAACAATTCAAGCTTGGGTAAAATTAAATACTTTGTCAGGAACTAATACTATTATTTCTAAAACATTAAGCTCTACTTCTGATAGCAATTATTGGATGGATATTCGTGGTAGTGGAAGTCAAATCTATGTTGGAGGCTATACTTCTTCAGGCAGTAGTGCTTATACATATGGCAGTTATTCTTTTAGTCCTAATGTATGGTATCATATTGTTTGGACTGATGATGGCGATAAGCATAGAATATATATCGATGGCAATCAAATACATTCAGCGACAAGTATTGATAGAAGAACGCATAATAGTTATTTGAAGATTGGATCTAGAACTACTGGATCAAATATTTTTAACGGTTCTATTGACGATGTTATGATTTTTAATAGAGCTTTAAGTGAAAGTGAAATTAATTCTCTTTATAATTCTCAGGCTAATCAATATGGAAATATATTTAGTGATTTAGGTAATCGTGTTTATAATTTTAGTGCATATTCTCAAGATAAAGCTGGTAATGTTAATAGTATTTCTAGGAGTGTTGAAGTGAATATGGCTCCTGGAGAAGTTAATATTAGTATTCTTTATGACAAACCATTGAATAGTCGTAGAGGAAGTTTGAATATAAGCTGGATAGATACTTCTGACGGAGAAGATAATTTTTTAATTGAAAGAAGTGTGGATAATTCTAGTTTTATTGAGATAAATTCTGTTAGTGGTGTTAGTGGGATTGGTTCAATTGTTAGTTATATTGATAGTGATTTAGATGATAACAAAATATATTATTATAGAGTAAGAAGTTATGCTGGTGGGTTTTATTCTGGGTACTCAAAAGTAGGTGCAAATAATACAGCTGATAGAACGGGAGAATATAGTCCTATTTTAGATTTAAGTCCTGACTCAACAAATAATAAAATTGATTTAAAAATTAATGAAGGTGATCCAAATTTAGTTTTATATTTGCCCTTTGAGGAAGGTCAAGGAATTTTAACTTCTGATTGGAGTTTGTCAAATAAAGATGGAATAATAAATGGAGCAACTTGGACAACTGGGAAACAAGGAAATGGGAGGGCATTGAGTTTTGATGGAATAGATGATTATGTAAATTTAAGTAAATTAAATTCTCAAAATAATGCTCCTATAAGTTTTAGTGCATGGATTAAATGGAATGGACAAACCTCACCAGTGTCTGGAATTTGGGGAACTACTGGGGGTAATAATCTTAACAGCCATTTTGAAATTCAATCAAATGGTATGAGACTGAGGATTGGGAATACTAATAAGGGAGGAATGCCTTCCCCTCCTGCTAATGAATGGGCTTATGTATCTTTTGTTTACAGTGGAGGCTTTACAAAATATTATATTAATGGTATTGAAGTAGATTCTTTTTCTGGGACTACAGGTGAGATATTTACGGGTGACATCCATCGTATTGGTTTATCAGATAGTGGGCGACCTTTTCAAGGAAACATAGACGAAGTCCGTGTTTATAATAAGGCTCTAACTCAAGAGGAAATTATCAATGATATGCAAAGTGGTTTAGTTAGAAAAGGTTTATACAGAAATGATTCAGAAAATAGTTTTGTTCCTATAGGTGGAGTTTATGATGACTTTAGTGATAGTATTTTAAATAATTATTATCAATCATTTGCTGCTGTTAGTTCAAGTCCTTCTTTAACTACATGGAGTGTCTCTAATAATATTCTGAAAGCAAGTAATTCTGGGAATAAATATGGGACTTTAATTTACAAACATTCTATTGTTAGTGATTTTATAGTAGAAGTGGATATAAATACAAGTGCAACTCATGCTGGTATTGTTTGGGCTATACCTTCTATTACAGAGGCAACTAAAGGTTATCAATGGGTCATAAGAGATTATGCTAATAATAATAGAATCCAAAAGTGGGATTCTTCTCAAACATATTTATGTGAACATGGAATTGAGAATTTGCCAAGTTGGTTTAACAATAATGAATGGTATCATCTAAAATTGGTTGTTGAAGGAAAAAATGTTAAGACATATATTAATGACTTTTTGACTTTAGATTGTAGTCATGAAGACAATTCTTTTGGTTTGGGTTATGTAGGTTTAACAAATTATGATTCAGTCACTAATTTTAAAAATTTTAAAGTAACTCCTTTGATTTCTTCAAATGAATATAATGATATTGAGGCTGTTGATTTAGAAAAACCAGATAATGTAACAGGTTTAGGTTCTTCTACTCATGTTTTATCTACTTGGACAAATGTAAATAATTTGAATATTAATTGGGTAGATGCAAATGATTTTGGAACTTCTTATTCTTATTATTCTAAATCTTATGATTCTAGTGGTAATGAAGATAATTTATTTAAGGATAATCCTTACTTTGAAACATCTAGTACAAGTGGTTGGTCACTTTCAAATGCTGTAGGTGGAAATTGGAAAATAACAAATGACTCTGCTTATGAGGGTAATTATTCTCTATATACTCCTGTCGCCAGTAGTGGTGATCAATATGCTCATATGTCTAGAAATTTTGGTGAGAACATTGCTGGAAGAAAATTTAAGATTAGTGCATATGTTAAAACAAAAGGAATTTCTGCTAACAATCTTGGATTCAAAACTTATTGGAAGAATTCTGCTGGAAGTTGGATTTGGGAAAATCAAGTTTCTTCTAATTCAGTTGGAGGTAACTCTGATTGGACAAAATTAGAAGCTGTAAGTGTCGCTCCCGAAAGCGCATATTACTCTACAATTATTATCTTTCCAATAACTAAAAATGGGCAAGGTGAATTTTGGGTGGATTCTGTTTCTTTAGTTGAAATAAAAAATGCTACAATTACATCTGGTGTTGAAGGTTATGCAACAAGTTTAACTGATGGCGCAAATGAAATTGAAGGTGAAATTAAAGATGTTGATGTTAATGTAAGATCAAAACTTTTTTCAAATGTTGGTACAGGACAAAATTGGTTCTTTAACATTAGGAGTAAAGACAGAGCAGGTAATTGGGCTAATCCTAATCAAACTGCTAGTTATGGCCCTTTTTGGATATGTAATGATGCTTCAGGAATTGTTGATTCAGATGGAGATGATGCATCTGGTTTTATTAATTTGACAGATTCAGGTAATACTTGTGGATGTAGTGCTAGTGATGTTTTAAATTCAAGAAGATGTAGCACAACTTATGATGGTATTGAGACTGGAATTTGTATTGCTGTTGGTGTTTGTGACGAACCTGTGATTAATGTAACTTTAATTGAACCAGCTCATGGAGATTATGTAGCAAATAAAGCCATTTTTGAATGTGATGTAAGTAGTAATTCTCAATTAAATAATGTTAGTTTATTTACAAGTTTTGGTGGATGGAATAGCAAAGCAAATACTAATATTAGTGGTTTATTTGGTAATGGTTATTGGCTTATACAAAATATGAATACCCAAGGTAATTTTATTTGGAATTGTTTGGCATGTGATGTTAATAATTATTGTGAGAGTGCTGAATTAAATAGGACATTTAGTATTGATTTAACAAATCCAAATATTAATTTTATTTCTCCAACTCCAAATAATTCTTCTGCTCGATCAGAACAGACAATTGTAGTAAATATTAGTTCAAGTGATAATTATGGAGAGCATTCAACTTTTGTTGATTTTAATAATTCTCTTGTAGGATGGTGGAGATTTGATAATAATTTTGATGATTCTTCAGTATATGATAATGATGGTACTTGTAGCAATTGTCCTACCTTAACAAATGGTCCTCGAGGGCTGGCTTATGAATTTGATGGAGTTAATGATGTTATAGAACTTGGAGATATTTTAGATATGGGTTTGGAGAATATGTCAATTTCAGTATGGGTGAAAAAAGATTCAGTTCCCACTTCTACTAATTATATTATAAGTAAAGCGAAAGCAGCATCTCAAGATCATAGGTATGGAGTGAGTATTCGTACAACTGGAGCACCAGGAATTTTTATGCAAGGTAATACACCTGGTTCAGATTTTTCTCTAGATGGAGGTATAAACATATGTGATAATAATTGGCATTTACTTACATTTGTTTTTAATAGAAACGAGAATGCTTTAATCTATGTTGATGGATTATATAGGGCTGGAAAATCAATATCACATTGGTCTTCTGTGGATATGCAATCAAATAATCCGTTTAGAATTGGTTCTTATACAGCAAGCGATAATATTACTCCTTCAAGTTTTTTCAATGGTTCTATTGACGATGTCATGGTTTTTAATAGGACTTTAAGCGAAGGAGAAATTAAGTCACTTTATAATGCTCAAGCTAATCAATATGTTAATTCTTTTAATAATTTAGAAGATGGATTTTATTCTTTTAGAGGTTATGCACAGGATATGGCAGGAAATATTAATTTAACAGAAGAGAGAATTGTAGAAATTAATAATGAACCTCCGGAAATTGAGATTTTTTCTCCTGAAAATATTACTTATGCATATGGTGAAGGTATTTGGTTTAATATTAGTGCAAGTCATGAGAAGGGCATTAGTTCTTGTTGGTTTAACTTAAATAATACTAAAAATATTACTTTAAACTTTATTGGTGGAACTAATTATTCTTACTTAAATGAGTCTATGTTTTCTGGTTATTATCTGGCTAACTTTCAATGTAATAATACTCTTGGTGTTTTAAGTGAAATTGCAAATGTTAATTTTACGATAAATAGTCTTCCTACTGTTGAATTAATATATCCTATTGGGGGGGAAAATATTACAAATAGAACTCCTGAATTTTCTTGGCAAGGAAATGATATTGACGGAGATTCTTTGACTTATGAAATTATTATTGAAGAACATAAAAGTGGGGGAGGGGCAATTTGTTTTGACAATTATGAAGAACCTATTTTGGAAGATTATTTTATTCCATTTCAAGATTTAAAATGTTTAAGCGATTATGGTTATTATTATACTTGGAAAGTTAGAGCTCACGATGGCATGAATTGGGGTCCTTATAGTAGTGAAGAGGATTTTTATGTTAATGCTTTGATTATGGTTAGTTTACCTAATGATGAAATAAGTTTTGGTAGTTTGGATTATTTGGCATCTAATGACACTAGTGATGATTCACCTATGCCTTTGATTATTAAAAATGATGGTAATGTTAAAATTAACATTAGCGCTTCTGCTTCTCCTATGTGGGATGTTCAAACTAATGACAGTGAATATTATAAGGTAAAGGTAGATAATAGAAGTGGTTTTCCAAATGCATTTAAGTGGATTAGTTCTGCATTTGAGTGGATAAATATGGGTATTACTGGCCAAGTGTTTTTAATTGATAGTTTAGAATACCATGATAATAAAGATTCAGCTGAAATAGATATTTATTTAGAAGTTCCTCCAAATGAAGGTCCTGGTTTGAAAAATTCAACAATAGTTTTTGAAAGTAAATTAGCGGAGTTAGAGGCCTAAATGAAAAATAAATTTATTTTAACAATGGATTTTGTTGTAATCATTGGTACATTATTTGGTTTAATGTGGATAATTGGTTATTCTACTCCAAGAGTTATTTCTCCTATTGATAATTATGAAACAACAAGTTCAAATGTTCTTTTTTCAATTGAAAATGCCGATTATTTATTTATAGATAAAGATATTAATTTTACAAATCCGATTGAAGTAAATTTAAAAAATAATTCTCAAATTCAATTAGAACCTGGTATTTATTATTGGAAGGCAATTGGTGTTAGACAAACTGAAATTAGAACATTGACAATAAATACTTTAGTTTCTTTAAGACTTGATAAAACAGAAAGTGGTTTTAATGTTGTTAATTCTGGAAATGTTAATTTGAATGTTGAGGTATATAATAATAGTGAACTTATTGATGAAATTTATCTTGAAAGTGGAGGAAAAATAAATGAATTAGGAGATAAATTTATTGGGGGTATGAAATGAAATTTAATTTGAGATTATTTTTGTGTTTAATATTTTTTGTATTCTTTATTATGGAAATTTCTGCTTTAGGTGTTACTCCGGCTAGAAGAACTATTGATTTTAGTCCTAGTTTAAGCCAAAGGAATTCTTTTACAATTGTTAACCCTGAAAACAAAGATATGGAATTAAATATTTATGTTAGAGGAGAATTGGCTCAATATATTCAATTAGAAAAAACAAAAGTTAGTTTGATTTCACAAGACTCAAGTATTTCTATTTCATATAATTTAAATTTGCCAAATGAATTGTCTCCAGGAACAAATATCGGCGAAATTGTTATTAGTGAATCTTCAAAACAATCTAGTGGAGAAAATTTCATTGGTGCAACATTGTCTGTCGTAACTCAGGTTTATGTTTATGTTCCTTATCCAGGTAGATATGCAGAAGCTATTATGAATATTTTAAATGCAGATTCAAATGGGGATGTTACTTTTATATTTTCTATTTCTAACTTAGGTGAATTTGATTTAAATAATGTTTATGCTAATGTGGATGTTTATAGTTCACTAAATGAAAAGATTTCTAGTTTTAATACTCATACTATCAATATTAAAAGTCAGAAAAAAGAAGATTTAATTTATAAATGGAATGCAAGAGAACTTTCTAATGGTAATTATTATGCGAAAGCAGCGATTATTTATGAAGACAAAGTAATTAATTTAGAGGGTACTTTTAGAGTTGGTTCTACTACACTTGAATTACAAGATTTATATGTAAATAATTTTAATTTAGGGGAGATTGTGAAAGTTGATATGTTAGTTGAAAATAAATGGAGTGAACCAATTAGTGGAGCTAAGAGCATTATGGAAATTTATGGTAAACAAGGAAATATTTTAGATAGGATTGTTTCCCCTGATTATACTATTAGTGGTTTGTCTAAGGAGATAATGAGCGCTTATTGGGATACTAATGGTGTTTATGAGGGAGATTATGATACAAAGGTTATTTTAGAATATGCTAATAATAGGATTGATAATAATTTAGTTTTACAAGTCAGCCAAAATAAATTGACTGTTATAGGATTAGGTTATGTTATTAGTGAAGACGGAAGATCAAGTCGTGGAGAAAATTCAACTATGACTATTTTGTTTATTGTTATAGGTATTTTGATTTTAGTTAACTTATTATGGTTTATATTATTAAGAAAGTATATTTCAAAAAAGAAATAAAATGTTTGATAAAATTTAAAAGCAGAGTTGTTTTTAGAATCCCATATGGAAATAAAAGATTATGAAGAACAAATTTTAAAGTTTTGGAAAGAGAATAAGACTTTTGAAAAGAGTTTAGAATTAACAAAGAAAGGTAAGCCTTATATTTTTTATGATGGACCTCCTTTTGCTACTGGTATGCCTCACTATGGTCATATTTTAAGTTCTGTTGTTAAGGATTTATTTGCTAGATATTGGACAATGCATGGTCGTTATGTTAGAAGAATTTGGGGATGGGATTGTCATGGTTTACCCATTGAAAATATTGCTGAAAAAGGGTTAAATATTAATTCAAAAGATGAAATTGAAAAAATGGGTGTTAAAAAATTTAATGATTTTTGTAGAAGTAAAGTCATGAGTTATGCTGATGCTTGGGTTAATGAGATAGATAGAATTGGGAGATGGGTTGATATGAAAAATTGTTATAAAACCATGGATAATTCTTATATTGAATCTGTTTGGTGGGCATTTAAACAATTATGGGAGAAGGATTATATTTATCAAGGAGAGAAAATTTTAATGTATTGTCCTCGTTGTTCTACTCCATTATCAAAATCAGAGATTGCAATGGATAACTCTTATAAAAATATAAAAGATTCTAGCGTTGTTATAAAATTTAAATTAGAAGAAAAATTAGATAAAAAAAATGTTTTTGTTCTTGCTTGGACTACTACTCCTTGGACTTTAATTAGTAATTTAGCTTTGACTGTAAACCCTGATTTAGAATATTTATATTTGTTAGATAAAAAAGATGAGGTTATTTATATTTTGGCTAAAGACTTAGTTGAAAATTTTTATAAAAGTAAAGAAGAATATAAGATAATTAAAAGTGTTTTAGGTAAAGAACTTGAAAACAAAAAATTCATTCCTTTATTTAATTATTTTAAAGATACACCTAATGCTTTTAAAATTCTTTTAGCTGATTTTGTAACTGCAGAAGATGGAACAGGGATAGTTCATACAGCTCCTAATTTTGGTGAAGAAGATTATGAAGTTTGTAAAAAATATGGGATTGGTGTAATTGATTCTGTTGATGAAAAAGGTTTGTTCAAAGAGATTGTTTTAGATTTTAAGGGAGAATATGTTCATGATTCTAATGAAAAGATAATTGATTTTTTAAGGAAAAGAAATGATTTAGTTTTAGTTAAAAAAATAGAGCATGAATATCCTTTTTGTTATAGGTGTGATACAAAGTTAATGTATAGAGCAATTCCAGCTTGGTTTGTAAATATTCAGAAAATTAAACCAAGACTTTTAGAATTAAACAAAAAATTAAATTGGTATCCAGAATTTTTAAAAGAAGGGAGAGTTAAATATACTTTAGATACAGCTCCTGATTGGAATATTTCAAGAAATAGATATTGGGCAACAGCAATCCCTATTTGGGAAAATGAAGATGGCGAGAGATTAGTTATTGGGAGTATTGAAGAATTAAAAAAATATGCTAAAAGTTTACCTAAAAGAGAGATTGATTTACATAAAGATTATTTAGATGAAATTATTTTGGTGAAAGATAATAAAGAATTTAAAAGAGTTCCTGAAGTTCTTGATTGTTGGTTTGAATCTGGCTCAATGACTTTTGCCCAATTTCATTATCCTTTTGAAAATAAAGACTTTTTTGAAAAGAATTTTCCTGCTCAGTTTGTTGCAGAGTATATTGGTCAGGTTAGAGCTTGGTTTTATTATATGAATATTTTATCTGCTATTTTATTTGACGATATTCCTTTTGAAAATGTTGTTACTACAGGAACAATTTTATCTGAAGATGGACAGAAGATGAGTAAAAGCAAAAATAATTATCCTGATCCTCGAGGTTTAATTGATAAATATGGTGTTGATGCTATGAGATTTTATTTAATGAATAGTCCTGTTATGAATGCAGATAATCTTAATTTTTCTGTTAAAGGTGTTGAAGAGGCATATAAAAAAGTTTTACTTTTAATGTATAATGTAAATAAGTTTTATTCTTTGTATAAATTAGATGGTACTTTAGAAGAACCTAAACCAAAAAAATTAATAGATAAGTGGGTGATTATTCGTTTAAATGACTTCGTGGAGAAAGTAACTAATTATTTAGAAGAATATAACACTGTTAAAGCAACTAATGAAATAAAAAATTTTGTTGACGAATTATCTACTTGGTATGTTAGATTAAATAGAGAGAGATTTAATGAAGAAGAAAAAGAAGTAAGTATTATTTTAAGATTTGTTTTAGATAGATTAGCAAAAGTTTGTGCTCCTATTATTCCATTTACTAGTGAAGTTATTTATCATACAATTTATAATTCAGAGGAGTCTGTTCATTTATCTTTGTGGCCTAGACATTCTAATATTAAAGATATAAAACTACTTGAAAATATGGATAAAATAAAACAAATTGTTTCAGATGGATTAAAAGAAAGAGATAAAAATCAAATAGGGTTAAAGTGGCCTCTTAGTAAAGCAGTTATTAGTGGAGTTAAATCACTGAATGAAGAAGAAAGAGAAATAATTAAATCAGAATTAAATATTAAAGAAATAAAATTAGGTTTGGAAGATATATTTAAGGTTGAATTAGATTTAAACTTAACAAAAGATTTAGAAAGAGAGGGGTATGCTAGAGAAATTACTAGAAAAATACAAGCTGGTAGAAAAAAAGCATACTTGACTAGAGAAGATAAAATTAAATTATTTTTTGATAAAGATTTTTATGATTATTTAGGTGAAAAAATAAATTTGATTTTAGAAAAAGTTAATGCAGTTGATTTAATTCTTGAAAAAAGTAATGAAAAAATGTTGTTTGAAGAGAAAGGAAAGATAAAAGAAAAAAATTACTTTTTTAGTTTTTTAAGGGTATGAAAAAATCGGATAATTTTCACTTCTCGTTGGTAAAACAAATAAAAGAAACATTTAAATAGTAGAATCAGTTTTATAGGATATGATTGTAAAAGAGGAATTTTTAAGTAGATTAAGAAAGATTTTTGATTTGAACCTTTATGAAGTTAAGGTTTGGACTGCTCTTTTATCTCGTGGTACTTCTACTGCTGGTGAATTATCTAGTATAAGTGATGTTCCAAGAAGTAGGACTTATGATATTTTAGAAAGTCTTGAAAAGAAGGGTTTTATTGTTATGAAATTAGGTAAACCAATTAAATTTGTTGCATTAAAACCAGAAGAAGTTGTTGAGAGAGTTAAGAAAAATTTAATTATTAGTGCAAAAGAAAGATCTGCTAGATTAGAAAGATTAAAAGGTGATGATGTATTAGATGAATTAAATATCTTATTTAAAGATGGAATAAAATATGTTGAACATACCGACTTATCCGGAGCACTTAAAGGACGACAAAATATTGATAATCATTTAGATATGTTGATTAGAGATGCACAAGAAGAAATTGTATTTGTTACAACAGCAGAAGGATTAAATAGAAAATTAGAAATTTTAATGCCAAGTTTAGATAAGGCAAAAAAAAGAGGAGTTAAAATTAGAATTGCTGCTCCTATAAATAATGAGAATAGGAAAATTGCAAAAGAAATATCAAAAGTTGCTGATATAAGAGATGTAGATGGTTTAAAGGCTAGATTTATAATTATCGATGGTTCTCAATTAATGTTCATGTTGTTAGATGATGGTAATACTCACCCTTCATATGATTTTGGTGTTTGGATTAATACAGAATTTTTTGCTCATGCATTGGAACAATTATTTGATATTGCTTGGAAAGATATGAAAAAAATTCAATAGAATTTAAAAATACCTGTTTCTTAGAAATTTTATGAAATTTAAAACAATTGTTGATAAGGTTGATGCAATCAAAAAAGGTAATTTTAGTTGTGTTGAAAATGTTTTGAATTATAATAAGAAAATTTTAACTGAGGAGATTAAAGATTTAAACATTTTTCTTAGTTTGAATAAAGAAGCTATTAATCAAGCAAAAGAAATTGATAAGAAAATAAAGGAAGGAAAAAAAGTTGGTAAATTAGCGGGAGTTTGTTTTGCTGTTAAATCTTGTATTTCTGTTAAAGGTTTTGAGACTAATTGTGGTAGTAAGGTTTTAGAAGGTTATATTTCTCCATATAATGCAACTGTAATTAATAAATTATTAAATGAAGACGCTATTTTTTTAGGAATGGTTAATATGGATGAATTTGCTTGTGGCGCGTCAGGTGAAACAAGTGCATATGGACCAACAAAAAATCCACTAAATCCTGAATTAATTCCTGGAGGGTCATCTTCTGGTTCAGCTGCTAGTGTTTGTGCTGATTTATGTGATTTTGCGTTAGGAAGCGATACTGGTGGCTCTATTAGAAATCCTGCAAGTCATTGTGGTATTGTTGGCTTAAAACCAACTTATGGAGCTGTTAGTCGTTATGGTTTAATTGATATGTGTATGAGTCTTGATTGTATTGGACCTCTAACTAAAAATCTTTCGGATGCAAAATTAATTTTTGATATTATTAAAGGTCATGATTATTTAGATAATACTACTGGAGAAGAAAAATATAAAAAGAAATTAAAAAAAATAATTGGAATTGTTGAAGTAGAAGAATTCTGTGATGATAAAATTTATTCACTCTTTAAAGAGAAAATTAAAGAAATATCAAAAAAAACAAATTATCAAGTTAAAGTTGTTAAATTGCCTTTAGATATTTTTATTGAAACTTATTATATTTTAGTATATACTGAATTTTTCTCAGGAACAAGGAAATTTGACGGTAGAAGATTTGGAAAAGCAATCGATACCTTTGGTGGACCTGAAGTTCAAAGAAGAATTATTGGGGGTTCTCAAATTACAAGAGCAGAGTTTGATGGTAAATATTATAGAAATGCACTAAAGTCTAGATCTTTTATTACCGATAGTATTGATTTAATCTTTAAAGATGTAGATTTTATTTTAATGCCTACTGTTCCAAGGACAGCTCATAAAATTGGAGAAGAAATTTCCATTGAGGAAATGTATAATTATGATATTTTTACTGCTTTAGCAAACATAGCAAAAATCCCTGCAATTAGTATACCAATGGGGGAAATAGACTCAAAAAAAGTAGGATTGCAGATTTTAGGACCTTGTTTTTCAGAAGAAGAAATTTTTAATTTTTGTAATTTACTTAAATAATTATTTGTCTAACTCAAATAATGCTCCAATTCCTCCGAATATAAAAAAAGATTTTGGTAAATTCTCATAAAATAAAGGAGCATAATTTGCTAAATAATCTTGATTAAAATTCCCAAAATTTCCTACTTTACAAAATAAATATTCTATTAACATATAAGAGCAAAGACCTAAGGTTCCATAAACTAATCCTGATTTTAGTATTTCCCTTGCTTTAAGTTTATCTTCTAATTTTTTCATTTTTCTAATTCTTTTTTTAGATTTTCTTTATGTTTTTTTTGACAATCTGAACAAATAAAGAAATTCTGCTTTTTTAATTTTATTGTAGTTCCAACTATCTTATCCATAAAGCCTGTTTTTAATTCTTCTTTACATAAAAAGCACTTTTCTTTTGCCATTACTTATTCAAGCATAATTAAATTTAAAAATTATCCCTTTTTATAAGGTTGAATGGATGGTTTTGATTTAAGGAAATTTCAGGAAGAAGGTGAAGATAATGATAAAATTAAAAAGATAGTTGGAAAAATTTTATCAGGGCGAGATGGTTATGAAACAATAATAGAAAAGGGAAAAATGGAAAAAAGATGTAAAAGTTGTAATTGGTTATTAGAAGGTGGAGAAAAGTTTTGTCCAGAATGTGGAATTAATACAATTTGATTTTATTCTATAACTAATTCTTCTTCAACTAAGCTTATAAGATCTTTTATTATCTTTTTTTTAGGAAGTGATTTTAAAAAAATTATATATGCATCTATTACTGGTTTTTTGATTGTCATTGAATAACTTGAATCATCATAAAAATTTTTAATAGAAGAATACAATTGATTATGTTTATACTCCTCTATTAAAAAAATATTATTCATAACAATTTATTAAATAAGAACTATATAAATTTTTTTAAGAAATTTTATATTTTTGAGTAGTATATTCTATACTATCTAATATATATTCTGGAGTTCTTTGAATAATAGACTCTATAGATTCATCAATTCTTTGAAAAAAGCTTTCTAATCCTTTATAAGAATAGCCTTTTTGGTTTATAACCATCATAGACATTTTTTTGATGTTATCCATGTGTATTAAATAACCTTCAACTAATTCTTTTTTAACAAAATCTTCTTTTTGTTTGTCTAGTTGATTTAAGATATATCTTTCTGTATTTCCTAAATTGTTTTCTAATAGTTTAATTCGCTTTACCATCAGGCTTTGTCGGATTATGTATTTATAAACCTATAGCCTCAGAAATAAAATATTACATTTCCTCAATGGTTTGTATTGATAATAATTCTAACGATTTTTTCATTGTTTTCTTAAATGCTTTTACTAAATCCAATCTAAACTCCTTTTCTTTAGATTTTATAATTGAACAACTATGATAAAATTCATTAAAAATTTGAGATAATTCATAAACATAATTTGCTAGAGTATTTGGGGTAAGGTTATTATATGTTTCTTCTAAAATATTTTCAAAATCATTTATCTTTTTTATTAATTTTATTTCTTGATTTGTTAAGTCAATAATTTCATATTTGCTTTTAGTTGATTTAATTTTCTTTAGGATTGAATTTGCTCGGGCATAAGAATAGAGTAGATAAGGTCCTGTATCTCCTTCGAATGAAAGAGCTTTTTCTGGATTGAAAACTAAATCTTTTTTAATATCTACTTTGATTAAAGAATATTTTATTGCGGCAAGGGAGATTATTAAACTCTTTTTTTCTAATTCATCTTTATTAATTTTTGGATTTCTATCTATTAACCCTTTTTTTGCTAAGTCTTGTGTTTCTTTAATAAATTCGTCGGCAGAAACAATATTTCCTTCTCTAGATTTCATTTTGCCACTTGGTAAAGTTACCATTCCATATGAAAAGTGTTTCCAATTCTTTTTTAATCCTAATTTTTCTAAAATTGTAAATAAAACTTTAAAATGATATTCTTGGTCATTTCCTACTACGTAATATGAACTGTCAAGATTAAAATCTTTTATTTTTTGTTCTGCTAAATATAAGTCCTGTGTAATATAAACAGATGTTTTATCGCTCCTAAGTAAAACTTTTTCTCCTAAATTCTCTTTATTCAAATCAATAATTATGGCTTTATCTTTTTCTTTAAATAATCCTTTTTTTAGACCTTTGTCTATTATTTCTTTTCCTTTAGTATAAATTTCGCTTTCATAATAATTCTTATCTATTTTTGATAATCCAAATAAATCAAAAGTTTGTTGTAGTCCTTGATATGCCCATGAATTTATTTTTTTCCAGAGTTCTATTGTTTCTTTATCTTTATTTTCCCAAAGTCTTAACTTTTCTCTTGCTTTTTCTTCTAATTCTTTATTATCTTTTGCTTCTCTGTTAAATCTTATATAAAGATCTGCAATGAATTTATCTGGTTTTATTTTTTCCTTTATTGGATTAATATCATTTCCATATAATTCATATGCAAGCATTGTTTTTGAAATCAAAATTCCTCGGTCATTATATAAATTTAAATGATAAACTTTATTTTTTGCATTTTTCATTATTTGAGAAATAGACTCTCCTATAATTATATTTCTTAAATGGCCTATGTGTAAAGATTTATTTGTATTCGGAGAAGGATATTCAATCCCGATATTTTGAGGTTGATTATTCTTAATTTCTCCCCATGACTTTTTTTTTGTTTTTTCAATAGTTTTTTTTGTTAAATATATTTTATTGATAAAAAAATTTACATATGCTGATTTAACTTCTATAGAAGATATTTCTTTAGACATTCTTCTTCTTAATTTTTCAGATAATTCTTGAGAAATTAGAAGAGGAGATTGTTTTTTTATTTTTGCTAATTGATAACAAGGAAAAGAATAGTCTCCAAATTTATCGCTTGGTGGAATTTCAATTAACTTTTCAATTTCTTCTATATTTATTTTTGTTTCTTTAGAAATTAATTTTGCTATTCCTTCTTTCATAAAAAAATAAGAGACGAGGGGATTTATTAATTTATCTTAAAAACCCTCTCTTATTTTATCTAGAATAATCTAAATAAATAATAAATTATTATAAGAACCAATGCTGCAATTAATATCCACATTGTCCAGTCAATTTTTTTCTTTGTTTTTTGGACTTTTTGGATTTTAGCAACATTTGTTACTGGCTTTGTAACTTTTTTTGTTTCTTTTTTCACTGTCGGCTTTTTTTTAGCTACAGTTTTAGTTGTTTTTTTTGCTGCCATGTTCACCTCCTTTTTAGTTATTTTTCACCTTATAACTCTTATTATAAAAATAAACCAATATATAAATTTTTCTTCTTTAAAACTTTCTTAAAATATAGCCCATTCTTTTTTTTGTTTTTGTTCTCTATCTAAAAAACTATCTTTTTTATTTATTCTTGGTCTATTTGTTTCTAAATCTTTTCTTAATGTAATCTCTAGAGATTTTAATAAGTCGGTTATTCCGTCTTTAAAATTTTTTAATTGAGAACTCTCTCCATAAACACCTGACTCTCCATCAAAATTAATTATATGGTCAGCGAGATAAGAAATTAGTAATAAATCATGATCAATTATAAAAGCTGTTTTTTCTTTTTCAATCATTAAATCTTTTATTGATTTTGCTACATTTATTCTTTCTTCTACATCTAAATAAGCTGAAGGCTCGTCTATTAAATAAATATCAGCATCTTTTGATAAACATTGAGCTAAAAATAATCTTTGTAATTCTCCTCCGGATAATTGGTTTAATTTTTTTTGTTGTAGTGATGCTAAATTAAATGTTTGGATTATTCTTTTGTCTATTTTATCCTTGAATATTATTTCTTTAACTGTTTCTTGTGATTCTGTAAATAAGTATTGAGGCTTGTAAGATAAATTTAAATTTAAATCTAGTTTTTGTTCTTTGTTATTGATTTTCACTTTTTCTAATCCTGCAAGACATTTTACAAACGTTGTTTTTCCTGTTCCATTTTTTCCTAATATGCCTATGCAATGATTTTTCTTTATTTGACCTTCATTAATTTTTAATTTGAATCCACTATCAAATTCTTTTTCAAAATTAGGCCAAGAAGATATTACATTACTCGCTGTTTGAGGGTTTTTTGTAAAATCAAATTTTAATTCTTTATTTCTAATTCTTATATTCTCATCTTTCAAGAATCCTTCTAAGTAAGAATTTACTCCATTCTTTGAAAATCTAATATTTGAAACAGCACCAAAGCATCCTTGAGTTCCGTAAAAAATGTTTAGGTAATCAGTTAAATAATCTAAAATAAGTAAATCATGTTCTACAATAATTACTGTTTTATCCTTACATTGTTCTTGAATAAAATCTGAGACAATTAGTCTTTGTTGAATGTCTAAATAAGCAAGTGGTTCGTCTATTAAATAAATATCAGCTTGTTTTAAAAAAGCCGCTATAATTGCAACTCTTTGTAATTCCCCCCCTGACAATTTATTTAATTTGTTGTTTAATATTTGAGAAATATTTAATCTTTCAGAAAAATTTTTTATTGTTTTTTCTTCTCCTAATTTTTTTAACAAGTCTAATACTTTTACATCTTGGGAGAGCATTGAGAGATTTTGAGGTTTATATGCTATTTTTAATTTTTGTTTTGGTTGAATGTAATTTAATAATTCTGTTCCTTGAAAGAAAGCTTTTATTTCTTCATCATTTGCATTTTTACCAAGATTTGGTTTTTCTAAGCCTGCTAAAATTTTAACTGCTGTAGTTTTACCAATGCCATTTCTTCCTAATAATCCTAATACTTTTCCTTTCTTTGGGATTGGTAATCCATATAGTGCAAAACTATTTTCACCAAATCTATGCACTAAATCTTCTTCTCTTACACTTGGTAAGTTTATTATTTCAATTGCTTCAAAAGGGCATCTTTTTTGACAAATACTACACCCAATACAAGTATCCTCATTAATCGTAGCTTTATTCTCAATTAAAATACAAGTATCAGATTCTTTTTTTTCAATGGGACAACTTTTTTTACATTCTTTTGAACAAAATTCAGGCCTACATTTTTCTTTATGAACTATTGCTATTCTTGCCATGTTAAGTTAGAATAAATCTTGGTTTTTAAGATTAGTTATTTTCTCATATTTTTGAATTAAACATAAAACTTTATAAAAAGATTCCCCTTGATTTTTAAATAATGTGGGGGTGCCGGAGTGGCCAAACGGGCTGGACTTAAGATCCAGTGGCTTTATGCCTACGGGGGTTCGAATCCTCCCCCCCACATAAGTTCTTTATTTTAATTAGGTTTAAAAAGTATTTTCATTTTATTCTTTTATGAATCGTGTTTATGTAAAAGATGTTGTGAAAAGTGTAGGTAAGGATGTTTGTATTAAAGGCTGGGTCTATAATATTAGAGAGCATGGCAAAGTTGCTTTTTTAGATATTAAAGATATTAGTGGTGTTGTTCAGTGTGTTATTACAAAAAAGATTGATGATTTTTCTAAAATGGGTGAATTATCTAAAGGGGCTTGTGTTGAAATTTTAGGAGAAGTAAATAATAGACCTAAGGGTACTGAAAATGAAAAAAGTAATGTTGGCAATTTTGAAATTTCAATTAATAAACTTAATATATTAAATAAATGTCCTGTCTTGCCTTTTGATTTAGAGAATATTGATACTAATGAGGACATTAGATTAAAATATCGTTATTTAGATTTGAGAAGAGAAAATATGCAAACTAATCTTTTGCTTAGAAGTAGAATTATTAAATTAATTAGGGATTTTTTATTTGAGCAGGGTTTTAATGAGTTTGAAACTCCAATATTAGCAAAGTCTACTCCTGAAGGTGCAAGGGATTATGTTGTTCCATCTAGAACTCAGGCAGGAAAGTTTTATGCTTTGCCTCAATCTCCTCAATTGTTTAAACAACTTATGATGGTGGCAGGTTTTGAAAAATATTTTCAGATTGCAAGATGTTTTAGAGATGAAGATTTAAGGGCTAATAGGCAACCAGAATTTACTCAGTTAGACATTGAAATGTCTTTTATTACTCAAGAAGATATAATTGACTTAACAGAGAAATTATTAAAAAAAATTTGGAAAGAAATTTTAAATGTTGATATTAAAACTCCATTCCCGAGAATTAGTTATGATGAAGCAATGAGTAAGTATGGGAGTGATTCACCTGATTTAAGAAAAAATAAAGAAGATCCTAAAGAATTTGCTTTTTGTTGGGTAATTGATTTTCCAGCATTTGAATATTCTGAGGAAAAAAAGAAATATATTGCAGTTCATCATCCTTTTACATCTCCTGAAATGAGCTCTTTTAATAAAGACCCTAAAAGTGCAAAGGCTATAGCATATGATGTTGTTTTAAATGGAAGTGAGCTTGGCGGTGGTAGTATTAGAATTCATAATCCTGAAACTCAAAGTAAGGTTTTTGAATTTTTAGGAATTAAAAAGGAAGAACAGGAAGAAAAATTTGGATTTTTATTAGATGCTTTAAGATTTGGAGCTCCTCCTCATGGTGGTATTGCTTGGGGACTTGATAGGGTAATTCAATTAATTGTTGGAGCCAGTTCTATTAGAGAAGTTATTGCCTTTCCAAAGAATAAAGATGGTAAAGATATTATGTTGGATGCTCCTTCAAATATTAGTGATGCTCAATTAAGAGACGCTCATATAAAGTTAGATTTACCTAAGAAATAATTCTCTTTACAAAAACCTTTTATATTCTCTTAGAGTTTTACTTTTATGAAAGTCAAGAATTATAAT
This sequence comes from Candidatus Pacearchaeota archaeon, assembly GCA_041654895.1. GTDB lineage: Archaea > Nanobdellota > Nanobdellia > Pacearchaeales > GW2011-AR1 > JAGVXH01. The sequence continues at coordinate 19,673 of JBAZCR010000003.1, forward strand.
TTTGGAGACTTTGTTGAGATAAATACAAGTGATAAAGTCTGGAGAGGAACTTTATTAGAGTCGTATGATTCTGAGATAATCCTCTTAAAATTAGAATCTGGGTATAATATTGGAGTTAGAGAAGAAAAAATTCTTTCAGTTAAAATCCTAAAGAAAAAAATCCTAGAGGATAAAAAAAGATTCCAAATTAAAAAGAATAAAGAGTTAAAAAATATTGTTTTAATTATTACAGGTGGAACTATTTCTTCGAGATTAGATTCTAAAACCGGAGGAGTAATTTCTACAGATGAAGAGGAAATTTTAAATTTATCTCCTCAAATTAAGGATATTTGTAATATTGTAAAAATAGAAAAACCATTTATGAAATTTTCTGAGGACATGTCTTTTTTAGATTGGAAAAAGCTAACACAGGCTTGTGAAAAATATTTAAATGATTCAAAAATTGATGGGATTGTGATTACTCATGGTACAGATTTTTTACATTACACTTCTGCTTATCTATCTTTTTCAATTAAAAATTTGAATAAGCCTATTGCTTTAACTTACTCTCAGAGGTCTATTGATAGAGCAAGTAGTGATTCTTCGCTAAACTTGGTTTGTGCTTGTAAATATGCTACAAGTGAAATTGCTGAGATTGCTTTAGTAGGTCATGAGAATTTAAATGATGAATTTTGTTTAGCTTTACCTGCAAATAAAGTTAGAAAAATGCATACTTCTAGGAGAGATGCTTTTAAACCCATAAATGCAAATCCTATAGCCAGAATTTCTTTAGATCATTTAGAAATATTAAGAGAATTTAGTCCTAAAAATGAAAAAAAAAGAGTTAGAATTGATCCAGTATTCTCAGATAAAGTTGCATTGATAAAGATTATTCCAGGACAAAACCCTGATATTTTAAATTACTATTTGAAAGAAGGTTATAAAGGCTTAATTTTAGAAGTCGCAGGAATAGGACAAATTCCTGGAAAAAATGCAAAATATAATTGGATTCCAAAACTAAAAAAAATAATAGATAAAGGAATATATGTCTTTGCAGTGCCTCAGGCAATTTATGGGAGATTAAATCCAAACATATATTCAAGTGCAAGGCAAATTAAGAAGACCGGAGTTATTTATTTAGAAGATATGTTATCTGAAACTGCTTTTATTAAATTGTCTTGGATATTAGGTCATAAATCTTGGTATTATGATTTTGAAAAAGTAAAAGAAAAAATGTTAGAAAATATATCTAATGAATTTAATTTTTCAACAGGAACTGATTATTAAAAAAATAAAAAACCTCTAAAAAATAAAGAGGCTAAAAATTAATTATAATGCTTTGCAGTTTTTGGATTAATTAAATACCAAAATATTAAACCACCTATTATTATTCCAAAAGAACTACTGTAATACATTTGGTTAAATAAATTTATAATATTTAAAATGATTGAAAAACCACTAAATACTAACATAACCAACCAAGACCATCTTTTTTTATTCATTAGACCTTTTGCAATAAAATAATTTAATACTGCTGAGGCTAAAAATAATATTCCTACAAAGAATAGGATAGTTGAACTAAGATTAAATGATTGTAATAATTCTGTTGAACTATCTGCTAAACTAAAAAATAATGAACCTACTATAAAAGATAGAAAAGCACTTGCAAAAATTACAAATGATAGAACTAAAACTCCTTCAGGAATATTTTTTTTATCTACTACTTTTTTTTGTTTCATTTTAAACCTCCTTTTTATTAATATATTGGTTAAGGAGTACTTATTTTTAAATATTGTCTTTATTTTCCTTTTCCGATAATTTTAAAAGTCAATACTAATATTATATGTATATATAGCGGGGTGGAGCAGTCTGGTTAGCTCGCGAGGCCCATAACCTCGAGGTCGTTGGTTCAAATCCATCCCCCGCTACTTTCTAAAGTTTTTTATATTCAATTGTCTTTGTTTTTTCATGAAATTAATTAATATCTTGAAAAAAAATGGACAGAGTGAAATTTATGATGAGAATAAGGTTATTCTTTCTATGAGAAATTCAGGAGCAGATGAGGGTTCTATAAAAAAAATTTTAGAAAAATTAAACTCAATTTTATATGAAGGAATTTCAACTAATGAAATTTTTAAATTTGTATATAAAGAATTAAGGAAAATTAGTGACCATTCTGGGGCAAGATATAACTTAAAACAAGCTATTTTTGAGTTGAGCTTAAATAGGGATGGTTATGTTTTTGAAAAATATATTGCAAGATTATTTGAAGAAGATGGTTATAAGATAGAATTAAATCAGTTTGTTAGTGGTAATTTTATCGAACATGAAATCGATGTTAGTGCATTTAAGAAAAATGAGAGGTTGATGATAGAATGTAAACATTTTAGTCGTTTTGAATTAGGTATTTCTATTCAGACTGCGCTTTATGTTTATGCTAGGTTTTTAGATTTAAATAAAAAGTTTAATAAAGCCTTATTAGCTACGAATACTCGATTTTCTCCTCAAGTTATAAAATATTCTCAAGGAGTTGGTTTAGGTTTACTAGGATGGAAATATCCTTTTGATAAAAGTTTGGAAAAATTAATTGAATCAAAAAAAATATATCCTATAACAATTTTACCTTTATCAAAGTCTAAAATTAAAGAATATTTAAAGAAAGATATAATTACTTTTCAGGATTTATTAAAACTTAAAGATATTCCTGAAAATATAATCTCTCTAGTAAATTCTTTAATGTCCTAATTTTTCAAATCTAAAAGCTTTTAAAGACGATTAATTAATCTTTTTTTATGGAAAAGGAGAAATCTTCTCTTTTAAATAAACCTTCTAAAATTATTTCAACAATTGGTTGTATTGAAGAAGTTACTATTGGTAGTGATAGATATTTAGCAAGAGTAGATACAGGTGCTTCTAAGAATTCTATTTGTAAGAGTATTGTTAAAAAATATAATTTACTTCCTCTAAAACTTGCAACTATAAAACAATCAAATGGCATTGATAGAAGAATTGTAGTTAAGCTAAAAATTAAAATAGCAAATAGAACATTTAAAACCTATTTTAATGTTTCAAATAGAGAAAAAATGAATTATCCTATTTTAATTGGGAGAAATCTCTTAAATAAAAATTTTATAATTGATTGTAAACAATGAACATTGGAATAATAAGTTTAGGCGGAAAAAGTAGTAAAAAGGTAGCTTTGGCTTGTAAAAATTATTTTGATATTGTAGACGAATTAGATTTAAAAAAATTTGATATTCGTTTGATTGACTCAGAAAAAATAATCACCTATCAAGGAAAACCTCTTGAAACTTATGATTGTTTGTATATTAGAGGTAGTTTTAAATATGCTTTTCTTCAAAGAGTAATTGCCCAATATTATTCAAAAAAAAGTTATATGCCTATTTATTCTAAGGCTTTTTTAGTTGGTCATGATAAATTTTTGACACTTTTACAATTACAAGAAGAAGGTGTGAATATCCCTAAAACATATTATACTCCTAATACAAAAATTGCAAAAGAAATTTTAAAAAAAGTAAGTTATCCTATTATTATGAAACTTCAATCAGGAACTCATGGAAAGGGAGTTATGATTGCTGAAAGTGAAAAATCTGCAAAAGGTATTTTAGATATTATTGAGACTTTTGAGCGACCTTATATTATACAAGAATTTGTTAAAACTGATAAAACTTCAGATATTAGAGTTATTGTTGCAGGTAAAAAAATAATTGCTTCTTACAAAAGGATTGCAACTGAAGGAGAATTTAGAGCAAACATCCACGCTGGTGGAAAAAGAGAGTTACATAAATTAACAAAGCAACAAGAAAAACTAGCAATTAAATCTGCAAAATGTATTGGGGCAAATCTTTGTGGAGTTGATATTTTAAATTCAAAAGAGCCATCTGTTATTGAAATTAATTTAAGTCCTGCTTTAGAGAGTATAGAAGAATTTACAAGAATTAAAGTTAGTGATGAAGTTGCTAAATTTTTGTATGAAGAGACTTTAAAATTTAAACAAAAAAAAGAAGATAAAATTAAGAAAAAATTGGTCAAGAAAAGTAATAAGAACATTAAACAAAATTAAAAACGCCCCTGGGAGGACTCGAACCTCCGACAACACGGTTAACAGCCGTGTGCTCTACCTGCTGAGCTACAAGGGCAAAACTGAATACTGATTAAAATTTCTAAACATATTTAAAGTTTTTGGATTATAATCCTTCTGGTGAATATCTCTCAAAATTTTTTCTTATTCCTAAATCTTCATTTTCAAAGATATTTTTATTTTGTTTTTCTAAGTATGAAAAAATATTACCGTGTTTTGCACCTTGTATTAGTGAATTAATTGCTTGAGTTGTTGCATCTAAGTGAATATCATCTACGATTAAAGCAATAGTGTTATCTTTTATTACAATAATACTACCAGTTAAATATTCAATTGTTTTTTTTGCTTTACCATTTTTTCCAATAACTCTTGCTCTTACATCTTTTAGATTATGTCTTTTAGTATGTTCTTTTATATCTATAAATTTTAATAAATAATTTTGTTTTAAGAGAAGAAGTGCATCATCTAAATCAAAGCCAAAGTCAATTGCTGAAATTATTTGTTCTGTTAAAAATTCATTTAATTCAGTTCCTTTTATTTTTATAGAATTTTTATTTAATATAAATTTAATTTTTATTTTATTTTCTAGTATTGGAATTACTTTTTTTATTTTACTTCTTTTATCAACATTTAATGTTCTTACCATTTTAGAATTCTTCTGTACTTGTTTGTAATTGGCCTATTCTTCTTAATCTTTCAGCTTCAATTGGAGTGTATTTATATTCTAAATCTCCTTTTTCATCATCAAATTCCCATGGCTTTATTAAAACAACGTCATTTTCTTTTAACCAGAGTCCTCTTCTTTTACTACCTGGTACTCTACAATTTCTTGTTTTTCCGTCCATACATGAAACATACATTCTAGAACTTCCTAATCTTTGAGTTATTACTCCAATTACTTCATTTTTTTTGGGTAGTTTAACTCTAATTTTCGCTTCATCTTTCTGTTCATTAGAATTGTTACTAAATTTTTTTTCCATATTTAGAGAATTCTTTTTTTCTTTATAAATTCTTCTAAAAATTATAGAAGTATGAAGGCATAAGGAATATTATTAATTTTTTTAATACCTTCTTTTGAAATTAAATTTATTTGAAGAGCTAAGCTGGTTGACCTTTCTCCGACAATATTAAATGTAGCATCTTCTTGACTATAAATATTGATTAGATCAATTAATTCATTTTCATTAACCTCTTCCCCATTAAAAAAATTATTTGTTAGGTCTAATTGAATATTTTCATCTTCAAATTTTTTTCCATAAATTTCTTTATCACAGATAGCTATTACAAAACGATATGATTTATGTATTTTTATTAAATAGTTCTTCATATTTCTAAAACCAACTTTGAGATTTATAAAACTAATCTTTATTTTTTATAATCATAAATAGCTTGTTCTAAAGGTGTTAATTTTCTTAAAACATCAAGTCTAATTTTATCTTGTCCAGAATATGTAAAATTATGATATAATTTATTGTGGGTATCTGGAGAGTGTTCTGCCCAATATTTTTGCATGTCATAAGCACCTTGAATATATCCTTGTTTAAAAGAGTCTTTTGCAACAAAATATCCTCCGCTTAGAATTCCAACACTTGCTAGTGAAACAAGAAGGATATTCTTTAAATTTTTCTTAACCATATTAAAAATATCCTTTTTTCATATTTAAAATTATATGTAACTTAAAATATATGATTTATTAATTAAAAAAAGAGTATAAAAAATTAAAAAAGGTTTTATTTTAAAATGCTTTTTTTGCAACTTTATCACTAATTGCTTTTAATGCATTTTCTTTAGACATAATTCTACACATTGTAGTTGAGCATACAGGGCATTTTCCTTTTGCCATATAACCTCCCCTAGGTGTTTGTGTGATACTTACATCTTTCATTTCTTTTTTTGCTTTACATTTGACACAATATGCTTCCATTTTTACCTCCCTTTTATTTTTATAATTTATGAATTTGATATTTTGAACCACAAGCTAGGCAGTGTATAAAATTTTTACCATTTTCTTCTTTTATTTCTGTATCTGGTTTTTTACACTTTTGGCAAATTACAAATTGGTTAACATATCTTTCAATTTTATTATTTATTTCTTTACTTGAAAGTTTTCTAGATAAAATTATCCTTTCATTTTGAAAATCTATTGAACAGGCTAATTCCTTAGTTAAAAATTTGATTAAGTGTTCTGGTTCTCTTCTAAGATGGGTTACTAAATGGAGATAATTTGTTATAACTGTTCTATTCCCTAAATGATGCCCTTTTATTTTTGGAATTTCAAATCTCTGTTGATTTATCTCTTCAAGGTTTAATTTTACAGCATCATATGCTTTATTTAGTAATTGCTCATAATCCATTTTTTGTTTTTGATTTAGTTTAATTAAAGAGATGTATTAAAATAGGTTTTTAAGTTTTAGCACATAATAAGAGTCTAATAAGAACCAAAACACTTAAAAAATAACTTTTCTTAAATAAATTATAAATCTTGGAGTTTTCTCTAAAATGAATGAAAAAATTGATAAAACTATTTTAAAAACAGGAACTAGCTTAGTGGGACTTGTTTGCAAGGATGGAATTGTTATGGCGGGGGATAGAAAAGCAACGGCCGGTGGACAAATTGTTATGAATAAAAATGCTAAAAAGGTTGTTCAAATAAATGATTACTTGGTTATTTCTGGAACTGGTGTTTCTTCTGATATTGACTATGTCATTAAATTAATTAGAGCTGAATTAAAATTAAAAGAAATGAGAGATAAAAAAAGACCTAGTGTAAAAGAAGCTTCTAATTTGATTGCATTAATCTTGTATAAAAATATAAGACAACCTTCTATGATTCAATTTATTGCAGGTTTAATGGTGGGAGGTATCAATAAAGATGGAAGTTGTGAGCTTTATTCTGTTGAACCAGCTGGAAGTACTATGAGGGTAGAAGATTTTGATGCTAATTTTAGTAGTGGTATGCCTTATATTTTGGGTTTATTAGAAAACCGTTATAGAAAAGATATATCAATTAAAGAAGCTATTGAATTAGCAGCAGATTCAATTAAGTCTGCAACTGAGCGAGATACAGCCTCTGGTTATGGTATAGATGTTTATGCAATAACTAAAGATGGTATTAAACAAGTTTTCAAACAAAAAGGTGAATGGAAATATATTGATGAGAAATAAGAAATATTTCTTTAATTATTAAATATGGCAGATATCTTAAAAACAATTGAAGAGGAATTACCTAAAGGTGTAGTTAAAACTACAATCTATGAAGGGGCAAATATAGTTGTATATACAAATGATATTGATTTTTTTAAAAATGGTGATGATGATGTTAAAGCTGTAGTTAATAAAATAAAAAAGAGAATTGAATTAAGAGCAGATAAAAGTGTTTTAATGGATATTGATTCAACAGAAAATAAAATTAGGGAAATTATTCCAGAAGAAGCTGAATTAACTCAAATTTTGTTTGATCATCAGAGGAGTATTGTAGTTATTGAGGCAAAAAAACCTGGTTTAGTTATAGGTAAGGCCGGTAGTTTACTTAAAGAAATAAAAATAAATACTTTTTGGACACCAATTGTTCAAAGAAGTTCAGCTATAAAATCAAAAATTACAGACAAGATAAGAGAAGTTCTTTATTTAGATAACAATTATCGTAAGAAATTTTTAAATTCAATCGGAGAAAAAATTTACAAGGAGTGGAATCCTGATAAAATTGAAGGGTGGGTTAGATTAACTTCTTTAGGTGGTGCAAGACAAGTTGGTAGAAGTAGCTTTTTATTACAAACTCCTATTTCAAAAGTTTTGATAGATTGTGGTATTGATGTTTCTTCAACAGGTAGAAATCAATTCCCTTATTTAGATGCTCCTGAATTAGATTTATCTTCTGTTGATGCTATTATTTTAAGTCATTCTCATTTAGATCATTCTGGTTTAATACCTTATTTATATAAGATGGGTTATAAAGGTCCTGTTTATATGACTCCGCCTACAAGAGATGTTGCAGCTTTGTTAGCTTTAGATTTTATTGGTGTTGCATATAAGCAAGCGGCTGTTCCATTGTTTCGTTCAACAGATGTTAGAGAAATGGTAAAGCATTCTATTATTCTAGATTATGGAGAAGTGACTGACATTACATCTGATATTAGAATTACTTTTTATAATGCAGGTCATACTTTAGGAAGTAGCATGATTCACTTTAATATTGGAAATGGTCTTCATAATTATGTTTATTCCGGAGATATTAAATTTGGAAAGACAAGACTTCTTGAACCTGCAACTTCTTACTTTCCTCGTCTAGAAACTTTACAGATTGAGGCTACATATGGAGGTAAGAATGATAATTATCCCTCTGCTAAAGAATCTGAAAAAAAATTGATTGATTTTGTAAACGAAGTTTTAGCTGAGAAGGGGAAAGTTTTACTGCCTGAATTAGGTACTGGACATGCTCAGGAAAAAATGCTTTTATTAGATAGTGCGATTAAGGAAGGTAAAATTCCTAAAGTCCCTATTTATATAGATGGAATGATTTGGGACATTAATGCAGTTCATACAGCTTATCCAGATTATTTAAGTAATAGTGTTAGGTCTAATATTTTTGCTGATAAAAATCCTTTTTTAAGTGATTCTTTTGTTCAGGTTGGTTCTTCTCAAGAAAGAAAAAATGTTATTGAAGGTGGGCCTTGTATTATCTTAGCAACAAGTGGTATGTTAGTTGGAGGTGCTTCTGTAGAATATCTAAGAGAGTTTGCAGACAATCCTCATAATGGTTTATGTTTATCTTGTTACCAGCCTCCTGGAGGTCTTGGAAGACAAATTAAAGAAGGATTAAAAGAAGCAGTATTTAATGTTAATGGTAAGGAAGAAATAGTTCCAATTAAATTAAAGTTCTTAAGTGTAGACGGGTTTTCAGGTCATGCTTCTAGAAATGAATTAATGGCCTTTGTTGGAACAGTTCAACCAAAACCAAGAAGAATAATCATTAATCATGGTGAGCAATCAAAATGTTTAGATTTGGCTTCGAGTTTACATCGTTCTCAGAGAATTGAAACTATAGTTCCTAAGAATTTAGAAAGCATAAGACTTCGCTAAGATTTAATTGGTAATATTTATATATTAGTTTTGTCATTTATTTCTAGAGGTGCGTCAATGGTAAAATATAATAGTGAATCATATTACCGTGGAGAATATTCTCCTTTCAATTCTAAAAGTCTTACGGGTTATTATTTAAAGAGTGCTTCTGGCTTAGGTTATCCGGGTTCACCTCAAACATCTAATCAAGTCGAAGAAACAGTTAAGGCATTAAAACAAGGAGTTAAGGCTTTTGAAGTTACAATGTTGACTCCTGAAAGTGCTGAAACTATTCCAAAACAACATTTTAAAGAAATGAGACAATTAATGAAGATGGCTGGAGTTAAGCCAAGTGTTCATGGTCCATTAATTGATGCTGCAGGTTTTACAGAAAAGGGATGGGGTGGACAAGTAGAAATTGAAAGTAATAAAAGGAGAATGTTTGAAAGTATTGAAAAAGCATATGAACTAGATAAAAAAGGAAATGTACCGATTGTTTTTCATTCAAGTCACGGTATACCTGGTACTACTTGGTCAAAAGATGAAAAAGGGGAAGTAAATAAAAGAACTCTTGGGATAATCAATCAAGAAACAGGACAAATTCAAGAGTTAAAAGAAAGAGAATATTTTACTCCTTTAAAGGTCGCTAAACAAAATACTTCTGATTTAAACAAGGCTAGTTATATTTCAAAAGTTGATGATCAAATTAGAATTTTAAATGATACTGAATGGCATAATACTCTAACTGACTTATCTACTCAAAGCAAAAATGCCGAAGATGTTTTTTATAGAACTTTACCTTACCTAAATGATGATTTAAAAAATGGAATAATAAAAAATAATAAAATAATAAATAAGGAAACTGGAAGAGAAATTGAGTTAGATAGTGGACAAAGAGAAGCAATTGTAAAAATTCAACAAGCTCAAATCTTTAACGATAATATTCAGTTGACATTTCAGAATGCTTTTGAAAAGGCATTTAAATATGGTAGTGATAAACAAAGAGAAGAATTAAAGAATTTAGCAAGAGATTATTCTAATAGGCTAAATTATTTTTCTGGAGATGAAATTTTATCTCCAATTCAGTATAATAATATTCTTCAAGACTCTATTCAAAAGTTAAATAAAATTACTACTCCAAGAATAGATTCTAAAACTGGTAAAATAGATTCTAACTTTGGTTCTCCGAAAGTTTATGAAGATGTTGAAGTTTTTGCTTTAGATAAAACAGCAAATACATTTGGAGATTTAGCTATTAAATCTTATGATAAGTTCAAAAAAGGTTCTCCGATGATTGCAATTGAAAATATGTATGAAGGAATGGCTTTTTCTAGAGGAGATCAAATGAGGGAAATTGTTGATAAATCAAGAGAGAGATTTACAAATTGGTTAATTAATGAAAAAAGAATGGACAAGAAAAAAGCTGAAGAGATTGCTCATGAGAAAATTGGTATGACTTGGGATGTGGGTCATTTAAATATTATGAAAAAGTCTGGTTTTACCGATGAGGATTTAGTTAAAGAGACTCAAAAAGTAAAAGATTATGTAAAACATATTCACTTAACAGATAACTTTGGTTATGCTGATACTCATTTACCCCCTGGGATGGGCAATGTTCCATTTAAACAATTATTAGAAGAATTAGAAAAAAATGGAGAATATAAAAATATGAGAAAGATTATTGAGGCAGGTAATTTTGTAAAAGAATTTAAAAGTTCTCCTTATGCTTTAAGCTTGGGTGCATTAGGTTCTTCAATTTATGGACTTAAATCAACTTCATATTGGGATCAGAACCAATGGCCTCAGGGAGGATATTTTGGAGGTCAAGGTGCAATAAACCCACAAATGCATCATTCAATTTATGGTGCTGGCTTTACAACGTTGCCAATGGAATTAGGAGGAGCAATTCCTGGAGAACAATCAAGATTTAGTGGAGATAAAATAAGTTAAATAAAAGGTAAAAATAAAATGTTTTTTAAAAAAAAGAAATTAGGATTAGTTTTAAGCGGTGGAGGAGCAAGAGGCTATGCTCATATAGGTATTTTGAAAATATTAGATGAATTAAAAATTAAACCTGATTATATTGCTGGAACAAGTATGGGTGCGATAATTGGAGCTGCATATGCTTTGGGAATGAGTGCGTTTGAAATAGAGAAAAAAGCTGATGAGTTAAAGCTTTACAAATATTTAGATCCTACAATTCCTAAAAAAGGTTTAATTAAAGGAGACAAAATATTAAAATTATTTGAGGAAATTTATGAAAATAAAAACTTTGATGAAACAAAAATACCTTTGTTTGTTAATGCTGTAGATATAGAAACAGGAAGAGAATTAATTTTTTCAGAAGGAAGTATTGCTATTGCTGTTAGGGCAAGTATGTCCATACCTGGAATTTTTAATCCTATTAATGTTAATAATTATACTCTTGTTGATGGAGGTTTAACAAATAACATTCCTTTAAATTTAATAAAAGATAAGTGTGATGTTATTATTACATCAAATGTTTCAAATATTAATTTGCCTAATACAGATTTTTTAAAGGATCCTAAAATAATTAAAGAAAAAGATTTACCATCTCTTACAAGAGTATTATTAAAATCAATGCTTATCTTACAGAGTCATCCTAATAATATACAAAATGCTAAAGAAAATTCAGACATTTATTTATCTCCTAATTTAAAAAATATGACTACTGCAGATTTTGCAAAAAAGGATCAAATAATCATGGCTGGTGAAAAAGAAGCAAGAATCTACAAATATAAAATTGAGCAATTATGTAAAAGAAGTTTGTTTTAAATCCCCCTGCCCAGAATCGAACTGGGAACACCGCGGGCTCTGCATTTACAAAGCCTTTTTGTTACGGGCTAATTTATGTTTCATTCTTATGCACAAAATAGTGCCATGTCCACATTATTCTACAGCCGCGTGCTCTACCGTTGAGCTACAGGAGGATAATTAAAAAGAGTTTAATTTATTTATAAGTTTTATGATTGTTTGTTTTCTTCTATTAAGTTAAAGAATATATTTAGAAATGTTGTTGCATAAACTCCACTAGGCAAAGAGAATTCTAATATTACTTTTTTTGATTCAGGAAATAATTCATCTTCTTCTGAATTTGCAAGTATATCATTAACGGAAATCAAGGCATTTCTTAAATCTCCTTTTACTCTTAAATAAGGTATTTCTTGTATGTTAAAATCTTGTAAATTAATATTATTTTGATTTAGAATTTCTTCTTCTATTTCACCTAATTTTCCAGAATCGATTTTTGATTTATAACCAAATAAGGGTATTCTTTGTTGCCCTTTCATACTAAAATCTACTTTTTTTAGGAGGGCTTTTTCTAAGACTTGATTAAATAATAAACTTTGCAAGGAATGTATATACATTAAAAACTGTTTTCTCTCAATTCTATTTATAACTCCAATGTAATCATCTGGATTTCGGATTAAATAATTTAATATTTGTCTTTCAAATTTTAAGTACTCTGGAAAATAAGTTAGTGCTTTTTCGTAATCTTTCTCAATAGATAATCTTTTTCTTGCTTTGCTAACTTCTTGTCTTTCATTTTTACTTTGTTGTGTCAGTATCATGTTTATTGCTTCTTTGAAATTTCTTTTTATAATTAATTTTCCAATTTGATGATTATTTTGCCTTACGCTTCCAAATCTTTGTGGGCCAAAATAGTTTGGAAAACTTTTCATTTTATTTATTGTGCTAATAATTTTTATAGAATCTTTTTTTTCTATTGCTCTTAGTGTTATTATAAAATGGTTTCCTTTAAGGTATCCTAATTTTATTTTTCTTTTTTCCCAATGAAAATTTTTTAATTGAATATTATTATGTTTAAAATTTTTTATTAATTGAACATCAGGATTAAAAATAGATATTTGTTGGCAAGTAATTGCATTTTTGTCCTTTGTTCCTGCAAAACCAATTGCTTGAATACCTTTATTAATTTGTGAAGAAAACTCTTTTAATGCTCTAAATTGATCTATATTTTGTTTTTGAAATTCACACCATAAAAATTCTCTTTTTGAATCTAAAGGCCTTTCAGGTATTTTTATTTCTTTTAATTGGTCTAGATTAACTTTACAGATTCTTTCATCTTTTGTTATTTCTTCAACTATGAAATCTTGATTTTTTACTTTGAATTTAGCTGGAATTTTCTCTTTGTTCATGTTATTTATTCAAATAATAGTGTTCATTGCTTTTAAATAGTTGTATGTGTCTTTTTTTCCCTTTAGCGACGAGAAAACTTTATTTTACAATGCAAATATTTATAAACCTTCTTTGTTTTTTGTGTATATTAAGAGGTCTATTAAAAGATGATTGATAAACAATATTCTGCAGAAAGTATCAAAGTTTTAGAAGGTCTTGAAGCTGTTAGAAAAAGGCCTGGGATGTATATTGGTTCTACTGATAAGTATGGATTACATCATTTAGTTTGGGAAGTTTTAGATAATTCTGTAGATGAACATATGATTGGATATTGTGATACTATTGAAGTTGTTTTGAATAATGATGGTTCTATTTGTATTGAGGATAATGGTAGAGGTATGCCTGTAGATATGCATCCTATATATAAAAGACCAGCTATAGAGATAATCGTTACAAAACTTCATGCAGGAGGTAAATTCGATGGAAAGGCATATGCTGTAAGTGGTGGATTACATGGTGTAGGTATTTCTGTTGTAGCTGCTTTGTCTAAAAAAATGACTATTGAAGTTAAAAAAGAAGGAAAAATTTATATGCAAAGTTATGAAATTGGAAAGCCTATAAATGACCTTAAAGTTATTGGAGAATATAATGGGGAAGAGAGTGGAACAAAAGTAACCTTTTTGCCTGATGAAACAATTTTTCAAGATATCTCTTTTGATTTTCAAACCTTAATTACAAGATTTAGAGAAATGTGTTTTTTGAATGCAGGACTTAAAATTATTTTAAAAGATAAAAGAACAACTCCTTTTAAGAAAACAGAATTTTTTTATGAGGGTGGATTAAGTGAATTTGTTAAATGGTTAAATAGGACTAGAAAACCTCTTCACCAAAAGCCAATTTATTTTAAAAAACAAGATGGAAAAAGTGTTGTTGAGGTTGCAATTCAATATACAGAATCTTATATTGAGAATATTCAGGGATTTGTAAATAGTATTAATACTATCGAAGGAGGAACTCATGTTATAGGGTTAAAGAGTGCATTAACAAGAGTGATAAATGATTATGCAACTAAGAAAGGTCAATTAAAAAATGGTCAGAAATTATCTGGGGATGATGTTAGAGAAGGAATTACTGCTGTCATTTCTTTAAAACTTTCAGAACCACAATTTGAGGGTCAAACAAAAACAAAATTAGGTAATGGAGAAGTTAAAGGTTTAGTAGATTCTATTTCTTCTTCTGCGTTAAATGATTTTTTTGAGGAGAACCCAAGTGTTGCAAAAAATATTATTGCTAAATGTTTAAATGCATTGAAAGCAAGAGAAGCTGCTAGAAGAGCAAGGGAATTAGTTAGAAGAAAAAATGAATTAACTGGTGGAGGGCTTCCTGGTAAACTTGCTGATTGTTCTTCTAAGAAAACAGAGAATACAGAACTATATATTGTTGAGGGAGATTCTGCTGGTGGAACTGCTAAAAGCGGGAGAGATAGAGAATATCAAGCAATATTACCTTTAAGGGGGAAAATATTAAATGTTGAAAAATCAAGTCCTTCAAAAGCATTGAGTAGCGAGATGATCTCAAATATAATTACTGTTTTAGGTACTGGTGTTGGTGAACAATTTGATATAACTAAATTAAGATATAGTAAAGTGATTATTATGACAGATGCTGATGTTGATGGAGCACATATTAAGACTTTATTATTGACATTTTTCTTCAGGTATACCCCTCAATTAATCGAATCAGGAAATATTTTTGTTGCAGTTGCTCCTTTTTATAAAATTAAAAAAGGAAATAAAGATTATTATGTTTATTCAAGTGACGAATTAAAGGTTAAATTAAAAGAATTAGGTAATAAAGGAGAAGTTAGTAGATTTAAAGGTTTAGGTGAAATGAATGATGAACAATTATGGGATACAACTATGAATCCTAAAACAAGAATATTAAAACAAATAAGTATTAATGATGCTGTTTTTGCTGACCAAACTTTTTCATTATTAATGGGAGATTCTGTTGCTCCAAGAAGGAAATTTATAGAACAAAATGCAGATTCAGCAGAGGTGGATTTATAAGATGGTTAAGAAGAAAAAAAATATAAAATTTAATTGTTGTGGAGAAGAGAAAGATTTTGTTAGTAAACATGATTGTGATTGTAAATATAAAGAACCATTAAAAGTTAAATTTTGTCCAAATTGTAAAAGTACTGATGTACAATTTGTTTTTAGGTTAAAGAATCTTTTTGGTTTAGTTCCTAGAATTGAATGTAATGAATGTAAAAATAGTGGAGTTGATTTTCCCTTATTAATTGTTAAAGATAAAAAAAACTTAAGTAAAAAAAAGAAAAGAGGAAAAAATGAGTGAAGAAGAAATCAATATTGATGAATTTTGCGATCCTAATATAAATAAAAGTCCTAACATTATTGAAGATAAGGGGGTTAGAAATATTAAAAATTTAGATAGGGCAGAATGTGAATCTTCTTTATATTTACAGGATAAAGAAAAAATAAAAAAAGAGATTAATGCAAAAGAATTGATTGAAAGTGAAATTAGTCCTGAGATGAGGGAAGCTTATCTTAATTATGCAATGAGTGTTATAGTTGCTAGAGCTCTTCCGAGTGCTGAAGATGGTTTGAAACCAGTTCATAGAAGAATATTATGGTCTATGCATCAAATGGGCTTATTTCATAATAAACAAACAAAGAAGTCTGGTAGAATTGTTGGTGATACTATGGGTAAATATCATCCTCATGGTGATGCTGCGATTTATGATGCAATGGTTAGGATGGCTCAATCATTTTCTATGAGGTATCCTTTGGTTTTAGGTCAGGGTAATTTTGGTTCTATGGATGGAGATAGTGCTGCTGCTTCAAGGTATACTGAGGCTAAAATGGAAAAAATAAGTGATGAATTATTATTAGATATAGATAAAGAGGGTATTGTACCAATGATGAAAAATTATGATAATACAATGGATGAACCTATAGTTCTTCCAGGTAAATTACCTAATCTTCTGTTAAATGGTGGAAGTGGTATTGCTGTTGGTATGGCTACAAATTTACCTCCACATAATTTGAATAATGTTTGTGATTCTATTTTAACATATATTGAAAATCCAAATTGTGAAAACAGTGAATTAATAAAGCAAATAAAAGCGCCAGACTTTCCAACAGGTGGAATTGTTAGCGGAGAATTAAAACAAGTTTATGAAACAGGAAAAGGTAAGTTAATTGTAGAAGGAAAATTAGATATTGAAGAAGAAAAAAAGACAAAAAAACTGAAAATAATTATTAATGAAATTCCTTATCAGGTGAATAAATCACTATTAGTTGAACAAATCGCGAATTTAGTAAAAGATAAAAAATTGCCAGACATAAGTGATATAAGAGATGAGTCTAGTAAGGGAAAAGTTAGAGTTGTAATTGAATTAAGGAAAAATTCAAATCCTAAATTTACAATAAATAGGCTTTACAAATATACTAATTTAAGAACGAGTTTTAATGTTAATATGTTAGCATTAGTTGATAGAAAACCTGAATTATTAAGTTTAAGAAGGATTATTCAAGTTTATGTCTCTCACAGACAAAAAGTTATTAGGAAAGCCAAGGAATTTGATTTAGAAAAAGCAGAAAATAGACTACATATTGTTGAAGGGCTTTTAATAGCACAATCAAATATAGACGAAGTTATAAAATTAATTAGGGCTTCTAAATCTAAAAGTGAAGCTCAAGATGGGTTAAAAAAGACATATAATCTAAGTGTTAAACAGGTTGATGCAATTCTTGAAATGAGATTAAGTCAGTTAACTTCTTTAGAATATGATAAGATTAAAGATGAAGAGAGCAATTTAATTAAATTAATTGAAAAATTAAAAAAAATATTAAATGATGAAAGAGAAATACTGAACTTGATTAAGGAAGATTTAATTGAATTAAAAGAAAAATATGGAGATAAAAGAAAGACAAAAATTGTTAGTGAGATAAGTGATTTTGATGAAGAAGATTTGATTGATAAAAAAGATGTTATTGTAACAGTTACTGAAAAAGGTTATATTAAAAGGATAGATGTTAGTGAATATAAAGAACAGCGAAGAGGTGGGAAAGGAGTTATCGGGAGTGGTCTTACTGAAGGTGATTTTGTTAGAGAATTATTAACTTGTTCAACACATGATTATTTATTATGTTTTACTAACAAAGGAAAAGTCCATTGGATAAAAGCATATGAAATTCCAGAAAATTCAAAGAATGCTAAAGGAAAAGCAATTATTAATTTATTGGATTTAAAAGATGAGAGAGTAACTAGAATAATTTCTGTCAAAAATTTTAAAGATTATTTAATTATGGCTACAAAAAAAGGGATTGTTAAAAGAATTGAGTTGTCTGCATTTAGTTCTCCAAGGAAAGGAGGAATTAAGGCTATTAAAGTTTTAGAATCAAATGATGTACTAATTGATGTAAGATATATTAAAGAAAATCAAGAAGTTTTACTTGTAACTAGTAATGGTCAAGCAATAAGATTCAGTAGTAATGAAGTTCGTTCAATGGGTAGAGCAAGTTATGGCGTAACTGGTATTAAATTAAATAAAGGAGATTTTGTAGTAAGCTTAGATGTCTTACCTATAGAGCAAAAAGAAGATTATTCTATCTTAACAATTACTAAAAAAGGTTATGGAAAGAGGAGTATTATTGATGATTATAGATTGACTGGAAGAGCTTGTAAAGGAGTCATAAATATGAAATTAAGTGAGAAAACAGGTAATGTAATTAGTTCTACTTGTGTTACAGAAAATGATACAATTATTGTTACAACACATAAGGGAATTGTTATTAGAATGTCATTAAAAGATATTAGAATTATTGGCAGAGCAACTCAAGGCGTGAAAATAATTAATTTAAGCCAAGGAGATTATGTTAGTGATTTAGTAAGAGTTCCTGTTGAGGAAGATGAAATAGATTTAAAAGAAGAACAAAGAAAATTATTATAAATTTATTTTAAATTTCCGTAACCAATTAATCTCCAATGACCATTTATATTTCTTGCAATTCCTATTGGTTTATTTTTTAGAGGCACTATTGGTATTTTTAATTCTAATTCTATTTCATTATCTATTTTTTTTGTTACTCTTCCTACGGTAATAGAAGTATTTGCACTTAGCATTAATATCTCACTTGTTTTTATATCTTGAATTTCGTGTATTTTTAGATCTTGTTGCATTTTTTTAAATAACTGATAATCCATTTTTATTTTATCTACTATTTCAGGTAAACTATTTTTTGTTGAAATTACTGCTCCAGATAGAGAATCTGCTTTAGTTAGTGTTGGATCTAATTCTGTTTCAATTGCTATACTTCCACCAGGAAATACTTGATTTAGGTTATAATTTCCTTTATGTAATGAAATTATTTTAGAGTAAATTGTTTTATATTTTAATTCATTATGTTTTTTATAAGAATGACCTGGCTTAATTTCAATTGTATCTCCTACTTTTAGTGAGCCTTGTTTTAATACTCCTCCAAGTATACCTCCGTGTAATTGTTCAACAGGTGTTCCTGGTTTATTGATATCAAAACTTCTTGCAATATAAAAAATAGGTTTATCTTCTTTGTTGTATTTTGGTATTTGTAATTTACATAATTCTTCAAATAGATTTTCTAAATTTATTCCTTGTTGAGCGCAGATTGGAATTATGGGTGCATTTTCAGCAATAGTGCCTCTTAAAAACTCCTTTATTTCTTTATAATTTTCTTTTGCTTGTTCTTTTGTGACTAAATCAATTTTATTTTGAACTATAATTATATTTTCGATATTTTTTGCTTCTAATGCTGTTAAATGTTCTTGTGTTTGCGGTTTAATTCCCTCATTTGCGGCAATAACTAAAATTGCAGCGTCTATAATTGAAGCGCCTAAAAGCATTGTTGCCATTAACATTTCATGACCTGGTGCATCAATAAAAGTAATATACCTTTTTGGTTTTCCTTTACTATTTTCATCAATTGTTAGCTTATTGTTTTCTTCTCGAATTAGTGCATCTGCATAACCTAGTTTAATTGTAATACCTCTTTTTAATTCTTGAGAATGTGTATCTGCCCATTTTCCTGATAATTGTCTTAGGAGAGTTGTTTTTCCATGATCAATATGACCCACTATTCCGATATTTATTGTTTCTATTTTAGATATATCTATTTGTTCCATTATTAAAGAATATAAAAAAGAGTTTAAAAGTTTATTTGAGTTTATTCTTGTTTAGGTGCTATTAGTTCTTCAAATTTTTTAAAACCTTCTTTTAAGACTTTTGTATTAATTTGAACTGTGCTTAAAGAAATTTCTTTTCCTCTTACTGTCTTTCTAAGTCTAAGTCCTTTTGGATTTTTATTTGTTCTTTGTTTTTTGCCTTCTTTTTTAGGTCTTTTATGCATTCCTCTTTCATAGCTTAATAAAACTTTATGTAATCTAGGTCCTATAATAGTTGGCAATCCACATAATCCTGCTTTATCAGATGTTCCAGTTATTTTTAGGGTATAATCTTTTAATTCTTGTGAAATTAATTCACCTTTTATTTCTTCTTCTATACTTAAGCCTACTAAATCTTCATTTTCACTTTCAACTTTGTATGTTTTTCCCTTGTGAGATACATTAATTTTAAATGTCATAGTTAATTGTTATTTTTTTAATTTAAAAGGTTTTGCTTTTATATTACTCGCACATCCTTTTTATTGTTTCTGAGACTTTTTCAACTTTAATTCCTTCAAGTGTTAATGCTGTTTTTACATTTATTAATTCTTTTCTAAGACAAGAGCCAATTATTTTATTTTTAACTTTATTATTTTTAACTTGTAGATATGATGCCTTTGCAAATCCTAAAATTCCTAAATATTTTAATAAAACTTCTTCAATTTTATCATTTGATTTTTCATTTATTAATAAATATCTTCTTTTGTCTCTTGCTGAAGGCTTTAGTTTTAGTTGTTTATTCTTCATTTTTAGAAATTAAGCTTTTAATTAGGAATATGATTATTATTAAAAAAATTATTGTAATTATTGAAAAGATAATTATTTTTGGCATATCTTGTTCTTCTTCAATTTTAACTAGATCATCTAAGTAAACAGAATTATTTGTATTTGGAGTTTCAACATAATTTGTAGGATAGTAAATTTCCTTTAAGTTTATTTTTACTGTTGGGTAAAGTTCTAATAATCTTATTTGTAAATCATAAAAATATGGAGAATTTAGACTGATTAATTTTGTTTCATTTATTTTTATTTCTACAAGTACTGGCTCACTTTGAATTGTGAAAATAGCACTTGAATTATTCTTTTGATTTAAATTGATTACATGTTTTTGATTTAAACTATTTTGAAAGTAAATAGAAATATTTTCTTTGATTTCAGTAGTATACCCATTGATTAATTGAGTTGAGTTGATTGGTTTTTCAAAGGTTCCATAATAAATAATAGACTTGTTTAATGTTGGCAGATTATTACTTGAACTTTCTTTAGGATTTTTTCCTCCTGATGAAGGTGGATTTTCTGGTTCAATTAATTCTTCTAGCGTTTTAAAATTATTACCTTCAATTGTATTACAGTTATTTAAATTATCACAATATATAACGTCAAAAGAATAAGTAGTATTTGGAATTAAATTTGAAATTTTTATACTATGTATTTTACTAAATGTTGAGTTTTCGATTGAATTTTCTGATCCTACTAAAGTGTAATTTATTTCTCTTGGAGAGATTAATTTTATTGTTACACTATTTTTTGTTAGTGACTCAAAAGTTATTCTTAAATTCGGAGCTATAGTATAATGGCTTATAGAATAATTTTTCGAATTAAAAAATCCATTATCATTATATACCATACATCCCCATATAAATTCTCCATCAGATAATAATTCTCTTTCAAAACTTTGTTGAGTTTCAATTAAATCTAATCCATCTAAATTTCTTAGAGCATCATCAATTAATTCATTTGTTGTTTTATTCCATATATTTAAAGAAATATTTTTTAAATTTGCTCCACTTGATGTAGCATTACAAACAAAAGTAATATCTTTTGATCTTGTGGAGTTATTATCTTCTGGGCTTATTAGTATTAAATCTACTTCTGAAAGAATAAATGTGGAATTCGTTGTTGCAAAGTTGCAGTTGTCTAAGAAATCACAAACATAAAAATTCCAAGAATAAGTGTCATGACCTGTACTAGTTAAATTTACTAAAATATTCGCTTGATAGTTTTTCCCCGAAATATCATTTATTGTTTGATTAACTAAATCATCTGTTGAATTCCAAACATATAATGTTAAATTTTTTAAATTTAAATCACTAAAATTTCCTATAAAATCTACTTCAAAATTACTTATTATTTCATTATCTTTTGGAGAAACTAAAATTATCCTTGGGGGAGTGTTATCAATTGTTATTTTTTTTGTTTGTGTGTAATTTAGATTGTTTGCATTATCATAAGTAGTTACATTGTAATAATATATCTCTTCTTTCAAATTTGTCCAGTTTATTGATAAAACTTTTTTGTTGTAATTTGTTGAATTAACTAATTTAGTTTGATTATAAAGATTAAAAGTTATATTTTTAAAATTATTCTCTATTAAACTTATATTTACAAAAATCCAGTTTCTTTGAAAAGAAGTATCATTTTCTTCTGTTCCAATTGTAAAATCTATTTGTGGAAAAACTTCGTCTGTTGCCGAATACAAATCAATTCTTTTATAATATCTTTCTGAGAAAGAATCATAAATTGATTTTCCTGTATTTATTAGAAGATTGTTTATTTCTATTGGTGTTTTTGTAATTCCCTGACCTGCGAAATACTGATTGATTATTGCAACTGCTCCTGCTACATGTGGTGTGGCCATTGATGTTCCAGAATTTATAGCATAACCTCCATTAATACTAGTAGAAGTTATGCTTGAACCTGGTGCAACAACCATGTCTAATGTCCAACGATTTGAAAAATCAGAGATAGATTCAGGATTTTTTTTTGTACTTCCAACTTTAATTGTTCTTTGAATACAAGCTGGATAAGTGATTTCTGCTAAACCTCCTTCATTTCCTGTTGCAATAACAACACTGATATTTTTATTTATTGCAGTATTTATTGCATTAGTCATTGCTGGGTAAGTCCCTAAATTATCACAATATTGGTTAAATAAACTACCACTACCTAAACTCATACTTATTACAGATATATTGAACTTTGTTGCATTTGCAATACACCATTCAATAGATTTTATTATTGAATTTGAACCTGGGGGAAAACCTCCTGTAGAATTGGATGCTTTCATCATTACTACTTTTGCATCAGGTGCTACCCCCTTTATTCCTCCACTTGAAATAGCTATTCCTGCTACATGTGTTCCATGTCCATGTTCGTCTATTGGATCAGAGTCTTCTGTATTACAAACAGTATCATCTGCACAAAAATCCCATCCCCCAATTACCTTACATTCAGAATTTGGATCATTCTCTCCATAACATCCACCTAAGTCTGGATGATTATAATTGATTCCAGAATCTATTATACAAATTGTTTGACCTTTTCCTGTTAAATTCTCCCCATTTATTTTTATTGGCCAAACTGAAGAAGCATTTATTATATTCACAGAATTTTCTAAGAATAATTTGAATGTTGGCTCAATATAAATTTTCTGTATTTCATCTTTTTTTATTAGAAGGTTTATTTCTTCTTGTGTTAATTCTGCTGAGAATGAATTACTATAAAGAAAATTATACTTTATATTATCTTGTATTTTTGTTTCCTCAATTAAATTTTCTTTATTAACTTGCTTTTCTGAAGATAATAATCCAAAAAGTTTTTTTTCAATAATCTTATCATTTAGATTTACAATCACTTTTACTTTTTCTTCACCTTGATTAAACTTTTCTAAAACATCTTCTGAAACTTTTTCTTCTTTAGAATTAATTGCTTGAGAAAAACTTAACATTGCTAGAATTAGTATTAATGAAACTAAACTTAATATTAAGATAAATTTATTTTTTTTATTCATACTTTCTTTTAGTAATATTAAATTATAAGGTTTATGTTTTTTATTTTTTACGATTAATTTAAATACTTCTCGCTTTTATTTTAATTAAGTTAAAGATGGTGAAAATACATACTGTGGGTGGCTTTTCTGAAGTTGGAAGAAATATGGTTGTTGTAGAATTAGAAGACGATGCTTTTATTTTTGATGAAGGTCTTTTCTTGCCAGCAATTGTTTCTATGCAAGAGAAAGAAAAAATTATGACTGAAAAAGTTTTAGTAAAAAATGGTGCTATTCCTGATGATTCTGTTATTTCAAATATTCGTAGTAAAGTAAGAGCGCAATTTATTGGTCATGCTCATTTAGATCATGTTGGAGCAATTCCTTTTATGTCTGATAAATATAATGCTTCGATTTATGGAACACCTTTTACAGTTAATGTTTTAAAGAGTCTATTAGATGATAATAAATTAACATTGAAAAATAAAATTTATTCTATAAATCCTAATACATCTTTTTATGTTCGAGGTAAAAACAAAAAATATAAAATTGATTTTATTAATATTACTCATTCTACTCCTCAAACTGTTATGATTGCAATTCACACTGAAAAAGGTGTAATTTTATATGCTAATGACTTTAAAATTGATGATACTCCTGTTTTAGGGTTAAAACCAAATTATAAAGTTTTAAAAGAGATTGCAGAAGAGGGTGTTTTATGTTTTATTGTTGATTCTTTATATTCGGGTACTGAAAGAAAAACTCCAAGTGAAAGAATAGCAAGATCATTACTTGAAGAAGTTTTATTGACTATTCAAAATCAAAAGGATGGAATAATTTTTACAACATTTTCTTCTCATATAGCTAGACTTAAAAGTATTATAGAATTCAGTAAAAAAATTGATAGAGAGATTATTCTTTTAGGTAGGAGTATGGATAAGTATTCTAAAGCTGCTATTAATTCAAAGATTGCTCCTTTTTTACAAGATGTTAAAATTTCTAAATATAGTAAGCAGGTTGAAAAAACTCTTGTTAAGGTAAATAAAAATAAAGAAAGATATATGGTTGTTTGTACAGGCCACCAAGGAGAACCAGGTTCTATTTTAGAAAGATTTAGTAGAAATGATTTACCTTTTAGAATAAATCAGGGTGATAATATTATTTTTTCTTCTAGTGTTATTCCAACTCCAATTAATAAAGAGCAATTTAGTAAAATGGAGGTAAGGTTAAAAAAGAATAAGCCAAGAATTTTTAGAGATGTTCATGTATCTGGTCATGCTGGAAGAGAAGATTTAAGAGATATTTTAAATATTGTTAGACCAAAACATGTTATTCCCTCTCATGGTGGATTTGATAAGACAACTCCTATGATTAGTTTGTTAAAAGAGATGGGATATAAAGAAGGAAAGAATGCTCATTTAATGGAAAATGGAGGTATTTTAAGATTATGAGTAATGATGAAAGTATTTCTAATTTGAGAAGTAGCGAGGCTGAGGAGATTATTGGTGGTTTGATTAATGCTGTTGAAAGAGGAGAGAGCTTACAAAATGCAATGCAAACATTTGTTAATGCAGGTTATGATGCTCAATTTTTATTAAAGGTTGCTCAAAGAGCTTATTATGATGGACAGATACCAAATTTTGATTCCCCTCAAGATGATAAAAATCATGATAAATCTTCTAATAAAAAAGAAAAGAAAAATAAATTAAAAATATTTGATTTTAAAGATGACAAACAAAAGAAATTTTATATTATTTTAATGATATTTATTGGAGCAGTTGTTTTGTTTGGGGCACTATTTTTGGGTCTTTTTTGGGATAAATTGTTTAGATAAGTTACTATTCTGTAGTAACATTTAAAAAGTAGAAAACTCTATTTTATTTATGAAAAAAATATATTCGTTTGTTTTGGTTTTACTTTTATTAGTTACAAGTGTATTTGCATATTATAATATGTATTCTGGTGATGACTTTGAAAGTGTAGTTGTAAATAATAATATTGATTCTGCAGAAGAAGTTGTTTATCCAAATGAGAAAGTTGTTTATGTTAATTTAGAAGAATCAAATGATTTAAGGGTTTTTAAAAAAAATGATTCTGATTATTACATTTATGAAGGAAAAATCTTCGAAGAAGAAAAAATAGTTCGTTGCCATACTAGTGCTCCTGAAAGTAGGCTGTTTTATATTAAATGTCCTAATTAGTTTTCTTGATAAATAAATTTGGATAGACTATGTCGCTCAAACAGCAGGGTATTAAGACTGAAAAAAAGACAATTATTATTGAAATCAAGTAATCTATTAAGGTGTTGATATTGCTAAAACTAATTAGATAAAATAAGCTTGCAAAAATTGATATAAATACATGGAAAGTGTGTGGTAATTTTGTTTTTTTAACTAGTATACCTAAATTTGCTCCTATTAATGAAGATAATAAAACTAAAATCGGTTTTTCAATTAATGGAAAATGTAAGTGAGTTTTTATTCCAAAAATTAAAGTTCCTAAAGTTGGGAGAAATACGTCACTTAGTGATCCTATGATTATAGAGCCTGTAATTCCAATTAGTATTGCAGATTTAATTGATTTTTTATTATGGTAAAATACAGTTGTTGTTGCAAATGCTGAAAACAAAATATGGGCTAGATGTAATGAATCAAAAATATTTTCTGATGAATTATAACTGATGAATTGGCTTAGTATAAATGTAGCAATTAAAGCTAAAATTGTTGCGACTGCTGTAAATGGTGCATGTTCTTTTAGTTCATTTATAATTTTGTTCATTAATCTTTCTTTTGGATTGTTTTTTTTAAATCTATTCATTATGCTAAATTATTTAAATTAGGTTTTTTGTAATCTTATATGGCTGATTTAGATTTTAGAACAATTGAAAAAAAATGGCAAGAGAGATGGGCAAAGGAAAAAATTTTTGAGGTTAGTGAAGATAATAAAAAGAAAAAATTTTATTTATTAGAGATGTTTCCATACCCTTCTGCTAGTGGTTTACATATGGGTCATGTTTGGAATTATACTATTGGTGATGTTTTTGCTCGGTTTAAATTAATGCAAGGTTTTAATGTTTTACATCCAATGGGTTATGATGCTTTAGGTTTACCTGCTGAGAATGCAGCAATTCAAGTAGGGGAACATCCTAAAGATTATACTGATAAATCTGTTAAAAATTATATTAAACAACAAAAACAATTAGGAATTAGTTATGATTGGAATAGGGTTTTATCAAGTGCTAATCCTGATTATTATAAATGGGATCAATGGATTTTCTTAAAAATGCTTGAAAAAGGACTTGCATATCAAAAAGAATCTAGTGTAAATTGGTGTCCTAAGTGTAATACTGTCTTGGCAAATGAACAGGTTGAAAATGGTTATTGTTGGAGACATGAAGAAACTAAAGTTGAAATAAAGCATCTAAAACAATGGTTTTTGAAAATCACAGATTATGCTGATGAATTGTACGAAAAGATAGATGAATTAGATTGGCCTGAAAAAACAAAAGTTATGCAAAAAAATTGGATTGGAAAGAGCTATGGAACAGAAATTGATTTTGAAATAAATGGGAAAAAGTGGCCTATTTTTACAACTCGTCCTGATACTATTTTTGGAGTAACATTTATGGTTGTTTCTGCTCAACATGAGAGATTATTTGAGTTAGTTACAAAGTCTGAAAAGAAAAAAGTTGAAGAATTCTTGAAAAAAATAAAAACTGTTTCACAAAAATCAATGAAAGATGTTGATGAATTAAATAAAGAAGGAATTTTTACAGGGAGCTATGCTATTAATCCTGCAACAGGAGAAAAAGTTCCAGTTTATGCAGGTAACTTTGTTGTAGCTGATTATGGTTCAGGTATGATAATGGCTGTTCCGGCTCACGACATGAGAGATTTTGAATTTGCAAAAAAATATGGAATTGAAATTAAGCAAGTTGTTGTTCCAGTTTTCAAAAGCGAAGATAAAAATAAACCAAGAAATGATAAAAAAACAGTTTATCGTGATAGTGTTATGCTTGTTGTTAAACATCCATCTGAAGAAAAATATTTGTATTTGAAATGGAATAAATTTAGTTGGCAATGTTTAGTTCAGGGTGGAATTAAAGAAGGTGAAGATTTTTTTGATGCAGCAAGACGTGAACTTATTGAAGAAACTGGTTATTTTGATATTAAAAAAATTGAAAGGTTGCCTTTAGATATGGATAATGTTTATTTTGCAGCACATAAAGATGAAAATCGTTATACACATGTTATTCCATTTTACATAGAACTTGCTAGTGAAAAGAAACAAAAAATTGATGAAGAAGAATTAGAGCAATTTGCGACTTGTTGGGCAAAAACTAAAGATTTAGAAAAGGTTTTTGGCGAAGCATTTAAGCATCACTTTTGGCTTGTTGGACAAGTAACAGGGAAGACAATGATTTATGCTTCTGATGGAGTATTAATTAATTCAGGAAATTTTAATGGGATTGAAAGTAAAGATGCAAAGGAAAAGATTAGTAAATGGTTAGAGGAAAAAAATGAAGCAAGAAAAGTTGTTAATTTTAGGTTACGTGATTGGTTGATTTCTCGTCAGAGATATTGGGGAACTCCTATTCCTGTTGTTTATTGTGATAGATGTGGTGTTGTTCCTATTCCTGAGAATGAATTGCCTATTGAACTACCACATGAAGTTAAATTTGGAAAAGGAAATCCTCTTGAAACAAATGGTAAATGGATAAATACAAAATGTCCAAAGTGTAATGGCTTGGCAAAAAGGGAAACAGATACAATGGATACTTTTGTAAATTCTAGTTGGTATTTTTTAAGATATTGTGACCCGGAAAATAATAAAAATATTTTTGATAAAAATAAAGTAGATTATTGGTGCCCTATTGATTTATACATTGGTGGAGCAGAACATGCTTGTATGCATTTAATTTATTTCAGATTTTATACTAAATTTTTAAGAGATTTAGGATTACTAAATTTTGATGAACCAGCAATAAGATTGTTTCATCAAGGCATGCTTCATGGGGAAGATGGTCAAAAAATGAGTAAAAGCAAGGGTAATGGAGTTTTACCAGAAGTTGTTTCAAATATTTATGGGATTGATACTGCAAGATTTTTTTTATGTGGTTTAGCTTCTCCTGATAAAAATATTGACTGGAGTGAAAAAGGGATACTTGGTAGCATGAGGTTCATAAATAAATTATTTAATTTTTATAATTCTATAGAAATAGATAATCAAAACTTAACTTTTAATTCTAAATTTAATAGGTTAATTAAAGATTGTACTAACTATTTGAATGATTTAGAATATAGAAAAGTAATCATTGAATTAAGAGGTTTTTTTAATGAAATAAGTGAAGTTTCTAAATTACCAAAAAAGATTTTAGAAGATTATTTAAAATTATTAAATCCTTTTTGTCCTCATTTAACTGAAGAACTTTGGGAAAAATTAGGCAATAAAAAATTTATTTCAAATTCTGATTGGCCGAAATTTAATATCGAGGAATTAAACAAAAATAAAAAGATTGATTTAAATGAAAAAGTTTTTAATAATATATTTAGGATTATTTCCAAATTAAAAGAATCCCAAAAAATTAGTTGTGTTTATTTATATGTTTTACCTTCAGAAGTAGAAAAATTAAATATAGAATACTTTAAAGAAAAATTAGGTTTTGATGTTAAAATCTATTCTGTAAAAGACGTTGATAAATATGATCCAAAGAATATGGCAAAGAAAGCAAAGCCAATGATGCCTGGATTGTATATTGAATAAATTTAAATATCCTAATTTACTGATATTTTTATGAATCACGATAGATATTTGGATTTAAGTATGATTTTTTTAGTTGTATTATTAATAAGTTCTTTAGTTTTTTTTGATTTTAATTTCCAGGGCTTAGTTTTCTCAAATTTAGAAGAGCAGGGTTCATTTAATTTATATTCATTAATTTTATTTGTTTTCATTTTAATTATATTACTAATTGTATTTTTCTTGATTAGGAAAAAAGTTAACTCATTGAATAGAAAAAAATAAAAGAATAATATTTATATACTATTTTCAATATCTATTTTAATGAGAAAAAATGATGTGATGTTATTATCATTTGTTGCTTTGTTTTTAATTTTTTTGATTATAGGAATTAATTACACTGGCTTTTCTATTAATTTTTTTGAAGAAGGAGATTCTTATTTTGAAATAGTTGTATCTGACTCTAGTTTTAATGATGGAGATTTAATTTTAGATTTAGATTCTGATGTTATTTTAAGGTATACTACAAGTAATCTTTCTAGTTGTTATTTAAGGGACTTGGATTTTGAAGAATTAATTAAATCATTATACTTTGATTTATTTAATGAAACAATTAACTCTGACTTAGTTTATTCTTTTAATCAAGATACTTTGAATAATTCACTAAATATCTATGACTTTTTTGAAAGTAGCAGTTCACTTAATTCTGATTTAATACAGGACTTAATTTATAACATCTCCAATAAAATTGAATCAGAAGACTTCTTTTTAATTAGTGGTTTTAATGGTAATATTAAAGACATTGGAGAGGTCCATGATTTTTTTGAAAAAGTTTTATTTAATATTCCTCATGAGTTTGAATTATCTTGTACGGATAGTGATAATCCATTAAATAATGAAAAATATTACTTTACTTTAATTTTTGACGTTGATGGTTTAGAAGTAAATAGATTTAAGCTAGAGCCTGAATTTTCTTTAGTTGATGATTTTAATTATTCTTTTAATTCTTCAATTTTAATAGATGATATTCTGACTTTTGGAATTGTAGACAGATTAGTTGTTTCAGAACCTGAAATTTTTGATTGTGAAGTTTCTCCTAAGAATTATATTATTTGTCTGAATAAAAGTGAACTAAAACCTCAATTATACAATTTTGATTTAGATTTAGTAACAAAAGGTAATAGAACTACATCTATTAAATTTTTTGTATTCTTTTATAAAAATGAGAATGTTCTATTAAATAACTCTTCAATGAATTTGATTGAGCTTAGTGATATAAATTTGACATTAAATTTGTCTCTTATTTCTAATTTTTCTACAAATTTTTCCCTTACTTCTAAAAGTAAAACTGAAATGAATGATTTGGATGATAAATTAGCGGTGAAGTCTATTGTTATTGAAACAGACGAAAATTTTAATGAAAATTTGGAATGGGCAATTATAACTTTAAATTATTCTAAAGATGACTTACCAGATAATATTAATAAGAGTACTCTAAAGCTTTATTATTATAATGAGAGTTTAAAAATCTGGGAGTTAATTCAAAATAGTTATGTTAATGAAACTTATAATTATATTTGGGCTAATATAACTCATCTTAGTGAATATGGTATCTTTGGTAATGCCCTTGCTGAAGAAGTTCCTAAGAAATATTATAGGTTTGAAAATAATAGTTGCTCCTCAGTTTATCTTTATTATGACGAACTAACTGACAATGATTATGATTCTTTAAGCAAATGTAAAGAACAAATTATAGAAGAATTAAATGATACCATTTTAGGTGAAGATGATAGTTTAATGAATATAACTACTCAATCACTTGAGAGAAGTTTAGAAGGAGCATCATTTGATTTAATTAATATTGGAGATAATTTAATTTCTTTTGATGAAGTTTATCATTTAAGTTTTAACTTTCAACAATATTCTTTCTTTTTAGTTAATATTGATAGTGAAAAGAAGATTGCTTCTTTATTTTTTGAAGATTTACTTTTAAATATTGATTTAGAAGAAGGAAAAATTTTTAATTTAGATTTAAATGGTGATGATGAATATGATTTTATATTTATTTTAAGTGAGATTAAAAATACTGACCAAATTAATCTTATTGTTGAAAATTATA
Source organism: Candidatus Pacearchaeota archaeon (assembly GCA_041654895.1). GTDB lineage: Archaea > Nanobdellota > Nanobdellia > Pacearchaeales > GW2011-AR1 > JAGVXH01. Next base: position 50,822 of record JBAZCR010000003.1, read on the forward strand.
TTAATGATAATTTAAATAATCAGAAAGATTCTGGTGAAATAGAATTTACTCTTTTTAAAAATGTTAATAAAACTTTGGCTCTTATTTTTGATATTTTGATTGGTATTATTTTCTTATTGTCTTTATTAATTTTGATTAAAAAATTGAGAAAAAAAGGTCTTTTGATTAATTTAAAGCCTAATTTTAAAAATTTAAGTTTTAAAAGGGATAGTATACCTCCTGAAGATAAAGAAGAATATAAGAGCATTAAAAAATTTCAAAAGAAAATTAAAAATTTATAGTTAACTATTTTTTAAGATACATTTGTCTAGAACTTTTGGATTTACTTTCTTAATATTTCCTTGAAATAGTTTTAGTTCTTTTATTATTTCTTGTGATAACAATCTTTTTATGTCTCTGCTTAGTAATTCTCCTTTCTTATACTTTTCAAATAATTCTTTTGTCTGCTCTTTATTATAATAATAATTTTTTAAATATTGACAAGCCATATCAATGTCTGGATTTCCTCCTAATTTTTTATGTAATTCAATTGTGTCTTGTCCTCCTGAAAATGCACTATTACACTTTTTGATTATTTGTTTTTCAGTGTCTTTTAGGAATATAGTATTATTTTTTGATTTTGATGCTTTTTTTCTGTCGAGACCTTCAATAAATCTTAGGTGTAACACTGAAGGTTTTGGGATATTTAACCTTTGGGCAATATCTCTAGCTATTCTTAAGTGTGCATCTTCATCTGGACCAATTGGGACTAAAACATTTTTTATTTTTAATATTTCTTGAGGATATAAAACATGGGCTGCTTGTACTGCAGGATAAAAATGTAATCCAATATTGGTTTGTGGGCTATAACCATATGTTGCTTTAATTTCAGAGTAATTTATTTTTTTGCTCATTTTGAATGCTAAATTGTAAATGTTAGTATAGATATTATCTATTATGAAAAATGTTTTTTCTGGGTCAAAGCCATATGCTAACATTTCCTTTGCCAATTCTAATGCATATTCTTTTGCTTGTTCTTGTGTTTGCACTTTTCCTGCTACAAAGCTTTCATCATCTGATATTGGTATAAATACGGGAATATTATATTCTCTTTGAAAAAAAAGATTAGTGTCAAATACAACTTTGTGCCCAAGATGTAATGTTCCTGAAGCATTAACCCCTGACACAATTGCACTTTTTTCTCCTTTTTTTAATCTATCTAAGAATTTATCAAAATCTCTATGTGAATAAATTAATCCTTTATCAAAGGTATAAAATTTAGGTAGGTTTTTTATTTGTGAGATTCTTTTTGCTCCAAATTCTTTTACTAATTTTTCATTATCAATGTTAATTGAATTTTCCATAAATTAAATTACGAATAAATGTTTTTAATGGTTTTGGTAAGAAGTTTGAAATAAAGAAATAATTTTTATACTATTCTTTTGTTTTATTTTTATGTTCAATGAAAAAATGTGGTGTGTTTATATCTTGGAATGTTGTGATGGTTCTTATTACACTGGTGTTAGTAATGATGTTGATTCTCGTATGAATGCTCATGCATCTGGAAAGGGGAGTAAATATGTTAGACAAAAAGGATTTAAAAAATTGCTTTATATAAAACCTTGTGAAAATAAATCTGATGCTTTTAAGGTAGAATGTATGATAAAAAAATTATCTCGAGATGATAAAATAAAATATTTTTTAGATTAATTAGGAAATGCTCCCGCCGGGATTTGAACCCGGGTCACCGCCGTTCTCCGCAAAAATTCTTCGGAAAGATTTTTTCTCACCTTGTGGGAGAGAGTTGTGTTTCAAAGGTGAAACAAGGGAAGAGCTTTCTCATCGAAAGTGTCTTGCAACAACTTGAGAGGGCGATATCCTTGGCCTCTAGACTACGAGAGCATAAATAAATTATATTCTTTTAATTTAAAAATTTAACTAGTGACTCTTATCTTATCAAAAAGTTTATATACTTCAAGTAACTTTTTGTTTACTAATGGTTACTAATGATGAGGCTACAGTAAAAGTTAGTAAGTGGTTGTTAAATGAAATAGATTTGTTTGTTAGTAAGAATAAAAAAAATCGTTCAGAATTTCCATCTAAAAAAAATTTTGTTGATAGAGCTTTAATATCTTATCTAGAAAATATGGGAGTAAAGGTAAAAAAATGATTTTATCAAAATTAAATTTTTGGAGTAATAATGAATAAAATAGAGAGAGCTAGAGAGATTTTCTTAGAGCTTGAAACTAAAAAAGGTAATACTTATGAAAAAAATTGCAGAAACATTGAAATTGCTTATAGGATTTTGAGTTCTAAAATTCATTAACATGTAATTTTCTTTCTATTAATTCAATTCTTTGTTCTAATTTGTAGATTAAATTATCTAATTTTTGGATTTTTGAATCTATTTCTCTTTTAGAATAATATTCTGAATTTGTTTTATTATTGGTATCTTCTTCATCCATAAATCCAAAAAAATTTACTTCACTTTTCTTCTCTTTTGTTTGAGTATTTATCTCAATAAAGCCATCTTTGTTTGTTGGGATTTCTGTTTGTGTTTCTTGCGGTGGTCTAATTTTTCCTTGTTTTTGTAGCTCACCAATATCAATCATTTTTTTTCTTCTGTTGAATATCATTAATTATTAAGGTATTATTATTATTTAAGGATTTTGGGTTAAGCTTTAAATAATTGGAATTCTTTATTTTTTAATGGCTGATATAAAAAAGGTGATAGAAGAAATTATGACAAAATCTCATTTAATGAATGATTTAAAATCTATGAATATGTCTGACGGTAATAATTTTAAATCGACTGCATCTTATAAGATAGTTTATGATTCACCTCAGAATCAATTAGAACCAATTTATTATTGGATTTTGGATTTTTTAAATGGGGCTTTTCAAGTAAAAAAAATTACAGATAATTTTATGAGTAGTCCTGGAAGTGGCCATTTTAGTGATATGGGACAAAGAGTTACTAAGATGCAAGAGGAGGGAATGAAAATTTTAGGTGGTTTAAATCAAGTTATTAAATCTTCACTAAATTTAATTTACGACTTAAAAGATTTTAGACAGAGACTTCAACATTATGAAGATGCGAATTCAAAGGATTCTAAAATAAAAGAATCAGGGGATTTGGCATTGAAACAAATTTGGCTTGATAGTGTAGATTTGCAAAAAAGGGGAAGAGGTTCAATTCACCAAATGACAGCTGAATTAGGGTATACTACTTTAAGAGAAGCATTTATGATTGCTAATTCTTTAGAGGATCTTGAAAAAATGTCTGATCCTGAAGATGGTATTATTAACGATACTGTTGCGAGAGTATTAAAACCAAGGCTTCAAGAATTTTTACATTGGAAAGATGTCTCTTATCAGGAATTAACTAAAAGATACAATATTGAGAAGAGTTATTTAAAGAGTCAAGTAGAAACAATTAAATTATATTCTTCTTGGATGAAACCATATCTTAAAGCTGCTGAAGAATTAAGGCAAAAGGGTTTTGAAAGCGACGCAGCTTTAGTAAATGCTTTTTCTACAAGTTTATTTGAGTTAACTTTATTTTGTAAAAAAAAGGTTTCTCTTCCTGGAAAGGTTAGCGATTATAAATTGAATAGAGATTATTATGCTTGTTTAGTTATTGATTTTAGATTTAGAGGACATGTTATGCAAAGGGTAAATCAAAAAGGTGATTATGTTCCTGCATACGGGGGTAGAGTTGATTTAGTATTAAATTCATATGCACTAAATAGTGAAGAATTAGGGTTTATAGAAAAAGAATTAGAGAAAAAAGAATTTGACGAAATTTTAGATTTTAATAGTGATATGGCTAAAGAAGCTTTAGATGAATTAAAAGGAGATTTAGAAGAATTCTTAAAAAATGATAAGAAAAGTGAAAAAAAAGAAGAGTCAAAAAAAGAGGATAAATCTAATGATATAAATCCTTTTAGTGCTTTATTTGGGTTATTTAATTCTAAGAAAAGAATAGTTAAAAGCAAAAAACAAGTAAATGACTTAAAGGATATTAAAACTGATAATTGGGTTGAAAAGCAAGCGAGGGTTGAAGCAATTAATACTGCTGGAAGTTGGCTATATAGGGTTTATGATATTTATAAAAAATCTCATGGAATGGCTTCTAGTCCAAATGAATTTGATTTTGGGGAAGCAAAAGAACCTGATACTGATTTGGGTGAAGTTTTCAAAAAATTAAATTAATTTTCGCGTTAATGATTAATCTTTAAGTTTTATTCATCAATATACGAGAATTCTAAATAATCTGAATTATATGTTGGTGGCTCTTCTACTCTAGCAATTTTTAGTTTTGTTTTATCATAAACCTGTTTAACATCTTGCATCTTAATTATCATTCTATTTTTTTCTTTATCTAAATAATAATTTTGAGTTATTTTTCTTATTTTATTTTCTAATTCATTTAATTCTTTATCATATACACAAAAATAAATTACAGTGCCTTCATCTGTTTTATGTCCATATGGTAATATATTATGTTTTTTTAATCTATTTTTATATTGGTGAGCATCTTTTGTTTTAGCAGTGCATAGATGAACATTTAACTTTGATTTTTTTAGTTTTTTTATAATCCAGATACCTGATTTTTTTGATTTTGAAATTGTATAAGTATCTTTATTTAATTTATATTTTTTTGTTATAATATCAAAATTAGTTTCAGAGATTTCAAATTCATTTAAATTTACAAATGAGATATATTCTTCTAAATCTTTAATGTAATTTAAAATCTTTCTTTTTTCTTGAGGGATTAATGGTAATTCTAATCCTACTTTCTTTTTTGTTAAAATTCCTGAAATTTCTTTAATTTTTTGTTTTTCTTGTTCTTTGTTTTCTGAGCTAATTAAAAAAGAAGGATGGAATCTAAATTCATCTATATATTTTGATAATTCTTTAATTTTTTTAGTTGTTACTAAATTTAATGGTAAATAAATATGTATATGAAAATTTTTTCCAAATTCTTTTTTTAATGTTTTAGCATAGTTTAATGTTTTATTATAGCTTACTAATGGATCTCCTCCAGTTATTCCTGCGCCTTTAGCATTATTTTCTTTAACTTCTAAAATAACATCTTTTATATTTTTACAAGGTCTTTCATTTGCATATGTTTTTTCTTCTTTTTTTCTGTTTTCACTTAGAGAGCAATACCAACATGAACGAGAGCATTTTCCTGTAATAAATAAAACTAATTTTTCTCCACTTAAACAATATTTACATCCTAAGGGCAAGTTGTTCTTGAGATATGAATCATATTTTGTTTTTTTCATTAGAATAATAAATTTATTTTAATTTTAAATTCCCCAAGTTTCTTGTTTTTTCCTTTTTATTTGGGCGATTTTTTGTAGCACTTGTTTTTCATCGTTGGTTAATAATTCTCTATTTTGTTTAAACTCTCTAAACTGAGTTTCGCCTAAATTAGTATATAGTTTTTCTCCAATGTTTAATTGTCTTTCAAAATTGACTCCTGGCATTGAAATTGCAACTTCTTGATTAATTGTTGCTTCTTGAACTGATTTTTTTTCATGTTGTATCTCTTTAACATGTCCTATTCTTTCATTTTCTGAATTAATAAAATTCAATTCTTTTTTTAGTATACCGCCTTCTACTTTTACACCAAAAACTGCTGGATTAGAATTTCTAAATACAAAATCTAAAATTGTAAACTCGCATATTGTAGGTAATTTTGATAATTTTCTTCTTTCAATTTCTTTTTGTTTTTCAATTTTCCATTCTTGAAAGTCATCTATTAATTTATAGACAACTTCATTTGTTAAAATTTTTATTTTTTTGATTTCATCTAAATCTTCAATATCTTCACTAAGTCCAATGTTAAATCCTATTATTGCTTTATCTTCTTCAGGTAATGAGTTAGCAAAATAAATATCTTTTTTAGTGATTGATCCAATGTCTGCTTTTATTATTTTAATATTTTTTTCTTTTAATAGAACTATTAATGCTTCTAAACTACCAAGTGAATCTGCTTTAATTAAAATGCCTTTAGGATTATTTTCAATTTTATAAGATACTTCTTTTTTGAATTGTTCTTCAATTTCTTCTAAATTATTATCTATTACTTGAAAAGGCATTCCTGGTAGTATATCTTCTTTAGATGCTAGTTGTAGTTTAATTCCTGATGCTGCTTTTATTTGATCTACTGTTTGATAACCTCTATTTAATGGAAGTGCTTCCTGGATATTTCTTATTTTAGACGTAACTGTTTTATCAAATGAGGCAATTGCAATTTCATCTTTATTTGTTAGTATTCCATCGTATAATATACATTCTAAATAATTGATTGATTTGTCTTTTTTTACTTCTAATATCACGCCTTTTCCTATATTTGACACACTTATTTGTTTTGTTAAGTATTTTTGAGATAAGGCTATTATCATTGCGAGAATTTCGTTTATTCCTTCGCCTGTTTTTGCTGAACAAGGGATTATAGCTATATTTTTAGTAAAATCTTTTATTTTAAAGTATAATTCAGGATTTAATTCATATGAATTTAGAGAACCAATTAGTGTATAATACTTTTCTTCAAATTCTTCTTTGACCCTTGTTGCTTGGTTTTGGATTGATTCATGTGAATTAAGTGATTTTGATGTTTGCCATCCTGAGATATTATCAATTTTATTTAGTGCGATAATAAATGGAGTTTTATTTGCCTTTAAAAGTTGTAATACCTCTGCTGTTTGTGGTTTTATTCCGTCGTTAATATCAATAACTAATATAGCAATATCAGCTAAAGAGCCTCCTCTTTTTCTTAAATTTGTAAATGCTGCATGGCCTGGTGTATCAATAAACAGTAAACCTGGTATTTCTAAGGGGATGTTAAATTTTGTTAAAATATCTTTTGTTCTTTTCTGGATTATTTCTTTAGGTAATGTTGTAAACGAAATTTTTTGGGTTATTCCTCCTGCTTCTTTTTCTTGAATAGAGGTACTCCTAATTCTATCTAGTAAACTTGTTTTTCCATGATCAACATGGCCTGCAACTGTCACAATCGGTTGACGGATACGCTGAGGGATTATATTTGCCATAAATAAAATGGGTGAAAAAGACATTAAAAACGTTTTGAATGAAAAAATATCTAAGAGTAGAATTTTATTTAAACATATTAAAGGAAATTGTAAAACTATCTTTGAAATAAAAAGATACCACGAGGATTTTATTCTTATAATAAATGAAAAGAAGAAAGATAAAAATATTTTTGAAATTCTAAATTTTCATCTTTTAAAAACATTTAGAGATAAATTTTTAAAATTACCAATTTTATATTTATTATGGTTTTGTTAGAAGATTTAAGAGAGAAATATGAATTTGATTTAAATGGGATAGCTAGCAAAATTTTGTCCAAAAATTATAAGTCTGTTTTATTACAGTTTCCAGATGGTTTGAAACAATATTCTACTTTTATTTATGATTATTTGAGGGAGAAATGTAATAATGTTGATTTTGCAATTTGGTTAGGCAGTTGTTTTGGGGCTTGTGATATCCCAGATGTAGATTATGATTTGATAGTTCAATTCGGTCATTCTCCTTATGGGACTAAGGTTTTTAATGAATTGGATTAATTATTCTTTTTGTTGTGTAAACTAAAATATTCATAAAATTCATTTGATAATTCTAAAATTAATGTACGCCCATAAGGTTTTGCATTTACTAATCCTAATTCTCTAAATTTCTTTATATGGTCGTATGATTTATTTCCTCTAATGTTAATTACAACTGATTGTTTTACAGGTTGTTTATATGCTATTATCGCAAGAGTTTCTTGTTCTGCTTTTGTAAATTCTACATTTCCTGTAGCTAATTTGTTAATCAGATAATTATATTCTTTTGATACATCCATTTTCCAACTATTATTTATAGAAATAACCCTTATTGCTCCATTAGAATATTTTCTTTTAAGGTTATTTAGAATCTTACTTAATAATAAATGATTCAATCCTGTTAGCATTGTTAGTTCATTTAAGTCCATAAATTTCCCTGCAACAAATAAAGATGCTTCAACTAATTCCTCTGATTTTTTTTCGTGTTCTTCAAATTCATTTTCAATTTCTTGAGCTGTAGAATTTGTTATTATTGAGGTTTTTTCTTTAAAATCTAATTCAATTGTAGGTTTATCCTCTTCTTTCATGAGGTATAATATATGTTTTGATTTTTAAGGGTTGTTATTAGTTTTAGAATTATTTAAAAATACCTCTCCAAAACCCTTGTTTTTCTTCTGAAGATTCTCCTAATATCTTTCTTGCAATTTCAATATATTTTTTTGAGACTTTGCTTCTTGGGTGTGTATGAATAACTGCATCTTTTTTTGTTAATGCTTCTTTTACTGATTTATCTTCTGGAATTACTCCAATAACTGGCGTTTCTAACATTGATTTTATTGACGATAAGGGCATTTCATATTTAGCATTTTTATGTCTTGTAATAATTATTCCTGTTACATTTTTATTTTTCTCTCTTGCAACTTTAACTGCCTTTAATGCATCAGTAACAGCAGGCATTTCTGGATTTGTTACGACAATAATTTCTTCACTAGCTTCTATTACAGCCATTACTTCTTCCCCAAAACCAGCTGCAGAATCAAAAATCACAAAGTCAAATTTTTCTTTTAATTTTTGAGCTATTTCTGGGATTTTTTTTGTATTAAATTTTGTTAATTCTTTTACAGATAATGAAGATGGAATTATTTTAGTTCCAGAATAATGCTCATATATTGCATCTTCTATTTGTGCCTTGCCTTTTAGTACATGATTTAATGTTATTGGAACAATTGGTGCTCCTAAATGAATTCCAATGTTAGGGGTATTTAAATTTGCATCGACAATTACTGTTTGTTTATTTAATTTATTTAGTGAAGCTCCTAAATTTATTGCAGTAGTTGTTTTGCCTACACCTCCTTTTCCAGAGTTTATAACAATAATTCTTGCCATTGGGTTAATTTAGTAAAATTTTCTAATTTATAAGTTTATCTTATAAAGTTTTAATTTAATAATTAATAATAGTAAGGTTTATAAACATTATTTTGTCAATAAATTTACATATGAAAACTTTGGAGATAATATCCAAAGCTTCAAGTTATATTTTTGAAGCTAGAATGAGTGCCAAATCTTTTTTGGTGTGAGGATGGCCAGTTTTAGTTATGTCTTAATAGTCAAGGATAGACCTTTTTAATTCTTGTTTGGATTAAACATCTCAATAAATGATATGGCAAATTTTGAATGGTTTTAACCTTTTAACCGTTTGAAAACGAGTGAGGATTTAACTCGGATAATTCCAGTTGATCCTGCTGGAGGATGCTGCTATTTGGCTTGGACTTAGGCATGCAAGTTATTTCTTTTGGAATCTCTAAAAGGAAAGCGAACTGCTCAGTAACACGTAGTTAATCTGTCCTTGGGTAAAGGATAACCACGGGAAACTGTGGCTAATACTTTATAGGAGTTTGGTGCTGGAATGCTCTTACTTTTAAACGTATAGGCCCAAGGGTGAGACTGCGGCTGATTAGCTTGTTGGTGGGGTAACTGCCTACCAAGGCGATGATCAGTAGGGGCTCTTAGCGGAGTCGCCCCGAGAAGGAATCTGAGACACTATTCCTAGCTCTACGGAGTGCAGCAGCTGCGAATCTTTTACAATGCACGAAAGTGTGATAAAGTGAGCCAAAGTGCTTATCAATGATAAGCTTTTTTTCTGTGTAAAAATCAGAAAGAATAAGGACTGGGAAAGACCGGTGCCAGCCGCCGCGGTAATACCGGCAGTTCAAGTTGCATCCAACTTTATTGGGTCTAAAACATCCGTAGCTTGTTTATTAAGTCTCTTGTGAAATCCTACGTCTCAAGCGTGGGGCTTGCAGGGGATACTGATAAGCTAGAGACCGGTAGACGTAAGGAGTACAATCAAGGTAATGGTTAAATATGTTAATCTTGGTTGGACTAACAATTAGCGAAGGCACCTTACGAGGACGGATCTGACAGTGAGGGATGAAGGCCAGGGGCGCAAAACGGATTAGATACCCGTGTAGTCCTGGCAGTAAACACTGTTCACTAAACATCGGGCCCTCTTCGAGAGGATTCGGTGCTGAAGGGAAGCTGTAGAGTGAACTACCTGGGAAGTATAGTCGCAAGGTCGAAACTTAAAGGAATTGGCGGGGAGACATACAACGAGTGACGCGTGCGGTTTAATTAGATTCTACACCGTGAACCTCACCAGGAGCGACAGCAGGATGAAGGTCAGTCTAAAGGGCTTACCTGACACGCTGAGCGGAGATGCATGGCCAACGTCAGCCTGTGTTGTGAAATGACCTGTTAAATCAGGTAACAGGCGAGACCCGTGTTAATAATTACTACAGAAATGGGTACATTATTGAGACTGCCTTGGTAACAAGGAGGAAGGTGCGGGCTACGTTAGGTGAGTACGTCCCTAATCCCCTGGGCTACACGCGCGCGGCAATGGTATGTTCAATGAGATGCAACTCTGAGAAGAGAAGCTAATCCCCTAAAACTTATCTCAGTTCAGATCGAGGGTTGCAACCCACCCTCGTGACGCTGGAATTCGTAGTAATCGGATTTTAGCATAGTCCGGTGAATATGTCCCTGTCTCTTGCACACACCGCCCGTCATCGCAACCGAGTTATGGTTGGAAGAAGCCTATTTGAGGAAGATTCTTATTATGACAAGGTAGCGCAAGTCGTCACAAGGTATCTGTAGGGGAACCTGCAGATGGATCACCTCCTATAAATTTTAATTAAGCTTATCTATTATAATTACTGGCCATTCTAGCTTTAATTTATAAATAAAGGAAGTTTAATTTTCATATTGTTTTGGGCCTGTAGTCTAATGGTAGAATACCTCGCTTGCACCGAGGAGACCCGTGTTCAACTCACGGCAGGTCCATTTAGGTTTACAAAACCTAAACAAAATGATGAACCGAGCAAAATTTTTTGTTTGGGGAGTTTGAGACTAAAATTTTTTGTCAAAGATGAAAAATTAAGAAATCAAAAGTTATAGTCAATGAGAACAGTATAAAAAATCGATACTGGCAAGTAAAGAAGATTTAAATCCTACTTAAGCTGTTAGAGGGATAGCTTGGCTTAGATTTTGATGAAGGACGTGGCAAGCTGCGATATGCTTTGGCGAGGTGCATGCGACCATTGAACCAAAGATTTCCGAATGTGAAACATATTCATCTGAATATACCGAAAGGTAGAGAAACGCCGGGAATTGAAACATCTTAGTACCGGTAGGAAAAGAAAATAATTAATGATTTCCTTATTAGCAGAGAGCGAAAAGGAATTAGGGCAAACTGAATCTTGTTTGGAAACGAATTAAGAGATGTGGTGAAGTATAAAGACTAAGTTAATGAGTTAAAGTTTTCTGGAAAGAAACACCTTAGAGGGTGATAGTCCCGTAGATTAAGTTAATATGTCTGACTTTGAAAGAGTAGGGTACCTTGGATTAGGTGCTTGAATATGGCAGAATTAACTGCTAACCCTAAATAGTAATCTAAGTCCGATAGCGTACTAGTACCGCGAGGGAAAGCTGAAAAGTACTCTCACAAGAGGGTTAAAAGACTTGAAATCTAACAGTTACAAGAGTGATACTGCCTCATTTTGGGGTTGTATCGTACGTTTTGAAGAACAGGCCAGGGAGTTAATTTTTGTGGCGAGATTAAGAAATGGAGTCGTAGCGAAAGCAAGTGTGAAAGCGCGTTAGTCACAAGGATTAGACCTGAAGCCAGATGATCTACTCCTGAGCAGGTTGAAGTTTCTTGAAAGGGAAATGGAGGACCGAACCGTTGTTGTGTGCATGCACTCGGATGACTTGGGAGTAGGGGTGAAAAGCCTCTCTAATCTGGCGATAGCTGGTTCCTGCTGAAATATGCCTTGGTATAGTCCGGTATAGTTTGTTTATGGGGTAAAGTTACAGATAGAATTTGCAGGGGCAAAAGCTTACGGAATTCTTTCTAACTCAGAACCTGTAAACTGCATAGTGCCGGAAACAGCGATTGCATGTAAGATGCAATTACGAAACCCGAACAAGGGAGCCTAAAGTTAAGGTCCCAAAGTGTTTGCTAAGTGTAACGAAGGTAGTTTTTATTCTGAGACAGTAGGGAGGTAGGTCTAGAAGCCGCCACCCTTTAAAGAAAGCGTAACAGCTCACCTATTGAGAATAAAAGCGCCGAAAATGGACGGGGCTATAAGCAAATCACCGATACTTTAGATACATCTAGATAGATGTTATGGTAAGCAGGCGTATTAATTGCGTAGAAGATTTAATGTAAATTGGGTTGGAGCGATTAATAATGCTTATCCTGGTGTGAGTAGGAACAAATCTTCCTTAGAACCGGAAGATGTCGAAAGGGTACGGTTTCCTTGGCACTATCAAATAACCAAGGGTTAGTCGGCACCTAAGTCATATCTTAACTGAATATGACGACGGATAACAGGTTAATATTCCTGTACTAGAAAATTTTTGCTAAGTCTTTAGAATTGCTTTCGGATAGATAGAATACTGAGAGGTATTGAGAATAAGAAATTTGTGGATGGTAATCATGAGAAGCAAATGAATTATCTCTTCGTCTGTTGATTCCAGGAGCCTGTGAAAAGTCTAAAGAATAGAAAGTTTTTTAGCCGTACCAAGAACTTACACTGGTACCCAAGCTTAAAAGGCTAAGACATGAAAGTTTAAACGAGTTAAGGGAATTCGGCATAAATAGTCCCGTATCTTCGGTAGAAGGGATGTCTATTCTTTTCTATGATTCATTATAGGGGGGAGTAGATCGCAGTAACAAGGATGGCACGACTGTTTACCAAAAACATAGCTAAGCGCAGTTCCGAAAGGACACGTATGCTTGGTGAAGTCTGCCCAGTGGTGGTGTCTAAATGCCTATTCCAATAGGTGGAAAGCCCATCAAACGGCGGGCCTAACTATGAGGCTCTTAAGGTAGCGTAATGCCTTGTCGTCTGAATGGCGACGTGCATGAATGGCTTAACGATGTTGTCACTGTCCCTAACTCGGTGCTTCTGAAATCTCTCACCGGTGAACAGGCCGGTATCGCCAAGTGGGAAGCGAAGACCTTGTAAACCTTTACTACAACCTGCCGTTGTGAATTTATTATAGATGCTTAGAGTAAGTGGGAGCGTCGATGTTTAAGTTTCGGCTTAAATGGAGCAAAAGTGTAACACCACTCATTTTTAGTAAATCCACTAACCTTTTTTGGAACAGCGGTTGGCGGGTAGTTTGGCTGGGGCGGCACCCCGCAGAAAATGTATCTGTGGGGCCCAAAGACAAACTCATCTAGGTCGGAAATCTAGAGTAGAGTGTAAAGGCAAAAGTTTGTCTGACTGCTTTTTGACAAGCAAAGAAAGCAGGAGTGAAAGCTGGGCTTAACGAACTTACTATGATTTTTAATGGGTCAAGTAAATGTCAGAAAAGGTACTTCAAGGATAACAGGCTTGTCGCCCCTGATAGTTCACATTGACGGGGCGGTTTGGTACATCGCTGTCGGCTTTTCCTATCCTGGATGTGCATAAGCATCCAAGGGTGTCGGAGTTCACGCATTAAAAGGGATCGTTAGCTGGGTTAAGAACGTCGTGAGACAGTTTGTATGATATCTACTTGGCGTGTTGTTGTTTGAGTGGAAGGATCTTCTAGTACGAGAGGAACGGAGATTCGGTGCCTCTGGTCTACCAGTTGTTATGAGCAGGCTGGGCAGCTACGCACTAATCGATAAGCGCTGAAAGCATCTAAGCACGAAGCGAGCCGCAAAACGAAACAACTAAGGCCGCAGTAAAAGACTGCGTTGATAGAGTTGATGTGTAAGTATTGAGCTTTTTGCGATTTATTCAGCATGCAACTACTAATAGCCTTAATTTTAAATTTTTTTTAATTGGCGTATTGATTTTTTATACTGTTCTATTTTGATTTAATAATATTATTATATTCTTAAAAATGGTAAAAAAAAGTGTAAATAACAAACATAACAATTCTTTTTCAAAAGAAATTTTAATTCAAGAAATAGATTCTAGCTATTTTAAGAAAACTGTTTGTTTAAATGGTATTGTAGAGAAAGTTATTCAAACTAGTGGACCAACCATATTTGAGATAACAGATGGAACAGGAAATTTTTCTTTGAAGGGATTTGTTTCTCCAGGTGTTAGAGCCTTTTCTCAAATAAATGAAGGTGATTGTGTTAAAGCAATAGCACAAATAGAAGAATTTAATGGTTCTATTGAAGGAGAAATAATAAAAATTTTTGTTAAAACACAAAAAGATTCAGAAGAATTTAAAAAAAAATTAAATGAGAGATTGAAGAAAAGAGCATCTGTTGAAGAAGTTGATTTTTTAATAGATTCTAGAATCCTAGATAAATTAAAACCCTTTTTTTTAAAAGCTGCATTAGAAATAAGATTTGCAATATTGAGTAATAGACCAATAATTGTAAGACATCATAATGATACAGATGGATATTGTGCAGGTTTTTCATTAGAAAGGGCAATTTTACCTCTTATTGAAAGACAGCATTTAAATCCTAAAGCTGCTTGGGAATATTTTACTCGAGCTCCTTGTGCTGCTCCATTTTATGAGATAGACGATTCTATTAGAGATACTGCTCTTTCTTTAAGAAATGTTGCAAAGTTTTCTGATAAAATGCCACTAATAATTATAGTAGATAATGGCTCTGGAGAAGAAGATCTAATGGGTATAAAACAAGGAAAAATTCATGGATGTGATTTTATTGTAATTGATCATCATGCTTTTAACAAAGATGTAATAAGTGATGAGGTCTTGGTTCACATTAATCCTTATCTAGTTAATGAGTCAGGTTCAAGTTTTAGTGCTGGAATGCTTTGTGCAGAAATTGCAAGATTTATTAATAAAAAAGTAACAAATATTAGTCAAATCCCTGCAATGGCTGGTTTGGCAGACAAAATATTTATTGAAAATCCTCAGGCAATAGATAAATATCTTAAAATCGCTGAAAAGGAAGGATATACAAAGGAACTACTTAGTGAAATAGGTCTTGTTATTGAATATGTGTCGTCTAAAATTAGATTTATGGAAGCAAGAGAATATATTGAAGTTTTATTTGGTGAACCTAGAGATAAACAAAAAGAACTAATAAAATTGCTATCTCCTTATATTAAAGAATTAGATAGAAAAGGATTATTGATTGGTAAAAGTAGCGCGATTCTTGAAGAGAGAGATGGATTAACACTTCAATTAATTCATATAGAAGAATCTTTTCCTGGATTTGGTTTTTTTCCTAAACCTGGTAGAGCTGTAGGGTTATTACATGATGATTTACAGTATAATAAAAATCTAAATAAATTAATTTCTATAGGTGTAATGAATACTGCAATGACATTTAGGGCAACTACTGATGCTAATTTTTCTATTCATGAATTAATTGTTTATTTAAATAATCAACTTCCTGATGCTTTTGTTAGTGGTGGTGGGCATAAAAATGCTGGTTCTATTTCTTTTTTACCTAAATCTAAAAATCAGGTGTTAGAATTAGTAAAAAAATTTATTTTTGATTAAATCTTTAAACTATTATTCTTATTTAAATTTATGAATCAGAATGAATTTATTATTGAAGCAAAAAATGAGGTTAGGAAAAGTATACTTAAGGATAACCTTATTATTTTTTTTACAAGAGTCTTGGAAGATTTAAGAAAAGACGAAAATAGTTGTTTATTTGGTAGAATTAAAGATTTGTATTATTTAATTAATCCTTATGAAGACTCAACTAAAAAAGAGATATACTTTTTTTTAAAAAATGATTTTTCTTTCAGTGAAGGTTTAATTTTAGATGATGAAGAAAAGTCTTTTTGTAATATTCTTTTTTCTGATTTAAATTCTGATTTTATTTTAGTAAATGGTAAAGTTATGAAAGGGAGGGTTTTAGGAATTATTAAAAAATTAATTTTAAAATATTTTCCTAATTCTTATGAGGTAATAGAGCCATTTATTTTTGCTAAATTAATTTGTTCTGTTGGAGGAATTGAAAGGATGATAAAACTACCCTCTTCTACTATTCAACTAATTGGAGCTGAAAAAGCTTTGTTTAGACATAAGACTAAGAAAACAAATTCACCAAAGTATGGATTATTGTATCTTTCTAAAAAAGTTCAAGAGAGTTCTAATAAAGGTAAGGCTGCTAGGCAAATTTCTAATAAAATTTTTATTTCAATTAAATTAGATTATTATCAAATAATTGTCCGATGATGAAACACCTTTATTGCGATGTGCTGAGGGCAATTTTATTTTAAAGATGTATACTAAATGGATTCCTGAAAAAAGTAAGTGGAAAGCAGCTTATGAAAAAGGTTTAGATGTTAGTTTGAATGAGAATGAAAATATTTTATATCTAGGAGCTTCAAGTGGTTCAACGATAAGTTTTATTTCTAAGTATACCAAAGGTATAATCTTTTCTGTTGAAAAATCTCCTAAAATGATGATTCCCTTAATTAAAAAATCCCTTAAAATAAAAAATGTTTTTCCTTTATTTTGTGACGCTAGAAATATTGATTATATTAATTCTAAAATTAAAGATACTAAAATAAACATCCTATTTCAAGATATTCCTAGTTTTGACCAAGTTGAAATTTTAATTAATGCTTCTAAACTTGTAGATAAAGATTGTAAAATATTTTTTAGTCTAAAAACTAAAAGTATTTCTCAAGGGGACTCTTTTGTTACATATAAAAAAGTAAAAGAAAAATTAAAAAAGTTTTTTGAAATTATTGATGAAACAAATTTAGAACCTTATCATAAATTTCACTGGTTTTTTATATTAAAAAAAAGTAGCTAGTTTAACTTATACTGTTCATTTATGAATATTCTTTTAAACGAAAGTTGAATTTGTAAAGCATGATAGATAAATTTAAATTAAGATATTCTCAACCTGGTTCAATAAGGAATAATTATTATAGAAATAATGATATAACATGTGATTTTAATGAAGCTTACTTTGAACGTATTGTTTTTCAAAGCCACAGAAGGGAAAAATATAAGGCCAAAGATTTGCTAAAAGAAAAATTTCATAGTAGATATAATTAGATTTAAAAAGATAAATTCTGTTTAATTAATAAGATCAGTAGAGTAGCTAACGGGGAATCTTAGTTTAAGTGAAAACTTAAAACCAATGTAAAATGATTGGTTAAGATTTTTCAGGAAGGTCTGCACATCCTTTATTAACTTATTAATAAAGCTTGGTAAATCAAGAATCATCCTTGAAAAAGGACAGCAGTGATGTTGGGCTCTGAGATAGAAACGACACAGTCATTGATTAGAATGAAGTTTGGGGTAAAATAATTTTATTTGGTAACAGATAACAATTGTTTTATTTTAAGCAAACAGACATTGTCAATGGAATTGATGGAACGAGCAACCTGATTGATGCAACTAGTGTAATCCTAGGCTTAGTTAGATGTTAGCACAAAGTGTTTGTTAGAGCAAGCTTTGACAGAATGTGGCCTATTCTCTACTGATCTTATATATATCTTCTAATTTTAGATTTATAATTTAAATATTCTTTTTTATATTTTTTTTCTAAGAATTTCTCTTCATTTAAAATAATTTTATGTGTTATCAATATTAGAAATACTAATAGTGGAACTTGGTAAAATGATTGTGTCATTGTTATTATTCCGATAAGACTAATAAATCCGAAGAAGTATGTAGGATTTCTTGAGTAACGATATATCCCTGTTGTAATTAGCTCTTTACTTTTATAAAACTTGAAATATCCTAAATAAGTTAAGATTAGGCCTACAAAATAGATTATTAAACCAGTTATCAAATGTAAAACACTCTGAGAAGGTACTATTATAAAATTAATTAAGATAATCAGAAAATATAAAATTCCAGCTATTGCTTCTAAAATTAGATCAACTTTTTTTATTGAGTTTATCTTTGAGAATCTTAGTCTAAAATCCTTTTTAATTGATAATAAGAGAATAGGTAGGTATATTAAAAGTGCTAAAAATCCTATCGGTGAAACTTCCATCATTTTATTTTAAATTTAAGAAACTTTAAAAAGGTTAATTCTATTTTTATATTAGATATATTGGGGCTGTAGCTCAGTGGGAGAGCACATGGCTGAAGACCATGGTGTCGAGAGTTCGATTCTCTCCAGTCCCAAATTATTTTTAAAAATGGAAGATAATAAAAAAAAACTTGAAGAGTTAAAAATTGAATATAATTTATTAGGATATAAGTTACCTAATTTTCAAGAGTTATTAGATGATTTTGATTTATTAAAAATTTGCGAAAAGGATTCTGGTTATTTATTACGAGACATACGTAAAACAATTATTGAAAAATTGAGTGCATATTTGCAATTGTTTGAGTTAATCATAAATCCAATTTCACCCCAACTGTTTATAATTAATTTAGCTAAACAATTTAATGAAGAGGATAAAAAATTAATTAAACAAATATATTATGAAATTTCTAAGTTAAATCTTTTTTCTATAAAATTAGACACTATTTATATTGAAGAAAAAGAAGCAGAATTTGTTAAAACTTCTTTTGAAAAATGGTCTAATTTGAAAAAACAAATTTATGATTTATTAGATAAAGTTGATTTCCAAAATGAAAAGACAAATTTAGGAAACAATTCTAATTATTTTGGTTAAATAAATAATCTATTTCTATTTCTAAACTTACTACTGGCATTTTAAGTTTCCAATTCTTTAACACTCTAGGATTTATTTCTCCTATAGTTCCTATTTCTATATTTTGTAATTTGATAACTCCGCTTCTTCCTTTAATATAGGCAGGATGAAGGTCATTATTTTCAATTTTGTAATTTTGAATATTTAACATTTTAAATAAATAATCTAATATTTGTTTTAGTTCTGTATAATTTACATTTTCATTTGTTAATGCAATTACTAATTTTTCTCTTTCAATTACTTTTGTTTGTGTTTTATTCCCATTATCTTTTTCAAATATTCTTCCTATTTCAAATATTTTCTGAGGATATGTAGCATCAGAATTCTCAGAAAAAATTTCCAAAGCATTAGTAATTAAATCATATCTTAATGTATCTCTTTGTGTTTTTGAATTTTCTACTTGAATTAAATCGTTAAAATCAAAATAAATCTTTTTGATATTTTTTTTAGTTGTTAAGTGATAAGTTGATACTTCTAATAATCCTAAACCAACCAATATGTTTGAGATTAATTTTTTATTTTTTGAGCTTGGATGTTCTTTGGCAATTGTAGATATGTTTGGGATTATTGGTTTAAAGTTGTTGTAACCATAAGCTATTGCTACTTCTTC
>JBAZCR010000004.1:0-65845 GCA_041654895.1 Candidatus Pacearchaeota archaeon
ACTTATGTGCATTATTCGGATTATGAGGCGGCGGATTATGCAGCTCGTGCGGCGGCTTGTGCGGCTTGTGCGGCGGATTATGCAGCTCGTGCGGATTATACAAAAATCATAAATTATGGCTTGTCATTGATTGAGAAATGTGATGACCGTTGTGCGAAATTATGACTGGAGGATTAAAATGACATACATACCAAAAATAGGTGACGCTGTAGTAGCAAGACGTAAAATAAAGTCTAAGATTTATCATAACCTTTTGGTAGGCCCGATTTACGATACATCAGAAAATAGCTGTGTCATGGTGAATGGAAGAGGGACAGAAAGAGAAACAAAATGGACTTTATTTTACAGTGATTGGGATTTTGAATATCTATTCCCTGATGAACCAGTCATAACTACACACAACAGCGAATAAACAAACTTAAAAAAAGAAGGTGTGACTGTAATTAGGTTTACTAATGATCAGATATTAAAAGAATGTAAAACAATTGTAGATCAACTTAAAACAAACCTTAAATTGAAAGCTGTTAAAAAGGTATACAAAAATCATAAATTATGGCTTGTCGTTGATTGAGAAATGTGATGACAGTTGTTGCAAAACACAAGATTAAAATTGGAGTCAAAAAACCTAACAAGGGAGAAAAATGCTTTTAACAAAACAGATTTTAAAAAATTACAGAGCTAGCAGTGAGTGTATAGTGTGGTACACTTCAAACGACGAACCTGACTCTGTTGAAGAAACTATTGAAAAATTACTATCATCAGACGAGCATAAGAAGTTTGGCTGGTCGAACTGGTTACTAAGTCGTGTCTTGCCGCTCGATGATAAAATTCGCTACACTATTTTTGCTGCTGAATTGGTGATTGACATTTTTGAAAAAGAGTTTCCAGAAGATAAACGTCCGAGGAACGTGATCGAGACAGTACGAGAATATTTATTGAATAAAGATGATGCCATGGCTCGTGAGGTGGCTCGTGCTGCGAATGAGGCGACGAGTGTAGCGGATCATGCAGTGACTACGGTGACTGATGCGGCTTATGCTGCGGCTTATGCGGTGGATTATGTGGTTTATGTGGCTCGTGAGGCTGATGCGGCTCGTGAGGCTGGTGCGGCTTATGCTGCGGCTCGTGCGGCGGATTACATGGCTCGTGCGACGGCTGATGCTGATGTGACTTATACAAAAATCATAAATTATGGTTTGTCATTATTAAAATCGAAGTAGAATGGGAGAGACAAGATTAAAAGAAAAGAAAAGTTTAACTTCAGACTTGACTTCACTGTCTACATGATGTATATTAGTACTAGAGATTAAGGAAAACATTCAACACAAGGAGTACCAAATGTCCAGATCAATGATAACCAACACCAAAGTAAAATGTGAGATTGAGAAACTCATTGAGATGTTCAAGAGCCCAGAGTCGTTGGAACTTGTTGCCAAAGGTATGTTCTCACGTGGTGCTAATATTCCATCTGATAATTGGTCATATCTCAATCGCATTATTATGTTGTCTCATGGGTATACTGATGCTAGAGGCTTCAAGGCTTGGGGCAAGGTAGGTAGACAATGTAGTAAGGGTGGTTGTTTTTATATTCTTGCTCCTAATCTGTTCAAGAAAAAGGTAGTCAACAAAAAGACTAATATTGAGGAAGAAAAGACTATCCTTGCTGGTTTCAGACCAATCCCTGTCTGGCCTTTGGAAAATACTACTGGCAAAGAAGTCACTTATAAAGATCAAGATAAGATGCCTGACTTTATGGGAATTGAGATTGCAGAAAAATGGGGAATCAAAATCACACAAGGATTTCAGAATCCATCATACTATGCTTACTATTCACCAATAAGAAAAGAAATCAAGATGGCTACTGCATCTCAGCAGACGTTCTTTCACGAACTTGCTCACGCTGCTGATGATAGATTGAATAAGAATCTCAAGGGTGGTCAGGACCCTATACAAGAAATTGTAGCAGAGACTTCTGCTGTTGTCCTTATGTCAATGTTAGGACTCAAGGCAGGAACTAAAAATGCTTATGATTATGTAAAACGCTATGCCAATCAGAGTGGTAAAGACCCTGCTGATTCCATCATTCCACTTATTAGTAGAATTGGTAAGATCATCAAGCTTATCCTTGATGAATCCGATTCATTGCAGAAGACCTATAAAAAGGTTGCTAAGAAATAATCTCTGGGAAGTTTCGTTGAATGTACTTCCCACCCCCGAGGTCCGGAGAGTTTCGTTGAATGTACTCTCTGGATCTTTTTATATATTCGCTTGACTTCACTGTCTACATGATGTATATTAGTACTAGAGATTAAGAGAACAAACATTTAACATAAGGAGTTTTAAATGACTAAGAAAATCGATATACATATAACTAGATTTTATAATCTTAATATCCCTGAGGCTTGGATTGAAGTGACGGATAGAAAGACTTTTGATTCTTTTATCATTACCATTAAAAAAGATGGTGTTGATATAGAGTTCTCTAGTGACTCAGGGTCTAGGTCTTATTTCTTCTTTAATGATTTTGAACTACTTGATACTATTGCTCTACTCAGAAAAGAAATGTCAGAACTTGCTTGACTTCACTGCTACCAAGATGTATATTAGTACTAGAGATTAAGAGAACAAACATTTAACAAAGGATTTAAAGATGAGTTTTTTTGAAATGTTCATAATGGTTTTGGTTGT
The DNA here is from genome assembly GCA_041654895.1 of Candidatus Pacearchaeota archaeon. GTDB lineage: Archaea > Nanobdellota > Nanobdellia > Pacearchaeales > GW2011-AR1 > JAGVXH01. Next base: position 2,689 of record JBAZCR010000004.1, read on the forward strand.
TTTCATAGTAGGACTATTTATCATAAGGACTCTTTGGTCACTGCTTCCCCTGTTGATTGTACTGACTCTGGTTGTCCTTGTTGCCTGGGGATTATATAAGGCACCCTCGGTATATAATGGCATTGTGAACTGGAGTAAGAATACTGTTAAGGGAACAATAGAATTTATAGAGACTAAACATAATGAGACTACAGAAGATGATATCATAAATCTTATTAACTCCACAAAAGAAAGATTCCCAAAGAAATAATCATCATGGACAACCAAGATAAAATCAAACATGCAAAATTAAGAGGTGGTAGACCAACTACCCCACACAAAAATAAGAAACAATACAACAGAAAAAAAGAAAAGAAAAGACTAAATTCAGACTTGACTTCACTGCTTGCATAATATATATTAGTACTAGAGATTAAGAGAGTAAACATTCAACAAAGGAAGTATAAATGGAAACCAAAGATGTAAACCTTGATACTGCTATTTTTGTCGCTGAATTGGTGATTGACATCTTTGAAAAAGAGTTCCCAGAAGACAAACGGCCTCGGAACGCAATCAAGGCAGCACGAGAATATTTATCTAATAAAGATAATACGGCTGCTCGTGCGGCTGTTGATGAGGCGACTGATATGGCGGCTGATGCGGCACGTGATGTGGCTGCTTATGCAGTTTGTGCGGCTGATCCGGCTCGTGTGAATGATGCGGCTGACGCGGTGGCTTATGTGTCTCGGTTGATGCGGATTATACAAAAATCATAAATTATGGCCTGTCATCATTAAAAAAGATTGGGTTGGTATAGAGTTCCCAAGTGTTCAGGGTCCAGGGCTTGTTTCTTCATCGATGATTTTGAACTAATAGATACTATCAATACCCTGAAAAAAGAAGTACAAGAAATTGCTTGACTTCACTGCCACCAAGATGTATATTAGTACTACATTCAACAAAAGATGTTATTGATAATGTTATTGAACACCCAACATATTCTAACAAATGAGGTATTGATGAAAACCGAAATAAGAAAAGTTCCTAAACAGAAAGTAATTGAGGATGGATTTGAAGATAAAGAAATTTATATTGCTTATGATGGAAGAGAATTTGATTCAAAGGATCAAGCAATTAAATATGAAGATGTTTTAAATTTTAAAAAGGAATTTATAAAAAAATATTCATATTCAACAATGGAACTAGATGATCGATATCACATACTTCACATGGATAATGATTCACACTTAAATAGAAATAACAGATTGATTCGGCATGAATTAAGAAACGAATTGAGACAATTCTTTGGGAATTATACAGGATCAAGGTTTGACATTGAAAAACTAAAAAAAGGATGGAATTTCATTGTTGACAATGAAACTTATGTTAGTATTACATATCCAAGTGAATTAATTACATTATATGAAAAAGAAATTAAATTGAATAAAAAATACATTGAACAGATATCCAATCATATTAATCAATAATGGGAGTTAAATGAAGGTATCACAAGATATATATAAAATGTGTAAACAGATGTTTAGTGTTTTGGAAATAGAATCTTTTGATTGTCTTGATGAATTAGTAATTGATAATATAAAGGAGGTAAAATGTATATCGTAATCGAAACTTTCCCCATACAATACGCTCATATAGTACTTGATGAAGACGGAGAACCAAAACTATTCCTCACTCTTGAAGAAGCTGAGAAAGAAAAATCAGAACTTCACGATGGAAAGATTGTTGAACTATGAAACATACAAAAGATAAACAACAAAAGAAACTCGCTATACAGATCATATAAGCAAAGAGTCTACACCAAACGATCTCATCTAGATAATGCTCATATAAAGAATGTGTGGATACAATATATTATAATATTACACTGATAGAAAGATGTATATTATAGTACTACACTGAAAAAAAGATGTACTAGAAATTGCTTGACTTCACTGCCACCAAGATGTATATTAGTACTAGAGATTAAGAAAGGAGTTTGATATGTTTATTACGTTTACTAAAATTAGAGATTATAAGTCTATTATTGGGGATATCATTCATACAGCAAGATTTGTTGGAATTGATGAGTCTGGTGAACCTATGTATGATAATGATAAAGAACTTCCAACACTTACTTTTACTGGCACTTGTAAGCTTCATGGTACTAATGCCAGTGTAGTTCGTTCTCCTAATGGAGACATTTATTTTCAGAGTCGTAGGGCTGTAATAACACCAATGAAGGACAATGCTGGATTTGCTTTTTTTGCAAAGAGTAATGAATCTATTTTTAATGATTTTTTTGATAAGATCGTTGATAGATATAAAGATTCGAGTGACAAACACATTGCAATTTTTGGTGAATGGTGTGGTGGTAATATTCAGAAGGGAGTTGCAATTTCTGGATTACCTAAGATGTTTGTAATCTTTGCAGTTAAACTTTCCGAAGAAATTGATGGAGAGATGGTATCTGAATATTTACCAAATCAGTTTTGGAAAGATTTAAATTTTCCAGAATTTAATATTTATAACATTTATGATTTTAAGACTTATAGTATTGATATTGATTTTAATACTCCAAAATATTTTATTAATAAGTTAGTAGAATATACACTTGAAGTCGAAGATAAGTGTCCTGTTGGGACTCATTTTGGTCGTAGTAGTATTAATGGAGACAATGTAACTGGAGAAGGGATTGTTTGGGAGACTTGGTATAAAGGTAATCGGATTATCTTTAAGACTAAGGGTGAAAAACATTCTAGCTCTAAGGTCAAGAAGATTGTTTCAGTAGATACCGAAAAATTAGATTCTATTATGGAATTTATTGATTATTCAGTTACCGAGAATCGTTTAAACCAGGCAATTGAACAGGTATTTACTATTAGATCAGTTGAGCCTCATAAGAAACATACTGGGGATTTTATTAAATGGATTCATAATGATATTATTGAGGAAGAGTCTGATGTTCTGAATGCAAATGGTTTAGAGTATAAGGATGTTAATAAGGAAATATCTATTAAAGCAAAAAATTGGTTTTTCAAATATCTCGATTCATTAATTTAAAGGAGTATTCATACGATGGAACAAGAAAAGAAAATATATAAAATAAAATAAAAGACTTGACTTCACTGTCTACATGATGTATATTAGTACTACATTCAACAAAGGAAGTTCAAGTATGTATAAACCATTATCAGTTTAAGAGGTACTACCCATCTGATCTTAAATAAAAGGTATTAGTAATTGACTACGGGTATCTGATATCTAATATAAGGAATCCTGTAGTCTCTTCTGTTCTCTCATATGTATATAGAGTAATATAGGGCAGTACTAAGGGAACTGGTATATGATTATAGGGGACTAGGGGTATATTTGAAAAGCTTGGGATATGTATATATGGGGGACTTTAGGGTATTATCGTAGGGGGTCATGAAAAATTTCCAGAAAATTTTTTGAGTCTTCTGAGAATGAGGTTACATATTTTTTGTTTTTTGATTTTGTTTAAATTTGGGAAAGGTAAAAAGTTTTGGAAAATAGTGATATAAACGTATATTATTACGTGCATAAAATTTCCAGAAAAATTTTTTTTACTTCTAAGAATGAGGTATGTATTTGTAGGGAGAGTGATCGAATTGTTTCTCGTATAACAGATTCATTGGTTAATTCTTTTCACATGTGAGTATATCGGGATTATATATTGGATAGATTCGTTTAGGTATCAGCCCTATATAGTGTGTGTCGGACTCTTTTGTTTGAGAAGAGTACTCGTAGGATAATATCTAATATATTGCAGAAGAGTTTATGGATAAGGTATATTATTTAGTTTTATATTTGGACAATGATGATAATATGGGTATGTTGGGATAGTATATATGTCAACTATACTGAAAAGAAGATTTAGTAAACCTATACGAAAAAGAGGATATATGATATATTTAACTGGAGATATACACGGAAGTTTTGATATACATAAATTAAGTTCTGATTATTTTCCTGATGGAAAGAATTTAACTAAGTCCGATTATCTGATTATTTTGGGTGATTTTGGATTAGTATGGAAGAGATATCCATCAGATGACGAAAAGTATTGGTTAAATTGGTTAAGTAATAAGCCTTGGACTACATTAGTGGTGCCTGGGAATCACGAAAATTGGGATTTGATTTATGAATTGCCTGAGGAGGAAAAATTTGGTTCAAGGATTCGTAAGGTCAATGATTCTGTATATATGTTTAATCGTGGAGAAATTTATACCATAGATGGTTCTACTTTTTTCACAATGGGTGGAGCTTATAGTATAGATAAGTTGCAACGAACCGCAGGTATGACTTGGTGGGATCGGGAGCAGCCATCATATTCTGAATATATGTATGGTTTAGATAATTTGGAAAAGAATGGATGGAAAGTGGATTATATTTTAGGTCATACTTGTCCAAAGAGTGTAGCGAATGAGTATTGTAATATTCATACATTAAGCAAAGATTTATTACATAAGTGTTTTGTAATGAAATATTTTGATGAAGTGGTGAGTAAGACTAAGTTTAAAGCTTTTTATTTTGGTCATTGGCACGATGATATGGAGTTATCCTTAAATGATAACCGATATATTATGATGTATTATGGGATTAAAAAATTAGGGGATTAAAAAATGCTTGACTTCATTAGTTCCATTAATTATATTAAAGGTATGAATTGAAGTTAAAACCTTAAACATAAGGAGTCACGTATGGATGAAAGAGAAAATAATGATGAATTATGGCAGGATATTCGATATTTTATGGAGAAGCTCGCCAAGATGGGATTTGGTAACATTAATCATCCCAGTAATAGTTGTCCTGATATACCATATCATTTTACTCAGCAGGAATTAGATATTAGGGAAAGAAGAGACACCGTTATAAATGGTGATGATATTCATAACTTAAAAATATCTCTTGGTTTGTATGAGAGCAATAAAATTACATTTGAAGAAATGTTAAATTCCATTTGAGATATTAATAGTTGCAACACATTATTACTTGAATAAAGGAGTATATGTTTATGTTTGTGTACAAGGGTGTTGAATACAAGTCTAAGGCAGAGGCAGTTAGAGTTTTTTATGATAATGGTAAGTTGTTAGATACTCCTGAATCTAAGAAAAAGTATGCCAAAGAATTTGGGATGACTGTTCAATCCGTTCACGGAAGGATACGGAATCATTTATCCAAGACTAATAAGTCGGTAAAGAAAACAAATCTTAAAAAGAACATTGAGAAAAAGATAGCAGAGAATCTTGTTACTAAGAGATATGATGGAAAGAGAGCAGTATATCCAAACAACACCAAGTCTGATTCAAAAAAGGAGATACACAGTTCAGACCCACATAAGATATATGTAACTTGGGCACCTAATCCTTGGGGATTGCCTATTACTACTCCTCCTATTCCAGTAATTGATCCAAAATTTAAAAACGAAGAAGAAGCAAGAGAATTTAACACCATTGAAGATTAATTTTTCACATTTAAAAAGGAGTAAGGTTTATTATGGCAAAGATTGAATTTGAAGGAAAAGAGTACAAGTCAAGAGCAGAATTGGCAAGAGAATTACTTATGAGAAATACTATGAGAAAATCAGAAATTTCAAAGATAACAGGTATTGCAGCTCAAACAGTACATGGAAATTATAAGAGACTTGTTGCATCTGGTAAGATGGAAGATGTTTATCCAGAACTTATTGAAAGATTAGATAAAGAAGAGATGGATAAGAGAAATGCTAAGGCGAAAGCAAAAGAGGAAGAGAAGAAGAAAAGAAAAGATGCAAAACTAAGCATTAGAGCAAAAAAGAAAGAAGCTATTAAAAAGGCGATCTCTAAAACCATTACCAAAAAAGAAACGGTAGAAGAAGTCGAATAGTATTCAATTTACATTTATGCAATATGAAAGGATTATAATTAATTTTATAATCCTTTTTTATTTGAATATTAAAAAATTACTGTGAATTATTTCAGAATGGTTATATTTGGTAGCAAGTGTTGAATTGAAGGAAGTATTGATACTATGCTTATATATGATGTTATCTGATAGGAAAAACCCCCCATATTGAAAGACTTGTTTAACTTCAAAGGTTCCCAATAGTCTTCCTTTGATTCGGAAGTCATTAGCTTTAACTATAATAATCCCATTATGATTTTTAATTTTTTTGAAGGTTTTAATTTTCTCTTTAATATCATTAAGATATGAATTATTTTTTGGAGTTTCATATATAATAACATCATATTGTTTATCTTTAACAAATCCTGACAAGTTCCTTGTTTTATCAATACTGAATCGAATATTATCCGAGGTATTCCAACACAAAAAAGATGTCATATCTAGAAGACTTGGTTTATAATTTTTATGTGAATCACCCACATATGTTTCTAGTATAGACAACATTGCTAAGTTAATATTTTTATTTTCTATTATTGATTTTAATTGAGTGTGATAACCTATCATATGAAGATATTCTCTAGTCCTTTTACTACGTTTATATTTTTGTTTTGTTCAGAAAAATATTAAAGAAGCACTCCCCGAAGAAAACGAAAATGTCCGGCATCATCTACGAATACATCAATATTTTCATTTACTAAGGTTTGTTTCTTTTCTTTATTTGAAACTACAATCACTTTATCTACTACAGGAAATAATCGTTTAACCATATCAATAGTATCTTTTTCTATTTCAGAAGGTCTTGCAGTAATTACTATTAATTTATAACCAAGTCTTTTCCATATATTTAGTGATCTTTTAACACCTTTAAGTGCAGGAACATAGCAATTGTATTCGGGAAGTTTAAATCGTCTGAGGATTTCTGTTCTTACCTCAGATGGAAGTTCTCTGCCATACTCATCTAATGTATCTTGTACTATATTAGTATAGATTAATGTATTATCTAAATCAAGTCCGATGTTCATAAATAGTTCCTTTTAATATGGGTCTTTTTCTCCTAGAAGAACTTTAGCACTATCACTAACAGATAAATTTTTCTTCCAAGCTTTTTTTCCATAATCGTTAATATAGAATCCTGGTCCAATCAAGTCAAATGCAGTAGGTGGAGAGAATTGTTTTTCTAATTTACCTATATTACATTTGGGACATACTTCTGGTGGTTTTTCGTAATTAAGGGTATATTCATTTACAAAATCACAATTATCACATTTAAACGAATGAGTTCCAATCTCGGACATCCACAACCTCCTATTATTTCGATTTTTTCTGTACATACTCATGGGGAATTGCTTTAAGATTTTTTAGTTGATTCTTTAATTGTGCATTAATAGATTCGATATTTTTTCTTGTTGCTGATTCCATTTCAGATTCTAATTCTTTATTAATATTTATACTTTCTTGAATATCAGAATGTATTTTCAATAAATCTTGTTTAAGTATTACTAAATGTTGAGAAGTCTTATGGATTTTTTCTATATTCTCAGACAACCGTTTAGTAATATTATTTTGTCTATCATAAATTGTTTGATTTACTTGAGCAAATTTACCAATTAAATATCCTAAAGAATTAATCGATTGATTAAAATGTCTAAGTATAAAAAACAATACCAAAATTAAAACAGAAAGTAATGCAACTCCAACATAAAACATTATAAACTCCTTTCAAACACCAAACGGGTCTTGTTCATTATATATTTTTTCAATATCTTCTTTTGGAATGGTTTTAACTTTATCTTGCTCTGTTCAATACCAATTGGAGAAAAATCTGTTCCATCAAATATTGATGCAAGAATAGCTGGAGAGAATCCAGAAACCAATGCAACATTATTCTTTAATGCAGTTTCAGGAGAACCTGTTTTAGAGAAGAGTTCTATTGCGTGATTTTTTGAATGTTCGTGTTGAGTAGTGCCTTCGTGAGTATACATAATAAACCTCCATAATTTTTAATTCTCAATGTCACGTATATAATATAATAAATCTATATAAAAAACAAGTCTTTTTTATTTATTTTTATAATATTGCAAAACTGCTTTTTCGAAATTTGGAATTTTTTTATTATCATAAAAAGGATCATTTTCTGTTCCTGTTATTTTATCATAAAGTTCTTTATTAATTCCGTTTAATACAATCATCATTGCTTGACCTTTTCTAAGATCAAATCTACGTCTACGTATTAGTTCTTTCGAAGCATCTCGAATATCTAACAATACCGTAGATATATCTATATTTATGATTTTTGTATAATCCGCATCAACCGAGATACATAAGCCACCGCATCAGCCGCATCATTCACACGAGCCGGATCAGCAGCACAAACTGCATAAGCCGCCACTTCACGTGCCGCATCAGCAGCCGCATCAGCAGCCGCATCAACAGCCGCACGAGCCGTCGCATCGTCTTTATTCAATAAATATTCTCGCGCTGTTTTGATTGCATCTCGTGGACGTTTATCTTCCGGAAACTCTTTTTCAAAAATGTCAATCGCCGAATCGGCGATCGCCAATTTGGTGACAAAAATAGCAGTATCAAGGTTTACATCTTTGGTTTCCATCTCATTTTCAAAAAGACTTGTTTTTTCTGTTAAATATTTAATATAAGACATTTAGATTCTCCTAATATTTATATTTTATTTTTAATAAAGTGTAAGACATTAATAATTTCTGATTTATTGATAAAACCATCATTAATGTCTTTAATAACTTTATTAATATCATCTTTAGAATATAGTTACAAAAAGTATTGAAAAATGTGAAATATTCATTTTACATTTTCTTTCGTGGTAGAGGGACTATAAACTCCTCGATGTAGTATATTAACTGAGGCATTAAAGTCTGCATCAGTTTTATATCCACAATTTAGACACAAGAATTTTTCGTTTGAGCGATTATTCCTATGAACAAATCCACATTTACTACAGGTCTGTGATGTATATGCAGGATTTACCGTAAGGTAATTAACTGCATTTTCTTCACAGTGATGTAATAGTTTATTCAAAACCTTTGAATAAGACCATCTTTGTAATTTATTATTGAATTTTTTATTTATTTTACCTTTAGATTTATGTTTAACATTTTTTAAATCTTCGACGACAATAGTTTTTATGTTGTCAATATCAAGTTTATTTACGGATTCATTTATTTTATTATCTCTTTCTATAAGGGTTCTTTTGAATCTTTTACTTCCTTGTTTCTTTCTTGATATCTTTTCATAAACTTTTTCAAGACCTGTATCATAAACTTTATTCTCTGAGGATATTAGTAACTTTTTATATCCACAATCCAAACCAATATCTTTTCCCTCTGTTTTTGTTTCTGGAGATTCCTTTTCAAAGTAAAAATCAACATAATAATTATCCTCAAACTTCCTCAATCTTATTGATTTCTTTAAGGACCAATCATTGTATTTGTGATAATGTTTATGTTTCTTTGAAGGTAACTTTAAGGATATTTTGTTGCCTATTGAGGATAACTTAACCCAAACATCAAAACTGTTATTGTTAAATTGAATATCAACAAACCTCGAATCAAGATTTATAACATCCGATTTAAATATAGGCATTGTCTTTTTCTTCTTCTTTCTTTGTGACTTTACTATCTCCAATGCCTGTTTACCCAGACATTGTTGCATCCTTGAGGATAACCACGTCTCAACCTTAAAATCAACAAACTTAGATACAAAATTCTTCCGTTTCCATAATGACTCTATATAAAGATTAACTACTCTTCTTGATTCCTCAAATACAGAATCAAGAGATTCTAATTTACCTCTATTACCGTAAGATATATTCATTTGACTTCTACGTATCATTATGTCATCCAAATAAAAAAAGGTCAATTAAAGAGATAACGGTGAGCAACGATACTCGACTCTTTAATGACCTATAATATTCTTCTTCATTTTCGTTGATGGGACCGTTATATCCCTCAATTGTATTTATATATTGTCTATTCATAATTACCAAACTTTTTAAATTATTTTAACATATTCTTTACATATTTTTCAATAAATATTTAAATCTTTATAATACTATTTTTACATCCTTTAAGTATTCATTTCTTGCAGTATTTAGAATTTTTCTTGCTTCCGAAATAGTTATTTCGTCAGGGTCATCTTCTAAATCATCTAGATATTCTAAAAAACTCATAGCATCACCTCTTAGATAATTTCTTCCATTTCTTTTATTGTAGGAAGAATATTTTTAATTGCTGTTTCTACTTTCCAAGCAAGTTCTACTATTTTAGCATCTTCGTGTTCTGATAATCCATCTGCCCATTTAGCAACTTCTTGTGCCATTGTATAATGCTTTGCCCAATCTGGGTCAACATCCATTGCCTCTGTTGCATCTACGTCATCCGTTTCTTCATCTTCAACATCTTCTTCTTCATCTTCAACATCTTCTTCTTCATCTTCAACATCTTCCGACATATATTTAGATGCTGATTCAATCATGTGTTTTGTTGCAACAGTATGTGGATTTAACATATCAAAAGCTTCTCCCTCAGTGATACAAAGATCATTTGCAAGTCTAGTTGTAGCTTGAGATAAATTAATAGATTTTTCTTGAACAAGAGAAACATAGTAATTCAAATATTCTGTTTTCTTTTTGTCATTCATCGTTATTCTCCTTTTTATTTTTACGAGGTCTTCCTCTTCTATGTGTTACTTTAGGTTTTACATCTTCAATTTCCTCGGAAACTTTTTCTTCAATGATTTCTTCTTTTACATCTTCAATTTCCTCGGAAACTTTTTCTTCAATGATTTCTTCTTTTACATCTTCAATTTCCTCGGAAACTTTTTCTTCAATGATTTCTTCTTTTACATCTTCAATTGGTTTTACTTTTTTATAATTTCTATCAACAATACCCAATCTTTTTTTAAGAATTTCTAATTTATCAGAACTCATCCCTTTGTTTTTATAGTGATTAAATATTTTCATATTTTTTTTATTCATTACAACTCCTTTTTTAATATCTACCCATTCCTAAAATAGCATTTACTGGAGCAAATGTACCAGTAAGTTTATATACTTTATTTCCGAACATAAAAGTAATACCTTCTGTCGGAACTATATTCTCTAATCCACCTATTTGTTCTAATCTATTTAGTTCATATTCTAATTTATCTATATCTTTTTGTGATAGATCATCTCTATCCTTTAATGTATTTATATGTTTTGATAAATTATCCTTAATTCTTTTAAGTGATTTATCAGGATTTAATGCTAAAAACTGTTTCATATTTTTCAATATAGTAACACCTAAGTCAAGAAATAATAATTCAAAAGGTTTAACTGAAGTTTTTTGCATAGACGCTAATTTATTTTTATCAAAGTTATCCATCCAAACAACAAACTCATTTGAATCTATTAATTCTTTAATCATAGAAATAGTTATAGATTTTTTATTTTCTGACCATCTATCTACTAATAATTGTAATGCTTCATCTGACAATTTCGTCTCAAACTCAGATGCAATTTTAGTAATATAATTTCTCCACCATTCTTTTTTATAATCTAATAATGTATTGGTATCTGATAAATCATACTTATTTAATACCCTATTAATTTTATTAAAAAATTTATCTTGTTGTTCTTTAAAATCTACTATCTTTAATCCTTGGATATCGTGTGGAGGTCTTAATCTAAAATGTGATTGAACTGCATTATTAGTTTCTTGAATTATTTTAAACATTTCTCTTGCAGAATCTTTATCTTCTCCAATAGCATTTCCATCCATATCATATTCAATTACTCCGTGTGGGACTAACAATGATGCATCGTAAGGTATTACATTTTCTGTTTGTGGATAAATTACCTCAACAGACATAAATTTCTTACCATCTTCAAATATATTATTTACTGTTTCATCAGGCAATGCCCCAATAGCAGATTGTAAATCTTTAAATGCGTATGTAAACGCATCTTGTATTTCACCTCTACCATCAAACATTTTAGTGATTCCATCTAAATCTAAAGAATTTGCTCCTTGATTTTTAATATGACCTTTATTTCTAGCAGCTCTTAGTTTACCATTTTTCCAAGTAATCATAATATTTTGACCATCGGTTTTTTCTTGTGTGGTTTTAAGATCGCCTGTTAGTGTTTTTGTTATCATCTCTTTCATCTCACCAAAGGTTAAATCATTATCCTCAAATGGATGTAACAAATGACCATATCCTCCACCCTCAACCAATAAAGAATCTTCAATATGATAGTATTCATAAAATTTCATAATATAATCTCGCTTTAAAATTTATCTGTTATTAATTCAAATATTTCTTTGTTTAATTTTTTATATAAAGTAATAAATAATCTTTTTTGTTCTTCTTCATTACCCGATCTAAAAACTTCTCTTACTAAAGTACCACTAATTTTTTCATCTCCATAATAATTCGTATTTGGTGGTGTAACGAAAACATATCCACCATCAGCATATCCAACTTTATCTTCAATATTATCTTCATCATAATCAGAAAAATATTTTCCTTTAGTTAATCTATCAGCATCTTTCTCTCCAACAGCAGTTATATAAACAGTATTTTCATCAAAATTTTCAAGTATCTCTACGGGTGCATATGGATTTTTAATTTTAATTACTTTATCTTCATCAACATCAAACATCGTAGTAATTATTTTCTTTTTTTCTTCAAAATTAAAAGGTGATTTTTCTGGTTCTACTTTATCGGATGTTGCTATTACGACATTATTAACTCCAAATTCATTAACAAGATTTCTATATGTTTCATAATGATTTATATGAAATGGTTGAAACCTACCAGGATACACAACTATATAATTTTTATTGGATGTTCTAATAGATTCTAATAAAACTTTTTCTTTTTTGTATTGAATAAATGACATTTATTATCCTTTAAATTATGTTATTCTTCTGTTTCTTCATCTTCATAATCTGGAACTAACATAAACTCTTCATCTTCAAAATCAATTCCAAAAATTTCTTCTAATTTTTTCCCAACTTCATCGGTTATTATTATATCATATTCAACAGCATCATCTTCCATTTTTATTTTAACTACTGAAAAATGCAAATCTCTTTCATCATCTTCGATTTTCAATTTTAATTTAATACCCTCTTCGATATTTAAATTAAATTTCTTTTTCAATGTATCTAATTCTGTATTTGTATATTTTTTAACAAAAGATAGATGTTGTTTTATTTTTTCTTCATCTAACAATTCATCTTTTTCATTTTCTTTTAGTAACGATACATATCTACTAAAAGATATAGACTCTAATTTTTTAGGTGACATAATATTTATAATTTTTTCCCAATCTACTGATGTAATAGGAATTTTTTTATATTTATCTTCTACCTTATCGGTTTTAATATCACCCATATCTTTTTTTATTTTTTCTCTCGTATCTAAACTCAATGACAATAAATCGTCAAGAGAGATAGAATCTTGCCATTCTACTTTATATGAATGTCCTAAATATTCAGTATCTATTCCAGCATCCAATGCTTTTTCAAAAGAAGATTCACCATCGAATACTATTAAATAATTATCTAATGATTCATCCCTATCTTCTGCCACATATTCCAAAACAAAAACTCTATCAAATTCTTTACCTTTAAAAGTAAACATCATACCATCAAAGTCTTTATGTAGATTAAATTCTTCTCCTCTAGTCTTTGCATTTGCATTTAATTTTTGTATAAAATCGTGATATTGAGGTTCCGAAATAATTTGATATCCAAATGATTGTTTTGTTTTCAATTCAATTTTTTTTGTTGGTGATTTCTTTTTAGGAATATCTCTTCCCATACGTGAATATGTTTTTCTTTGTCTTACAAATTCTTTAAATGGCATACCGTGTACATCTTTATAATAATTTTCTGCTGTTTTACTAATACCTATAAATGGAGCAGTCTTACCATCTTCGGTATATAAATCAATTAAAAATATTTTACCCCATCCACCAGTAATTAAATCAAGTTCAAAAACAGTAATAACATCGTTCTGTGTTAAAGGAACTAAATCATTTTTATCTAATGTTTTAATTTCTACTATCTTATCTTTTAATCTTTCAAAATCATTTTCATCACCTTTGTATATTGCTCTTGTAACTCTTTTAGGGTATGGTTTTGCCTCATCTTTTAATGCTTTATTATTAATTAAGTTATTAGATAAATCTTGTGAGATATTCTGATAGGCATATTCATCTACTTCTCTTAATTCTTTTATATCATTAGATTTCCAATTAATAGGTCTAGAATCCAATGCCTGTTTAATCTTTCTACCAGCCAATTTTGTAGCCTTAGACATTGCACCCTTAATAACACCACCCAACCATCTATCAAATGGATGACTTTCATTCAAACCGATAAGGTCTGGATCATTCTCATAATAATAATTTTCAAATCTCATTATATTCTCCTAGTTATAAATACCAATTTAATAATAGTATTTATAAATTTATTATCTTTTCCCTACTTTCCATCTATTAATAAGTTTTATAATTTTATCAGTATATGTTACATATATTCTTCCTCTACCTTGAAGATCGTCTGCAATTACACCACTAATCCCACATTTATATAAAAATTCAGAAGTTTCTCTATCAGAGTCAAATATTGCAGTTAAAAAAGCATATAAGCTTTCTATTGACCACCTATCACCATAATCTTCATAGTCTTGTTCTATTTCATCAGCATCATCTTCATATTCAAGACTTCTTAGTTTTCTTATCACACAATCATATATATCAGGAGGTGTTTCTTGTTCCCACTCATAAAAATTATCCAATTCAAATAATCGAACTTGATATATATTTAATCCTGTTTGTTTTTTATCACCAATAGAACCATCTATTGCATAATAATTTGCTAATTCTTCGGAGTCTGTAAAATATAAACCAAATCCAAATTTACTTAATCCATCCCCAGTTCCAACTTTGTCTATATCAAAAGTATCAAAATCATACGGAGAACCGTGATAAAATTCATTAACAGTTTTCGATTCCATAATTATATTTAAATGATCTAATATTGACATCCACCCTCCTTCTATGTATTTATATAAAAAAAGGAGAGTAAAACTCTCCTTTAATTATTTTCTAATTCAACATTCCAATAAATATAACTTCTCCATTTTTCATTACTCATTATCAATGGAATAGTTTTCAATCTTTTTATACATCCACTCAAGTAATCATCCGAAAAAGCAGGAGCTACTGGTTTATTGATTAATGTCAAATTAGCTTCAGCCGGTGTTTTGTTTCCTTTTTTACTATTACATTTAACACAAGAACACACAATGTTAGTCCAAGAAGTAGAACCTCCTCTTGATTTTGGTATTACGTGATCAAGAGTCATTGTTTTCATAGTAAGAGTTTTACCACAAAACTGACATATTCCATTATCTCTTACATAGATATTTCTTCTTGTGAACGGTTGATAGAATCTCATATTTTTTTTAGGTATAACAAAATGCAACAATCTAACAACCGCAGGCATTTCCATAACTGTTTTCCAAGTATTTAAATGCCTGTCAAATCCGGCGTGAAGAATTTTATCTTCATATGTTTCGATTATTTCAACCTTCCCATTGTACCAGTCACATATAGCTTCTTGCCAAGTATAAATTCCAATAGGAGCATATCCAGAATTCAATTTTAATACGCAAGCCATCATTTCTCCAATTTTAATAGAAGAATAGATATTTTTTAATTGTCGTGTGTTGTACCCTAAATAGGTGTACAACACACATAAAAATTATTTTTGTTTAATTTCTATTTTTTTCTTCTGAGTCTCTTCTTTAAATGGAATCACAATATGAAGTAATCCCCTTTCAAGTTCAGCATTAATAGATTCTAAATCACATTTAGTTGTATTAATTTTCCAAGAAAAATCGAAAGATTTATGAGTAATTCCATTTAAGATATATGATTTTTCATCAGTATCTTCTTTTGGTTTCTTGTTGTCATACAAAACTCTCAAGATATCATCTTTAATTGTAATATCAATATCTTTAATATCAATATTAACAGCAGCTATATCTATACATAATGAATCTTCATTTAACATATATAGATCAACTGGATATCCTAAATCTTTCTTTTTAGGAAAACAAAATGTTTCATCAAATGCTCTTTTAAACATTAAGTCTGAAAATGGATCAAAAAAAGAATTAAACGAATCAACTGTAATTGGACCTGTACTTTTTGTTGTTACTCCATAAGTAAACATATAAAACCTCCTTTAGATGGTTAAATTGGAGCCCTTACGGTGCTCCGTGAATAATTTAAAAATAATACTAAAATATCTACTCTTCTAAGATGTAGCGTTTTACATATTTATATTTTTAGTTAGTAGAATCGATTGCAATAATATCTCTTTCTACTATAATAAAATAGTCTTTTCCTTTGTATTTAATAGGAATAGCAGCTGCTCTATTATAGATTACTGTATCTCCTACCTTCGCTTCCAAGACTGTTCTTTTAATTCGTGTATTATCGGGATTTGGATCGGTAATAGGAAAACCTTCACCAATATCAACAATTCTTCCAGATATATACGGTTTTTCATCCGTAGATCGGATTGAGGTTATAATACCAGATTCAGATACTTCTTCCTGTTCATCAATAGGTTGAACAAAAAATTTACCAATGAAAGGTTTCAAACTCATAATCAAACTCCTTTTTTAAGTTAAACAGATTTACGTTTACATTCTACTTTAGTTTTTGGAACTAAAAATTTTGCTTCTTCTGGATCTTCTGTTGTTTCATCATCTTCTCCAAGTTCATCTAAAAAAAATAATATGTAATTTTTTCTTTACTCCACATTTTGTATTTATAGTTCTAATAACTTCATAATTATCATCATAATCTTTTCTATTACATATTATTCCATCAACAGTTAGATATTTCATGTACAAATATACAACATGATGTTGCTATTGACAGAAAATAACCTTAAAGAATTCCCAGAGAATTTATCTTTGGAAAAAAGAAACCTATAACTGGATTTAGATTTCTTAAAAACATTATATAGGTCAATCCATGATTTAATATTGTTTAGGTTATTCTTTAGTGTTTTCTTCCAATGATCATCTAAAGAACCAATATTAAATTCTGGGAAAACTATATCTTGTTTTGGTAATGATTTTTCTTTATATATTTTGTTAAATAAATATCCTCTTCTTGATAACTCAATTGATGCACCAACAGAATCAATATCTTTAGGATTATTAATTTGACCTATAAAAGATGAATATTGAGGTGCAACCTCCTGATGCCTTATGTTCTCTATGTTACATCTCTTAATTAAGTTCTGAATAAAAGGTTGTCTTAACCAATTATTATTTACTAATTTATTAAACCTCTTGCCCTTTTTATGATTTTGACTCTTCATGTTTAACTTCTCAAAACATACAAGATCACAATTATAATGTTTAACAAGATTGATAATATATTTGGAAACATTAAAAACCTCATGTTTTCTTTTGTTGTTTACCTTAATCTTTCTTTTGTCCGTTGATGGTAATCCACGAACATCTATATCATTTATGTCCTTAAAGGATATTATTTCCTTATGTATAACTTCTTTATTGTCTTGATCCCTCCAATCTATTATGGATAAACCAATATAGTTTGGATTTAAATCAAATGACAAAATCCTATCCTTAATAACTTCTCTCTCTTCTTTACAAACTAAAGTTTCATCAATGATGATATAAACATAATCATTATTGATTTCTATTGAAAAACAACCTTTATTCTCCTCAGATAATATCTGTACCTTACTTAATATTGACTTCTGATTCTTATTCATTCTTGGTAATTGAACCCGTATATGAGTCTCTTTATTTAACTTTAGTAATATTGAATTGTCCTCTATGATTCTTAATTCACATTTTCTATTACCTTTATTATCTGATTTGGAACCCCTCAACATTAATGGTTCATTCCTTAACTTCTTATATTCATCTTTAGATATTAAATTCCTACATCTTTTTATGAAGTTACCATAACCACCAAAAACTATTCCTTTATCATTACTCTTACCTTTGGCCTTATTTACTGCAACCTTTATTAATGAGGCATCAAGAAAATTTATATTATTCATTTTTGACTTAACCAACTTCTCCACATCAGACAAGGATAATGTTTTATCATCTATAAATCTATTATAGGAAAACCTTATTACGTTATTAAACTCCCTTACGTAATCTCCTATATCAATATCATTCTGTATCTTAAATTTATATGTTACCATTATCAATTTGTTCCTTAATTTTTTTCGCCTTATTGTATCCTCTTCGTAATCCATATAATCTACAACAAAAAGAAGTTATAATTGAAACTAAATCTTTTAGTAAATCCTTTTCATCTTCTTGATCTTTATTCATAACCTCAATTTGACATCCTATTTTATTAAGTAATCTTTCAATATAATTAAAACCAAATCTTGTTAATCTATCCTTATGTTCTATAATTATAATAGAAGGATTTGAATCTATCATTTTCCATAATTCTTTTCTATTATCATTCATTCCAGAGGCAACTTCTTTGTAAACCTTTTCTATTGAATATCCTTTTGTATTAGAATACTCTATACATCTATTAACTTGATACTCCATTTCTTCTTTTCTTGAATGATTACTTACCCGACAATAAACAACTATCTTATTTTTAATATCTTTAGATTCTTTATCTACTAATATAGTACCTGTCCTTAATTGTCTTGAGTTTGGTATTAACCCTTCTTTAAACCATCTATACGCGGTTCTATAACAAACTCCCTGTTCTTTAGCATAATCTGACAATTTCATATTCATCCATCTCCTTTATATGTATTTATATAAATTCTGGGACAAAAGTACATATTTTTTACAAAAAGTTCAAATTTTCTTTAATTAGTTATTACACAAGTATACTTAATAAACAACTTTTCACCTTCTGGTATAAAAATAAACCTCTTATCATTTAGATGAATTATTCCTTGATGCTTCCATTTATTTTTCAGAATTAATCTCCTTTGTTAAATGGTACTCCCAGAAGGACTCAAACCCTCATTTTTTCGTTCGTAGCGAAATGTTCTATTCATTTGAACTATAGGAGTATTTTATATAGTAATCTCCATCATTTTTTGTTTATTGTTTATTGTTTATCCGAAAACCTAACATCTCTATCATTACTTGATGCTGTAACAGTATAGATTATTTTATTATACATTCTATCAAGTCTTGAATCAAGTAATGCTTTTATTTTTATCTCAAACTCGTCAACATCCTCACACATTTTATTCAACCGATTTTGTACTTCATCATTATTTTTTTCAAATTCTAATTTGGATTTAGAAAAACATTCCAACATATCTTTTGATAACTCTTGAACCATTGTTTTTATTTTTCTATTATCGGTGTTCATTTTCTCGTATACCGATCTAATTTCATCATCAATTCTAATCGTCAATGAATTTGACTCGGTATCTATATATTTATATATGTCATCGATATCTTTATATATGTCATCGGAACAAGTAGTTATCCTTTCGTTTGTTAGCCTTAACTTATCCCTGAAATACATATAAAACAAACATCCAGACACACCAAAAAGTATCCCAAAAATAACCCAAAACATAGTTATAAAATTCATAATCATTCTCCTTTTATTAGGAGATTACTATATATGTCAAAGAACTTATAATCAATATAGTATTTTTATACTATCAAATCAAGAATTATCTTCCCATTGAAAAAATAATACCAACTCCAATACCAAGACTAACATCATTTGTAAATGGATTATAAATACCACCTACTAAAAATCCAGGTCTCATATTAATATAGGGTCTTGATTTTTCATCGTGTTTAGTCCAACTATCTATATCATTAATAATAAATCGTTCATCATTAGTAGTAACAGAAATTATATATTGTTCATCTCTTCTAAACAATCCTTTTCTTCTATACCCAGTAATTATATTTACTTTTAATCCATCAACTTTAAATGTTGATTCAATATCAGAATTGATTATATCGGATGAATCCATAAAACATAATACATCTAAAGATGCTGTAACAAATGTAGTTACTATACTGTCTTTCTGTTCAGACTTTAATGTGAATCTATTTGTGTTTGAATCAAGTATATCCTTATCAATTATAACAGTATCGTATTTGGTATTTACAATCCCCTGCATACGTAATCTCTGATAAGCATTCGATATTATATTTAATTCTTTTTCTAAGTTTTTCTTTTCGTTGTATAAATCAGAATTGAGAATTTTTAATTCTTTGTTTGTAGATGATATTGCCATCTTTTCAGATACCAATAAATCATTTTGTGTTCGATATATATTAATAGTATCATTGATTGCTTCAATATTAGAATTTTGCCTTTGTATATTTCTTTTTAACATATTATTAGTATTGCAAACCATACCTAATGATAACACCAAAATCACAATAGTTATTATTAAATATTTAGATTTAATCATATAAACTCCTTTTAAAAGTGGCAAGGGCAAAGAGAATCGAACTCCTATCTACAGTTTTGGAGACTGTTATGTTACCATTACAACATGCCCCTTTTAAAATATTTATATAATTGAATTAGGTTGAGATTACGCCTTTTGTGTTGATCCTTTTGATTCCGTACCATAACGATGCAACTCATTATGTTAAAATCTTATCCACTTTCTCTTGAAAGTAGACCAACATTGCTGCCTTTTTTAAAGTGTAGCGGTTCACTTGTCGTATGCAACTATTCAACATTCAAATTACCCTCTATCTTGCGGACAGTTCACGGTCGCTAAACCATTAGGTGCATTTTCCTATCAACAGATTCTTTCCTTGCGAGAAATCATCTACCTACATTCAATACTAATTGTGCAGGATTAAGCAACTTTCATCACATACCGGTTCGGTCTTTGCATTTTAGTTAGGTCTATTCAAGGATTTGAACCTTAAACATTCAGATTGACGATCTGACGCTCTACCATTGAGCTAAATAGCAACCGATTGAGATGTGCCGAACCAGTGACTTCATAATATTTTGTACTACGAAATATCACACACCTCGTAAGTTTCATCTTGCGGATTACTTCTCGGATTTTCAAGACTAATGATACCTATAATTATAGATGTACCAAAAACCTTTCAATCTGATATAAAGCTCTTGTTTGCAGGACTCGAACAATATATCTACTCTTTTCCCTCATAATTGGATGCTGGATAGGTGAAAAATATGTATCCCTACATATTTAACAGATGCTTTTGGTTATTACACCCTTTACCGTCATCTTCCTTACTCAATTCCAACTTGTAATTGAAATTTGCAGGGATGAGCTTGCTTAATTAGACCATTTTATTGGTGGTGGTTAATCGGATACCCACCTTTATATGTTTCACAACATACTATCTTTTATGTCAAATCTTTATGATTTGACAAACCATTTCAAGCAACGGTTATTTTTTTCTATATTTTCAAAGAACAATACTAATATAATTTAAATCAAAATCAAAATCAAGTCTTTTTTTATTTATTTTAAAAAATGGAGATAAGGGGAGTCGAACCCCTGTCCACAATTACATCCTAATAAATTTCTACAAGTTTAGTTTGTATTTTATATTCATCTAATAAGCATCTACAAACAAATTCTAATTAAATATATGTTCATTTTTCTAATCCTATTATTGGAACAACCAAATAGGAATGCGTTATCTTATTTATTCATTCTACAATCGATAATTTATTATAGAATATAGCAACTTTTAGTTAAGCTGCTACAGCAAAAGAATAATCTTCAGCATTTATAATTTAGTAGATTTTTAAGAGGCCAACTACTATCCTCTACTTGCAATTCATTATTCCACAATCATGTCGAAACCAAATATATCCCCTGTAAAATTTCAAAAAGGAGATTCCCGATTCGAACGGGAATTGTCATACTCAGAATATGAGGTTCTGACCAATTGAACTAATCTCCTACAAAATGGTCTGGAATGAGGGATTTGAACCCCCGTGATCTTGGCCCCAAACCAAGCGCATAACCAAACTATGCTAATTCCAGATAAAAATTGGAAGCGGGGGCAGGATTCGAACCTGCGCTTCCATTTCTGGAAGATGAGCTTATGAGACTCACGAGCTAGACTACTACTCGACCCCGCAATATATTTGGTACGTGAGGAGGGAGTCGAACCCTCAATCCCGAAGGCATGTGGGCTTAAACCACATGTGTATTCCAGTTCCACCACTCACGTATTTATCTATCAAAGAACAATACTAATATAATTTAAATCAAAATCAAAATCAAGTCTTTTTTATTTTTTTTTTGGAACCCCCCACAGGATTCGAACCTGTATATAATAGTTTAGAAGACTATTTCATTTCCAATTATGATAGAGGGGTATATTTATATTTCAAAGAACATTACTAATATAATTTATATCAAAACCAAAGTCAAGCTCTTTTTAATTAAAAAAGTACCCAGAGAGAGACTCGAACTCTCAATCCCGAAGGCAACAAGGTTTGAGCTTGTCGTGTATTCCAATTCCACCATCTGGGTGTTAAATGGTACTACTCCAGGGAATCGAACCCTATTTAAAATGGATATGAGCCATTCTAAGATGCCAACCTACCGAGTAGTATAAAATGGAGGAAGGAGAGGGACTTGAACCCCCATAACCGGTTAAGGTATACATTAGTTTTCAAGACTAATCTCTTACCAATTAGAGTATCCTTCCGAATCATTCCACTCTTGACCTAAACCACAGATATCACAAACATTGTTTTGTCTCTTTAATATATATTTTCTTATAGAACTTCTTGGACTACCTACAATATTTATTCCACCCGACAACCATTTTGAATATAATTATTATAAAGTGTGCAATATATCGGAGGAGAGGAAGGGACTCGAACCCCAAGACACACGAAGTGTCTATACTGCTTCCGTAGTGTGACTATTCCCCACTGTCAACCTCTCCTCAATAATGGTAGGACTGCCCGGAATTGAACTGGGGACCTTTGATGTATCAGATCAATGCTCTAACCAACTGAGCTACAGTCCTATAAAATTGGTGGAGCATATCGGTACTGATCCGATGGTCTGTAGATTGCAAATCTACGGCTTTCCCATTAAGCTAATGCCCCACATATTTAAAAAATTTCAGATTGACTTTTTTTCTATTGAAGGTAGAATTGTTTTTTGTTGCTGAAATCAATCTTCTAATTTTTTATTTCTGGTGGGAATGGTGGGGTATGATCCCACATTTTCAATTACCAGTTACGACTATACGCATTATGAGTGCGCCTCGATACATTCCCAAAAATGTTTATGATGTCAAAGAACAAATGGTGGCTGCTGTCGGTATCGATCCGACCTCTCCTGCTCTTCAGGCAGACGCTAATCCATCTCAGCTAAACAGCCATTAAATTTAAAGTTAATCTTTTAAGAATTATATAAATAAATTTAAGTGGGTTGAGTATTACCAGTACCCAACCCTATCCAACACAACTTAACCGAGGAGAAAAGTCATGTCAGACAGAATTATTTATTATCTTTATAAAACCACAAATTTGATCAATAATAAAATTTACATCGGTGTTCATCAAACTAAAAATCTTAATGATGGTTATCTTGGTTCTGGTCTAAATCTTCAAAGAGCTATTAAAAAATACAGTAAACATAACTTCAAAAAAGAAATCCTAAAATACTTTGACAACGAAATCGATATGTTTACCGAAGAAATTAAAGTTGTTAATTCTGATTTCATTAAACGTAAAGACACCTACAATATAGTTGAAGGTGGACGTGGTGGTAGTAAACAATTAGTGAAATTAGCACAACAAGCATTACAAGAAAAATATGGTAGTGATTGGAGAAAAGAACACATTAAAAACGCAACCCAAGCATTACAAGAAAAATATGGTAACGATTTTATGAAAATCCTCAATAAAAAAAGTGTAAAATCTCTTCAAGAAAAATACGGTGATGATTGGCATAAAATAATCGGTTTAAAAGGTCAAGAAACTCTCAAACAAAAATATGGTGATGATTGGCACAATATAATTAGTAAAAGAGGCCGACAAAAAGCATTATCACCCGAATCTAGAGCCAAACGTATAAATTCCTTTAAAAATGTCAACCACCAACAAGGTTCAAAAAATTCACAATATGGAACAATGTGGATTTACCATACCGACACGAATCATAACATGAAGATTAAAAAAGATGAACCAATTCCTAAAGGTTACATCAAAGGTCGTAAATGTCAAAGAACAAAATAAACTTCACTACCCGTGAATTTATATGGAGGAAGAAAGGGGACTTGAACCCCTATAACCAGTTAAGGTGTACATTAGTTTAGCAAACTAACCTCTTACCAATTAGAGTATTCTTCCAAAATTATCAAAGATCAAATGGGTGAGGTACGAGATTTGAACTCGTCCTAACAGAGTCACAGTCTGTCGTGCTACCACTACACTAATCTCACCATAAAAATGGTAGCCCATCCCGGAGTTGAACCGAGGGTTACTGATAGAAAGTCAGTCGTGTTACCACTACACTAATGGGCCATAACTTAAAAAAATGGTGGGTAGAGGAAGATTTGAACTTCCAAGCCCCGAAGGGACCGGATTTACAGTCCGGAGAGCCAGACAATTGCTCAACCTACCCAAAATATGGCGGGATGACGAGTTTCGATCTCATTACCTCTGACTTGTGGGCCAGTGCTCTCCCGATTGAGCTACATCCCCATAAATTTTATCAAAGAACAAATTTGGCAGGGGTGACGGGTTTCGATCCCGCTACTTTCAGATTGACAATCTGACGTTCTCCCAATTGAACTACACCCCTATATAATGGCTGGTGAGGAGGGAATTGAACCCCCAACCTTCTGGTTAACGGCCAGATGCTACTGCCAATTGAGCTACTCACCAATAAATTTTATCAAAGAACAATAGTAACATAATTTATAATAAAGTTAAAGTCAAGTTTTATTTTAATTTCAAAGAATAAATAAAATAGGTTAATTATAAACAGATTCGAACTGTTATTACTCAAGCGATCAACTTGCAGTGCTTTACCAATTAAGCCATATAATTAACCTAAATAAAAACGGAGCCGGTGAGAGGAATCAAACCTCCAAATCTTCCCATTACAAGTGGGTGGCTTTATCAATTTAGCTACACCGGCATAAAATACCCCCACAAGGAATCGAACCTTGCTCTATAGATTATTGGGGTGAGATATTTCAAAGATCATTTTTACTTACCCTACTAATATATATTCTGAATTTATCAAAATCAAGTCTTTTTTTATTTTTTTATGGTACTCTTGGAGAGATTCGAACTCTCAATCCTTTCGGCATTAGTTTCTAAAACTAACGTGTATTCCATTTCCACCACAAGAGTATTTGGTACTGGAGGAGAGACTCGAACTCTCAATCCACAATGGACAATGGCTTCTTAGACCATTGTGTATACCAGTTCCACCACTTCAGTATGAATACTAATATAATTAATGTTCTTATTCAGGTTAAGTCTTTTTTTAAAAGTTTCTTACCTCATAAATCCATCGAAATTTCAAAGAACTACATATATCTTAAAACAGCAAAAGTCAAGCCAAAAAAAGGAAGATTCTTTTTGTAGTCAGAATCTTCCCTTAATAATATATATGAAATCTTCTAACTACATTTTATGGACACCTCTAGGATCATTTCTATATGATGTTTCTATATTTTGGAGTCCACTGATAATAAAAGACTCAAATAAGGCACACATATCATTGGTAATGATATTACATTTGGAAATGTGTTTCAAATTATGTAGAGTCAAAATTATCATCCTTTGTCAGAAGTTATTTGTATTTATATATTTTCTTACTAGAAAAACCAATTTTTTTAATTAATTTAATTTTTCTAGCTTTTTAATATTATCATATATATTATCTCCAAAGGTATTGGATTCATAGTTAGTATTAATAATATCTTGTACAATAACCTCAGCAGAATCTCTCAAGTCATCAATACTACCATTATTATCAATAATATAACACCATTCATTCCAATTATCCAAAGCAGTTTCTGAATCGTGCTGTGCAATATTTAATTGAGTATTTATAACTCTCTCAATTCTAATGGGAATTACTCTAATATTATCATCATTAATATCATTAAAACAGGAAATTTCATTTGGAAATCTAGTATCAGTAACAATATATACATCAGAATCGGATTCTAGCGCTCTTTTTTTAACTTGGTTTGCCCAATAATTATTATCAACTCTGTTACGGAATATTTCAGTTCCATATAATTGAAGTATTAATCTTGTTATTTCTGTTTTATTTTCAAACCAATTATCATCAATAATATTCAATTCTTCTATAATATTGTTTATATGTTTTAATTTATCTGGTGAATTATATTTAATATCAAACAATACACCAACCTCAGATTTGAGTCTATTAACAAAAGAATTTAAATACGAGGATAGTTGTTTAAAATCGTCCCTTGCGCCATTTTTGAGATCATTAGCAAACAAGTCGAATTTTACATCAAGCGTTTTTCGATTAAATTCTTTTCCTAACATAGAGGAGAATACATTTTTACCAGAATTAATTTTACCAGATGTTAATATAATATACTTCATTCAATACCTCTTCTTTAAAATATAAATTATTCATTAAGTAATTTTGCAGAAACATCAATATAATCTTTTCCCAACATACCTTCAGTTACACATTCTCCTGATATTGTTACTTTACCACACGAACATTTACTAATACATCTAAATTCATTACATTCAACAATTGTACCACAATGAACACATTTTACTTTTTTGTTAATTTTCATAATTAATTCCTTTCTGTTATCCATCGAAATCAAATTCCGAATCATCTATATTGGTATAATCTATTAATAATCTTCCACAATGAACACAATAAAATTTATCATTAGGAATATCATAAACATTATTCCAAGAATAATATCCCAAATTACATAAACATTCTATTGATAAAACAGAGTCATCATCTATATTATTTTCCACATGTGGATCGTTTATTTTTTTTAGTTTATTATCAACTAAATCCACTAACATTTGTTTTTTTTCATCGGGTTTTAATTCTGATTCTCTTCTCCCATCTTGTAATATATCATTAAATCTTAATGAGTCAAGAAATAATTCCATAGAATCTATATTTACGTCTATTCCATTTTGATATAGAGCATCTAAAATCATATCTTCCATTATTTTCATACCTTCAAGATATCCTACAAGATGGTCTTTATTTTTCACAACAACAGGAACCCAATATTTTTTTCCGTTAATAGTTGGTGCCTTATATTTCATAAATAACCTCCTCATAATAATATTTTTATTACCGGAAGTATTTATATATTTACATATCAACTTTACTATTTGTACCATACACATATATTTTAAGTATTTCTTTTATTTCATCTTCTGATAAAATATTAATATACTGTTCTGCTTCTCTTAATCCTACTTCAAAATAATTAGCAATATATTTTTTTTCTTCCAAATTTAAATCTTTAGTTTTTTTGATGTATGGGAAAAACAATTTTCTTTTTGGTAAAATAGATTTGTAAATATTATAATGTGTCTCCTTTGGTAAATCATATTTATTCAATTCATTAACAAATTCAGAAAACACATCAATCATAGAAACATATCTATTAATCATATAAGGTCGATACCCTTTTGAAACTTCATCATTAGAAAAATCAAGTTCTTCTTTATCTTCTGTCATACCGTTTAAATAATCAAATATATTCACAATTTTACCTCAATTATTTCTGGTGTATTTAAATCGAAACTGTTAATAGTAATAGGAAATTTCATATCCTTATATTTTTCTACAAATATTTTTTGAGATTCTGTCCATTCATTAGAAATTTCAAAATGTTCCGTAGAATGATGATATATTAATATATCAGCAACAACCACTTTATATTTATTAAGTAATGATTGAAAACATAAGTCATTACAATAAAAATGATTGTCGTTTATCATATTAGTAATATCAAAATTAATACGATTTAATAATGTTCCTCTAACAACAAAAAAACAATTGTCAACAGATACTACATTATCATAAAATCCAACATTACTAAATTCAATCAACGTCCCCATACCCCTTTTAATATTCCTTTTAATATTCCTTTGTAGGATTCTACCTTTCGGGTTATTCCGAGTATCTAACCACCACCCGTCCATTGATATTTTTTCAGAACCAACTATTCCAACTATTCCAACATCAGGTCTAGAATTAAATAGATATGTAATTTTATCAAAAAACTGAGCATCAATAATACTAACATCTTCGTGAGAAAATACAACAAGTTCATCCTCGGATATAGTTGCATTTCTCAATATGTTTACTGCAAGATTATACTTATGTGTTATAGATTTAATAGAACTATCATTTGCTATTTGAATAGCCTGACATCCTATTTTTTTAAGAGAATTATATAAATGGGATTCAAATATCTGATCATCATTTCTTGGAATAACAAATTTAATTTCCATCAATAACTCCTATAAAATTCTAGCAAGTTCTATCAAACAAGCAAAAAAGTTAATTTCTTTATCAATAACAAAAGAATCTCTATACATATATTCAGCAACCGTTATGTATGCCTCACCTTGAGATGATTGGTCTATCCTGGGTATTACATTATCATACAGAGCTCTGTATAATTCTGAATAATTATAATTCTTTTGTATTACATACTCTCTTGCTTTTCTCATCTTCTTATTAAGAACTAATTCAAATAATTCAGAATCTATTCTTTGATAATTAAAAATTTCAGCATTGATGATTCCTGTTTGTTTAGAATATTGTTGCAATAATCCTAACATTTTTCTCATATCAGGATAGAATGTTTTGACAATTTTAATAATAGTAGATTTATCATATTCTATTTTTTCATTGTCTAATATTTCCAATATTCTTTTACCAATTTTAGGCATCATAGTTTTAGACATACGATTATCTGAAAAATTAAAATCTAACATTTGACATCGAGACTTTAATGGTTCTATAATTTTGGTAACATAATTACAAGTCAATACAAATCTACAAGTGTCGTGAAATTCTTCTATAGCTGCTCTTAATCCTTGTTGCAGGTTAATACTAGCACCATCAAACTCGTCAAGGATAATTGCTTTCTTTTTACCATCAAATGACATAGTAGATGCAAATTTTGATATTTTATCTCTAAGGGTATCAATACCACTTTCAGACGATGTATTAATATACAAATAGTCCATATCAAGATCAGAAACAAGTGCTTTCGCTGTAGAAGTTTTACCATTACCAGGACTAGAAGCATATAACAATAGATTAGGTAAATCCTTTTCTGATATAATTTTATCAAAAAAATTCTTATATGCTTTTGGTAAAATTACATCTTTAATTGTGGATGGTCTGTATTTCTCCACCCACAATGTATAATTTAATTTCTTATTATTATTTTCTGTAATACTCATAGAATTATTAATTCTCCTTTACATCAACAATATTTTCAACATCTTCGGATTCATTTTCCATATTTTTTAATAATTGTTCTCTTATGGATTTATTATTCAATAATTTCTTATATAGTTTTTTTCTATATTTTTCTTCTCTTCTTCTCTGTTGTCTATTTAATTTGTTACCGTAATTCATTTGTCGCCATGTAAAATTTTCCGATTCTTTCTCATTTGTAGTTTTTGGAATATTAATACAAGTACAAGGAATTGGTTGTTTAGTAAAAGAATCTCGTCCAATATATCCACGACCATAACAACTTTTACAAGATTTTCTTGGGTCTCTAATTTCAACACCAGTCTGTTCAGCAACAGTTTTTATAACATCAAATGGAGATAGATTTTTAGTATCTATAACTTCTCCAGTATTCTTATCTAGAATACCGGATTCTTCTTTTGGTGATTCATAATCGTGACCATAAAATTGTTTCTTATTTTCCATTTTGTTCTCCAATTATTTCGTAAGTGCAGAATAAATTTTCAAATTAATATCATCATCAATAAGAGCAAATTCAAGGTATCCAGGATTTTTAATACTTACTCTATAATTTCTCTTCGATGGAATTTTAGTAATAGTTTCCGAGAAAATTTTGAAATCCAATTCATCAGAACAATCTGAAATTCTATCAAGAGGAAGAACTTTTTCAAATGAATTATCCTTATCATTATTGAAAATCTTTAATGTAATTTCATCTTTATCCGTAGTAAACACACATCTTTTTGCCTTAATCAAAGAATGCATTTTGTTCAATTCATCAATTGTAGATGTATCAAGATTAAATCCGAAATCAACATTACTAAAATTGATCTTTCTAGGACCTGCTTTAATAGATTCAGGATTAGAAAGTAAATAGTTAATTTTAGTCTTACCTTTAGTCAAAATAATTTTATTATCTTTAATACTCAAATCAGGGGAATCCATCGTATTAAAAAATTGATAAAATTCCATATAATTATAAAATGCAATTTTATCGGTATTAAGATCGAAATAATCTTTAGACACCTCAAGAATATAAGCAATCGATTCATCGGGATCACTTCTCTTTATAGAGATATTCTCGTCACAATCAATAATTATAGATTTATTAATTGTAGTCAAGTCATTTAATAGGCTAAAAAATTCAGATTTGTAGTTAATTTTTGACATAAAACAGACTCCTTTTTAAATTATAAACATTTATAGTATAAACATAATATTTTCTAATAAATTAGTCAAATCTTTTTAAAAATAAATATGGGTTCATATTTATTCATACCCATACCTATTACATTTGTGACGTTTTGCATTTCTCTTTTTGTTTGTTTGCTTATATCATTTCCTATCATTTTAGACATTATCATTTTTTTCTTACCAAGATATTTAAATCCTATCTTTTCAGCATAATCAATACTGTCTTGTTCTAATGGATATATTAAAGTTTTAGTTATTTTAATATCAGCAATATTTAAATAAAATAATCCATCTTGTTTAAGTAAAATATAAACTTCTCGAATTAACTGATTTAAAAAATCTTCTCTCCATTGATCATAAGTACCAAGTTTGTATGATTGAGAATCATCATTTGAATAAACTTCTCTGTTAAAATATGGAGGAGAAGTCATTGCAAAATCTACTTTACCAATATAATCTTTATATACCGTACTCAACTCTTGAGCAGGTCTAATAGATTTATATACTTTAACTCTATCTTCGATTGGTATAACATTCTTATTCCAAAATTCATATATCATGCCAGTTTTAGATAAATCACCTTCAGGATCAGTACCAAATCTATAATTACCATTTAAAGTATGAGTTTTAGAATTAACATCAGTTCCTAAATATGTTATTTTTTTATCATAATATTTATCTGAAGCAGCGCCCAAAAATCCACACAATCTTCCACCCCACCCAGAACAAGGGTCAAGTATAACTATTTCATCCAAATTATTCCAATTTTTAATAGAATTTTCATAGATATATTTAGCAATAACAGGTGGGAAATTTACCGCTGTTTGGTTAGAATATCCTATTCGTAATATTTGAACTAATCCAGGATACAATCTAGTTTCCTTTAATGTATCTACCCATTTTTTATGTATGTATCTATATCCTACATCTGTCCAATATTCAGATTCATAAAACCATTTATGAAAATTAACATATACATCTCTACGAGCAGTAATTTTTTCGTGAAATCCAGTTATATTTTCATTTTCTATTTTCTCTTTAATCAATCTATATAATTCTTTTTGAAGATTTTTAACTCTCTTAGAATACATTTTATTATCTTTTCCTGTAAATTTATATTTGTTTAAAAACACAGGAAAGGTACTTGGATAAAATCCCATTCTGTTAAGTTCCGGTAATGTCATAATATCCATCATTCTATGAAATCTATCTTTATCAACAATTGAATCAATAACACTTTTAGATTTACCAATATCTGTTTTTGAAGCTTTAGTTATTTTAGTCTCATACATTTCAGGAAACCAATGATTAATTACATTACCATATTTATTTAAATTAAATAATACATCCTCTAAAACATTACCAACATCATCAATAGATTTTCTTGTTGTAGAAGAAACATCCAATTTACAAAAAGATTTTAAACTTCTAATTATATTAGTTAAATCTTTACCATTAACAAATGGATGATGATATACAAAATAACAATATTTTAAATATCTTCTAATTCGTTCAATAGTATTAATATAATTAGATAATTCATCTTCATTCCAATCACAGGAAGACCTAACATCAACCTTATCAGTAAGATCATCAATCGATATATTTAACAAATCTTTAACTAAAACATTTACTCTTTCATTTTTTAAAGCTTTATTTTTAGTGTACAATGGATCATACCATTGCACACTATTTTCATCTTTATCAAATTCAATAAAATCATTTAAGAAATTCAATGACATCTATTAGTCCTTTTCATAGGTTAACATCAATATAATAAATTTAATTAAAATAGACAATAAAATTATTTTCCAGTGCTTCCAAATCCACCAACTCCTCTTTCAGATTCCGATAATTCATCCACTTCTTCAAATTCAATAAAAGGAATTGGAATAATCATAAGTTGTCCTACCCTATCACCTATATTATACATTGGAAATGGAGAATCTTTGTCCAAATTAAACTTAAACATAATTTCTCCTCTATACCCACTATCTATAACACCAACAGAAT
The DNA here is from genome assembly GCA_041654895.1 of Candidatus Pacearchaeota archaeon. Taxonomy (GTDB): domain Archaea; phylum Nanobdellota; class Nanobdellia; order Pacearchaeales; family GW2011-AR1; genus JAGVXH01. The sequence goes on from JBAZCR010000004.1 coordinate 35,334, forward strand.
TACAAAGTCTTAGTTTAGTCTTAGATATAGAACTTCGTGGAAATATCAATCCTACATAACCATGTGGAATCTCCATTGCAAGACCTGTTTTATATACCATAATCTCGCCATTCTCAACATTACACTCAACAGCAGTCAAATCTACACAAGCATCCCCATCTTTAGAATATTTAGGAATTACAGCATTTTCACTCAATTTTTTAAACTTTACTTTCATATCAATCTCCTTTTAATTTTATTAAGCACCACATCCAGCATATCCACATTCACAAGTAAAACATCCAGATTGCATTATTAATTTATCGCCACCACAAGAAGGACATTTCATACCCACTATTTCTTTTCCATCGTCAATAGTCTCTGCTAAGAACTTTCTAACAGCTGTTAGTAAGGTAGAGATATTATCTCCTTCGATTCCTGTTAAAGAAACAAGTATATCTTCCCTTGGTATGTTATGTCTTAAACACAATGATAACATTCTTCCAAGTCTATTATGAGGACTATCACCTAAGCATTTATCCCAAGTATCATCAATTAATTTATGTTTAAGTCCACATTCTAATGCTAATTTTGAAAGAGATTTACAAGCTCTATTACAAGCAATAGCTTCACCTTTTTGGTTAGTATGTATCCACATTGCAATTGGATATTTCATATTTGTATCTTCTTTCAAATAAGAAAAATGAATATAAAATTTCATACCTTCTTTTTTAATAATTTTAGTAGGTCCATTAATAAATTCGGAAGGTAATATAACACCATCTTTAATTATTTCTTTCTTTTCTTCTACTTTCTCTAAAGTTTCAATAACAGATTCCATTGATCCAGTACGATAAGTAGTAACACCAACTAATCCTCTTTTCCAAGCATCAATATATAAATTCTTAAAATTAGAAAAAGAATATTTATTTGGTAAATTAATAGTTTTACTTACCGATTGATTACAATAATATTGACACATTGATTGTATATTTAAATGATCTACTATATCAATATCATTTGCAGTAATTTTAGTGTTTATTTTCTCGTGTGGTTTATTATCCAATAACCATTGATACCCATAATCTCTTAATATATAAACTTCACATATTCCTCTGTTATGTGGTTCGTAATAATAATGTTTACCATTATATTCTCCTTCCCAATATACAAAATCATTTTCTTTTACTTCTTTGAATAATTTTTTAATATTATCAGAATTTAACCCTTCCGGCCATTTACACATAATTTTTCTTTCTGTTTCCAAAGAAAAAATAGGTTCAATACCATTTGAAACATAATCACATATAATAGAACTGTTTCCAAGAGGAGGAGCAGTTGTTGTTTTAGCATTTCTAACACCATATTGTTTAATCAAATCTTTAGTTTCTTCCCAAAGTCTATCAGATTTAAAATATTTTGTATTGGAATATAATTCATAATCAAAAAGAGGGAATGGTCCTTTTTCTTTTGCAAGTAAAGCAGATTCCTGCATTGTTAAGTTTTCTTTACATTCGTGTATTGTTTTAGTAAAAGTAACCGCATCAGGAGAATTATATGGAATACCTAACATTAATAAAGTAGAACCCAAACCATTTACACCCATACCAAATTGCCTTAAATTCTGAACTGCCCATTCATATGAAGGTAAAGGCAATTTACTTAAATCACAAACATTATCTAACATTCTAGTAAAGACTCTAATATCTTGTTTATATGTATCCCAATCAAAATAAGAAACACCATCACTAATATATACATATTGAGTTAGGTTAATTGACCCCAAAAGACAAACTGTTGTCATATCTGGATTACCTGGAATTTCTCCACAATTATGAACAAGAATACCGTTTGCAAAAAAGTTGTGATTATTTTCTGTTGTTATGTCATACACATCAGCATTTTCTTTAATATTAATTTTTTTTATTTTTATTTCTTTAATATTTGGATTTTTGTTTTTCTGACTTTTTTCCATGATTTTAGTTCCTCTTTGTATGATGTATTAGTGTAACCTGTGGTTATTTTCTTATATTTTTATCAATATATCATCTTCGGTTAATTCAGAAGCATTAACATACCCTCTATTCTTTGTATATACTTTGTGATCAGGAGTTAATGTTACCGACGTTCCATCTTCCAATTCCAATTCTATAACATTAGTGTTATCTCTGGTTTTATCCCCAAATGTAACTTTTTCAAATTCAAATTTATTATTATTAATATTAAATGTTAAAACATTTATATCATTTCCTTCTCGAATTTCTTCTATTATTGATCGAATAGTCATTTTCCCTTTAGTTGTATCAATTAAAGTATCACCAACTAAGCAAGGGTTGGTCGCGTTACATTTACCTAAATATTCAATAGGATTATTTTCAGAAATATTATCAACAAAAATAACACCTGGTTCTGCTCTATTATAAGTAGATTTCATTATCAAATCATATAAGTCTTTTGCCTTTACTCTTTTAATGGTTTTCCCTTCCCATTTCAAATCCCAAAAAGAATCATTTATTACACATTCCATAAAATCATTTGTAATAGCAACTGACAAATTAAATTTCGTCAATTTACCAGGTTGTTGTTTTATTTTAACAAATTCTTCAATATCAGGATGTGAACAATTAGATGTATAAAAAGCATTTTTAGACCTCTTATCCTTTGCTATAATTCTATGTACATTTTCAACAGAAAAATCATAAGAGTTGTCAACTTTTTTCGGAGTAATACTTTTTAATTTCTGAAATTGTACTTTTAATTTTTGCATTATTATCCTCACTTACTAATGTTATTATATATTGTTTTATTGTTTCCAAATCGTTATAAATATCCTTTTCCCAAAATCTCAATGTGATATATGGTCTTCCATCCATATCCTTTTTATTTTTTAATAAATTTTCTTTTAGTTTATCAGCAACTCTATTATTTTTCTATCTTCAATATTAGAAAAAACTTTAGAACTTCTGTGCCAATAGTCCCCATCTATTTCAATGACAAAAATATAATTATTATGCCAAACAAAAAAATCCCATTGTTTATTTTCGGGTAGAAAATATGATGACTCCCCAACATAAACCATATCCAGGATGTCGTATTTACTCCGATATAATTATTTTTAATTCTTCATTTTCAACATCAATATCTTTAATTGCTTTTAAATATATTTCCCCAGTAGTAATATTTCTAACTTCAAATTTATGATCTTGAGTTACCTCAATTATAGAACCATCCTCGGTTTCAACCTCAAATATTTGTTCGGGTTCTTTTTCAAAAGCATCATAAATTAAATTTAATTCTCCGGTATCGGAAACACATTTTATTTGTTTTCCACTAATAACATCATCAACAATATCAACAATATTTCTCCAACCAGAATCGGTTAATATTAATGTATTTTTTGAAAAACAAGATAAAACACCCATCATAGCACCCTTTCTTGGCATCTTATTAATTACATCAATACATTCATCCATTTCTTTTTTAGATAAATAATTTTTTAATGTATCAACATAACCATCATCATGCCCTTTCACAATACATTCAGAAACAGAATCGAATATTTTCATATACGAAACAACTCCTGGGTGTCCTACTCCCGTCCCTTTAATTAACGATCCTCTTGGTCTAATAAAATCGAAATTTATACCCCATCCACCCTCGGATGCTAATGTTTTTGCTTGTTCTAAAACAGTCAAAAATATATTGATTAAATCATCACCTGTATCTGGAGTTTTTATTTTAGTTGTGTTTTCGAAATTATCATTTTTTCTTGTGTATTGTATTTTTGCATTTTTGACAGGTCCGGAGATAAAACAATTAATTAATGTTGCTCCATTATATTCTGTTCCAATGTTAGATGTAATACGACCACCAGTACTACATTTAATTCCAATAGGTTCTGAACCATTAAATTTAAGTAATGTTTTTAAGAATACATCTTCCCATTGTTCGGGATTTTTTTCTTTTGATGCCAATACTTTAGCTATTCTTTTAAATGTTCCTAAAGGAGATTCATCATTATATTGATATTTACTCTTCCAGTTCTCATATCCTATTCTAGTCTTGAAAAAATTTTCACCCATAAAACTGTCTCCATTTATATGTTAATTGTTCCACAAATCTTTTTCTGTTATTATTTTAAATTCCAATCCTTTTTTATTACAAAAATCCACGGCAGCTTTCCATTTATCTTGATTTTGTATATACATTTTTTGTTCATACAAATATCTATCTGTTCTCTTTTTTGATCTATTTTTTGGTTTGGATGGTGGTAATGTACTTTTATATGGTTTTACTTCTATTAAGAATTTTTTGATACCATTGTTAGTTTTTATTTCCACATACGCATCAACATAGTATTGATGTACTTTATTATCTACTGAATAAAAATAAGGGATTACTACACATTCAGAACACCATTTCAAAACATTTTGATTAAAATCTAGATAGTAAAATAATCTTCTTTCCCACGATGATCTATATACGGGAGGTTTTGTGCTACAATATTTTTCTTTATTCTGAACTTCATATTTCCCTTTTAAAAATTCATTTCTTTTACTCAATTTAATTTACCCCAAAGATTTTATTAAATCAGAAAAATTATTCCAACTATCGAGATGTTTAACCATTTTATTTTTAATAAAAAAATCAACTACTTTTTTACTATCAAGTTCCATCAATTCGTATTCATTGAATGTATTTATTATTCTCTGTTTTATCTCAATTGGGATGTGATCAAATTTAATCAACTGAGTATTTAATTTATAATTATTCCTAATTCTATTTTCAACTTCTTTTCTAATAGCAGAAATATCCATACCTTCAAAAGTATCTCTCCATTGTTTTTTTACTTTCTCAACATCTTTAGAAGTAACTATTTTATTACATTCCGTAATAATAAAATTATCCAATCCAGATTTTAGTATTTTTTCAGCAGTTACTTTACCAACACCATATTTAATACCTAAAATATTATCTGATATATCTCCAGTTAAAACCTTCAATTCAATTTCTTTTTTTGGATCAATACATTTTACCAACTTTTTTCCATCATATTGTGATACATGATTCATAGACGTTAATTGAATCATATCTGAATCATTTGTAATATTAATAACTCTCATACCTGGTTTTGAAAATACATCCCTACTCAATACTGCCATAACATCATCAGCTTCACAATTAGGTATTTGTAATACATACGTATTACAAAACACTTTCTTTAAATCTTCAACAAAAGAATTAAAAATAGGATACCAAGCATCAAAATCTATTGTCTGTTTTTGTTTTGCTCTATTTGCTTTTCTATTCGCTTTATAGTTTGGATAAATATCATATCTCCAACTTCTTTTTCCATCAAACGCAAACACAACTTTATTAGGTTTAAATTTATCTATCGTATACAAAATAGAACCTATCATTTGATGTTTCCATAACCTAAATTCAGTATCATCTGGATTATGAAATGAAGCAGTAAATACTGTTTTATGTGCTAAATTATGACCATCAAAAATTAAAACAACTTCATCTTCATTACTAACTTTATCTTCTTCAAAAGCAAACAAATCTTTAACTGAATTACGAACCATAATTAACCGACCTTTCAATTATTTTTTAACAATAAAATCCCTTGATAATATATTAACAGGATTCGATTTAGTACATCTATTAAAAATTTCAATCTGTTTTACTGGAAGTGATTTCAAATCAACAATACCATATCTCAACATCAATTCTTTTTGTAATAACTTACAAATATAAAAAGCATCAATCAAATCTTCTTTTGGTGATTTTAATTCAGGTAATTGATATAATTCCATTGGGTCGAACAATTTTTTATATGCTTCATTCATTTCTACCTTACCAGCATTTCCTTTACCGGTAGCAAACATTTTAACAACAGTAGGTTCATATATCCTAAAAGGAATGCCTTTCTCATATAACTGTATCTTCATTGTTGCAGTAGTTTCGGCAATATCAAAAACTTTACCTGAAGCACCAAAAGCATAACCCTCAAAAGCAACAAAATCAACATTTGATAATTTATCCATAATAGAATCTCTTATCCAAATATATTGATCATAATCATTATTAAATTGATCTTTCTTATAATATAATATATTCTTATTAGAAGTTGCAATTTTTTTTACTGAACTAAAACCAATATAATCTGATGCTTTAGTATCAAAATTTTCATCTAATTCTAAAATAACAACACCTGGTGAATTTTTAGAATAATCTATTCCTGCAATTGTAAATTTATGCATATCTATCTCCTCTCAAATAAAATATATTTTATCGAATAAATTTTTAGTAAAATATGGTTTTAATTCATCAAATGTAAGATGATTAATACCATACTTATTGTGGATAATAAAATCATTTACATCTTTAATATCTTGTTCACAAGGAAACATTTTCAAAAATTTATTCCAATTAAAAACATATTGACCATCTAGTATTAATTTTAACGATGTTTCTTTTCCAGGGGTATCATTATCTAATAAATAATATTTCTGTTTAAATACCTCAAGCTTTTTGTCTTTAATTTTAAGTCCTGTTACTGCAATACACGGAGAAAGAAATATACTATCCAATGGTCCCTCTACTACAATTACAGGTTTATCTTTATCTACCAAATAGTAATTATATATATTATTATAATCCCCAAGTCTCGATTTGTATTTTGGAGACATCCACTTATAAATCGATCTACCTTGATAATAATATATCTTACCTTTATCATTATAAAAAGGTATAATTATTCTATTCTTAAATTTTCCATTTGTACAAAAATACCATTTATCGTAAACTTTTTTTGGTATTTTTCTATTAATACAAATATCTAAAACTTTAGGATGTTTCCCAATTGGTTCAAAATACTTAGTATATTTTTTTTCTTTTTCAGACAAATTAATATTGTCGTGTTTACACCTTTTAATATTTTTAAAAACAGATTCGTCAACTTTTTTGGGATTTTTATTTCTTCTTAATTCACTTCTATAATTTCTATAATTTAATGGAAAATATTGTCGCATCCATTTTTCAACAGTTGTCGAATATAAACAATTGTGACAATAATAAACCATAGGTTCTTTGTTTCGTAAGATAAATCCACGTTTTTTTCTTTTATCAGTTTTACTATCACCACAAACATTACATTTAAAATTGTAAACAGAACCAGAATCAAACACATTCTCAAAATATGAATTTAGTATATTTTTAATTTCTAAATCTAAAATAACATTATTATTAACATTCATATTTACCTCATATAAAAAAATTGGAGAAAAATTTCTCCAATTTTTACTTAGAAAAAATCAATACCTATTATTCATCATCTTCAATTTCTTTAAAGAAAGAATCATCATCATCATCTTCATCAAAAACAACAGAATCATCATCTGAATCAAAATCAGTATCTACTTCAGAATCATCATTTACATCATCAAAAATATTATCATTGTCAGATTCAGTATCGGGTTCAGTATCGGGTTCATCTTTTGTAGATGAGCTTCTTTTAAATTTTTCCCCAATTACTTTAAGTAATTTTTCTTCAATATTATCGTATGATTTAAATTTATCATCAGATACAAAAGGAGCAAGAGGAAATAAAGCCGAATTGATACTTTCAATTTCTTCATCAGTACCAATCGTAGATGAATCTTTAAATGCCGATGAATCATAGTTAGGCATACTTACACTTCCAACCTTAGTCATTTTTATTTTAAGATCAAAATTTGCACCATCATAATAATCAAATGGCATAATACCATCATCTTCAATAAGTTCCATAATTTTTTCGTGAATTTTGACACCATATTTAAACAACATTATTTTTCCATTATTAGATGGATTTTTCTTATCATCAACAATAAGAATATTGGCATAAAAACTTCTTTTTCTTTTTCTTTTTCTTGCAGTATCTTCATCAGAATCCCAAATTCTTGAATTCTCTTTACACACAGGACATTCCAATCCTTTTGTTGTTGGACAATTTTCTATGAACCATCCACCTACATCAGAAAAATAATGAGTATATAAATCCACATATGGAATATCTGTATCTGGTGATGGTAGGAATCTTATAGTAGCCCTAGCAATCCCATTCTCGTCAAATTCTGGTTTATAAATTCTTTCATCAGTAGTTTTTCTACCAGAATTCTGTTCTTTCATCTTTTTAAATGCCGATGACCAATCTGTTTTAAATTTTCTTTTATTCATACTACTAACCTCCTCTAAAGTGTTTATTAATAATATTCATATACTTTTCAAACTTTAAATAATTTTCATTCTTTAATATGGTATTTTTTTCATTTATAGTCAAACATTTTTTTCTATACTGCAAAAATAATATAGGGGAAATATGTTTTTTAATAATTAATGAATAAATGATATTTTCTCCATCATCATTGATAATCATATATTCAGATATATTCTTAAATCCAAGTTCTGCATTAATTCTCTTAATAAAATCCTTATCTTTTAAAAAGCACTTCTTACTATACCTTTTCATATTTTGTTTTATGTTTTTATAATTAATCTTATTAAGAGCAACACATTTATTATCATATATTGCATTTGTTAATATAAATATTACTATATCATTATGAGTGTAATAATTATTTTCAACATCATTAAAAATACGTTTACAGTTAGTTTTAATAAATTCATTACTTTTATTATACCAAACAGCTGATACACTTTTGAATATTGTAGTATCATACTTTTCTTTTTCAATTACCTTTTTCACATTTTGATATATAGAAAATATAGCAAGTGATGAATTTTTCATATTTACCTTAATATTTTATAAAGTTTATTAGAGTCCATCTTAATATGATACTCATTAGAAATATGTTTTTTTAATAAGGATTTACTGTCTCCGTCTAAAAAAGATAATATTTTCTTTAATTTTCCGAAATCATTTTCTAAAAATAAAACAATATCAACCATAGAAATATCGTATGTTTTGCTTATAGTTCTAAATATTTGATTAATTTCATTCTGTTCAGTTGTGCTATATGTTTCAGCATAAAAAATTTTATCAAAGATAGATTTATCCAATTTATATTCCAAAAAATAATCATATAGAGTCTCTTTATCAATATCATCGAATATTTGTTTCTCATTAGGTTTTTCTATCAAAGTATCTTTTGATATTAATTTTAATTTTTCTTCATACATAAAATTCTCCCTTACTCAAATTCAATAACTTTATTATCTCGTATCTTTTTATTCTTTTTTAATATTCCTTTAATGTCGGTTATTGCATTCTTTTCTTTCTCCTGTTCTTCTTTTTCTGTTGGAGGTGGAGGAGTTCCAATTGTATCAGAAATATTATCAGGATCATCTGATATTCTCATTTTTTCATAATTAACACATACAGTAATTTTTCTTCTATTAAGACCATATCTATTTTTCAATAATTGCCAACAATATTTACCAACACTTCTTAATTCGTCTGATTGTGTCATAGCAACAACAACATCAGCAATCTGAACAAAACCAATAGATTCTCCAGTATTATCCAAATCCAATTCTGTAGATGTCAATCCTTTTCTATCTGTTTGAATACCAGAAACCATAGGAACACCATATTCAGAACCGAGAGCACGAACTTCATTAGAAACCTTTTTCATTTCAGTATAGGTATTATCTCCACGACTTCTATGAATAGGGTTCATATTTTCTATTTGATCGATATAAATGATATCGGGTTCAAATTTCATTTTAGTTTTTAAATCTTTTAACAAATTTCTAATAGCATTAGCATTTATAGATTTACTTGGATATTCTTTAATAATAAATTTATCCTTAAATCCTTTTGATATTTTTTCATATTTTTCGTGAAATTTATCCCTTGACAATAATTTTAAATCATCCATAGGAACATCAAAAATATTTGCCAATATTCTTTGAGCAGTCATTTCTTCTGATAATTCACAAGAAACATACAATACTTTTTTATTCATTAACACATTAGAAACAGCAGAAGATGCCATAACCAAACTTTTTCCAACATTGGTATTATGACTACTAACACCATTCGTATAATATCTATGATTTGGATGGTTGATAGTGACATCAACAATATTATATTTTTTGTTTGATTTTTTTATTTGAAAATGCTTATATTTCCCATCTTCACATAATATCACATGTTTATTACTATCCAAATCTTTTGCATAAATCCAACCAATATTTGTTTCATACAAATGATTCCAACTTGATATTATTATTTTATTATCTATGTGTAATTCATATCCATTTAACCTCCCCTTTTCAACATAATTAGTAACAGGAACCCATCCATCTAGAGATGTAATTTCAACATCGTGATGAAGTAATAATTTTTTAATTTCTTTTATTGATACTTCCTTCTCAATCCACTTTTCCATATATCTCTTTTTATATCTAATTTTAACTTTGGTGTTTTCATCTACACATCCTGCAAGAAATAATGTTAATGATTTTGCGTGATATCCACCATTTATTAGATTATCAAAATCTTTCAATCCTGTAGGAACAATATGTTTCTTTTCGTGAAAGAAGTCATACAATCTATCCTCTTCATTAGAGATATTCAACCCAATAGATGTATCAAATGAAAAAGAATGTGCCTCTCTAAGCTTATCAGGTATTTCACCAATTTCATCCATAGTATCATTATTAATATTTTCAGCAATGTCTAAAGATAGATTCCAAATAATTTTCTTTTTTAAGAAACCTTCAATTTCATCCAATAAAAATTCATTATCATATTCAGAAGTATCCATTTGTGTTATTTTCATTAAATGATCGTGAACTTCTTTAGATTTAATATCTATTCTAGATTCTTTAATTGTAGGAAATCTTTCGTATTTATTATCAAAAGAAAATATATGTTTCATTAATTCTATATTATTTTTATCATCAAATATTTCAACATTGAGATAGGGCATAACCCTATCTCTAACTTTTTCATTTGTATATAAAAATTTTATTAGTATTTTTTCAAAAAACAATGGGTCTTTACTCGTCATATACAATAATCCTCAATTATTTCTTTTCAGTTTTTTTATTAGTCTTTGGTTTTTCTACATCTTTTTCAACATCTTTTTCTATTGTATCACTTATTCGATCCAACATAACTTCATCCATATCTTTTTCGGATTCAGTAATATCAAATTTATTCTCAAATGTATACTTAGATTCCAAATATTTTTTGATGTCAGTATCTTTAAAAACAGGAGACCAAAAAGCAGAGTTATAAATATGTTTCTCTAACATAGGTTCATCACCCTCTATATGTGGTCTAATATATGCAGTAGACCTACCTTTAGTTGTTTTTTGAATATAACCACCCTCTATAGCATCATCAAGTATACCATAAAAAACATCCAATCCACCAGAGTTCTTTATTCTAAATTGCAATTTAGACAATTCTTTAGAATTTCTTGATTTATACGTCATAGCAGAAATTATATGACCATCAACAGAATTAGTAGTTTTATTTTTTTCTTTTGCTCTTGATGTACCCAAAACAATAGAATCTGAATTAAATATGATTCGTCTTCCACCTGGAATTTTTAATGGATCACCAAAACCACCAGTATTATCATAAACGTGATTTATTACAAAAAATGATGCCTGTGTATTTAACAAAATGTTTGCTAAAGCATTTTTCTTTTTACTTTCTGTCATATCAGAAACATCATTACCAGTTAAAGCATCTTTGATAGTTTTTGAAGTAACCAATGTTCCCCAAGAATCCAATAAGAAAAATGTATTTCTTCTTTCTTCAATTGTAAGATTATCACATATAGTCATAATAATAGATTTAACATCTTCAATACTGTTTTCTTGAAGAACAGCTAATTTTTCTCTAGAGGTATCTATCCCCAATCCTTTTGCTAATTTAAAAGAGAATGACCTTTCAGTATCAATAATAATAGTATTCATCCCCAACTTTTGAGCACTTTTTAAAATCGATAATCCAACAAAAGATTTACCTAACATTGATGGTGCAGATATCATAGATATCTTACCTTTAGGTATTCCACCATTAACTCTACCACCAAAAAGTAAATTTAATGAAATAACATTAGTTGAAATAAATTCTAATGGTAAATCGTGCTCGATAATATAAGATGACAAAGCATTTCTTTCTTTAATTCCTTTATCTTTCGATATAATATCATATATACTTTTTGTCATATAACATCTCCTTATTTGTAATATTGTATAAAATCAAAAACTTTTTTATTCCATCGTGCATCATCTAAAGCATTATGTATATTTTTTTGTGGAAAGATTTCTAATATAAGATTTTTATCAATTTCCCTATCATCAATTAATTGTTGTAAATCCCTACAATAAAAAGGAAAATGTTTTGGTAAATCAATCATCCTCCCAAACAACCAACAAAATACAACCCAATCATAATCGGCATAATAAGCCCAAAATTCAGGATTTTTATCATTTACAAGGAAGTCCATAATATTAATTCTAATTTGATTTTTGGTTAAAACATATCCTCCTGATGTTGGACTTGAATATTGTGAAAAACCATATTCGTTTTCAGGATCATATTCAAGCATCTTAGATAAAACATTTTCCTGAACCCAATCATCAGCTTCAGAAGTTTTACATTCCTTATTAACATAATAAGCTTCTTTACCTTCTTCACTAACAATACCGATTGATATTAAATCAATCTTTTGTGGTTTTTCTATAAACTCGGTATCAAAAAAATATTTCATATAATCCCCTTTTTAATAATATAATAAATTCATATTTAAAATGAAATGAAGCTACTCAATTCATTTGTTTCTAACTTAATTTTACCCCAATCAAGCACGTCAAAAAATCTCTGAATTATATCCTCAAAAGATTTTTGCCATTGAACATCATAATCAATTTCAAACATATCATTGAATTGTTCAGGCCAAGTACCCAAATATCCAATTATATTAGAATGTATTATATTATTAGGTTTTATATATACAAATCCTATTTTACTACCATTAGAAATGTACTGCAATTTCATTTTATTAGTGGAAATAATATAATTATAACATATAGATGCTCTAACGTGAATGGGAGTTGCACTTTTAAAACGTAGACCATTCTTAGTATATTCAGACATACTTAAAGAATATTTATCATAATCACTTACACCCCTTGGAAACGAAATATTATCTACTTTAGTTTCTTTAAATTCTTCATAAATATTTCTCAAATAATCTAACGTCTTTTCCTTATCTTGATGTTTTAATAAAAACTTCATAACATCAGTTATTTTATCTTTACAAAAAGATGGAGTTGAAGTTCTAACAACTTCTATTCCTGTTACTTGTAATTTAGGTTCTTCATATATTGTTCCTTCTTTATCAATACAAAGAACACAATATTTCTTTTTTGCAAGAACCATCATTTTAGTAATGATTTTTTCACGTTTAAAATTCATAACATTTGTAGTATTATATTTTTTTCACGAATATCAAGAATCTTATTAAAGAAAGGACTCAAGTAAAGTTTATCCATTTTATTTGCCCATTGTCTAAATTCTTCATTGTTTTCAAATTTAAATCCACAATTTTCAATGATTTCATCAAAGCATAAGTATGATGAATTATGAACCAAAATATCATTACCAAAAAAATTATGATTATCTTCAACCTCAATATCATAAACATCTAATTCTTGTTCACCTAAACATTCTATTTCAAATTCATCAGTTTCTATATATCCATCAAAAAATTCTTGCATTTTTCAATTTCCTTTTTTTGTTGAGGTTATAATCATCTTCCCAAATATAATAAATTTCAAATCCCAAGTCACTAAAAAAATTCTTTTTATTTTGATCTTTTAAGATTTGGTTTTCTGCTGATATATTACTAAAAGGATTTTTCCATTTCTTGATATATTTTTCATTGTCGGGATATTTTACAAATTTCCACAAATGCCTCCAATTGAATCGGTGTCTATTATAGTAACAGAAGTATTCATATCTTTTTTGTTATAATTTTGTCTCCTTTTTGAATATTTTTTGGCTTAACATCCATATATTTACCATTTCTTTTAATAATTATTGAATGGTCTTCGGTACATATAACTTCTTTTCCATTAACTTTAATTTTATACATATTTTTTTTCACATTATGTTTCATAACATATTTAATTTCTTTATTTTCTAATTGACCAGATTTTTTATTAATAGAATCCGTTGTATGCAAATCTCTTAATTTACCTATAAATTTAGAATCCCCATACTCATTAATCTCACTACAAAAATTAAATAATTCTTCAATTGTAAAAGTACCATTATTAGTTTTAATTTTTGTATCCCCAACAACACTATCCGTATCCACCAAAACCACCACATCTTTTTCAATAGGTTTTATTTCTTTTCCTTTCAATTCAGGAAAGTGTTTATGAGCAATTTTATGCCAATTTTGTTTCATATATTTGTTAATATTAGATGAAACATAAGTAATCATATCTCTTGCACCAATAGTAATTGCCATAGCATTTTTAATATTATAGAAAGAAAAGAATCTATTACCCAAAACACCATACATAGAATTAATTAAAATTTTTCGTATTTGTTCTTGGGAATGATAATATGAGGATGTATAACCTTCTTTATCTATTTCTTTAGATAATTCATAAACATAATTTTTTTCCATAAAAGTATTTCGAGAAATATCATCCAAAGTAAGATTACTTTCCAATCCTTTCTTAACTTTTGATTTATCCTTTAATCTTTTTCTTTCATTGAAAATATTTTCTACTATTTCAGCAAGTAGTCCTTTTTTGGTTTTATCATAATAAATACCATCAACAGAAAATTTACCACTAGGAGTATCACATTCATATAAATTGGAAGCAGCTGTTTTAATTAAATTATCATCGACAATTCCAGGATGAAACCTAAGTGTTTCAGGAGATATGTTATATTGAATCATTATTTTTGGATATAGGGATTCAAAGTCATATGACATTAAATAATGATATATTCCAGGTTTTGCCATAACAAAACCACCAGGATACGATTCGACCTCTCCCCTTACAATATCAGGCATAACCATATTTTTCTTATGTAGATATCTCATCATATATCCTGTAATTAATGATATTGATGAAAATATTCGTTCAAATGGAATTAATGCTTGATAACAAAAATTAATTGTAAGTTCTATATGTTTCATTTTATCTTCAATTTTTTTTGTCAATAAAACATCTTGAACATTATATTCAACATATCCATTCCAATCTCTTGCCCATAAATCATTTATTTGACCATCATAATCCAATTTACCCTCATTAACTTCTATTTTTCCTATTGCCTGCAATGAATATGATACTCTTTTCTTAAAAACAAAATTTTTATACAAGTCTTGACCATCTAATATAGATATACCGGCTACAGTATATCCACCCTCTGATATATGATATCCAGAATTTCCTTTCTTTTCCACATATATATTTAATGGAGATAATGATAATTCTATTTTTAATTTGTTACATCTATTAATAATATATGTTACATCAAAATTACGACTATTCCAACCAGTAATAATATCTACTTTCTGTTTTCTAAAATGTTTAATGAATCTCTCTATCATAACTTTTTCATCTGCACAATAATGATAATTTTTTACTAAAGGACTATTACCAGTATAAGGTCTAATACCAAACGTAAACAATTCATTAGTCTTAGAATAATGAATAGTTAAACAATTTATTTTATATTCTGCTTCTTTTACCATTTGTGGGAACGGTGGTGGATTATCATCAATTTCAAGTTCTATGTCAATTGTAGCAACTTGAAAATCACCCATATCGACCTCAAGTGTTTCGTTTACATATCTTTTTTGTAAAAATTTAATATCTTCTGATATTGATGTTTCACAAGTATTAATACCAGAAGAATTAGCAAAATCTCTCATATCTTTAACGGATTTAGATGTTTGTTTTTTAACCGAAGTTCCCCAAATGTCGGTAATATTTGATTTATTAGTTTTATCAGGAAGATAATATTCTATTTCAGGTTTAATAGAATACTTACGATTACTACCATCATCATCTGTTTCCCATAAAAAAATTCTGTTAGTTTTATTATTATAATAGATTCTTCTAAACCCTTTCATCAACAAACCTCCTACTTTCTAATATCAACATAATCATTATATAATTTTTCCTCTAAAGCTTCTATTTTACTTCGAAAGTCTACTAAAGAATCACAAAACATACCAGCAGAATTAGAATGACCACCACCCCAACCAAAGTCATCTAATACTTTACCAATATCTAATGATTCTAATTGACATCTAACAGAAGCTCTTTCTGTCTTTGGGTTTCTAACTACAACTAACGAATATTTTTCTTCTTCCATTAATTTATGTGCAATTTCATTAATGAAATGAAATGAATTAACAATACAAGCATTAATCCTTTCAAACTCATAAACATCTAATGTATCGTACATATTATAAAATTTATCATCATATTCTTTTAACCATTTCAATTCATCATCTGTAAATTCTGTTCGACCATCTATAAATGATTGTCTAAACTTAACAACCTTATATTTGTGAAACATCAAATCATTTAGTTGTTTACTTCTTTTATCTTTCAAAATCCACATATCATAATCATTGACCAAATAAACAAATTCATCCAAATGAGATAATTTTTCATTAAACATTTTTTCAAAAAAATGTTTCGTTAATGTAGTAGCACATACATTCTTATTATCTATCACAAAATGATTATTATTAGGATCGTGCATATCTGATGGATGATGATCAATCAATATAATTTTATCAGATAAATATAATAAATTTTTATTCTCTGGATGAACATCAGTTATTATAACATAATCATATTTACTATAATCAATAGATTCTAATTTTTCATCTATATTATAGAAACTAGTACTGATAAATGTAACATTATCAAATACATTAGCAAGAACAATCTGACATCCTGCACCATCAAGATCATAATGTGATATGGATAATATCTTAGCATCCCTCGGTATTTTTAACATTTAAACTCCATCCAAGTTAAAGTAATAATATTGTTTTAGTAATATGATAAATTAAAATATCTCAGTCAACATCTTTATGTATTTTGGTGATTCTAAATACCAACCGCCCGTATACATATAATCATATTGTGCTTTAATCACTTTATTATAATTATTAGGTTCACAGTATTCATCTATAAGAACATCAATATCATTAACCGAACAATCATACGGTAATTTTAACTCACAGATGTCATAGGGTGAAGTCTTTTTAAATCCATAAGGAGTATTCCCAGTATTAGGAAATATCGACCCAATAAATGCACTTCCTGAAGCACAAGCTTCTTTATATTTAATGTCGGATTTAGAATAATTAAAATAATTAGGCACTAATGGACCTATAGAAAAATCAGCAGATATATCTAAAACTGCTAAGTGATATTGGTATGAATTAATCCAAGGTATAATATTAATTTTATCTTTTATTGATTCAAACACAAATGGTAATCCACCCATACAATAAAAATCTATTTTATTAGAATTAACAGATTTAATAATCCATTCAGTCCAAGCATTATCAAGATCACCTGCTAATTTTTTAGGATTATTATAATGTGTTGGACTTCCAGTATATATAAAAGATGGTTTTTTTATTCTATCCATTATTGGTTCTTTTTCAGGTCTATTCCAAAAGTATCTTGGTACACAGTTAGGAACAACTCTTATTTTATTTTTATCTACACCTAAATGATGAATATAATTTTTAAGAAAATCTGTAGACACACAACAAATATCCATCATTTTCATTATTTCAACTGATGCAGTTCTCATATCATCTGTTATTTTTTCTGAAGCAAAATTATAATTAGGTAACGATTCTCCTTCATCATTTCCTAACCAAATAAAGTCATCTATGTCGTGTATCATTTTATATCTATATCTATCTTTCAAATCCATATATTTCTTAATTGGTGGTATTTGTCTAGGAGACATAGATCGTTGAAAAAATATACTTCTTGTTCTTTGCAGTATATCTTGTTGATATATCATTACAGGACTTAATAACATACTTAATTTTTTTGTCTTTCCAAACTCAGCATTTAAATATGTCATTGGAAATATATTTCTAATATTTCCACAACCAGAACTATCAGAAGGATAACTCAAAACAATGTTTTTAAGTATTTTTATTTTTTCATGTATATTATCTTGATAACAATTATCAAACGGTTTATTTGGATTTTGAATTTGTTTTTTAAACATTTCAAAATTTGAAGTAGGTAATTTATTCATCAATACTCCCCTTTTGTTTTATTATAAACACCTATTAATATTTCAATAACTTTTTCCTTATTATCAATATCTAATGAATCAACATAATCTCTCATTAAATTTGTAATAGAACCAAAGTGACATTCTGAAATATTAAATTCAGATTCTAAATCTCCATTATTTAATATGAATGTGTATGGTCTAGTAATAGGATTATATGATTCTATTTTATTCAAATATTTTTCAATTTTACTTTCTTTATAAGAATCATCATATTTTATGTATATATCAATAAGATTTCCCTCAACCATTTTCTTAGTAAATCTTTGTGGAAATTCTAACTTAATATATTTTAATGAAACATTATTGTCAATATATTTGTATCTTAAAGTATCTAAATCTAATACTACAAATCCTCTTTCTTCATCTATATCATTTCTACTCGTTTGATATGGAGAACCAACATAAACAAATTCAGTATTACCAATCAACCTACTACTTCTTGTATGAAAATGTCCGGAAAAAACCTTTTTGTATTTATTTGAAAAAGTATCAACAGATATACCTTCATCACTTATTTTATATTTATTGAAATAAAATCCTCTAATATCAAAGTGACCA
Organism: Candidatus Pacearchaeota archaeon; assembly: GCA_041654895.1. GTDB lineage: Archaea > Nanobdellota > Nanobdellia > Pacearchaeales > GW2011-AR1 > JAGVXH01. Next base: position 54,223 of record JBAZCR010000004.1, read on the forward strand.
AATATTATATCAGCATCATATTCTTTTACAATATTATAAATTTCTTTTTGATCTACTAACCAAGGAACCATTAATATTTTTCTACCATAAACGTCAACAACAGTAGTAGTATCTATTACAGTAACATTATCAAACAATTTCAAAAATTGAATTGAATGAACATCAATTGTAGAATTATAATATGTATCGTGGTTTCCTACTAATATATAAATGTCAAAATCCTTTAAATGATTACGGAATAACGAATACACTTCATTATGTATTTTGAGATGAACATTTATTCTATTATCAAACAAGTCTCCAAGAAATGCTATTTTTGTTATTCCATTTTCTTTTAAATAAGGAATAAATTGTTCTATAAAAAAATTCATACTACTTTTTAAGAAAATCTCTGAATTTTTTCGTATTCCAAAATGAACGTCTGTTACTATTGCTATTGATTTATCCATTATAATCCACCTTATTCCACAAAATCGTCTATTTTTTCAAAATTGTCAATAAACGAAACATTTCGAAACCTTTCATTTAATTTTTTATAATTGTTAATATTATTCATAAAAGCATTAAATGCAAATCTAGTAAAATATGCAAATGGATTATCTCTTGATATATCATATTTATCTATATATCTACACATCGAATATACTGCATCCGAAATCATTTCATCTTTCCTATCTTGTGAATAATTAATAAAACTTGTTTTGTTCAATAAATTAGTAGATATACTAATAAACAATTTTCCTATTTCATTATAAACTTTTTTAGATTGTGTTTTTTTATATTCTATCAATAATTGTAAAAATTCTTGATTGCTAAAATAATGGGTTGTTTCTGCCATAAGTAACTCCTTTAATTAATACTAATGTTTGAAAAATCATTACTATTCTTCTCAACGTGTATTATATTTTTGAATTGAGAAAAATAATCCTGTTGTTGAAGTCTATGTGATATTATGTAAATACAAATATTTGATTCGTGTGTCATATTCTTTAAACTTTTTATTAATTTTTCCAAACCATTTTCATCAATAGCACTGTCTAATAATTCATCAATTATAAGAAGATTACAATTCCAATTTGTTAATGTCTTTGTTATTTTAATAAAAGATAATAAGATTGCCATATCAATTCTTTTCTTTTCACCCTCCGAAAAAGAGTAATACGATAATTCCCCATCAGAAGAACTGATAGTTCTTATTTTTTCTTCCATCAATTCATTAAATTGAATATTGATAGGTAATTCAAATAATGTTATATAATCATTTATATTTTTATTTAGGATTGGAATTAATTTCTTAAACAGATAAGATTTTATGCCATTTTCAGAAAGAATGGCAATTACTATATCATTATTTTTCATTCTTTCATTTAATTCTTTCAATTCCTTATGTAAAATTTTATATTCATTAATTTTATCTTCACTCTCTCTTATGATTGATTTAATATCAATATTTAATTTTCTATCTTTTATTTCTTTTTTTCTTATCATTAAGTCATCTATATTAGAATTGTATAATTTAATTCTATCATTATATCTAATGATGTTATTATTATGGACGTTAATGTCATTGATTAAATCTTCATATTTAGTGATTTTATCTTCCAATTCCATCCGAATTTGTTTATACTCTTTGATCTTATCGTTTAATTGTTCAATTAACGTATCAAGTCTGATCAATTCATCGTTTTTATGTTCTTTTGATATGTTGGTATTGCATATAGGGCAAATGGTATGTTTATTTAAAGACTTGATCGTCTTGTTGGAATTACTAATTTTGTATTCACATTCATTTATTTTTCCTATTACGAACTCTCTTTTTTCTTTGAGATCATCAATATCAGAAACATTATTATTAATTATTTCTATTTCTTTTTTGATGTTTGTTATTGTATCTTCTAATTTTTTAATATCTGATTTTAACTTAGTTAGATTATTGTCTATGTTTTCTAAGTCTATTTTTTTATTATTTAGAAAATTATCTTTAGCATTATTTAATTCGGATATTCTTTTCCTCAAACCTTTGATAGTTTCTTTTAAAATATTCAAACTTTTATTTCGTATCTCAATATCCACTTTAATATCAGAATTTTCTTTTTTTACATATTTTAACATTTCACCAAATATTTTAATATTAAATATTTGTTCGATGATGTCTCTCTTTTTATCTATTGGTTCTGCAAGGAATGGACGATTATGATTAATAGACAATGATATTATCTGTTTGAATAATTTATATTCTAAACCAATAATCTTATCTATCTCACTTTGATTTAATCGTTTAGATGACAATAATTGTAGTTCTTCATCATTTTTTAATACTTTAAGTGTATTGGGATTTAAATTTCTAATTATTTCGTATTTATCATTATCACATTTGAAAACACAAGAAGTCTGCAATCCTTTTTTATTTTTTCTGTTTACAATTTCATTAATATTAATTTTTCTATATGGTCGTCCATATAAACAAAACGATAATGTATCTAATATTGCAGATGACTTACCACTACCATTAACTCCTGTTACTAAGTTTAATCCTCGATTAAAATTAATAATAGTTTCTTTATTTCCGAATGATAAAATATTTTTAAATTTTAATGTTTGAAACTCTATCAGCATATATCAATCCTCCTTATAATAATATTAATATGATATTTTCTGTATAATAGATCAAGTATTATTTACGTAAAATGTAATAAATCTAATCATTATAAACCATAAGCAAATTAAAAATTTTTTTTATTGACTATTATGTCAGAACATATCTAATTTAAAATACATTAAAAAAATATTTTTTAAAATACAACTATAAGTAATAGTACTAGTACTTTAAGTTCTAGAGTACTAGTACTTTAAGTTCTAGAGTACTAGTACTTTAAGTTCTAGAGTACTAGTACTTTAAGTTCTAGAGTACTAGTACTTTAAGTTCTAGAGTACTAGTACTTTAAGTACTAGTTCTAGAGTACTAGTACTAGTTCTTTTTAACTTCGTTAAAAAGAAGGAAACCTTTACGATACAAAATGTCGAATCTGCGATTCGATACTTCGTAATTTTTAATTGTTAAATATTAAGGAGTTTAAAATGGATAAAGTTACATTTAAAAAATTAAAAGATTTTACTAAAGATCAGTTAGAATTAAATCCTGATAATGTAATGGAGAAATCTTTAAAATTCAATAATCTCTATATTCATTATCACAATTTATACGTAAAAGAAAAGAAAATATTGAAAGATATAAATAATAATATGAAGAAAATTTATTCGGAATTGTACCATCATTACAAGTTTGGTGAATTTGATTTTAAGTTAGATAACAAACACGAAATCGAAACCTATATATTCGGAAATGATAAGTATTATGATCTTAAAGTAAAATATGACGAACAGGTAATTTACGTTGATTATTTATTATCTACAATGGAACAAATACAAAAGACTTCATTTCAAATAGGACATTATATAGATTTATTAAAAATTAAAAATGGATTGGTTTAATGGACACGATTTTAGTCGAAAAGTATGATAATGTTTATTTTAAATTGCATTGTAACATAGAACAGAATATGGAATTAAAATCCTTTTTTTCTTGTTATGCACCTAATTATAAATATCATCCTAAGTTCAAAGCGAAAATCTGGAATGGTAAAATTAGTTTTTATAATGTAAAAGAACAATTATTACCAATAGGATTAACATATCAATTGAAAGAATTTTTAAATAGATATGATTATAAAATCAAATTTCTATTTGATCCTAATGAATTAATAAATGATATATCAATAGATCAGATAAATGATTTTTATGAAGCTATTTTTAGAAATACAGATTTCTTTCCAAGAGATTATCAACACCAAGCAATATATACTGCATTAAAGAAAAAAAGAGGAATTATAGAAAGTCCAACAGCATCAGGAAAATCATTGATTATATATTCAATTATTAGATTTGTTCTTGGAGTTACAGAGGGAAAAATTTTATTGGTTGTTCCTTCAATATCATTAACTACACAAATGTTTAATGACTTTGTAGAATATGGTTGGTTTGACGCATATGATTACTCAAGTATATTGTATTCAGGTAGTAAAAAATATGACAAAAATAAAAGGATATTAATATCTACTTATCAATCACTACATAGAAAAAAAGAGAATTTTTTTGAAGATTTTGATTGTGTTATTATCGATGAAACACAACAGGCAAAATCTAATTCTATTAAAACAATACTGCAAAATTGTGTTAATGCTAATTATAGATTTGGATTGACAGGAACATTACCTACCGACGTAGCAGACATAAATAATATTTATGGTTATATCGGACCTAAAATATTTTCTTTGAAAAGTAATACTTTAATTGATAAAGGTTTTTTATCAAAAATCAAAATAGTAAATATGTTAATACAATACTCAGAAGAAGAAAAAAAATTAAATAGGAAAAGAACATTTCCAGAAGAATCAAGAGCTATTGCAGAAAATACGGATAGAAATAAAGTGATTAAGTATATTGTAAAAAATATAAATAATAAAGATAATACACTAATTTTGTGTGAAAAAATAGATCATTTAAAGAGTATTAAGGAGTATGTAGATGAAAATTTTAGTGAAACACACGAAATATTTATGATATATGGTAATACTAATGTAGATGAAAGAGAAAAAATACGAAAATATATGAATGAAAATAAATCTGTTATTCTTGTTGCATCATATGGAACAATGTCAACTGGAGTAAATATTAGTAGGATTCATCATATTATTTTTGCATCATCATATAAATCAAAAATAAAAGTTTTACAATCAATCGGTAGAGGATTACGTAAACATAAAGAGAAGAGTAAATTAATACTTTGGGATTTAATAGATGATATGACTTGGGTTAAAAGAACAGGTAAAATAGGTAAGAATTATGTTTATCAACATTTTGAAGAAAGACTTAAATACTATAAAGAACAAGGGTTCAAATACATTAGTAAAAAGATAAATTTAAATAAACTTTAAAGAGAGGTTATAATGAAAGACTATAAAAAATATCTATTAGAAAAAGGTTTGGATATTAGTGTAAATCCTGATGATGTTGACGCATTTAAAGCAGGGGCCCTTGATATTTCTAAACCTGTTAAATCATCAGATGATTTAATTAAACCAGACCCAAAATTTCCAATATTGGATTATTATGGACAAGGGAAAAGATTCAGTATTGTAGATTCGGCAGACTTATATGAAATTACAAAATTAATAAAAGATTTAGTAGATAAACACATGTGGGTGCAATCATTTGGTTATGCTATTGACGTTAAGGATAATTCTGTTTCTTTTTCAGGAACAACAGAAACACAAGATATCAATGATGAATGTTTGGTGAAATTTATTAATGATAATGTAAAAACATTAGTAGATAAAAGATATCCAGGAGGTTATAAATTTGAATCTAATGTGGTTAAATTAGATGGTGGATTAAATAAGTACCAGTTAAATATAAAGATATCTGGTAAAGGTGAAAATCCAACCAAAGATAGATACGGTAAAGAACAAGAGGATGATTTAATAGATAATTTAGTTAAAGATAAATAACCAAAAAGAGGAAGTTATTATGTCATTAGAAAACATAAAATCAAGAATAAGAGAATTGGTAACTTTTGATATTGAAACCGATTATTACGATAAAGAAAATAAAGAAAAATTAGTCTCTATTTTTAGAGATATTTTATTTGAGGATGATGTTGTAGTTAGAAATTTCTTAGAAAGAATATTTAGTGATATAGAATCACACGCAAGAGAATTGGATTTGATTGGAATACCTGATGATATTGAAACTGAACCAGAAGAAGAAATTGAGGATGATGAAGAAGTAGAACCTGAACCAGATGAAGAAGGTGAGGATGAAGGTGGTGAGGATGTAGATGATATTTTAGATCATAAACAATTTAATATTAATGATTATATGATAGAAAAGGCTAATGATTTTTGTTGAGGAGATAATATGGGATTTCTTGATTATTTGGATAAAAAACAAAATTTAAGGGAGAATGTGAAAATAAAAAAATCACATAATACAATAAAAGAAATCAAAGATACAAATGAATATATTATTACTGATTTGGGTGAAACTATTACTTTTACTGAAAATATAATGTTTAAGAGATATTGTGTATGGGATAATTCGACAATGATTGATAGTTGTAATGACTTGGATGCATTGATAGAAAAATATGGTGATATTGAAGTCATAGGTAGAAATAAAAAATCAACAGAAAATAATTTTAAGATTCAAGAGAAAAAGATTAGAAGAAAAAAAGTAGATAATATAGAAGAATTAGAAGAAAATGAAACGGGATTTGGATTAGATAGAGCATCGTTAATATTAGAAGGTCTTCTAGAAGATTCGGAAATATCCATAACAAATACTGAAAATTCAGTTCCTAATTCAATACAAAAACATTCGGAAGACTTTACTCGTCCTCTGGATGTTTCTAACCACGCATCACTATTATTATAAGGGGTGATATTAATGTCAAGTTACGTATTTAATAACGCAAAAAATGAAATATCTATTGGTGGAATTGATTTTTCATCGGATACATTTAAGATAACTTTAGTAAAACCTTTTCCTGAAAGTGAAAAAGAAGCAATTGAATGGGAAGATATAGAAAGTTATGAAATTTCTGGAACTGATGCAGATGGATATAAATCAGGGGGAGTAACTTTATCTAATGTAGGTATTTTTATGGATGGAGATAATGTTTTAGTTAGTGCTACAAATGTTGATGATTGGGGTGAAGGGGTAATAACTACTATTAATGCTAATGGAGCTATTATTTTTAGGGAGACAGATGATTTATTAATATGTGCTATTGATTTAGGTGAAGTATCATCGAGTAGTGGAAGTTTTACGGTTAGATTACAATCTGGATTTTTAAAAATTAAATAATGGAGATTTTGATGTCTGATATAATCAGTAATAAATTTATTACTAATTTAGCATTTAAGAATATAGATTTTAATAACGATGTTTATAGATGTATTTTATGTATTGGAAATTTTGATGAAGATTTTTTGACTGATGTAAAAAAATATGAAGATGTTGCTCCATTTGAATTAGATCAAGGAAATGGATATACTACTGGAGGAGTTGTAGTTGATACAAGTGTTCATTTTGATTTAGAAGATAAAGTTACTGTATATGATTGTGAGAATCCAAGTTGGATTGCTACAGGTGGTGATATTGGTCCTGTTAGGTATGCTGTATTATATAATGAAACATTTGACAATACAATAGTATATATATTTGATTTTGAAGAACAAAGAAAAGCTATTAATGGTGCAAAATTTGAAATAAATATACATCCTAATGGACTAATGAGAGCTAAACAAAAAATTTAAATAAGGATAAACTCTCGTGTCTAACATAGATTATACTAAAGCATCAGCCCTACCTAATGATTTCATTAGAAAATGTGGTCCTAAATATGATAATGAAAGAGAAATTTTTAAACTTGCTCAAATGGAAGTTTATAATCAACGTGGGACTCCCTGCTTCTATTATGCAGTAGATTATAATAAAAAATATAATAGAATATGGGGAGAGGATGGAGATAGATTAATTACTCATTATTTCCCGAATGTGATGGTATACTATCAATTTCAAAGAGATGATAAGTTATGGTCTAAATTCGGAATTGAAGATATGTCTACTTTTTCTATGTATATATCAAAAGAACATTTTAAAGATATTACAAGATTAGAATATGTACTATCAACAGAAGATGGATTTTTCTTAACAACAGAATCTGATGATTTATTACTATTAGAACAATCATTCCTAGACTTTCATATTCCACAACAAGGAGATTTAATACAAACAGAATATAATAACTATATTTATGAAGTTGTAGAAAGAAAAGAAACTAATGGTATGTATTTGTTAAGTAAACAATATACTTGGGAATTAATTGTTAGAATGTTTAAAGTAGAATCTAATGTTAAAATTTCTACTGATGTTTTAGATTCACCAATTTCTAAATACATAAATACTAAAGATGTTTTCGATATAAGTTCCATTGTAGATTCCAAAAAAGAAGATATCATATATAAACCAAAACCTGGAGAAAAACCAGTAAATAACCCCTTTTCTAACTGGTAATTATTATGGGTAATTTCGATCATTTTTCAAGAGTAAAAAATCAAGAATTTTTTAATTATCGAGATAATTATGATAATGAAAAATTATTATTCGATCTTTGGTCTACGGAAGCATATAACCAAAGAGGTGTATGTACACAGTACTACGTAGCATCATATAATAAAAAATATAATAGAATATGGGGAGAAGATGGAAATAGAAGATTTATAAGATTCTTTGAATGTATGGTTTTTTATAATTTACCACTTGAAGATAAAATGTGGACTAAATTTGGAATAGAAGGAACAGATAATATTACTATGTGGTCTACAAAAAGACACTTTAAAGAAGCTTCTATGTATAATGATAATGAATACATCCCACAAATAGGAGATGTGATTAGATCGAATCACGATAATAATTATTTTGAAATAACTGAAGTAGGGGAACAAGTAGCATTATTCTTACAAAGTAAACAACATGTATGGGAATTTTTAGTTAAACCATTTAAAGATGAACATATTAAATTATCCAATGAAACAATAGATTCTCCTATTAAAAACTTTACTGATAAAAATAAAGATATTTTCGATATCAGTTCTGTTGTAGATTCTAAAAAAGAAAATATTATATACAAACCAAAACCAGGAGAAAAACCAACAAACAATCCATTCGGTAATTGGTAATTATATAAATAAACAATATATTATTTTTAAATGAGGGTATGATGAATAAAAAAAGAATAACTAAATTAAATACCTTAACTTCTGCTGCTAATGATGATTTATTGGTAATTGTTGATATTGTTGATACTAATGGGGTTAATGTAACTAAAAATATAACTAACAGAAACTTATTTCAGTATGATAATTCACAAACACAATTATCTGCTAATAATATAAGAGATGCTATTGTAGAAATTGACAGTAAAATTGAAGATATTAATACCGAGTTTAATAATCATATAGATGATGAAGATATTCATTATGTTCAAGAAGATATTAATATTTCAGCAACACAAGTAATGTTTGATAATGTTGGGACAGATTTATCTGCTACAAATGTTCAAGATGTTATTAACGAGATTGATAAAAAAATAGATGATTTAGACACATCTTCTTGGGAATCCGATGGTATTGATCATATAAAACCTAAAGATAATAAATTAGTAAAAGTAGAACATATTGATGGTGTAGTAGATACTTCTGCTTTTAATAATCATATAGACGATGAAGATATTCATTATGTTCAATCAGCAATTGATCATACCTCAATTCAGAATATAGGTACATATACACACGAAGATATAGATAATCATATAGATGATGAAGATATTCATTATGTTCAATCAGCAATTGATCATACCTCAATTCAGAATATAGGTACATATACACACGAAGATATAGATAATCATATAGATGATGAAGATATTCATTATGTTCAAGAAGATATTAATATTTCAGCAACACAAGTAATGTTTGATAATGTTGGGACAGATTTATCTGCTACAAATGTTCAAGATGTTATTAACGAGATTGATAAAAAAATAGATGATTTAGACACATCTTCTTGGGAATCCGATGGTATTGATCATATAAAACCTAAAGATAATAAATTAGTAAAAGTAGAACATATCGAAGGAGTTCTCACTGAAGAACTCGATCCCACGGTTCCAGAGCATGTGAAAAGCATCACCTCAGCAGACATTGAGGAGTGGAACAGTAAATTAGACTCTGAAACCGATCCCACGGTTCCAGAGCATGTGAAAAGTATCACGGAATCGGACCTTGAGAATTGGGACACGGCCTATGATTTAAGGCACAGTCATGACAATAAAGACGTACTTGACACAATCACACAAAATTTGCTGGATAGTTTCTTAACTGAGGAGACTGACCCTACAGTCCCGGCGCATGTGAAAGGTATCACGGAAATAAATATTGCCAATTGGTATGAAGCTTATGAATGGGGAGATCATGCTGATGTAGGATATCTCACCGGATCGATTTCAGAAAATTATCTGGCCATGGGTGGTAGCAACGGACTTGTTGACAGCCCGATGTACTTTGATCCCGACTTAGATTTGTTAGAAACGCTGTCAGGTATTCGTTCAAAAAAAATTAGTGTCGGTGGAGCGATTCCCGGACAACCTCTGGCTGTTTTAGACAGTGTTGATAATGTAATCGGGAGACTTACGCTATACTCAGGGACAGTTCCGATGACTTTGCAACCGGTTGCAAATGGGTTCTTGCTGACCGGGGGCGGAGTTTATTCTTCTCCCAATCAGTTTGCAGGAAAATTAAGACTGCAAAGTAGTGCCGGTTCAGATGCCAGATTCGATATAGACACACCCAACGGACCTCAGAGCAAGGCTCATATTCACAACCCCGTACTAAATGAACCCTGTTTTTTGCAGATATCAAATGTTTACACAGGCGGATCGCAACCCACTCAAGGGCTATTGCTCGGCGTTGACAATCAAGGCAGATCAGTAATACGATCAGGAGGTTACGGCCGAGGTTTGCGCATCGAGCTGGCAGACGGGCTCGGAGGCTATAATGTAGTTGTCGAACATGCGTACTACACATTAACTGAGCTACTCGGAACTCGTTTCAACGGACATGTGGGGCTCGGCGTTGACCCGAACCCGGATATGCGTCTGGCTATTGGAGGTAACCTGGGCGTAGCTGGCAGTGTTGCTGCAAGCGCAGGGTTTTTCGGCTCGTTACTCGTAGACGATGGGAGCTTGCGGCCAGTTTGGCATGAGGGAAATCTTGATCCGGCGATGTTTATGACGCTCGGGGGACCAATACAATTCATTCCAGATAACCCTGATTTGAACACGTTCGGCAACAACGAATTTGTTGCAGCCCTAACAGGAAGCTCTGCACCACATAGACCGGGTAATTACTATACAGTTATAAATTTTCCCGGTTCCATGAGAGCTGGAGGCAACCAAAGAAATTTTCAATTAGCTTCGTTCTATTCTGGGACAAACACAAACAGATTCCAAATGCGAAGCAGGAACGACGTCACTGGGGATTGGGCTGATTGGGTTGAACTGTGGCACTCTGGTAATTTTAATCCAGATGACTATTTGCCCTTGACGGGTGGAGCGGTAACAGGAAATTTTATCATCGCCAGCTCCGGGCTATTTAGGCTGAACAATGATCAACGTCAAGAATTTATCTCTGGTGAGACACGGTCGTATATATACACCACTTCCAACGTACAACAGGAATTCCCATTCGACGGGTCGGGTCACACTGTGTTCCAAGGTCGCTCAAATGCCGATAACAGGAGTATGGTATTCGTTACCGGCAATCCCCCAGCAGTGAGAATGGATGTCAATGAGTCAAGAGTCAGATTTCGGCAGGATGTTCAGGTTGATGGCAGTGTTGACATATATGGTCCGGTACATTGCCGCGGGAAGTTGACTTTGTCAGACCGCGACTTGTCGAACGGTGCACCCTTGAACATCCCGAACGTCGGAACATCAAATCCGCCG
>JBAZCR010000005.1:0-63253 GCA_041654895.1 Candidatus Pacearchaeota archaeon
TCCTTTTCATTGCCTAGTGTTATAATTGTCTTTGGAAGTTTTGTTCCTTGCATACCAATTACATTATTAATTCCTGCTTTAAGTAAATTAACAACATCAGCTCTTCCTTCAACAACAATAACTTCTTTGGAATTTTCTACTTCAGGTCCTGCTGCAAGTCCTTCATCACCATAAGAAATAACTTTTGATGTTCTAGTAGAATCTCTTAATTCACTTTCCATTTCACGAGAATTCATTCCTTCATTTTTAATACTAGATAAAAGCTGTTTTGCTCTCTCCATTATATAGTCTCTTTTGCTCCCTCTAACATCTTCTATTTCTCTTATAGTAATTTTAGCATCAGTAGGTCCTATTTTATCAATTGTTTCAATTGAAGCAGCAATAATTGTTGTTTCTGTTCTATCAAGTGCTGTTGGGATAATAATTTCTCCTTTAGTTTTTCCATTTTCAGTGACTAAATCAACATCAACTCTACCAATTTTTCCATTCTTTTGTAATTCTCTTAATTCCATATCAGAACCTAATAATCCTTCTGTTTGGCCGAAAATTGCACCAATAACATCAGGTTTTTGAAAAGGCCCATCTGCAACAAACTCTGCAATAATTGAATATTTAATAGACGACGGACTAATTTTTGCCATTTTTTCTCCTTTAATTTAGTTAATATTTGTAGAAAAAATTCATCGCTTATCTTTTGTTAAGTCTAACTTGTTAAACCCTAAACTGAATATGATTGTGATATATTTATAATCATGAATTCTTATTGTTGAATCACTTTTTCTACAAGATAAAAAGAAAAAATCAATTTATAAATTTTTCCTTTAATCCTTTTGACTAAATATACTTAAATGTTTTTAATAGCAAGATTTATAAATTAATTTTTTTTCAATAGTTTATGTTCTATGAATTACTAGTTACAGACTATGTTAGAGTAAGTCCTGAAAAATTTGGAGAAGATACTGATGAGGCTGTAAAAAAACAATTAGAAGAATCTTATATTGGCTTTCAAGATAAAGATATTGGAGTCACTGTTGCAGTTTTAGATGTTTTAGATGTAAAAGAAGGAGTAATTATTCCTGGCGATGGTGCAGCATATTACGAATCTACTTTTAAGTTAATTGTTTTTAGACCAGAATTACAAGAAGTAGTTTATGGAACTCTTGACGAGATTACAAATTTTGGTGCTTTCATTAATCTAGGAGTTATTAAGGGAATGATTCATATTTCTCAAACAATGGACGATTTTGTTTCATTTTCAGATACAGGTACTCTATCAGGCAAAGAAAGTAAAAGAGTTCTAATAAAAGGAGATAATTGTATTGCAAGAATCGTAGCAATTTCTTATAGAGGAGAACAACCTAAAATAGGTCTTACGATGAGACAGCCCGGATTAGGAAAATTAGAATGGGTAGCTCAAGAAAAAGAAAAAGCAAAAAAATTATCAATTAAAAAAGAAAAACCAGAAAAGAAAAAATAAAATGGCAAAAGAAAAAGCATGTTTAAATTGTAAAGCAATATATCAGGGAGATAAATGTCCTATTTGTGGAGAAACACCATCAAATGAATCATTCAAAGGACGGGTTTATGTTTTTAATCCTGAAAAATCAGAAATTGCAAATAAATTAGAAATACATAAAGAAGGAGAATTTGCAATAAAAACAAAATGAAAACAAGAATAATTAAACAAACCGAAAATCCCTTTTTAGAAAGAGATGAGTTTTTATTTGAAATAATCAATGAAACTCTGCCAACCAAAGAAGAAATTATAAAAGAATTAGGGAAAAATCCTGAGTTAACAGTCATTCAAAAAGTAAATAATAGTTTTGGTAAAAATTCTTTCACCGTTAAAATTTATGTTTATAAAAATAAAGAATCAAAAGATAAATATACTATAATTTCTAAAAAAGCAAGATTAAAATTAGTAGAAGAAAAAAAAGCTCTTGAAGCAGAATTAAGAAAAAAAAAGCAGCAAGAAAAAGAAATAAAAGAAGGAGAAAAATTACAAGATGGCAATTAAATCAAAAATAAAAGGCAAGAAAAAACATATTAATAAAAAACCTTCAAAGAAGTATACCAAATATAAAATTGAGGATGGAAAATTAATAAAAGCAAGAACTTGTCCAAGATGTGGTCCAGGTATTTTTTTATCTGTTGGAAAAGGAAGAGCTTATTGTGGAAGATGTCATTTTACTGAGTTTGACAAAAAAGAAGTTGAAGCAAAGTTAGCTTAAACATTTTATTTTTTTAAAATTTTTTATATTAATAATTTAATACAGATATTTTTAAGTCGAATTTATAACCCTGGGAGATGCGATAAAGCGAGCTAAATAGTGGCCTTACCGCTCTCTCCTGGGGAAAAAGAGGTGATAATATAACTAAAGATATATACTTTATAAATCTTTTGGTTTGTTGTGATTGGTTAGTGACAATAAATTTATCCTAAACTTTATTAAATAAATAATGATAATCTTACTTATGAAAAAAGAGGATAAGATAAATCAAAATCAATTTTTTGATTTAATTACAAGTAATGAATTAAGTTGGCAATCTATCATTTATGATTTAATTAAAACAGAACAATTAGATCCTTGGGATATCAATTTAACAATCTTGGCTGATAAATATATTGAAACAATAAAGAGGTTAGAAGATGAGAATTTTTTTATCTCTTCTAAAGTTTTACTTGCTTGTGCTTTAATTTTAAGATTAAAATCTGATATTTTAGCTGATGATTATATACAAGAATTAAATGATTCTTTATACGGAAAAAAAGAAATACAGTCAATATTAAATTTCACTTCATTTGAAGAAATAGATGAAGAAAATTTACCAATTCTTATTCTAAAAACCCCATTAGCAAGACATAAAAAAGTTACTCTTGATGAATTAATGAAAGCACTAAATCATGCGATTAATACTGAAAATAAAAGAATTAAAAGACAGATTAAAACATTTCAAACAAAAAAGGCTACCTTAAATTTGATTCCTAAAAAGCAAGTACCCTTAACTATTCGTATTCAAAAAATGTATTCTGTTATAACGCAAAATATTTTAGTTTCAGGAAGAAAATTAATGAAGTTCCAAGAAATAGCCTATGAAAAAGATCAAAAATTATCTTTATTTTTGCCTTTGTTACACTTAGCAAATGCCCAAAAAATTTATTTATGGCAACCAGTCCATTTTAAAGATATTAATATTTCTAAAGAAATGCACCCTGAAGAACAATTGAAAATTAAAGAAGAATTGGAATTTATAGAGGATTTATAGAATCTAAATATTTTTAACTTTTGAGTTCTTTTTTTTAAGATGGAAAGCAAAATTTCAGCAGGTAGTTATGATTTAAATAAATTTTTATACGGCGGTTATGAAAGAGATATAATTAATACAGTTTACGGCCCTGGTGGAAGTGGTAAAAGTAATTTTTGCATGTGTGCTTGTGTAAGTCAATCTAAAAAAAATAATAAAGTTTTGTTTATTGATACAGAAGCAAGTTTTTCTATAGATAGATATAAACAAATTCATAGCGGGACTCGTGAAGAAGTAGAAAAAGATTTACAAAATGTTTTCATATTTAAACCAACAAATTTTTTAGAACAAGAAAAAATCTTCGAGGATTTAAATAACAAAATAAAAAATACAGATTTTTCTTTAATTATTGTGGATTCTATTGGTATGCTTTATAGAGTTGAATTAGCAAGTGCTATACAAACAAAAAAAACAGAAGAAATACAAAAAGTGAATCAAAAATTAGCTAAACAATTAATGCTCTTAAATGAGATTGCAAGAAAAAAAAATATCTGTGTTTTAGTAACAAATCAAGTTTACTCTAATTTTGTTCAAGATATAGATAAAATTGAAAAGTCAGTTAATATGGTAGGAGGAGATTTATTAAATTATTGGAGTAAATGTCTAATAGAGTTACAAATTAATTTTGGTAAAAGAAAAATGATCTTAAAAAAACATAGAAGCATAAGAGAAAAAGAAATGTTTTTTGAAATTAATAATCTAGGCATAAAAAGAAAATCAAGTCTTTTCTAAATATATTTTATGCTGATTAAAGAAATATCATAATCAATAAAGATTATATCTTAAAATTTTTTAATTCTATTTTTTCTTTTTTAGGCTTTTCTTAAATTCTTCTTTTTTCTTTTTTAATTCTTCATTTGTTGGGCAATCAGGATTAAAGCAAAATTTCCAAGGAGCTCTCCCTTTTTTCATAGATACAACCAAAGGGAAATTACACTCTTGACACATTTCAATGTTCCCATCTTTATCCCTTGAAGGTTTCATAAATCCATTCGGTGGTAAAGAATAAGTTGTCTTACATTCAGGGTAGCTATTACAAGCAACAAAATAGCGATTATATTGTCTAGCATATTTAATTGTTAATTGACCCTTTTTACATTTAGGACATTGAGTCATTGTATTTTCTTTAATTTCCTCTTGAATAACTTGTTTGTTTGCATTAGACAATAATTTTCCAATCTTCCCCAAATTTTTAGTAAAGTCTTTAGCAATCATTTCAATTGTTTTTTTTGACTGATTCAATAATCTTTCCTGTTGCTTTTCAAAATCCTCTTTAGATAATTCTATTTTTTCCATTTCTATTTCCATATCACTAGTTAATTTTTCATCCAATATTAAAGGTGCAAATTTTGTAAGAGTTTCATCTAATCTTAAACCTAATTCTGTGACTTCAATAGATTTTCCTTTTGCATAACCTCTTGAAAATAATGTATCTATAATTTGTGCTCTTGTAGCTTTCGTTCCTAAATTTCTTCTTTCGAGTTCTTTAATTAAAGAAGCTTGAGTATATCTTTTTGGAGGTTTAGTCATTTTCTCTTCAATTCTAATTTCATTAATATTCACACTACCATTTAGTGTCGGAATTTCTTCTTCTTTAATATCCCCAGGATATACATTCATCCAATTTTTCTCTATAATTTGATAACTTTTCGCCCTAAATATCAAATCATTTATTTTAACTTCTACATTTTTATTTTCAATTTTTGCAGATTCACAAAAACAAGAAATAAATCTTTTTACAACTAAATCATATATTTTTTTATCATTTGGAGTTAATTTTTTCATTTCCCCAGTAGGATAAATTGCTGGATGAGCAGGATCTTTTTTATTTCCACTTGTAGGTTTGTTTTTAACAGCATATTTTACAAGTGTTGTATATTTCTTTAATTGTTTTAAAATTTTATTATAATCAATAGAATTTGGATATTCTTGAGAAGATGTCCTCGGATAAGAGATAATCCCTTCGGTATACAATTTTTGAGCGATTTGTAATGTCTGAGAAGGTGTAAATTTATATCTTTTATAACTTTCAGTTTGAAGAGTTGTTAAATCAAAAGGAGTTGGAGCTGGTATTTCTTCTTCTTTAATTATAGTTTCTGCAACTGCATTTTTTCCTTTTAGATGTTGAAATTTAAGTAATTCAGATTCTCTTATAATATCTCTAATAAATTTAACTTCTAATTTTTGATTTTTGATATCTTGAATTTGAAGAAAAATTTGCCAATAAGGAGTCGGAGTAAAACTTTTGATTTCTTTTTCTTTTTCAACTAAGATATGTAATGCAGGCCCTTGGATTCTTCCAATAGATAAAATCTTAAAGTGCCCTGTTTGTGAAAGAGCTTTCATTAAACCTCGCGATAAATTAATACCATAAAACCAATCTAAATAATGTCTAGTTTCTCCAGCATATGCAGGACCTTTTTGAATAGAAGGTAATAATTTTTCAAATGATTTTTCTAATTCATCTTTTGTAAGTGTAGAAAATTTCATTCTTTTAGCATCTTTTTTCTTGCAAATATGTCTTACAACATTCCATCCAATTAATTCTCCTTCTCTATCAAAGTCTGTTGCAACAATGAAATTTTGAGCTTCTTTTGATAATTTTTTTAAGACACTAAAATACTTTTTTGTAAAAGAAGAATCTTTTTTATTATAGGCTGGTTGCCATTCAACATTAAAATTTGGAAAAGGTCCTCTTTTCTCAATTTGCTGAATACTAAATAAATGTCCAACAGCACAACCAACAATATAAGATTTTTTATCTCTTTGAAAGGTATAATAAGATACCTTATCCTTAGATGTTATTTTTTCATCTTTTCCATTAGAAAGAGCAAATGCAATTTTTTGTGCTGCTTGAGGTTTTTCTGTAATAATCAATGTTGTTTCATTAGTCACCATGTTTAACTCAAAATAATAAGCTTTTAATTACTTTTTGTTTAGCAAACTATATTTCAAAAATTATCCCACTTTTTCCTACCTGAATAATTTTTGTTTTTTCGATTTCATCTACCATTCCTTCTGCTTCGTGAACATGCCCACAAAATGCAACTATTGGCTGGTTATTTAATATTATTTTTTTTAAATAATAATCCCCTTTAATTCCTGAAAATTCTGCAATACTATCCTTAACATGTAAATGAGAAATTAAAATTATTCTTTTTGATTTAATACTTTTAAATTTTAAATCTAATTCATCAAAATCTTTTTTAGTTAATTTTAATTTCCAATTTTTACACCCTATACCAATTATTGAAATGTCTTCAAAAAAATAAATTTCCTTATCAATATTTATTGCTCTTTTATCTATTTTTTTTAAATCTTCATCAAAATCACAATTTCCAGGAACAAATAAAACCTTATAATTTTCTACTAAAGGATTAATCAATTCTGGATCAAAGGAGTCATATGTAGCAATATCTCCAGCTAAGATTATTAAATCAACATTATATTTTTTCGCTAAATTTAATAAATTTTTAATAACCTTTTTATTATTATGAATATCACTTGCGATTAGTATTTTTTTCATAATCTAAGAGACAATTTTTCATTAATAAATTTAATTAAAGAATATCAACAATTTTTTAAAGAGTAAATTATATTTTATTATATGAAAAAGGATAAAAAAGAAATTTATAATTTTAATAAAGTAGAAAATAAATGGTTAAAATATTGGAATAAAGAAAAGATTTACAAATTTGATATTAATTCTGATAAACCTATCTTTTCGATAGATACTCCTCCTCCAACAGTTTCTGGAAAATTACATATGGGTCATTTTTTTGGAGACTCCCAACAAGATTTTATTGCAAGATATAAACGAATGAGAGGTTTTAATGTCTTAAATCCTTTTGGAACAGATAATAATGGGCTCCCGACATTAAAATTAATTGAAAAAGAAAAAAATATCAAAGCAAAAGATATGTCCAGAGAAAAGTTTATTAATTTATGTTATAAAATTATTCAAGAAGAGTATATTCCTTCTTTTATTAGTGAATATCAAAGATCTGGAATGTCTGCTGATTTAAGTTTATTTTATTCAACTATTGACGAAAGATCTAAAAGAATTTCTCAAAAAAGTTTTATAGATTTATATAATAAAGGCAGAGAGTATAGAACAAATTCTCCTGCTCTTTGGTGTGTTAATTGTCAAACAACAATTGCTCAAGTTGAGTTAATTGATTTTGAAAAAGAAACTTTTTTTAACGACCTGATATTTAAAGTAGGAAACAAAAAAGTTATTATTTCTACAACTCGTCCAGAATTATTACCTGCATGTGTATGTTTATTCGTAAATCCAGATGATGTGCGAGCAAAAGAATTAGTTGGTAAAAAAGCTAAAGTTCCATTATTTAATTTTGAAGTTCCAATCTTATTAGATGAAAAAGTAGATCCAAATAAAGGTTCTGGGATAGTTATGTGTTGCACTTTTGGTGACCAAACAGATATGGAATGGCAAAAACAATATGATTTAGAAATTAAAAATGCCATAAATTTAGATGGAACAATGAGTGAAATATCTGGTAATTACAAAGGTCTTAAAATTACAGAAGCAAGAAAAAAAATTATTGAGGATCTAAAAAAAGAAAATATTTTAATTAAACAAAAAAAAGTTTCTCAAGTTGTGAATGTTTGTGAAAGGTGTAATACTCCTATTGAATTTATAACTACAAAGCAATGGTTTGTAAAATATTTAGATTTAAAAGAAGAAATGTTAAAATGGGGCGATGAAATTAAATGGTATCCAAACTTTATGAAAACAAGGTATAATAACTGGGTTAATGGATTAAAGTGGGATTGGTGTATTTCTAGACAAATTTCTTTTGGAATACCTTTTCCAGTATGGTATTGTAAAAATTGTGATGAAATTATACTAGCAAGAATAGAAGATCTACCTATTGACCCCTTAGAATCAAAACCTCCATTAGATAAATGCCCTAATTGTGGTTACAAAGAATTTGTTCCTGAAAAAGATATAATGAATACTTGGGCAACTTCTGCTTTAACTCCGACGATAATTAAAGATATTTTGAAAGATACTAAAATTTATAATAAAATTAAAGATAAACCACTATCAATTAGACGAAATGGTCATGATATAATTACTTTCTGGGATTTTAATACTATTTTGAAATCATATCTACACTATAATCAAAAACCTTGGAATGAGTTGTTAATCAATGGATGGATGTTAGGTTCAGATGGTAAAAAAATGTCTAAATCTCTCGGTAATGGGATTTCTCCTAAAGAAGTGATTAATGAATGGGGGGCAGATGTCTTAAGATATTTATCTTCCTATTCCAAACTTGGTGAAGATTTAAGCTTCCCAGAAAATGAATTAAAATCAGGTAAAAAGTTAATTACAAAATTAATAAATGCAACAAAGTTTATTTTTTTAAATTTAGAAAATTACATTCCCATTAAACCCAAAAAACTAGAAAAATTTGATAGCTTATTTTTTAAAAAATTAAACCAAACCATTCAAAATTCTACAAATTATTTTGAGTCTTATGAATATTCAAAAGCAAAGTATGAAGTAGAACAATTTTTCTTTAAAGATTTCTGCGATAATTATTTAGAGATTATTAAAAAAAGAGTTTATAATGGAAACCCTTCAGAAAAAGAATCAGCTAAATATGTTTTATATAACTCTTTGTTAAACATACTGAAAATGTTTGCTCCATTTATGCCTTTCATTACAGAGGAATTATATCAAAATTATTTTATTTCAAATGAAAAAGCTAAATCAATTCATTTAACTTTCTGGCCAATACAAATAGAAATTGATGAAGGAGATTTAAAAATTTATGAAATATTCCTAGATGTTTTAAAGGATGTAAGGCAAAATAAAAGCGATGCTCAAAAATCAATGAAAACAATAATTAATCTATATTTACCTATAGAGAAATTAGAAATTTTAAATGGTCTATTAGATGATTTAAAAAATGTAACCAATGCTCAAGAAATTTTAGAGGGTGATTTTAGAGTAGAGTTTTTAGAATAATCTTAAGCAATAAATTTAACTTCTTTTGTTTGCTTTTTATCATCTAAAGAAATATTTCTAATTAAAATACCTTCTCTTTTAGATAATTCTCTTACTTGTGCAGGATTTAATTTATCAATATTGTCAGGGTAAATAATATTTTCAACCTTAATTGTATGATTTATTTTAGCTCCTTTCCAATTTAAACCAACATCAAAAAAAATTTGATTTAATAGATTTTTATCATCTGTTTTTAATGTACAAAAGTCAGCTTTAATTTCTTCATCATCTTTTTTATTAGAAGAACTACTTTTAGGAGGTTTTGCCTTTATTTTTAATTCAAAATCTTTTCCTTTGAAACTTAATGCAAAGAAAACTCTTGGGTATTTTTTCATTAATATTAATACATCTTCGGATTTAACATCAGTGTTTATAGTATATTTTTTAACTCCTTGAAATTGGCTTACCTTAGATATTTCAAAAGGTATTTCATTTTTAATATCCAAAGTAGTTGAAATAATACCAGTAACTTTGAAAATACTCTTTTCTTTTTCCATACAAGATTTAACAAAAGAATTAGTAAATTCAAAGCTTGTTTTTATAGACCATCTATTTGCTTGCTTTTTTGCTTCAATCAAATATCTATCTTTGAATTCCCCTCTTGAGAATTTTAAGAAATCATTATGCACTTCATCATTAAAATCCCCTTCAAAAATATTTTGAATAATCATAGATTAAAAATAATTTGGTGATTTATAAATATTCCTTCTAATAACAGATTATATCTCTAGAGTGTATAAATTCTTAAAAGATAAAATTACTTATTTTTATAATGAATGAAGAAAACAATAGTCTTTTACAAGGAATTTCTAAAAGAGATACCCAAAGAAATAATATACTTGCTGCAAGAGTCTTAGCAGAAACACTAAAAACAACTCTAGGACCTAAAGGAATGGATAAAATGCTTTTAGATAGTGCAGGTAATATCACAATAACAAACGATGGTGTAACAATTTTAGAGGAAATGGAAATAGAACATCCTGCAGCTAAAATGCTGGTCGAAGTTTCTAAGACTCAGGAAAAAGAAGTTGGAGATGGTACAACAACAGTTGTAATGATTGCAGGAAAATTATTAGAAAATGCAGAAAAGTTATTAGATTTAAAAATTCATCCTACTATTATAACTCAAGGTTATAGGCTTGCTCAAAAAAAAGCAATCGAAATTTTAGAAGATTTAACAATAGATATTAGTACAGAAGAAGAGTTACTCCAAGTTGCAAAAACTGCAATGACTGGAAAAAGCGCTGAATATCTAAAAGAGAAATTTTCTTCTATTATTCTTCAAGCAATTACTTTATTGAACCAAGGAAAAGATTTTGATATAAGAAATATTAGAATAGAAAAACAAAAAGGAGAATCAATAGAGGAAACAGAATTAATCCAAGGAATAATCTTAGATAAGGGAAGAGTTTCTATTGATATGCCTAAAGAAATTCAAGATGTTAAAGTTGCTTTAATTGAAGAAGCCCTAGAATTAAGATCTCTAGAAAACACAAGTAAAATTTCAATTGCTTCTCCAGAACAATTACAGAATTTTATTTCACAAGAAGATATCATATTAAAAAATAAAGTTGAAAAAATAAAAAGAACAGGAGCAAGCTTAATACTTTGTCAAAAAGGAATTGATGAGTCTATTCAATTTTATTTAGCAAAGGCTGGAATTTATGCGATAAGAAGAGTCCCTAAATCAGACATGCAAGCAGTTTCAAAAGCTACTAATGCAAAAATTGTTGCAAGATTAGAAGATTTAGATTTAGATAGTCTTGGTTCTGCTCAAAAAGTATTTGAAAAAAAGATTAACGAAGATGAATTTACTTATATTATTGGTTGCGAGAATCCTCAAAATTTAACAATCTTAATTAAAGGAAGTAGTGACCATATTTTAGATGAAATACAAAGAGCTATTGAAGATGCATTAAATGATGTTGCTTCAATCTTAAAAGATTCAAAAGTTGTTCCAGGAGGGGGTGCTATTGAGATAGAATTATCTCGTAGGTTAAAAGAATTTGCAAAAACATTAAATGGCAGAGAACAATTAGCAGTAGAAATCTTTGCTGAAAGTTTAGAATTCATTCCAATAACCTTGGCTGAAAATGCAGGATTAGATCCTATTGATATTTTAACAGAATTAAAAGTTGCTCATGAATCAAGCAATCCTAATTTTGGTTTAAATCTTTTCAATAATAGAATAGAGGATATGTTAAAACAAGGAATCATTGAACCTTTAAGAGTTAAAACTCAAGCAATAGGCTCTGCAAGCGAAGTAGCTATAATGATTCTAAGAATTGACGATTTAATCGCAGCAAAAAAAAGAAAAGGAAATAATCTAAACAACCCAAATTCTATTTTAGATTACGATTAGTTATTCATATCTTAGTGCGTTTACAATATTTGTTCTTGAAGCATTCTTTGAAGGTAAAAAACCACTAATAATCCCGATTAAAACACTAAAGATTAAAACTCCTATAATTAAATATAAAGGGTATATTGGTTTTAAATAGGAAATATTAGCAAAATTTAAAATTAAATAACTAATTAATTCAGCAAATAAAAAACCCACAAACATCCCAATTATCCCTCCAATTAATCCTAGTAACCCTGACTCAAATAAAAATATCTTGGTAATTGAAAAGTTAGTTGCACCAATAGCTTTCATTACGCCAATTTCTTTTGTCCTCTCGAGAACAGAAGTATACATTGTATTAGCTATTCCAACAGCACCAACTAAAACACTAATACTCCCAATTCCAATTAAAAAAATACTAATGACTGATAAAATAGAATTAAAAATTTTTAAAATATCTTCTGGTGTTTGAATAATATAATCTCTTGTATCTTCTGTAACATTCCTATATTTATCTAATCTTTTTTTAGTTTCTTCTACAACCAAATCCATATCATCAATGTCTTTTATTTTTATTCCTACAAAGTCAATTTTATTTTCTGTATTATTAAACAAATTTTTTGAATCAGAATAACTAATATATAATAAAGAATCGTCAAGATCATTTCCTAATGATTCTAAAATTCCAACAACTTGAAATTTTTGATTATTTATTAATACAGGATCCCCAATCCTAATTCCTTCAAAGATAAAAGGAATTTTAAAACCTAAAACCACTTTTCTATTATCTTGTGATTTCAAAAAATCTCCCTCTTTTAGTTCCAAAGTAAAACTATCAAATAGTAAATCAATAACTCTATTATCGTCATCTATAATTCCTATTGTTTGTAAATACCTTTTTTTATTTTTAAAAGTCATTTCTGTTATATCTGTTGTTGCATAAAATGTCTTTTCAACTCCAGAAACTTTATCAATTACATTAATATCTCTAATTGTTAAATCAGAAGAAGTCATAATCCCCGGAATTCCCATAGGATATACAAAGAATTTATCTCGTCCCATTTGATTAAACAAATCTTCAATTCCCTGTTTTAACCCTAAAGACAAACTAATAAGAAGAAAAATAACCATAACAGAAATAATTATTCCTAAAAGTGTTAAGCTACTTCTCAATTTTCTTTTTTTTAAGTTTGAACTTGCTAGTTTTAAGAATTCTTTATTTACCATTTTATCCTCTTAATGCTTGTACTGGATTTAATTTAGACGCTTGTTTTGCTGGAATATATCCTGCTATTAATCCGATTATAAACGAGAAGAATGATGCTCCAATTAATAATGGCCAAGATAACATAACCTTAAACAATTCCCCTCCGATAATTTGCGTTGCAATATTTGAAACTAAATACGCAATTGTTAAACCAAATAATGCTCCTGCTAGTCCTCCAAAAAAACCCAATAAACCTGACTCAATTAAAAAAATCTTCAATATATCCTTATTTTTAGCACCTATTGCTTTCATAATACCTATTTCTTTTTTCCTTTCAACAATTGAAGTAAACATTGTATTTGCAACGCCAATTCCCCCAATTAAAAGTGCAATAGAAGCAATTGTGATAACTACCGCATTAACCATAATTAAGACAGTATTGATATTATTTAATGTAGTACCAGGTGTGTCAATTGAAAAAGATTCTTCCCCAATATCTTCTTTTCTATCTTTTCTAATTATTTCTTTGATTTCATTTGCAACTTCATCAACATATTTCTGATCTTCAACGTATATTTCAATTAAATCATAATTTCTTTTCAAATTTAATAAATCTTCTAAATCAACATCCAATAAATAAACTGCTTGGTTAATAGCAAAAGATCCTGATTTTTCTAAAAATCCAATAACCCTAAATTCTTTATTATTTATTTTAATATTATCCCCTAATTTGATTTCTTTACCGAAGATGTTATTTGTTAAAAAAGAATTTCCTAATAATATTTTTTGGTTTTGATAAGCAGAAAGAAAATCCCCTTGTTCTGTTTTTTTATACTTTCTATAAATTATTTTCAAATATTCATTTTTACTTGGAAGAGACTGAATAAAAGTAAATTGGGATTTTCCATTATAATTTAATGTTACAGGACGAAGATATGTTCCATAAACTGCATTAATATATTTAACATTTGAAATCAAATCTATTTCTCTTTGCGTTAAAGATTTTGCAGAATTAGATCCTGGTGGTGCCATACCATTTTCAGCATTTTTTAATTGAATCTTATCAGGTTCTAAACTTGCAAATTGTGATGAGATAGCTAATTGTAATGCTTGACCTAAACTAATTAAAGCTACAACTGCAGCAATACCAATGAAAATCCCAATAACTGTTAACCAACTACGTAAACCTCTCCTTTTTAAATTTCTAAAACTTAATAAAAAATAATCTTTCATATTTTACTCTTTTATTATTGACCATTTATTGTTTTGTTTTTTAGTAATTTTTTCAACTTTACCGTCTTTTATCCAATAAATTTTATTAGCATATTCTAGTGCAAGTTCAGGGTCATGAGTTACGACAATTATTGTTTTATCTCTTTTATGCATCTTATTTAAAAATTCCATTACAACTTCTCCTGTTCTAGTATCTAAATTTCCAGTAGGTTCATCTGCTAAAATTACTTCAGGTTCATTTGCAAGCGAACGAGCTATTGCAACTCTTTGTTGTTGACCTCCAGAAAGTTGATTTGGATAGTGATCTAATCTATCTCCTAATTCTATCATTTCTAATAATTGCCTTGCCTTCCTTAAACGAGTAATTTCATCTACTCCTTGAAATAGTAATGGCAATGCAACATTTTCTAATGCTGTTAAATTTGGAATTAAATTAAATTGTTGAAATATAAATCCTATTTTTTTACCCCTTAATTGAGCAAGTTTACTTTCTTCAAAGGAATTAATATCTTTGCCATCTAAATAAATAATACCTCCAGTAGGTTTATCTAGAGAACCAATCATATTCATTGCAGTAGATTTTCCAGAACCAGATGGACCCATTATTGCAACAAAGTCCCCAAGATTAACTAAAATATTTATTCCATCTAATGCCTTTACAACATTTTGTCCAAGGTAATAATATTTTTTTACATTATTTAATTTTATCACTTGCTTTCTTTGAATCATATTTTTATTTAAGAAAAAGAGTATTATAAAATTAACTAAATTTTATCTCCTTGTATTGTCGAAACATTTATAACTATTAAAATCATTTAAATATTGTTATGAATCAATTTAAAATAAAAAAGGTGAAAGGAGGTTTAACTATGTTTAATAAAAAAGGTGTTTCCGCAATTATTGCAACTGTTTTACTTATTTTAATTACTATTGCAACAGTTACTATTGTTTGGACAGTAGTTGTTCCTATGGTCCAAAATAATTTAGGTCAGGCAGAATCTTTCACTGATTGTATTTATGCTGCTGAACAATTCCAAGTTTTAGAAAATGAAAACGCTTGTTATTCTCTAAGCGGTAATACTATAACTTTTAAAATTCCTACTAAGATGGGTGGGAAAGATTTTAATTTTTATGGATTAAGTTATGCCACAAATTTTAGAACAGTTGAAGGTGGTTATAGCACAGTATATGAAGAATCATTTTCTGGAAAAATAACGGATTCTACTAATTTACCTTCATCAGGTGGAAGTAAAATAATTAGCATTCAGGAAACACTTGCAAACCAAGGAAATCAACTTGTTGACAGCTCTATAGATTTTTCATTAACTGTTTTAACAAAGAGAGGAGATAAAGAATCTAGTTGTGGAGATACAACAAAGACAATAACTTTATCTGCTTGTCCAGTTGTATAAATTTTCAGCCTTTTATTTTTTAGGCTTTTCTTATTTTTTTAAAAGATAAATATTTAAACAATATTCTTTTTTTAATAAGTATGAATAAAAGAGGTTTTAGTAATTTTATTAGAAATAAAAATGCTCAAGTATGGGTTGAAACTGTTATTTATACTTTAATTGGATTAACAATTATTGGAATTTTGCTGGTAGCAACTTTACCAAGAATAGAAGAAATGAAAGATCAGTCATTAATAGAGCAATCAATTCAGAGTCTTGGGAAAATTAATGAACAGATTTACGATGCACTAAAGGCTCCAGGAAATAGAAGGGTGATTCAGCAATTAAGTATTGGTAAAGGCAGTTTTTTTATTGATGGAGAAAAAGATAAACTTCGTTGGGAACTAGAATCTAAAAAACAATATTCTGAATCTAGTGTTTCTATAAAAGTAGGAATAGTAAATGTTACAACAATAGGAAGTGATCCATGGTTTATAACTCTTGAAGTAGATTATTCTAATCTAGATATTAAATTTAATAATCAGGATGTTGTCAAAGAATTTTATGAAAGTTCCACGCCATATAGAATCTCATTAGAATATTTAGGTTTAAACTCCAATAATAAACCAATAATAAATTTTGCTGAGTTTTAATAAAATGCAAGAAGAAATAAAGATTAATTTAAATCCAAAAATTCCTCCTATTCCAAAGTACGAGGATAAAACAAAGATAAATATTCGGTATATGGTTATAGCCCCTTATGTTTCAATTCATATTTTTTGGGATAGTGAAAAATTAGAATTAGTTTATGAAGTAGAAGAACCGATATTATCTGAACAAAACAAAATAAACTTCAAAAAAATTGAAGAAGTATTAAAAGAAACAATTAATTTTACTTTAACAGAAGAAAATAAACCAATAGATAGTTTAATTGATTATATTAACAAACATACAAAAAAAGTAGTAGTTGAATTAGGCATGAAAATTTCTGAAGAAGATTACAAAAAAATATTTTATTATTTGTATAGAAATTTTATTGGATTAAATGAAATAGAACCTATTATGAAGGATTATTTTATAGAAGATGTAGAATGTAATGGTGCAAATGAATCAATTTATGTAGTGCATAGAATTTTCAGGAATTTAAGAACAAATATTAAATTTAAAGAGGTTGAGCCTCTTGCATCATTTGTAGAAAAACTTGCTCAAAAAACAGGTAAATATGTTTCATATGCCTCTCCTATTTTAGATGGTACATTACCTGATGGTAGTAGAGTTAATGCAACTTATACAAAAGATATTTCAAGTAAAGGCCCAACATTCACAATAAGAAAGTTTACAAAAGTTCCTTGGACTCCAATTCAATTAATAGGATTTAACACTCTAAATGCTGAAATCTTGGCTTATTTTTGGATGAGCTTACAATATCAATCAAATATTATGATCGTCGGTGGAACAGGATCAGGTAAAACAACTTTGTTAAATGCAGTTGCCTTTTTTATTCCTCAGGAAGATAGAGTTGTTTCTATTGAAGATACCCGAGAATTAAATCTACCTAGAGAAAATTGGCTTCCAAGTGTTGTTAGAACTGGAGTTAGTGGAGGACAAGTAGGAGAAGTAGATATGTTTAGTTTATTAAGAAGTTCTTTTAGACAGAATCCTGATTATGTAATTGTTGGTGAAGTAAGAGGTGCAGAGGCATCTGTTTTATTCCAAGGAATGGCTTCAGGTCATGCTTCTATTTCTACACTTCATGCAGATTCTGTCCAAGCAATAATAAATAGACTTTCAACACCCCCAATTAATTTAAGCCCCACACTAATAAATGGTTTAGATGTTATAGCAATACAAGCACATGCAATTGTAAGAGGAGAAGAAACAAGAAAAGTTAGAGAAGTTGTTGAAATAATTAGAGTAAATCCTGATGGGACGTTTAACACTAATACTCCCTTCAAGTGGGATCCTGCTCAAGATAAATTTTTATTTCAAGGCAAAAGTTTTGTTTTCCAAAAAATTTCCGAAAAAGTAGGTATACCTCTAGATAAATTGATTAAGGAATTTCAAATAAGAACACAATTAATAAATCAATTATATAATCAAAAAGTTTTAAGTTATGACGATGTACAAAGAGTAATTAATGAATATGCTAAAAATCCTGAGAATATTCTAAGAAGGTTTGGTATTCAAAGTTAAAATTTCTTTTGTAATCCTTAAATTAAAATCTTTTTAACCTCGTCTACAAAAAGATCTATTATTGAAGAATACTCTGTTAATTTTTCCATATTTATTGAGACTTCTTCATTAGGTAGTTTTACTTTTAAACAAACATTTTTCCTAAATTCAGATTCTCTTTTTTTATTAAGTTCTGGTATTCTTTTAAAGAAGATGTATACGGGGATAATATTTTGTATAGAAGGAGATTTTTTGAAATTTGTTCTAATAAACTCAATTCTCTGTTTGGGTGAATTTGGTAATCCTGCTAATTTATTTTTATCAATCAAATCTTGTAAAAGTGCATCAAAAGATTTCTCAATAAGATATCTCCATCTTTCAATTAAATTTAGTATTACATCACATGTTTTAGTATACTTTAAACTTACATAAAGCAAGTGATCTGCACTCGTTTTTTCTTTTACTACTTCTCTAATCATATAATTTTATTAAAATCAAAATTTAGCTGTATTAAAGTCAAAAACAAGTACCTTTTTATATTTTTTTATATTTTCTCTAAAAATTACATAAAAAGTATGTTTTTTTAATTAAAAACAAATATTTTGTCAAGAATTAAACCCCTTCTTGTACAGTTTCACCAACAAATACATCTTCTTCAACTTTCTTTTGTTTTTTCAAGATTTCATCTTCTTTTTCAGCAATTTGTCTCATTTTTTCTTCTATTGCCTCTTGTGCACTCTTTAACTCTTGTTCTTTCTTTTCTCTTAACCTTCTTTTTTTCTTAGGTTCTTCTAATATTAATTTTTCTCCAACAAAATCTTCTAAGCTTGGTAAAGGTTTATCTATATTGTGAGCTTTCATATATTCTCTTGCAAGTAGCCAGAATATTAAACCTAAAGATTTATTAGATTTATTATTTGAAATAATAACAACATCTAAGTCTCTTGTATGATTGTTTGTATCACAGATTCCAACAACAGGAATTCTAATTCTTTTTGCATCTGTTAGTGCGTTTTTATCAAGCCAGGGGTCACAAATAAAAATCATATTTGTTTCAATAAAATTATTTAGCTTAGTATTAGTTAAAATACCAGAAGGATATTTTTTAGTAAAGAGTCTTACTCCTGTTAGTTCACTAAACATTTTAGCAGCTCTCCAGCCAGCTTCTCTTTTACAAACCAATGTCCATTCATCTGGTTTATATTGTTTTACAAAATTAATTGCACTAGCGAGTTTCTCATCGATAACTAAAGTATTTAATATTGCAAGACCATCTAATCTTCTTCTATAAATATATTTTCTCATAGAAGGTGTAATAACTTTCGTACCCAAGTAAGATGCTGTTTTAATATAATCCTCAATTGAAGTTAAGATAGTATTTTCTTTTATATCAACATCTCCTCCATCCTCAATAACTTTAGACTCTCCAATTTTCTTTTTTGTTTTAGTATCCTCGTTTTTTTCAAGATTATCGTGGATTTTCTCTTTTATATTCTCAACAACTTCCTTTACTTTCTCTATCAAATTTTCTTTTTTTTCTTTAACCATTTTATAATAAGATTCAGGGATAAAAGCTACTCTCTTATTTTCATAAGATTCTGCACCTGAATATAATAAATCTTATCAAAAACCCTTTTTAAATTTGTTGGTTTATTTCCTTTAATCTTCTAGACCTAAGTAATCCGTATAGATTTCATTAACATTATATTTTTTTAAAAAAAATTCCTTTTCTTCAATAGTGTTTATTGTATGAACATAAGTTAAAATATTTATTTCTTTTAATTTAGTTGGTAGTTCTGATTTAGCCCTCTCTAAAGGCATGCTTACAGCAAAAATCTTATCTAATTCTTTAATCTGGTCTATTATATAATTGTCATCAGTAGAACAATGTTGATACATACCATAAATTATTCTTTCATAACCTCTTTCTTCAACTTCCTTATATTCCTCAAACAAAAAAATTTGGGGAACAATTTTCTCTTTATAATCTGGAATTATTTCAGAAATCATATTTAATGCTATAATATTTTCCTCTTTAATATCTGTAATAATCCTAGCATTAGGATTTTTTTCTAACCATTCTTTTAGACTATAAATAGTACAAGGAGTAATATTATTTTTTTTAACTAATTCTTCAAACTCCTTTAAACTTAATCTTTCATTAACCTTAAAATGAAATAAATTCTCAAAATTTCCTTCCCAGTCATGTAAGCAAACTAATTGATCATCTCTGGTAAAAATAAAATCTATTTCAAAATAATTAAATCCTTTTTTCAGACTATTATCTAAAGCTTCAAAACTATTAGAATAACTTTGCATATTTATTTCTCCCCCAGCATGTGCTACTCTTTCTAATCCTGTTTCTTCTTTTGAAAGATTATGACTTTCATTAAAATTATAGTTCAATTCATTATTAATTGTTTTTTTTAATTGTCTTTTTGAAAATTGGATATTTGAATCAATCTTTTGATAATGAGAATATTTGTCTTTTTTACCAATTAATAGGCAATATCCTAAATCATAAGAACTTTTGTTTAAAAGATAATTAATTTCAATACATGAGTCAATTAAAACAAAAGATTCTTGTTTATTCAACTCAGAAATATAAGATGTTAAATCTTCTTCTTGATTTTTGAAATAAAGTTTAGAGTTAAATTTTTCATCTAGCTTAATTAATAAAGGAAATTCAAAAAATCTTTTATCTATAGATATTTTTTCATTTTTCAAATATATATTTAAATTTTCCTTTAATCTTGGAAAGTTCCAGAATCTCAAGAAATAAGGTTTTAAAGAATTTAAATTTTCTAGAATAAAATTAACCCTTAAATCATTTTCACTTTTATTTTCAATCTTATTTAGATTCTTACCAAGACCTAATTCTCCTTCAAAACCTAAATAATTTAAAATTGTCGGGCTAACATCTAAAGTTAAACCAAAATTATTATTTTTTATCTCTTCTTTTTGGTTTGGAAGGTTTATTAAAAATAAATTTTTTCTATCTAATTCTTTCAATAAATCTGTTGCTGTATTTGGCATAGATAGATGATCCGAGACTATCACAATAATTGTGTTATTACTAAATTCAGAATCTCTTATTTTTTTAACAAATTGTCCTATTAGATAATCTGAGCATTTTACAGAATTTAACATTGGGTTCTTTCCATCTCCATAGGACATATTTTCACAACTCCTTGATATAAATCCCTCAGGAAAATGAGTATCAAGTGTCAATAAAAAAAGAGCAAAATTTTCTTTTTCTTTTGAATAAGAAAGAAATCTATTGTAAGCCAAACCTAATAGAGTATCATCATAAATACCCCATCTATTTTTGTAGTTTGTATCTCTTAATGTAGATAAGATTTCTTGCTCACCATATATTTCATCAAAATTATGAGTTTTTAGAAACTTATCTTTTCCTGAAAAAGTTATCCTAGCCCCATTATAATAACCTAAGTAATATCCTTCTTTACTCAATAAATCACTTAAACAAACTGCATTTTCTAAAAAAGCATCCATCCCTTGCATTTCATTGTTATAGCTTAAAGAAACTAACGGAATACCACATTGAGTTGCAACAATACCTCCGATTGTATGACCAGAATATTCATCTTGATTAATATTAATAAAAGATATACTTTCAGATTCAATCTCTTTTAATGAAGAAGTAAGATTTGGAAAAACATCCTCGTTAAAATATGTTCTTTCTAATCCCTCTAAATAAATAAAAACTAAATTTTTAGTAGTATTTATTTGCTCAATATAAGGACTTCTATAGTGCTGATTAAATAAAATATAACCTTCTATATTCTCTGAATTATTTAATATAACATCTTTAAAACTAAATATTATTGGATTAAAAATTAAAGATAAAATCAATAAAATAATAATAGTTAAGCCTTTTTTATTATTATTCTTAAACTTTTTATTAAACCTAAAAACATAAATAGAAAAAATAGAACTTAATATTAAAAATATACTCCCAATAAAAATCAATATAAAATATTCAGAATATCCTGCACCTTTTATTCCATGCATAAAATAATAAATTACCTGATAGTTTATTCCTTCATGAGTTATTTGATTAATCAAAAAATAAAATATATGTCCCAATATTGAAATAAAAATCATTAAACATACAATTAAATTAGTCTTATTTGAGAAAGATTTTTTCTTAAAAAATATTATGTAAATAGCTATTAAAAATAAAATAATTGATACGAATAAAGAATAATGAACCATATTTCTTTTTATTAACTAAAGTTTTTTAATTTATGGGATATTCTTAAGATAATCTTTTCTTAATAAAATTTGTCTAACAGAGATTTTTTAAATTCATTTATGTTCTTTTTAGAATGAATAAAAATTTAGTTATTAAATTTGCTTTAATCTTTTTAATTCTGAGTTTATTTTTTACACAATCATCATTAACTGAATTAATTATCAAATCAAAAATAAATAAAGCTAATTATTGTGATATAGCTTCTGATTGTGTAGATGTTGGAGGAAAATGTCCTTTTGGTTGTTATATTTATGTAAATAAAGGAGAGTTTAACAAAATTTCAGAGTTAGTAAATTCTTATAAATCTAAATGTGTCTATGGGTGTATCTCTTGTCAAGAGGTTGATTGTATAAATAATAAGTGTAAAGAAATTTGCGAATAAATTTTATTAAACTAAAAGTCCTGCATCTTCAAAATTTATTTCTTGATTAATTAATCTTCTAATAATATCTTTTATTTTTTCAATATTTACTCTTATTTGTTTTCCATTATCTCTATTTCTAATTGTGGCAGTATTATCTTCTAATGTTTGAGTATCAGTTACAATACAATAAGGTGTTCCAATTTCATCATTTCTTGCATACCTTCTTCCAACGCTTCCCTTTTCATCATAGGTGCAATTAAATTCTTTTCTTAAATCATAATAAATTCCTCTTGCTCTTTTAACTAACTCATCATCTTTTTTAACCAAAGGGAAAACTGCTGCTTTTATTGGTGAAATCCTTGGATGTAATTTCAACACAACTTCTCCTTTATCGTTTTTTGAATATGCTTCTAACAAATAAACTAAAAATGCTCTCTCAACACCAAAGCTTGGTTCGCAAATTACCATTGGTAAAATCTTTTCTTTTATTTCTTCATCAAGAATCTCTAAAGATTTGGAACTTTTATTTTGATGCCTTGTTAAATCATAAGTTCCCCTATCTGCAATTCCTTGAAGTTCTTTATATCCAAAAGGAAATTTATATTCAATATCCCAACAATCACTTGAATAGTGTGCGAGTTCGTTTTTCTCATGTTGTCTGATCCTAAAATTATCTAAATTTGCACCATTTTCTTTAAACCAATTTAAGCAATTGTACAACCAATAAGCATGCCAAGAAAGTTTTATTATCCCCTTTTTTAGAGCATCTTTTAATTTCATTTTTTCTGGTTCCTTTTTATTTTCTTGCATTTCAGCAGAGTAAACTAAAATTTCTAAATCTTGTATTTCAAAAGGGCATTTTCTTTTTTCTTTTGGATTAATAAAATATTCAATTTCCATTTGCTCAAATTCTCTTAACCTAAATAAAAAGTTTCTTGGTGCAATTTCGTTTCTAAAGCTCTTTCCCATTTGAGCAACACCAAATGGCAACTTTAATCTATTTGTATCGACAATATTTTTAAAATTGGCAAAAATTAATTGTGCTGTTTCAGGTCTTAAATACGATTTAATTGAATCTCCTTTTATTGGTCCAACTTCTGTAATGAACATTGGGTTAAATTCTCCTTTGCTAATTAATTCTCCTCCACATTTTTCACATTTTGCTTTTTTTAATTCTGATTTATCTACTTTAAATTTATGAAAACATTTTTTACATTCAACAGCATAATCTAAAAAACAATCAACATGACCTGAAGCTTCCCAAACTTTTGGATTTGTAATTATTGCACCATCTAAACCCACGATATCATCTCTTTGTCTAACATAAAAATTCCACCAAGAAGATTTAATATTATTTTTAAGTTCAACACCTAAGCTTCCAAAATCCCAAAAACCTGCAAAAGAACCATATAATTCTCCACTAGGAAAAACAAATCCTTTTCTTTTACAAAAGTTTGTTATTTCATCAAAATTAATCTTTGATTTCATATTAATATTCAATAATTATACTTTATAAGATTTAGGTTACATTATTTTCTTCCAATTAGATTCATAATAAGTTATATCATTTTCTAAATCAACCACACAAATTAGCAAACTTTTTTTAGTTGAGTTTGCGACTCTATTTTTTGAAGCAAAATCATACCAATTTATTTTATCACTTTCTTTAACAATAAAGCAAAGCCACTTAGAATGACTTTTTTCTATTTTATTTCCCTTGTCATATACTCTAAATTTTACTCCAAATTTCAATCCAGGTTTAACAATATAACCTTTTTTTTTCAAATCTCTAAATACAAAATAATTCAATAAAAAATCTTTATCAATTTTAATAAACTTTTTCAAAATATCTTCTTTGGTTAATTCTCTTAAATTATTATTCAAGACTTTCATTTTTTTTTGTTCAACCAAATAATATGCTTCCTCTAACATATAGTAGATTTTTTCATTATCTTTTTCACCAAATCTCTGTTTAGAAAAAAGTTCTATTGCTTCATTATTATTTGAACTTACTTTATTAGAATTAAATATAGCATCAATAACCATAAAATTAAAACTAAAAACAATATTATAAACCTTTTCAAAATTATCTATTTCTTTTTAACTTTCTCTTATGTTTTTCTTTCTTTAATCTTTTCCTTTGCCATTTCCAACGCATTTGGCCTTTCTTTTTCCATCTTCTAGAACTTCTTTTCATAATATCTATTTCAAAAATACATTTATAAATATTTGGTTAATTAAATTTGTTTTTTTTGAAATTCTTTTTCCTATATTTTACAAAGTCAATTATTAATAATAAAATAAAATTTAAGATTAGAAAAAGAGTTAAAATTAAGTTCTTAGAAAGTATTTCTAATAAAGTTAAAATAGGATTAGATAAAATAATAAGGCTTGTGATTAAAACAACTATAAGTGCTAATAAAACCATACCTGCTAAGTAATCTTTTAATTGGCCTACTTTTTTATTATAATTTGGATAAAGAAAATCTAACATTTTTTCAAAAAAGTGGTTTAATGTCTCTAATAAAATTAAAAGAGAGCAAACAATAAACAATATTAAAAAATAGATTATAGTAGTGTTAAAAATCAAAGCACCTGTAAGTATAATCAAGACAAACAACATTAAAATTTTAATATTTCTTTCAAATAATATTTCCTTAAAAAAACCTTTTAGTGCATAATAAATGCTTTCAATTAGACTTGTCTTTGTCATTTTTTTACAAAGAGGATTTAATTTATAATTATTATTATCTTTTAAAGATTAGTTAAATTTTAATATTAATTTAATAATATTATTTTAAAGTCCTGTAATCTAGTGGTCAAGGATACGAGACTCTGGCTCTCGAAACCGCGGTTCGAATCCGCGCAGGACTATTTTTCCACTAAATTTATAATATTCCAGAATTTAATAGTTATATGAATAATTTAAGAGGTGAGTTTAATTTTGTCTTACTCTTTGCAATTTTCGCAGGGATTACTATTTTAGCATTAGCTATTTATGGAGCTGCTCAATTTGCAAATACAGGAAGGTTTCAAACAAGCACATTAGTAGCAAAACAATTGGATGTTTTAACAGACCCTTTTCAGGCAGGTTTTGCATCAGCCCAGAAAAATGAAATTTCCTTTAATCAAAATGTAATAATAAAAAATTCTTGTGAAAACTTTACACAATTTGGTTCTAATGATTTATCTGTACTAATAGATATGAGTTTAGGTCAAGAAAAATATGGAACACCAATAAAAATAAAAGATAAATATATTTTTTCTTCAGAACAAATCCATGGAAGAAAAATATACTCTTTATCTAAATCATTTAATTTCCCATTTAAAATATCAGATTACTTAATTTTCTTTTCAGAAGATGATAATTATTGTCTTGAGGATTCTCCAGATTGGTTTAAACAAGAACTACAAAATTTAGAAATGCCAATTTTAAAATTTAAAGATTGTAAAAATAATGAGCTTTATACGCAGGTTTGTTTTAGTGATTCTTCTTGTGATATTTATATTAGTGGAGGTTGTAATGGTCCTGATTGCGAGAATGAATATGACATTGGTGCTGTCTCAAAAAAAGGTTCAATTTTATACTATCAAAAAGATCTATTATTGCCTGCAATTTTTTCTGATTCCCTTATATATAACTGCAATGTAAATAGGCTTCTTGAAAAAGCATCAATTTTAACTGAAATTTATTCTGAAAAAGCAAATTTACTAAACCAAAAAGATTGTATTAATTATTTGCAAAGTGATTTAGAAAGTTTAAAACAGCAAATTGATTCTGGTGCAGATATAAGGTCACTACATTTTATCCAGCACGATTTATTAATTAAAAATAGGCAAAGTTCTTGTAGAGTATGGTAAAAAAAGCACAATATAAAATAATGCAAATGGCTTTTATGATTGTAGCTGTATTTATTTTCTTTTTAATGGTAGGAATTTTCTTTTTTAATTTTCAAATTCAAAAGGTTAAGGAATTAGCTCAAATTTCAAATGAACAAAAAATAGTTGGTTTAATTAGCTCAATTGCAAATTCTCCAGAATTTCATTGTTCATCTAGTTCGTCACTTTGTGTAGATTTTGATAAAACAAAGATATTAGGACAAGAAAAATATTATTCTCTGTATAATGAATTCTGGCCAGTGTCTTCTATTGAACTAAGAATAATAGACTCAAATTTTAATGATATTGTATCTTGTAAAAATAAAAATTTAAACAACTGTAATTATTATGAAATCTATACTAAAAATAAAACTGACATAATAAAGTATTCATCTTACATCACTCTTTGTGAGAAAGAAGAAATAAATATAGATAAATGTAAATTAGCTCAGTTAATTGTAGGAATATGAAAAACAAGAAAGCTCAGCAGGAAATTATTGGTTTTGTTTTAATTGTTGTAGTAGTTATTATAGCTGCTTTAATTTTTCTAGTAATTCAAGTAAATAAACCTGTAAAAATAACTGAAAATCCTTTATCAAATACTTTATTAGAATCAATAATGAAGACTAGTTCTCCTTGTGTTATAACTTATGGAGCAACTGAAACTTATGAAAGTCTAATAAATAGCTGTGCAAAAGGCTATACTTGTAATAATTTAGGGAATAAAGATTCTTGTATTGTTCTAAATGAATCTATAACTAAGGTAATGGAAGATATTTTACAAGTTGATAATTCTATTTTAGCATATCAATTAGATTTTATACAAAATGAATCTTCTCAAATTACAAACCTAATTGAATCTATAAGAGGTGGAGAATGCTTAAATGGAAATATTTATGGTTCTTATCCTTATAATATATATTTGTCAAGTTCTAATAATATTAAGATAACTTTAACTTTATGTATTAAAAAATAAAACCATTTCTAAATTCTTTTTCTAATCTCTCGTCAATTCTTTTAGAAACTTCTTTTATTTTTCTCATAGTATTAAAAACATCTTTTTCAATTTCTTCTATTAACTCTTCAAAATTTCTTGTTTTTAGAGTGTAACCTTTATCTTTTTTTATTACAATTCCCGAATCTCTTAATTTTGATATATGGTGAATGACTGTTCCTCTTGAAAGATTTGACCTCTCTGCAATTTCGTCAGAAGAAATCGGATTTTGTTCTTTTAATAAATTTATAAAAATTCTAAAACAAGATTTCTCTTTATCTCTTTTATTAAACATTCCCAGACAATTTGATATCCATTGAATTTCTTGATTAAGTTCATTATTTTCTAATTTCTTTGAGTTTATGATAGTAATTTCTTTAAAATAATCCATATTAAATTAAGAAACGAAAAGTTTAAATACTTGTTGATTTTAAATAAACTATATCTGTTGATTTCAAGTCAACACTTTTAAGATAAAATGAGTAAAGAACAAACAAAAAAATCAAAAGAACATGAATATTTAGAAACCTTGCAGCGTTTGCAAGCAGAGTTTGATAATTTCAGAAAAAGAACAGAAAAAGAAAAACTTGAAGTTATAAAATATGCAGAAGAAGGTTTAATAATGGAATTATTAGATATAATAGATGATCTTGAATTATCTTTAAAATATTCAAAAGATGAAGGAATAAAAATGATTTATTCTGAATTATATTCACTTTTAGAAAAAAAAGGATTAAAAAAAATTGATATCCAAGGAAAATTTGATCCAAGATATCATGAAGCTTTAATGCAACAAGAAACTAAAGGAGAAGAAAATATTATATTAGAGGAATTACAAAGAGGATATATGTTAAATGATAAGGTTATTAGAGTTTCAAAAGTAAAAATATCTAAAAAAGGAGAAAAATAAAATGGCAGGTAAAATTATAGGAATTGATTTAGGAACAACATTCTCAGCTGTGAGTGTGCTTGAAGGAGGAAAACCAAAAATTATTCCAAATTCAGAGGGAAGTAATACAACTCCTAGTGTTGTTAGTGTTAATAATGGTGAAATTTTAGTTGGAGAAATAGCAAGAAGACAAGCAGTTGCAAATCCCAAAAATACAATTAGAAGTATAAAAAGATTAATGGGTAAAAAAACAAAGATAAAAATTGATGAAAAAGATTATACTCCTGAACAAATTTCAGCTATGATATTACAAAAATTGAAAAAAGATGCTGAGAATTATTTGGGTTATGAAGTTAAAGATGTTGTAATCACAGTTCCTGCATATTTTGAAGATGCTCAAAGACAGGCAACTAAAGATGCTGGACAAATTGCTGGATTAAATGTAAAAAGAATTGTAAATGAACCTACTGCTGCTGCTTTAGCATATGGTTTAGAAAAATCACAATCGCATAATATTTTAGTTTTTGATTTTGGTGGTGGAACTTTTGATGTTTCAGTTTTAGAATTAGGTGATGGAATTTTTGAAGTAAAAGCTACAAGTGGAAATAATCATTTAGGCGGAGATGATATTGACGAAACAATAATAGATTATCTTTCTAAAGAATTCAAGAAATTTAATGGAATTGATTTAAGAGAAGATTTAGTTGCTTTACAAAGATTAAAAGACGCTTCTGAAAAAGCAAAAATTGAATTAAGTTCTTCACAACAAACATCAATAAATATTCCTTATGTTACTGCAGATTCAACAGGACCAAAGCATCTGAATATTAATTTAACAAGAGCAAAATTTGAAGAAATTTGTGATCCTATTTTTGAAAAATTAAAAGGTCCTACAAAACAAGCTATTAAAGATTCTAAATTAGATAAAATTGATAAAGTTATTTTAGTTGGTGGAAGTACAAGAATCCCTAAAGTTCAAAAAATTGTTGAAGAATTAACTGGCCTAGCTCCTGATAAATCAATTCATCCAGACGAAGCTGTTTCATTAGGTGCTGCAATTCAAGGTGGTATTTTAGGAGGAGATGTAAAAGATATTTTATTATTAGATGTTACTCCATTAACTTTAGGAATTGAAACATTAGGGGGAATTAGAACTCCATTGATAGAAAGAAATACAACAATTCCGACTAAAAAAAGTCAAACATTCTCAACTGCTGCAGATAATCAACCTGCTGTAACAATTAATGTTTTACAAGGAGAAAGAGAAATGGCTTCTGACAATAAATCTTTAGGAAGGTTTGATTTAGTAGGTATTCCTCCAGCTCCAAGAGGCGTTCCTCAAATTGAAGTAACTTTTGATATAGATGCAAATGGAATTGTAAATGTTTCTGCAAAAGATTTAGGCACAGGAAAAGAACAAAAAATTACAATAACAGGTGGTTCTGGATTAAGTAAAGATGAGATTGATAAAATGTTAAAAGAATCTGAAAAAAATAAAGAAGAAGATAAAAAAAGAAGAGAATCTATTGAAGTAAAAAATAATGCAGAATCTTTAATTTACTCTACTGAAAAAATGTTAAATAAAAATAAAGAAAAAGTAGACAAAGAAACAAAAGAAAAAATAGAAAAAGAAATAAATGAGTTAAAAGAATTATTAAAAAATGATGATATTGAAAAAATAAAATCAAAGTTAGAAGAGATTCAAAAGATATCTCAAGAAATAGGAACAAAAATGTATCAACAAGCTTCTCAAGAAGAAGAAAAAGATGAAACAAAAGAAAAAAAAGATGATGTAGAAGATGCTCAAGTAGTTGATGATGAATAATTCTTTTTCAATAAAATTTAAATAAGAAAGAAAAATAAAACTAATTATGGAGAAAAAAGATTATTATGAAATTCTTGGAGTAAAAAAAAGTGATGATAAGGAAACAATAAAAAAGGCATATAAAAAGTTAGCATTAAAATATCATCCTGATAGAGCGCCTGAAGATAAAAAACAAGAATATGAACAAAAGTTTAAAGAAATAAGTGAAGCATATGCTGTTTTGAGTGATGAATCTAAAAAAAGTCAATATGATACTTTTGGTCATAGTGGTTTTGATAGACAATATAGTCAAGAGGATATATTTAGAGGTGCAGACTTCTCAAGTATTTTTGAAGAATTATTTGGAGGAAGTTTTTTTAATAGTTTTAGAGAGAGAGATTTTTATGAAAGAGAAGAAGTTGCAGAAGATTTAAGGTATAGATTAACCATTGAATTTGAAGAAGCAATATTTGGAACTGAAAAAGAAATAGAAATTAAAAGAAATGTCTTATGTAATAGTTGTGAAGGAACAGGTGCAAAAAATAAAGAGTTTGTAAAGTGTGATAAATGTTCTGGCAAAGGTAGAATAAATATAGAACAAAGAACTCCTTTTGGTATAATTAGACAAACAAGAACTTGCCCTTCTTGTTCTGGTGCTGGAAAAATTCCAAAGCAAATTTGTCCATCTTGTTCTGGTAAAGGAATTTTAAATAAAAAAGAAAGAATAAAAGTAAAAATTCCTGCTGGTATTGATAATAATCAAACACTAAGAGTCCAAAATTCAGGTAATGAAATTTATAGAGGACAAAAAGGAGACTTATTATTATTTATTAGTGTGAAACCTCATAAATTTTTCCAAAGAAATGGAGACGATATTTCTCTTGATTTTGAAATTAGTTTTTCTCAAGCTGCCTTAGGTTCAACTGTTTTAGTTCCTACATTATATGGAAAAACAAAAATAAAAATTCCTGCAGGTATTCAATCAAATACTATTTTAAGATTAAAAGGAAAAGGTGTAAAAAATATTTTGTATTATAAAACAGGAGATCAATTTATTAATATAAAAGTTAAGACTCCTAAAAACTTATCAAAAGAACAAAAACAATTATTTAAAGAATTAGATAAATTAACAAAAGATTAATCCTTTCTTAAATAAAAACTATTTTCTATTGGTCCACTATATAATTTTGGAGTAAATTCAAAAGGGTTTAGTATTCTCCCGTCTTTTTGAATTGTTTCATAAAATGAATTGTGTGCTATTATTCTCATCTCTTTTCTTTTTTCACTATCAAACATATCTGCAATGCTTGTTTTCTTAAAAGAAGAAGGATTAAAGTATAAAAAAGAATTCTCGCTTTCTTTAAAACAAATTAATTCTCTTAAATCTTTTTTAGTTAAATAATTTTTTATATTAATATATTTCATTATGATAAATAGCTCTTTTGAAAGTCATAATCTAATGCTGACCTTGCACTTTTTAGATATCTTTTTTCAATTTGTTTATACCTTTCTTGATCTTCTTTTGTTACACTTGGAAGAACTCTCTCCATTGCTTTGTCAAAATCTTTTTTTGTAACTTCTTTTGTTTCTATATCATTTCTCAATGCAATCATACCTGCTTCTCTACATAAATTTTCCAAGTCTGCACCAGTATATCCTTCTGTTTTATTTGATAAGTCTTCTATAATTTTTTCTTTGCTTTTAATAGGCATATTTTTTGTATGTATTTTTAGTATTTCTAATCTTTCTTCTTTTTTAGGTACAGGAACATAGACAATTCTATCAAACCTTCCAGGTCTCATTAGTGCGTGATCCAACATATCAGGTCTATTTGTTGCGCCAAGAACAATAACATTATTTAAATCTTCAATACCATCCATTTCAGCTAATAGTTGGTTTAAAACATTCTCTGTTACTTTTGTTGAACTGCCAATCATTCCCCTTTTTCCAGCAAGTGCATCTATTTCATCAAAGAAAATAACACAAGGAGAAACTTGTCTTGCCCTCTCAAATATTTTTCTAACTCCTTCCTCACTCTTTCCTACCCACATACTTAATAAAGAAGGTCCTTTAACCTGAATAAAATTTGCTTCACTTTCATTTGCAACAGCTTTAGCAAGTAATGTTTTACCTGTTCCTGGAGGCCCGTACAATAAAATTCCTTTTGGAGGTCTAATTCCTAATCTCTTAAAATTCTGAGGAAATTTCAAAGGCCACTCAACTGCTTCTTTTAATTCTTGTTTAACTTCTTTAATTCCTCCAATATCATTCCAATTAATATCTG
Source organism: Candidatus Pacearchaeota archaeon (assembly GCA_041654895.1). Classification (GTDB taxonomy): domain Archaea; phylum Nanobdellota; class Nanobdellia; order Pacearchaeales; family GW2011-AR1; genus JAGVXH01. The sequence continues at coordinate 32,187 of JBAZCR010000005.1, forward strand.
GCGTTTCTACTAAAACTTCTCTCATAGCTGAGGGCCTTACAACTTTTAATGCTTCATCAAAATCTTTTTTTGTAATAATTAATTCATCTAATACTTCTTTTGGAATTTCTTTATCTTCCTCTAAATTAAATTTATGAACATTTCTCCTTAAGACACTCATTGCAGCTTCCTTACTTAGACTTTCTAAATCAGCTCCTACAAAACCATGAGTTTTATTTGCAAGTTCTTCTAAATTAATACCTCTTGTTAGGGGCATGTTTCTTGTATGTATTTTTAAAATTTGAACTCTTCCCTCTTTTCCTGGAACAGATAATTCAACTTCTCTATCAAATCTTCCAGGCCTTCTAAGTGCAGGATCAATTGCATTTGGTCTATTTGTTGCACCAATTACAATTACTTTACCTCTTGATTGCAATCCATCCATCATTGTTAATAATTGTGAAACAACTCTTTTTTCAACATCTCCATTTCCTTCTTCTCTTTTTGGAGCAATTGCATCTATTTCGTCTATAAAAATAATAGAAGGAGAATTTTTTTGAGCTTCATCAAAGATTTCTCTAATTTTTTTTTCACTTTCACCATAAAATTTACTCATGATTTCTGGACCATTAATTACCACAAAGTTTGCCTCACTTTCATTTGCAACAGCTCTTGCAAGTAATGTTTTACCTGTTCCTGGAGGCCCATATAATAAAACACCTTTTGGAGGTTCAATTCCTAATCTAGAAAATATTTCAGGTCTCTTTAAAGGTAATTCTACCATTTCCCTAACTTTTTTAACTTCTTCTTTTAATCCTCCAATGTCCTCATAAGTAATAGAAGGAATTTTTTCTTCTTCAATATCAATCAACTTATTGCTTAATGTAATAGAAGTATTCTCGCTGATTATACAAGGAACAGAAGGATTTGTTGAAACAACAATAAAACGAATTTGAGAAATTCCAATAGGCATTCCAATACCCATTTGATTAAAAATATCACTAAAAAAATCTTGAAATTCTTCTCCCATTAAATCTCTTCTTTTTCCTAAGTTTCCTAAAACAAAAATATCACCTTTAGTAAAAGGCTTACCCAATAAACTTGTCTTAATTGCTTCAGGGTCGCCTTTTATGCTAATTCCTTGCTGTAAAGGTGCAATTACTATTTTTTTAGCTTCAGAAATATTATTTACTTTTTTGATTTCAACACTTTCTCCAATTCCAGATTTAATGTTTTTTCTAGTAATACCGTCGATTCTAATAATATTTTCTCCACTGTCTGCTGGATAACCATAATCTACAATGCAAAAACTCTCTCTTTCTCCCTTAATAGAAATAATATCTCCTCTATCTAAGTTTAACTTTCTCATAATTGGAGGGTCAACCCTAGCAATACCTTTGTATGCATCATCTTGTAATGCTTCTACAATTCTTAATTTCTCAATTTTATTATTTTCATCTGTTTTTGCCATCTTAAAATCTTAAAGATATTCTCCCAATATCTTCTAAACATAAATTTACTAAATTATTTAATTCTTTTTCTTGTTCATTTAAAAAATTAATAATTTCTCTTGGAATACTTACAGTATAGCTATTCCCAACAAATCTTAATTTAACCTGATATTGTTTTTGCTTTAAATTTAAAAATGTTTCATATTCTTTTAAATCTTCTGGATGAGTTATCTTATTTGAACAAGAAGGACATCTTAATTCTCTTATTTTAAATCCCTCCTTTATCAAAATAACTGGTTGCATTTTTTTATCACAATTCTTACATAAGATAGTATTATCAAATAAATCTTCCATGTATATACAGAGAAATGTATACTTTTTAAATTTTTAGTTTATTAATCACATCTTTTGAATATACCCTCGTTTGGGTCTAAATAAATCCCCTGATTTTAAGAGTTTATCAATAACTTCTTCCATTTCAGTTTGACTCATTTTACCATCTAATTCTTTTTCAAGTTCTTCTAATGGGATTAACTTTCCAAGTCTTTTTTCTAATTCAGAAACAGTTTCTCTTACAATTACAATTTTATTTCTTTGAGAAGCTGTATTCCCACTAATTTTATCAATGTCAATTCTTTTTGTTTCCTCATCATAACCCACTTCTAATAAATAACTTCTCATAACATCAATTGCAACTTTTGCATCTTCAATTTTCACTTCTTTATGTAATTTTATTCTCGCATGAGCTTCAGCTAATCTAACTAAAGCCTCTAATTGCCTTGCACCTATTGGAATAGCTTTAACAGCACTCTCGTCGTCATATGCTTGACTTCTTAAACTAACATAAAAATTTTTCATTTCTTCTATTGCTTCATCAGTTAATACAGGGTTATACTTTGTTTTAGAATAAGAAATATATTTTCTAAGTATATCTTTATCAATCATAGAAGGTTTATGCTCTTGTTGATGTTCTTTTAATACATGTAATGCAATAGATTCATCTCTATCTTTTTTTGGAATATCTCTCATAATAAAAATAGCATCAAACCTTGATAATAATGAAGGAGCCAAGTTTACTTGTTTTGGTATTGGTTCTGTTAGACTAAATCTACCAAATTTAGGGTTTGCAGCAGCTAAAACAGATGTTTGAGAACGTAGTGTAGCTTGAACTGTTGCTTTAGATATTGTTACTGTTTGTTGCTCCATAGCTTCATGCATAGCACTTCTATCTTCTTCATTCATTTTGTCAAATTCATCAATACAAACAACACCTTTATTTGCTAAAACCATTGCACCAGCTTCTAAACTCCATCCTTTTAGTATTTCATCTTTTACTACAGTAGCAGTAATACCAGCACCAGTAGCAGATTTACCTGAAATATACCTTGCCTTTGGAGCAATTTTTGAAATAAAAGAAAGCATAACTGATTTTGCAACACCAGGATCACCAACTAATAATACATGAATATCTCCTCTCATTTTTGTTCCATCACTTCTAACTTTTTTTACCCCACCAAATAATTGTAAGGCAAGGGCTTTTTTCACATTTTCATGACCCCAAATTGAAGGAGCAATACTATCAACCATTCTCTCAACAATATTAGGATCTGCTGCTAACTCCTTTATTTCCCTTTCATTCTCTTCACTAATTTTAATGTCTTCAAAACTTTCTTCTAATGGAATAATATTATTTGCTTCAATTGCTAAATCAAATCTTGTAAGTAAAGCCCCACTAGATGAAGTTAAAGCAATTTCTTTTAAAATTCCAATTATCTTAACACGACTTCCCGGAGTTGTTCTCATCTCCATTCTTGGATCAACTAAATCTTCTTTTAGATAAATTGTCATTCTCTTAGGTTGTTCTCCTCCACTTAAATTATCACTTGCTTCTTCAATTGTTAAAACTTGAGCATCAACCATTTCTTTATCTAATAATTTAAATCCTCCTCTTCTACCACAACTACATCTACTCGGTTCTTTGAATTTTTTATCAAATTGTAAAACTGAAATAATTGTTCCACAACTTGGACATTCAAAACGTGCATTTGTAACTAAAGGTCTAACTTCACTTGCTTGTCTTACAATACCCTCAATACCAATTAGTTTCCCTAAATTTATTGCTCTTATATTTCTAATAAACATTTCTTGCAATGGAGAAATAGAAGTAAATCTCACTCTTGCCTTTTTAGGAGCCCACTCTAGCTCTTCTAAAGCAATTTCTAAAACCTGAATAGTTTCTTCAGGTCTTTCTAATAAATATTCAGATAATCTTGGAGAAAATTCACTAAATTCTTGAAAATTAATTTTAACTATTTTCTCACTTGACTTTGCAACATCACCAATTTCTTTTCTATTTATTTCAAAAAAGCTTTTAGCTTCCATTAAAAATTCTTCTTGATTAAATTGTCCTAAAAAGTCATTATTCGCATTTAATCCTTTATCCATAAATATCTTAAACGAAATTCTTTTTTATAGATTGTTGTTTTATAAAATGTTTAAACCATTAATTATATACGAAAAGAGGTTTTGCTATAATATTATTTTGTGTAAATTTTTTTGCAATTTCTATAAAATTTTCTCTTTCAAATATTGCAAATTCTTCTCCCCCATCTAATTCTTCAATCTGTTTTGAGTCAATGATATGATTCTTTAATAAAGGTTTTCCAGTCAATAAACTTTTTACAACCTCTTTTTTAACATAGATTATCTTGAACCTTTTCCTAATTATTTCTATTGCAGGTATAATCATTTCTTTTAGTGCTTCACTTTTCCCATTTTTATATTCTAAAATTGCTTTGTCAAATTCATATAAAGTATACATCTTATTTTCACTAAAATATCCTGCCTTTGTCCTTCTTAATTCACTCATATGAGCTCCACCAATAAATTCTCCTAAATCACTACATAATTTTCTAACATAAGTTCCGCCCTGAACCTTACAATAAAATAAAAAATCTTTCTTATTTTCTTTAGCTTCTAATAATTCCCAATCAAAAACTTCCCTAACTCTTTCTTCTCTTTTAACAGCACTTTTATGAGGGGGAGTTTGTTTTATTTTCCCTAAAAAATTAATATTAATAATTTCTTGCAGTTTTTTTATATCTTGTTCTTTATGAGTATGAAGTATACCAACATATTCTTTATCACTTCCAATTAAAAATCCTGTTAATTTACATGCTCTTCCCAAGGCTATTGGTAATACTCCTCCAACTTTAGGGTCAAGAGTTCCCAAATGAGAAGTTTTATTTAAGCTAAATTCTTTTTTAACATAATTACTAACACTAAAGCTTGTTGGTCCAACTGGTTTATCTATATTAATAATTCCAAAATTAATTAATTTTTTTATATCTTCCATTTTATTAAAATCAACCAAACCCTTATAAGATTAATTATTTTGTAAAGATTTATTAATATTCGTTTTTTTAAATAAATATGAATAAAAGAGGTATTGGTTTTTCTGTAATTAGTTCATTAATCTTAGGTGTTCTTTTATTAGTTATAGTTTTTATTTGGATAAATGAAACAGGTCAAGATTCTGAATGGGATGTTTGTAGAAATAGTATTATTATTAGAAATACAATACCTGAAGTAAGTTTATCTGAAGATATGACTATTACAAGTTTTAAAAATTCCTACCCTTTAAGTTGCAAAACCCAAGTAATAACTATTGATTATAAAGACTCTCAAAAAGCTAAAAAAGAAATAATGGATGCTATGGCTTCTTGTTGGTATTTAATAAACAGAGGAGAAGCGACAATTTTCCCTCCAAGATTTTTGTTTTCACAAACTACTTGTTTTACTTGTGCAAGAGTTCATTTTACTCCTGATGTAAGAGAGTATTATAGTTCTAAAGAAAACAAAATTAATATTCCAAAAGCATTAGCAACTACTGAAATTCAACCTCAAATAAGTTATATGGCATATCTAACAAACGATGGAAATAATCCATTTCTAAAAGAATTAATTTATAATTCTGTAGATGAACCAGATCCTAATTGGGAATATGGGTTACAAGTTTCAAATAGCCGTTTTAAAGTCAGTCAAGAAAAGCCTACTAAAGAAACTTTTTGGGATTGGCTGAATCCTTTTTATAATTATCAAGATAGGTTAGAAGGAACAATTATTCTACCCCAAGAAATTGACCCAAATCAAGGATTTTATATTACAATCAGTTCTTGGGCAATTAACGCTGAAACTGTTTTCAACCATTTATTATTTTATCACTATGAGGATATTGCTCAATTATCTGTTCCTATATTCTTACCTAAAGAAGAAGATGGTAAAACTAAAACTAAGTATAGTGTTTGTGATAATTGGGATGGAATCCCTGCATAAAATAAAAAAAGGAATAAAAAAATAAATTCCTTAAATTAATAATAACTAGTTTCTACTTCTTCAACAGCTTTATCTTTTTTTGTCATTAAAACTACTAATACTACTAAAAGTATTACAAAAATTACTGCTAAGATTACTGTTAAAGTAACCATAGGTGTTTGTGTAACTCCTTTTGTCTTAACAACATTTGCAACAAAATTAACAGGTTGATTGTTAACTTCTACTGAAAAAGTGTATGTTCCTAAATTTGCATCTTTTAGTGCTGTAACACTTACAGGAACAACTTCATATGAATTTGCACCAACAGTAACTACTGATGGAACAGATACATCTAAAAATCTTCCTGAAACACTTTTCAAATTAAACATTCTAACTTCATCAGCATTGTTTACAACAATTAACTCATAAGTTGCCTTTTCACCAACAACTAAATCTAAATCTTTTATTGTTGGAGATACCATTGTTGCACTAGATTCTTTAACTGTTAAAAGTTTTGTAACAATTGTTTCAGCGTCTGAATTATAAACTCTTATTAAAGTTTCATAAGTTCCTAATTTAGCACTCTCTGGAATTTTTAAGTAAACAACAGTACTATAACTATCTTCTTTTTCACTTGTTGATACTTCTTTTTCTAATAAGTCTCCTACATATGCTCTTGTATAAATGCCTAACTCAGGAACAGATGCCATTACATAAACATCATCTAATCTATTGAATCCAACATTTTTTAGAACAACATTAATAGGAAAGACTTCTCCAGCAGAAACTTGTGTGTTAAAGTCAGCACTTAATACACTTAATTCATAAGAATTTCTTTGCATAGTTAATGAATAACTCTCTTCAGTTTTATCAGTTGAATCAATAATTTTTACATATAGTGTAAAATCTTGATGTAACTCTTTTAATGAAGAAGGTAATTCAACTGTTAAGACTTTTTTATATGTTTTTCCAGCTAAGATATCAAATCTTTGTGTTGAAACTTCAATATCTTTTTTTAAACCAGAAATTGTTAAAACTACCTTAACATCCCCTGCATCTTTTGCTGCTACAAATTCTACTTCTACAGGTACTCTAATTGAAGATAATTCTCCAACCATTTCTGTACCAGTACTCAGACTAACTCCATCAAATGTTGTTGAAACAGATGAAGCTAAATTTGCTGCAGAAACAAAACTTACTAACATTAAAGTTAGAACTGCGAAGAATGGAACTAAAAGTTTGTAACTTTTCATTGTTTTACCATTTTAAATTTAGTTAATAATATAATCAGAAAAGAGTTTATAAATATTGTTATCTTGTTGTAATTAACGAATGACAAAAAAACTTAAAAAGTATACTTTCGTATACCTTGTATCATTAAAATGGAGGAATAACAAAAATGGAGATTACAACAATAAAATTAAAAAAAGAAACTAAAGAAAGACTAGGAAAATTAAAGGAAAGTAGGAGAGAAAGTTATGACGATATTATTAGAAAAATCTTATATGTTTTGAATACAACAAGAGATAATCCTAATAAAGCAAAACTAATTTTAGAGAGAATAGATGAATTAAGAAAAAGAATGTTTGATGAAGAAAAAGAAGAAAGAAAAGAACAAAAGAAAAAATCTAAAACTTCTCCTTAAAAATTTTTAATCCTTTAACAGAATCTTCTATCGGGCTTGGAGATTCATTAATAATAGTATACTCTTTATCAATCTTTTTTAATTCCTTTAACAATTCTTCCCATTTTTTTTCACTTGTTAAAATATGGTTTTTTTCTCCTTTTTCTGTATACTCTATTCCTGAGAAATGACAGTGCCATTTTTTTTGAGGAAATGCTTTTTTTAATTCTTCAAACCTGTCTTCTTTGTATCTTGCTAAAATATGGGCAAAGTCAATAGTAAAAGAACAATTGGTTTCTTTAGTTAATCTTGAGATCTCTTCAATAGAGCCAAAAACATTTATTTTACCCATAATTTCAGGACAAAGAAAAACATTCCAATTATTTTTTTTAATTTCTTTTTGTAATTCTATTATATTATCTTTTATATTTTGGAATGTTTCTTCTTTTGATTTTTTTGAATAAAACCCTGCATGGAAAACAATGTTTTTTGCGCCTAAGTAATGACCTATTTCACAGCACTTTAATATTCTTTTTTTTGAATTTTCTACTTTTATTTTTTCTTCAGAGTTTAAGTTCACAAAATAAGGTGCGTGTATTGATAATTTAATTTTATTTTTTTTAGCAAATTCGCCAATTTTGATTGCATCTTCTTTTTTAATATAAATATTATAAGTAAAAGGAATTTCACACGCACTTAAACCTAATTCTAAATACATCTTTAAATTTTCAATTGCTTCATTAACAGAACCAAGTCCAGAAGGACCAAAATTTATTTTCATTTAATTTGTATTATTTAGTGGACTAAACATCTCTGCATTTATTTGTCCGAGATTTTGTGAAATGTAATTATGTAATTTTATTATTGTTTGTTCTTGTAAATTTTCTTTTAAGATACCATGGCAATTTGTTAAATCTGATTCAGGTAAAATAACAGAGCCTAAAGGAATATTACAAACCATAGAATAATCTTTTAATTTTAGTGTTTCTTGGTTAGTTAATTTCCCTTGAAGTAAAACAACCTCAACTTCACAAAACTCTTTATTTTTTCCATTAATAGTATAACCAAATATCATCTCTCGTCCACCAGCAAATTTTGTCTTCTTGCAATTTTCTAAATTATAATTAAAACAATCCCATGAATTACATTTTTCATAATTATTCATTAAAATTAAGATTAAAATAACTGAAACAATTACAATTCCGATTAAAAAAAATAAAATTATTTTCTTTTTAGAAAAAGAATCTCTAAATAATCCGCCTCTTAACATAAATATATTTAATTAGAATAGTATATAAATTTTAGGATTTCAAATAACTTTATAAAACACATTTGTTATTCTTAAATTAGAAAAAGATGGCACAATTTTTTATTTATGATATAATTTTCCTAGTATTGTTTACGACATTTATAGTATTTTTCTTGTATAAAAATAGAAAAAATTTGGTAAGAGATGGGTGGATGTTTTTGTATAAAACAAAATGGGGTATTAATTCTATGAAAAAATTTGATGAAAAATATCATAAAGTTTTGGGATATTTAAGATATGTTATTGTAACTGTTGGTTATTTATTAATGGCTATAATGATTTACATGTTATTACAAACTGTTTATATTTATATGAGTCAGCCAAATATTACAGATACAATAAAAGCACCTCCAATTGCTCCACTAATTCCTTATTTTCCTGAATTATTTGGAATGGAAAGTTATTTTCCTCCATTTTATTTCACTTACTTTTTAGTAGCTTTAGCAATTGTCGCAATTGTTCATGAGTTTGCACACGGAATTTATATGAGATATAGTAAAACAAAAATAAAATCAACAGGACTTGTTTTCTTAGGACCTATTTTAGGAGCTTTTGTTGAAGAAGATAAACAGAACTTTCATAAAAAAGATAGATTTAATCAAATGAGTGTATTAGGTGCTGGAGTTTTCGCAAATGTTTTGTTTGCTATCTTATTTTATTTTATTTATACAGGATTTTTTTATTTAACATTTACTCAAGGAGGATTTATTTTCAATAGTTATGCAGTAACGCCAATAAATTCAAGCTTAATTCAGGATTTTAATCATTATGAGAATTATTCAACTATTGATTTAGCTAATAATAAAACTTATTACATCGAGGGAATTTTAGCAAACCAGTTAAACTCCAGTTATGAAATTATTTATGCATATGACCCTAGTCCTGCTTATCTAAATAAGATAAAAGGTGTAATTATTGGGATAGATGATTATATTATTAAAAATCAAGAAACACTCTCAGAAACATTATCTTATTATAATCCAGGTGATGAAGTCATTCTTTATTCTTTATATGAAGGAGAAATTTTAGAATATAATATTGCTCTTGGAGAAAATCCTCTTGATTCTTCTAAAGCATTTTTAGGAATAACATATTTATCTAGTTCAACAAATAATAAAATACAGTTGTTTTTAGCTAAATTAATGGGCTTTAGCCAAGATTCAACATATTATATGCCTAAATATAACAATGACTTAATTTATTTTTTCTATCATTTATTTTGGTGGATTATGGTTATTAATTTTTTAGTGGCTTTATTTAATATGTTACCTTTAGGAATTTTAGACGGTGGAAGGTTCTTTTATTTGACTGTTGAAAAGTTTACTAAAAAAGAAAAAACAGCCGTGATTATTTTTAATATAGTTAGAAGACTCATTATATTATTATTTGTCTTAATGATGGTTATTTGGTTAATTAGAATTATTATTTAACTATAAATTTAAAATACTAATTTTTCTTTATTAATTTATGATTCCAGAAAGTGTAAAACAAAAATTAGAAAAAATGCAGTATAGGATAGTTGGAAATCATTCTGCTGTTCAAATTTGTAGGTGGACTAAAAATGCATTAAGAGGTGAAGGCGTTTGTTGGAAAGAGAAGTTTTATGGGATAAAAACAATTGGGTGTTGTCAGATGACCCCTTCAGTTATGTGGTGTGAAAATTTATGCCTTCATTGCTGGCGTCCTATTGAAATGAATTTAGGAACAGATATTGGAGAAATAGATTCCCCAAAAGAAATTTTAGATGGAATAATTAAAGAAAGAATAAAATTATTAGAGGGCTTTGGAGGTAATAAAAAAGTAAATCAAAAATTATTAAAAGAAGCAAAAGAGCCAAAACTTTTTACAATGTCTTTATCTGGCGAACCTACTCTTTATCCTAAACTTGGAGAACTCTTTAAAGAAATTAGAAAAAGAAATGCAGTAAGTTTTTTAGTAACAAATGGACAAAATCCTCTAGCAATAAAAAAATTAGAAAAAGATGGATTACCTACTCAAATAACTGTCTCACTAAATGCTCCTAATAAAGAATTATTTCAGAAGTGGCATAATTCCACTAAAAAAAATGCTTGGGAAGAATTTTTGAAAACTTTAGATTTGGTTAATTCTTTAGAGGGAAAAGTAAGAAGAGTTATTAGATTGACACTTGTAAAAAAAGGTAAAGGAGATACACCAAGATTAAATGAAATTACAAATATGTCTCAAGAAAATTTAAAAGAATATGCTTTACTAATAAAAAAAGCAAATCCAGATTTTATACATATTAAAGGATTTAAGAGTGTTGGCTATTCAAGAGATAGAATGGGTTATGATAAACAACCTTGGTTTAAAGAAGTAAAATCTTATTCTAAACAATTACTTAATGAACTAAAAGACGAAAATTATAAAATTGGCGCAGAAGATAATGCAAGTTGTGTTGTAATGCTTGCTAAAAAAGGTAAAAAATTAAAAATTAGAAAACAAGATTACTAACAAATAATTTATAAACAATTTTTAATTTTATTAATCATGGCAAAAAAAGGTTTTTTTAAAAGATTAACAGCGAAAACACTTTATTTTCCTGGTTGTCTAACAAAATCAATTTTGAAAAAAGAATATGAAAATTATAAAGAGATATTTAATATTTTAAAAATTGATTATATTTTAATGAATGATAAAGATCTTTGTTGTGGACTTCCAGCATATAATGGAGGATATAAAAAAGAAACTATAAAATTAGCTAAAAAGTTTTTAGATTATTTAAATGAAAAGAATATTTCTAAAATAATTACTAATTGTCCTTCGTGCTATCACACATTTAAAGAAATTTATCCTAAATTAATTAGGGGTTGGGATGTTGAAGTAGAACATGCAACTCAAACAGTTTACAACTCTCTTAAAAAAAAGCCATTAAAAAATTTATCAAAAGAAAAAGTTACTTATCACGACCCTTGTCATTTGGGTAGATATGAAAATGTTTATGATGAACCTAGAAAAGTCATTGAATTTTTAGGAGGGCAAATTATTGAAATGAAATATAATAAAGAAAATGCTCTGTGTTGTGGTGGAGGAGGAGGAGTAAGAGCAAATTATGAAAGTTTAGCAAAAGACATAGCAAAAAAAAGAGTTCAAGGCATAACTGAAGAAGTTTCAAGAATAATTACTCCTTGTGGACTTTGTTATTCACAATTAAACGAAGCAGACCCAAGGACAATTGAATTTTCAACTTTTGTTTTGAGTAAATTAAAAAGATGATTTTGAAAACTTTTTTCTCATGAAGATAAATTTTGAAGATGGAAGAAACAAAAATAAACTATAAAGCCACATTAAAAAAATATCTTAGTTATATTTGGGACTTTAAATTTGTTTTTTTAATGTTAATTTTTACTGTTTTTTTATTAGAAATTCTTAGTGTAATTCCAAATTTTTTATTTAAATCCTTAATTGACAATGGCACTTTATTTTCAAATAATATTTTAGGAAGAGCAGAGTTTGTTCATATTTTATTAATTATTTTTTCAACTTTTTTAGTTACAAGACTTTTTTTAGTTGTAATGTTTTATATTAGAGCAAAATACTTAGCAATAGTTGAAGCAAAAATTGTTTTTAATTTAAAGAACCATTTTTTTAATCATATAATTGACTTAGATCATAATTTTCATACAACACATAAATCAGGTTCACTAATTTCTAAATTAAGTAGAGGAGCAGGAGCAATAGAAGGTTTAACAGATGTTATATTCTTTAATTTTGCACCTTTTTTTGTTCAAGCAATAATTATTGGAGCTTCTTTAATCTATTTTAATTGGATCTCAGCACTAATCATTGGTTTAGTTACATTCTCCTTTGTCCTCTTTAGTATAAAAATGCAGAAATTCCAACAATTAGATAAGAAATCTTACAATAAATATGATAATTTAGAAAAAGGAAACATCTCTGACATTTTCATTAATATAGATTCAATAAAATATTTTGGAAAAAACAAATTTGTTAAAAACTTGTATAAAAAATACTCTGGTAAAACAAAAGAAAAACAAGAAAAATATTATTCTTGGTTTAAATTTTTTGATTCAGGACAAATAATTATAATTTCTATTGGAACAGTTGCAATATTAATTTTCCCAATCTTAGATTTTTTAAATAAAAATATAACACTTGGAACATTGTCTTTTATTTATACAACTTATCTTAGTTTAATTGGAAGTTTATATGGTTTAGTCTGGGGCATTAGAGGAGTCTATCGTTCACTAACAGATTTACAAGATTTGTTTGATTATGAAAACTATCAAAAAGAAATAGTTGATAAAGATAAAACAATACCTTTGAAAATAAAAAAAGGAGAAATAGAATTTAAAAATATTTATTTTGATTATGAAAAAAATAATGATTTATTTAAAAATTTTAATCTAAAAATACCAGCAAATAAAACTATAGCACTAGTCGGCTCTTCTGGTTGTGGAAAAACAAGTCTAGTTAAACTATTATATCGTCTATATAACCTAAAATCAGGTAAAATTCTAATTGACGGAATAAATATTGAAGATGTCGCCCAAGAAGAACTAAGAAATGAATTGAGCATAGTCCCTCAAGAAGTAATATTATTTGATGATACCATTTATAACAACATAAAATTCGCAAATCCATTAGCAAAAAAGCAAGACGTCTTAAATGCAATAAAATTCGCTCAATTAGAAGAATTAATCAAAAAACTACCCAAAGGATATAATACAATCGTAGGAGAAAGAGGTGTAAAATTATCAGGTGGACAAAAACAAAGAGTATCAATTGCAAGAGCAATCTTAGCAAATAAAAAAATCCTAATCCTTGACGAAGCAACATCAGCCTTAGACTCTGAAACAGAACATAACATCAAAATAGCACTAGAAAACCTAATAAAAAACAGAACAACAATAGTAATCGCCCATAGACTCTCAACAATAATGAACGCAGATTTAATTGTAGTCTTAGACAATGGAAAAATAGTTCAAGTAGGAACACACAGAGAACTAATCACACAAGACGGAGAATATTCAAAACTCTGGGACTATCAAAAAGGTGGATTTTTACAAGAATAACAAAAAATGCAAAACAAATTTAAACTCCCTTCAATATTATAAAACATGGGAAAAGAGGTGAGATGTAAACAGTTGACAGTGAACAGTAGACAGTCGACCGTAAACCGTAAACTGCTAACAGCCCTAATCCTTTCTTCTATTTTATTAATCTCTTTTGTCGCTGTAACAATAGCAACAGGATTTTTTGGAACAAACACAACAAAGATATCCTCACTAGAAAAAGGATTAATCGGACACTGGATGTTAGATGTAGAAAACGGCGCAAAAGATTTAACCCCATATGGAAACCATGGGAATGTTATAGGAGCATCGTTGACAACAGGAGTAAAAGATGAACCAAATAGAGCATACAACTTTGCTTCTACAAATAGAATCGAGATGACAGGCATTAGTTTGTCTAAAGATGCTTCTTTTTGTGCTTGGGGTAATGCAAATACTGCTGGTACAAATATGATGCTATTCTCGTGTAATTCAAACTCCATAACAGGTCCAGATTTCTATTTTACAGCTAGTACAATCGCCTGGAATTCAGGAGATAGTGCCAGTACACCCTTTAAAAAAAATGGGGTAAATGTTGCTCAACCTACATTAAATGAATGGCACCATTATTGTATTATTAGCAAATCAGATTTACCAAAAACTTATTTGTATGTTGATGGAGAGTATTATGGAGAAGCAAATTATAAAAGCCCAGCTCAGACTAATAGGGGATTTATTATTGGAAATTATTATCCTGGACAAACAGGTTATGCTTGGAGAGGGAAAATAGCAGATTTTAGAATATATAATAGACAATTATCTGAAGACGAAATCCAGCTTTTATATGATTCTCACAAGCCAACAGCCTCGGCATCTGATTTGAATAAAGGTCTAATTTTATATTCTCCTTTAAATGGTGAGAACGGTATAGACTTCACGATTAATGAGTATTCATACCCTACATTCAATACATCAAGCTCAAATGGAGGGTGGAGCCATTGGGGACAAAGTGGTGCATCAGGAAGTCATTCCCAAAATACTAACAAAGATTACATTTTTGATAAAACAAATACTTATTCACATAAAGTTTCAAATGGTTTAGGTGCTACTGGTAACTATATCCTCTACCAGTCTCCACCTATCGAGGGTCTTACTTATAGATCTCTTTCAGCAATTATAAAGTTAAGTGATGGGAGTCAGATTACTAATTCTAAAGTTTATCCTGCGTGGAATGCAATTGCATCTGGGAGCATCCCAAATAATAAGTGGACCTCTATAGAGTATTTAGGTGATGGTTTTTATTTATGTAAGGCTGAAGGAATTAGACAAGATGGTAGTAATGATTTAGTTGGGATTTATGTTACTCAGGGTATAGAAGCTTATTTTTCTAATGTTCAGTTAGAACAGAAAATTTATTCTAGTTCATTTGTTAACGGGGGAAGAAATGGTACTGTTGATGATAGAAGTGGATATTCAAATAAAGGAATAAATTTTGGAGCTACATTAACAAATGGAAGAAAGGGAGAAAGTAAAGGGGCTTATGTTTTTGATGGAACCGATGATTATATTGAATTTTATAATAATAATTTATTTAATTCATTACCAGTTACCTTCTCCTTATGGTATTATCATGACAGTACCCATGGTGGCGATCTTATCAATAAATATTATTCTAACTCTGTAAATGGTTATAGCATTGCTCTCTCTTCTTCCACTGGAGGAATTAGGCTTTATTATTTTAAAAGTGGTTCAAATTATATAGAAAATTATAATAGTTACCATGGTCAATCAATTTTAGATTCTTGGAATCATGTTTCCATAAGTGTTGATGAAAATAATGCGAAAATTTATTTAAATGGTGAATTGATTGCAACTAAAAACTGGGTTGGAGTAGCAGGAAAACCTACAACTAATCAAAACTTAGCTCTAGGTTATTATCCTGGTGCTACTTCATCATATTCAAATAATATAATTTCTGATGTCCGTATCTACAATCGAGTTCTCTCTGAAGACGAAATAAAATTACTTTTTGATTCTTACAAACCAAAAGAAACAAGCACTGGAAGTTTAAACAAGGGTTTAGTATTTGATATGCCTTTGACAACAAGACATATGAAATCAAGCACAATAGTATCAGATTTAACACCTTATGGAAATGATGGTACAGTGATGAATGGGGCAGTAGTCAGCGAAGATGGAACTACGTTTGATGGAGTAAATGATTACATCGAGATATCTAATAATAACTTATTAAATTTTGAGGCTAAAAATTTTACTATTTCTTTCTGGACATATAGAACATCAGAAGGATATCAAGGAGGTTCATATATCTCTAAAGGAACTCACAACTCTGCAGGATTTGATATGTATGATTCTAGATTTGAAGTACGTGCAGAAAGTGGTTTAGTTGCTAGAGTAAAAATGAGTGCTAATTTTAATGTTTGGGAAATGCATACTATGGTAGTAAATCAGCAATCTTCTCCATATATTAAACATTATATCAATGATATATTGGATCAAACAGGGTACACTGAATCAGGGAATAAAGGTAGCATAAGCAATCTTAGAAATTTAATAATAGGGAGAAGCAATGCTGGTGGAATTAATAGATATTTCAATGGTCAAATCTCCAATGTTAAAATATGGGATAGAGCATTAACTGACGATGAAATAAAACTTTTATATGATAAGGGGAGATGAAAAGTAAACAGTTAACCGTAAACAGTCTACCTTCAACACTGAACAATTGACTTCCTTCAAACCAAGTACTGTAATGTTGACAAATCAAAAGCTAAAACTTCTTTTTTTTCATCATTAAACACATTTCTAATAAAACGACCATCAAAAGAAATAATGCAAGAGTGTTTAAATTGTCGTATATGTTTTTCTGTCGCTAAGAAAAGAGAAATGTCGTTTCCATAGTCTATAAATTTATTATGACTTAACAAATCATTCTTATTTATTTGAATTTCATCAAAATTTTTTAAATCTTCTAAACATTCCTTTTTTATAATTTTATATTCAGATTTTAATTCTTTTCTTATTTTGTTTATGAATTCAGATAAAATATAAGGAGTTATAATTACTTTAGATATTCTAAAATTAGTTAGCATTGTAGATAAACATTGTATTTGATTTTCTTTGATGTTTGCTTTTTCTAAAATAAAGTTTTTTTCTGGATTTAGTTTGACATATTTATCTAAAAAGAAAATCATCAAAACACAAGTATCAAATATTACTCCATTATCAAAATATCTTTTTTTAAAATAATATGAGTCATCAAAAGGATATTCAACTATCATTTCTTCAACTCTTCTTCATGAATCTCTTTTGTCTCAAATATGTTTTTGTCTTTTATATTTATTCTTGCTTCATAAAAGAATCTTTTACCTTCTTTATTATCACGAGGGATAAAACTATATTTAACAATATAAGTATCTTCTGCACAATTTGGTCTAATAGAGTGCACTTTAAATCCAAAATAACCTAAACTACCATAAGAACCTACAATAATATCAATGACTGTTTCAATAACTTCTTTGGGACCTAAACTCGCCTCCATTTTAACCCCGCTAATATTTTTTAGACGAAAGAACTATTTAAACATAATCACATCTTTGGGATAACGGTTAGCAGTGGACAGTAGACAGTAAACCGTAAACAGTAAACCGTAAACCGTAAACAGTAAACAGTAAACCGTAAACAGTAAACCGTAAACCGTAAACAGTAAACCGTAAACCGTAAACAGTAAACAGTAAACCGTAAACCGTAAACAGTAAACCGTAAACCGTAAACAGTAAACCGTAAACAGTCTACCCCCTTTTTGTCGCTACTCTTAAAACATAACATATTTAAATAGTGAATATTTCTATATTTCATGCAAAAGAAAAGTAATTACATTAAAAATGGATTAATTGTTGGAGCTTTGTCTTTACCACTTTTATTTGGAGGATGTTATAAGGAAGGTCAACGGTCTACAGTCGACGGTCTACAGTCTACAGTTAACAGTGAACAGTCAACAGTTTACAGTCAACAGACTCCGGCTGATAAAAAAATACCTAAATCTTTAGAGAGTATAGTTGGTTCTAAAAAGTTTCATGAAAATCTATCAAATAAAGAATCCAAATCCTTAGATGAGAAATATGGTGATGATGTTGACTCAATACATCGTAAACTTTTTGATGAGGATATCGCATTATATGGAAAATCATCAACTGGCCTAGACATCTATACAGATATTGAAGAAAATGAAAATAAAGGATTCTATAACGTTGTATGGTATTCAGTGTTTAACAAAAAATTAGTGCGGTTAGCACGAAAAACAATACGAGAGACTCAACCACATACAACTGAAACATTTCTGGATATGTTTAAGAAGCAATATGGATATTTTACATATTTCTATGGGTTAGGTCGTAGTACTATTAGTATATATAAAAATATAGAATCTGATGACTATGACCAACGATTTCCAGCGTTACTTTTTTCTATACCAAACTCTTCTTTTGTTAAATTTAAAAGAGATGACGATTTTGGCGTATTAAAAAGGGATGGAAGCATAGTAAATGAATATGGAATTATAGATAATATTTCAAAAGAAGACTTAGGAAAAGTGGAAAAACTCTGGGAAGCAACAGCTTTTTGGGACTGATATCCGTAAACCGTCCACTGCCAACTGTTTACCGTAAACCATCCGATACTTATATAAACTAAAGTTAATACATATAAACTATGGTTAACATATATAAACAGGAGTTGACATTACTTCAACAAAATATATTAAGACTTTTATTTGTAAAAACAGGTTCTCAATTAAATCAAAGACAAATTGCAAATTTTTTAAATGTTACTTCTCCAGCCATAACAAAAGCACTCCCACATCTTGAGAAAGAAAAATTTATTAAAATTAGTAAGGATAAATACTCAAAAAGATTATCAATTGAATTAAATACAGACAATTTAAATGTCGTTCAATTGAAAAGAATAGATAATTTAAGCTTAATTTATGAAACAGGATTTGCAGATTTTCTCGAAAAGAATTTTATGGGAAGGACAATAATCTTATTCGGAAGTTATTCAAGAGGAGAAGACCATTTTAATTCAGATATTGATATCGCCATAATCGGAGGAAAAGAAAAAAAATTAGATTTAATAAAATTTGAAAAGATATTTGAAAAACAAATCAATATAAATTTTTATTCTTCTTTCAAAGAAATTCATAATGATTTAAAGGAGAGCATATTAAATGGAATATTATTATTAGGAAGTGTTGAATTATGAGATCAAAGAATTTTGATGAATTTATAAGAATTGGAATCGTTAAAAAACAAACTCCTGATAAATCAAGAGGAAATTTTCTTATTAAAGAGTCAGAAAAAAATTTTAGTTATCTTTTAGAATTAATTAAAAAAATAAAAATAGATGATATAAGTGCCAATAATTATGTTAAGATTTGTTACGATATAATCATGGGTTTAATAAGGGCAAAAATGTTTTTTGATGGTTATAAGACATCCGGATTTAGAGCACATGAGGTAGAAGTCACTTATTTTGAGAAAATAGGTTTTCCAGAAAAAGATGTTTTATTCTTAGATAAAATGAGATATTATAGGAATGGAATATTATATTATGGAACAATTATAAACGAAGAATACACACAAAAAGTAATTGATTTTACAAAAAAGATATATCATACATTAAAGGAAGCAGTTGACCGTTAACCGTTTACTGTTTACATCTCACTTTCCTTTCACGAAAGAATTTTAAATCTATCTTAATTATACACTATATGGTAATTATCACACCTTATTTATATGACGCTTCTCAAATAAAAGGAAAGGCATCAAAAGTTTTTTTTCCAAAGACAATAAATGAAGTTAAGAGAATCGTTCAATCAAATAAACATATTTGTATAAGAGGTGGAGGCACAAGTTTAGTTGGAAGTAGTGTTCCTCAAAATGATGTTGTCTTAGACATGTCTAAATTAAATCACATCTCAAATTTAGATATAAACAGAAAAACTGTAGAGGTGGAAGCAGGAGTAATACTAGATGACTTACAAGATTACTTATCAGAAAACAATTTAGAATTCCCAGTTAATCCTTCAAGCCACGCAGTTTGCACTATTGGTGGAATGATCGCTACAGATGCCGTCGGAAGTAGAGCAATAAAATACGGACGAACATCAAAATGGATTAGATGGATTGAAACAATAGATGCAAATGCAAATCTAACAAGAAACACAAACACAGAAATATCAGATTTTGCAAAGATGGAGGGAATAACAGGAATAATTGTAAAAGCCTGTTTAAATTTAACTAACAAAACACAAAAGACTGGCTCAATTTTTAAACTAAAAACAATAGAAGAAGTAATTCAAAAAACAAAAGAACTAAAGAAAAACCCCTCAATATCAATGATAGAATATTTAGATAAATCTGCTTCTAATAATATTGGTTTAGGGGATAACTATCATTTAATCGCTGAATTTGAAGACGATTCTGGCGAACTAAAAGATGAAAAATATACAAAACTATTACAAAAAAGAGACGAAGTATATCCTTTTTTAGCAGGAGAAGGCTATACACACATTGAAGATCCTAAAATTATTTTAGACAAAATTGCCGGTTTATTAAAATGGTTAGAAAAAAATGATATTCCTTGTTTTGGCCATATTTCCGTAGGATTATTACATCCCTGCTTTAATAAATCACAAGAAAATCTAATACCAGAAATGATGAAAATTGTTAAAAAACATAGTGGACAAATAAGTGGCGAACATGGAATAGGACTATTAAAAAAACAATATGTAGACGAACAAGATAAAAAAATTATACAAAATATTAAAAAAAGAAAAGACAAACAAAACAAATTTAACCAAGGAAAAATAATTAATTAATATGATAATAAATGTTAAAGTAAAGACAAATTCTAAAGAACAAAAAATAATAAAAGAAGATGAAAATAATTATATAGTCCTATTAAAAAAACAACCTATTGACGGAAAAGCAAATAAAGAATTATTAAAACTTTTGACAAAGCACTTTAAATCAAATGTTCTTCTCTTAAGAGGAGAAAAATCAAAAAATAAAATTATTAAAATAAACTAATGGCAATAAAATATATCTTAGCTGAAGATGTGAAAAAAAGAGCAGAAGAAATAATCGACCTAATGAATTGGACTCATATTGACAAAGAAAATGTTTCATACATTAGAAGTTTTGGCTCAACATCAAAAAATACTATTGCTCGTTGCCATGCATTAGGAAAAGCAATGCAAATAGGCATGAATAGAAAAACTTCTTTTTATCTCATAGAAGTAATTTCTGAAAACTTTGATAAATTATCTGAAAATGAAAAAATAAAAGTAATCATCCACGAACTAATGCATATTCCTAAAACTTTTGGTGGAGGTTTTATTCATCATGATAAAGTAACTGATAAAAATGTTGACATCCAATATAAAAGATATATTGATTTAAAGTTAGACGACAAAATATACAACAGAGAGTATAAATCAAAATGGTTTTAAAAAAAATAACTTACCTAAATAAAAATAAAAAAATAAATTTAATTGTTAAACCTGTCTCAAATTTTTCTACAGGACTAATGTTTAAAAGATCAACTCCTCCACTACTTTTTAATCTAAAAAAAGAAAAATTTTTTTCAATTACAGCTTTATTTTGTAAAGATTTTTTAGCAATTACACTCGATAAAAACTATAAATTAATTAAGTCGCAAAAAGTTAAAGCAGGTACACTAAAAACAAAACTATATGGTCAATATCTAATTGAAATAATTCAAAATTACGACGATTAACCGACGAGCAAATAGAAACATTTAAATATAAGAATAACTTTAAAAAATTATTAAGTTATCTAAAGAGGTAAAAAGGAGGTTGAAAAATGGGAAAAATTGTTAAAAAAGGTGTTATCGAAAGAAAACCAGGTCATCTTTATTATGTAGATGCTCAAGGTAATGTTTGTGAGGCAAAGATGGCTAGGGGTGGTAAAAAGAAAAAAGCTGTTGCTAAAAAACCTGTTGCTAAAAAACCAGTAGCAAAAAAGACAGTAGCAAAAAAAGCACCAGCAAAAAAAGCACCTGCTAAAAAGCCAGTAGCAAAGAAAAAAGCTGCTCCTAAAAAGAAAAAATAAATAATTTTTTTATATTATTTAAATTTCATACTCAATGAACTCATTGAAAAGGGAGACAGTGAGTTCATTATTTCTTTAATTTGTTTTTATAATCATCAATTGCCTTTCTTAATACATCTGCTGCTAAATTTGAACAATGTATTTTAATGTTAGGCAATCCTCCTAATCTTTCTAAAACATCTTTATTATCTATTTGATAAGCTTCATCTAAATTTTTTCCTTTTGCAATTTGTGTTAACATTGAAGAAGAAGCAATTGCAGCAGCACAACCAAAAGTTTGAAACTTAATATCCTCTATTTTATCTTCTTTAACTCTTATCATTATTTTTAAAACATCTCCACATCTAGCATTACCAATCATTCCCTCTCCATCAGGCTCTTGCATCTCTCCCATATTCTTTGGATTTAAAAAATTCTCTTTGACAACTTCGTTATAATTTGTATTACTCATTTTTATTCAACTCTTTAATTATTTCATTAACATTAACACCATGTAATAAACAACCTTCCTCTATTGTTTCAAATTGAGCCATAGCACATCCTCCACACATCAACCCTCTCTCCATTAAAATAAATCCTGCTTTTGGATTCTTCTCCATAACTTCTAAAAAAGTCATTTCTTTTGTTATTAAATTTTTATTCTTCATCTTTAATTTTAAATGGACTAATTTTTCTTAAATAATCCACATGTTCTTTTAATTTTTCAATAAAATAGTCTGCCTTTTCTTTGTCAATATCTTTATCTAAACTAATCCTAATACTACCATGTGTATATAATTCGTCTACATTAATCGCCCTTAGCACATAACTTTCTTCTAAATTATACGACGAACAAGCCGAACCAGTAGAAACATAAATACTATCTTTATCTAACAACAACATTAAACTCTCACCCTCAATTCCATAAAAAGAAACATTAATATTATTATATATTCTTTTTTCAATTGAACCATTTATCTTAATCTTTTTTATTTCTTTTAACCTTTCTAAAATATAATCTCTATTTTTCTTTACCCTTTCAATCTCCAAATCTAAATCTAGTGCCTTAGAAAGACCAATTATCCCTAAAATATTTTCTGTTCCAGCTCTTAATTTAAATTCTTGCTCACCACCGTCAACAAACCTCTTAATTCTTGTTCCTAACTTAATATATAAAAAACCAATTCCCTTTGGTGCATTAAACTTATGTCCTGAAACACTCAATAAATCAACATTCAATTCTTTCACATTTAAAGGTATTTTCTTAAAACCTTGAACAATATCACTATGAAAATAAACTTCCTTTTCTTTACAAATTTCCCCTATCTCCTTAATTGGTTGAATAGTTCCAATTTCATTATTTACCCACATAACACTGACAACCAAAGTATCTTTTCTAATCTTCTTTTTTATTTCACTAATATCCACAATCCCATCCTCATTAACCCTAATATAATCAACCTCATAACCTTTTTTTTCTAATACTTTACATGTATTAATAATTGAAGGATGTTCAATACAAGACACAACAATATGTTTTTTTTCAGGATGTGCTAAAGTAAGACCTTTAATTGCAAAATTATTACTCTCTGTTGCACCACTAGTAAAAATTATCTCTTCAGAATCTGCATTAATATATTTAGCTATTTTTTTCCTTGCCTCATCAATTTTTTCTTTTACTTCCTTAGCAATTTTATATTGGCTCGAAGGATTTGCATAATGTCCCTCATTAAATTTTATTATTTCATCTATTACTTTTCTATCAATTTTAGTTGTAGCAGCATTATCTAAATAAACTTCCATATTTATTTTTCCTCACTTTTTTTATAACAACACTTTCCCTTACAAAAAGTAGTTGCATGTTTATCAATTAAATTTAATATTGGAATTATTGTATCTTTATTTAAAGAATAAATTCTATTTTTCCCCTGAACTTCAACATTTACAATATTACAATGTCTTAAGTTTCTAAGTGCATGAGACACTTTACTTTGTTCAATATTTAAACTATCAGAAATCTCACTCACATTTTTCTTTCCTTTCTTTAATTCACTAATTATTTTAATCCTTAATTCACTAGCAAGATTACTGAAAAACACATAATATGAATTGTCGCTCATATGAAAATGTGTTCATATTTGTTTTTAAATCTTTTTATTTTTAACTAATAGCACCAACAGGACATGCTTCAATTGCCTCTTCAGAACATGGAGCTTGTTTCTTAACTATGGCCTTTCCATTTTTGAGCTCAAAACCTTCTGGACAAACTGCCACACATGCCCCACAACCAATGCACTTTTCCTTATCTACCTTTACCATAAACTCCTCCTTTAATGAAAATATTTGAGTAAAAATATTTATAAACTTAATTAATCAATTCTTTCTATGACAAGTTTATTAATTGGTTTAATTATTTTAGGTTTACTATTAGTTTTTACTTTTTTCGGTTATTATAATAAATTTATCGTCTTAAAACAAAGAATAAAAAACTCAAAAGCACAAATTAATGTTCAATTAAAGAAAAGATCTGATTTAATCCCGAATCTAGTAAATATTGTAAAAGGTTATATGAAACATGAAAAAAGTTTACTAACAGAAATCACAAAAACAAGAACAAGTTTCTTAAATGCTAAAAGTTTTGAAGATAAAGTTAAAGTAGGTAATGAATTGCAACACTCTTTAAAGAATTTATTTGCTGTAGCTGAAAATTATCCGGAAGTAAAAGCAAATCAAAGTTTTGTAGAATTACAAAGAGAAGTTTCTTCTATTGAAGACAAAATAGCTTATTCAAGGCAATATTACAATGATTCTATAATGAGTTATAATAATTCAGTTGAAGTAGTCCCAGGAAAATGGTTTGCAAGTTTATACAAATTTAAAAAAGAAGATTATTTTGAAATTCCAGAAGAAGAAAAAATTACTCCTATAATTGAATTTTAATAATTAAAATGAATAGAATATCTTTTTATGAGGAAATTAAGAAGAATAAAATAAAATCTAATATTTTATTAATCCTAGTTTTTTTAGTTTTACTTAGTTTAGTATATGTAATTTCATTAGCTTTAGGACCCGATTATTTTTTTATAATCCTAGTTTTCGGAACAATATTTTCTATTTTTTATGTATTAATTTCTTATAATAGTTCCTCAAAAATAGTATTAGCTTCAGTTAAAGCAATAAAAGCAGAGGAAGAACAGTTTAAAACATATCACAATATTGTTGAGGGATTATGCCTTGCTTCAGGACTTGAAAAACCTAAATTATATATTATGAAAGATAGTCAGATAAATGCTTTTGCATCTGGGAAAAATCCAAAAGAAGCAATAATCTGTGTAACAACAGGAGCCTTAGAAAAACTAACAAAACAAGAACTAGAAGGAGTCTTATCACACGAATTAAGCCATATTGCAAACTATGACATTCGTTTTATGAGTCTTGTAGCTGTTTTAGTTGGTTTAATTTCAATATTCTCCCAAATCTTCCTAAGAAGCATTTTCTTTGGTGCAGGAAGCTCTAATAGAAATGAAAAAAATAATGTCATATACTTTTTAATAGCTTTAGCACTGGCAATAATTTCTCCTTTAATTGTAGCATTAGTTCAACTTGCAATATCTAGAAAAAGAGAATATTTAGCAGATTCTTCAGCAGTTAAATTTGTAAGAAGCCCAACAGGTTTAATTGGCGCACTAGAAAAAATCAAAAAAGAATCTAAATCAAATGTCAGAATACCTGATGCAATTTCCCCCTTATTTTTAGCTAAACCCTATAACTCAAAAGAACTATTCCAAACACATCCAGATATTAATAAAAGAATTGAAGTCCTAAAAAAAATGTAAAGATAAGAGTAATTTTATAAATTCATCTTTATTTAACAATTATATTATGCCTAAAGAAAAAAATAAAATAAATTTTGAAAAGAGCCTTTTATTTGGTCTAAGTTTAGTTTTAATTGTATTAATTTTTCTAAATATTATAAATGATTTTTTATTAACTTCTAATCCCAACTTGGAGAATTTATGTTCTTCATTTGAAGGAAAATGGTTAAAAGAGTATAATGAATGTGAGGGTATTTCATTAAATAGTTGTCAAGAAATGAAAGGCACTTTTAGTGAATGTGAGTCTGCTTGTAGACATACAAACTCTGAATTCTGCATCTTAATCTGCGTTCCAGTTTGTTCTTTTAATTAAAATTAAGTTAATCCTCCCCCTATTTCAATTACAGAAGGGTATAATAAACCTTATAAACTGATATTAACTTAATAATAGTAACATGGGCAATATAAAAAAGAACATTATTGGTGGATTAGCAACTATTGTGTTAGCATCAACTATCGGATGTACTTCTTTACCAATAACTTCTCAAGAGCTTTCAAGCCCAAATAACAATACATATACCATTCAAAAAGTTAAAGGAATAAAAATTCCATTTACAAAGGATACAAGAATATTTCGTGGCCTAGATTTGAATTCTTATAATAAACCTTTCTTTTATTTTAATAGTAATAATTTCAATAAAAATTCTTCTTATTTATTGGAAAAATATGATTCCTTATTAGCTGATGACGATACTTCTAATACTTTATATGTCTTTTATCCAATTGGTAAATCCCAGGATGGGGATAAAATATATGAGTCATACAAAGTAGATAAAATAAAATTTGATAAAGAATTAAGAGAAGATTCTAAATTCTATGAAACTTTAACAAAACAAAAAGTATATGTTTCTAATAATTTTATTCCAGAACTTGTAGACGAAAAAGATGAAAGAATAAATTCAATAGAAATATATTTTACTCCATATCAAGAAACAAAAGATATTGATTCAGATGGTTCAGGAGACTCTAATTATGATATACCTACTTACATACCAGGAAATAGTAATACTGTTGGTGGTGGAGAATATATTGCAGGAAGTGGAGGCTCAATAGGAAATTAAAATGGAAAAAAGAATAAAATACATTGGTTTATTTTTGTTTATTGCTTTAATTAGTTTAACAACTGTTTTAGCTGAATTAAATGTAAAATATACTGTTTATGAGGGAGAATTAGATTCTTCTGGTAGCCTAACTAAAAAATTAAATACAATTTCTGGATTTAATGTTAATGTTTACCCATGTAATAATGATGCTTGTACTAGTGTTGGTGCATTAATTCCAAGTTTAAGTACAACTTCTTTAAGTGATAGTGTAACTATTTCTTACCCTCATGAAATGTTAACAACACACGGTTATGCACTTTATTTTTACAATCAAGATTATATTGGTTTTCAAATATGGAATGAAAAAGCATGGGGAACTTCTTCAACAGTTTATCAAGGACAAGAAATTTATTTATCTAAAAGAATTGGAGGATACATCCCAATTTCAGATTTTGAATTTGATTCTCAAACAAAGAAGAACCAAAATACAAATTTTAATATTAACATAAACTTAAGCTCAAGCGATTACTTACTTATATCTGATAAAAAACACTTTGATACAGGAATAATAGAAAAAGTAAAAGTAAATGTTACATTCATTATATTAAATAATTCTAATACTTTATCTAAACAAGAAAAAACAATAGAAATTCCTTATGGAGAAAGTTCAACAACTTTATCATTTAACTACACATTTAGTGAAGTAGGTTTATATGATGCATTTGTTGAAACAAAAATAATTGATTCTAAATTTAAATCAACTTCTATAACAAATGAAACAAAAACAATTAAAGTAATAAGTGATTCCAAGAATAATTATAGTTCTTCTTATATTGTAAATGTAGATTATTCTCCATTAAACCAATATCTAAATGATAAAATCTTTGTTAATTTTATTCCTAGAAGTAATTATATAGACGAATTCCAAAATTCTTTTGACAAAGATAGCTCTGTTAAAATAACAATCAAAAATCAAACAAATTTAATTTATTCAAATATATCAAATACAAATTACAATGATTTATTTACTTTCTTCTACAAATTTGATAAAGAAGGAAAGTATAATGTTTCTTTTGAAATTTGCCCAATCGAAGACATTTCATCAGATAAGACTTGCACTTTCTTAAATTTAAATTATATTATAACAAAAAAAGATTCTTTAAGTAGTGTTTCTAAGGGTTCTTCAACTACTAATAAACAAGAATCTATTATTCTTTCTTCTAATGAAACATTTATTTTAGAACAAAACACCCAAATAATAAATGATAAGGAAGATCATGAAGTCATTTCATTAAATAATCAAGAACAAGA
Source organism: Candidatus Pacearchaeota archaeon (assembly GCA_041654895.1). Lineage (GTDB taxonomy): Archaea > Nanobdellota > Nanobdellia > Pacearchaeales > GW2011-AR1 > JAGVXH01. The sequence goes on from JBAZCR010000005.1 coordinate 60,258, forward strand.
AAAAGATAAGGAAGTTTTATTCTTCATTTTAATCACTGTTTTTGGTTTTGGAAGTATTAGTGTTTTAACTTTCTTAATTTTCAAATTTTTATTATTCTTTTAATCTCAAAACTTCCATTTTTTTACTAAAATATACTTTTTATAACATAAGAATTTTTAAAGAATAATTACTCAAAAATATTATAACTAAATTCAAAGAGATTTGAAAGGAGGTAATTAAATATGGCGTTAGATTTTGCAAAAGAAGCGATTGAAAATGTCGAGGCTAATAGTATTAACTTTAGTGAGTTACGAGCTGGAAAAGCAAATATTAAAGTTTTTGGTTGTGGTGGTTGTGGATGTAATATGGCTACTTGGTTATTCAATAAAGGAATAAATGGTGCTACTGTTTATGGTATAAATACCGACGCATTACATCTATCTATTACTAAAACTGACGAGAAAATACTTATTGGAAAAGAATTAACAAGAGGATTAGGCTGTGGTGGTTATCCTAAAAAAGGACGAGAAGCTGCAAAAGAATCTCTTTCTGACCTGAAAAAAGCTGTTTCAAATTCTGATATGGTTTTTGTTCTGGCTGGAATGGGAGGAGGTACTGGAACTGGTGCTATACCTGTAGTTGCTCAATTATCTAAAGAGTCTGGTGCTGTTGTGATTGCTGTTGTGACAATGCCTTTTGAAGCAGAAAAAGCAAGAATTGACAAAGCCGAGTTCGGACTTCAAGAATTAAGAGAAGTAGTTGATACTGTTATTGTTCTTGATAATAATCGGCTTGTAGATATTGCTGGACAACTTCCAATGGAACAAGCTTTCGCAGTTGCTAATGAATTAGTATCTACTATGATTAAGGGAATTGTTGAGACAATAACTTTACCGTCTTTAATCAATTTAGATTATGCAGATGTTTCTTCTATTATGAAGAATGGAGATGTAGCTGTAATAGGAATTGGTGAAGATAACTCAAATGCAAAAGTAGATGCAGCTGTTCAACAAGCACTAACACATCCTTTGTTAGATGTTGATTATAGAGGAGCAACTGGAGCTTTAATACATGTAACTTGTGGCCCTGACTTGAAATTAGAAGAATTTGATAATATTGGTCGTCTTGTAACAGAAAACTTGTCTCCTGAAGCACAAGTAATTATAGGTGCAAGGGTCAATAAAGAATTTCAAGGAAGAGTCAGAGTAATCACAATCATGACTGGTGTTAAATCCCCTTATATACTGGGAAAAAACCAATTAAGCATGTTTCGTGATGAAAGACAAGTCAGTGTTAATGATTTAGGTCTTGACGATTTAAGTTACTAAAAATAATATGCCCTTTTTGGGCTTTTTTTCTTTTTTTCTTTATACCCAATCATTTCTTACAAAAGTTCGACTTTTATATTCTTTATTATTATATTTATTAAAAAATAAAATACTATCTAATTCAGGTTTTTTCTTTTGAATTTCATTTTGTCCTGGAACTTTTAATCCAATTGGAAAGATACCTTCTACATTTAATTTTTCAGGAATATCTAAAACTCTCTTAACTTTATCGTCATAGAAATATCCTATCCAACAACTAACCAAGTCATAATTTGTAATAGCTAATAATAGGTTTTGAATTGCAGCACCTGATTGCTGATAACTATATTTTTCCCCTCTTTCATTATAACTTCTAACTAAAATTTCAGGATTACTAACTAAAACAATAACATAATTTGCTTGAGAAATAAATTTTTGTTGAGAGGCTATTGATAATTCTTCTATGATTTTTTTATCGTCAACTAAGATATATTTTAAAATATTCTGATTTCCTGCTGCGGGGGCAAGGCTTGCTAACTCAATTGCTTGAAGAATTTTTTTTAATTCAGGTTTTTTTGTAGAATATTTTCTTACACTCTTTCTTTCTCTAACAACTCTCTCAAAATCCATAAAGAAAATATGTTTTTAGAATATAAAAATCTTTACTAAAATAAAATTGCCTCTAATATCTTAGGAAACTCATTCCAATTACTCATCTTAACAAGTCCTTCATGATCCCCATTTGATTTTGAATTATAAAGAATACCTTTTAATCCAGAATTTTTCATTCCCTTAAAACTTTTTATTGAGTCATCCACTAATAATCTTGCTCCTTTTTCCTCACTAAATTTTACTTTTGAACTTAATTCTCCAAAATAATGTATTTTATCAATACAAGAATCATAATAATCAAAAATAATTTTATCAATAAAATAAGAATGAAAAAGAGGTCTTGAAGTACAACATTCAAATCTATATTCGCTTGTTAAATCTTTTATATTCTCATATGCATTTGAAGTTCTATGAAATAAATAATCTATATTCTTGTGGTTTAACATCTGCTTTCCAATTTCAAATAATTCTTCTAATTCAATTTTATCAAAATAAGAGTCTAACTCTTCTGAACTATTAAAATTATGTTTTCTATTTAAAAATAACTTTTGAATCTTCTGAGTCTCTAACAAAGTGTCATCAATATCTAAAAAAATAAGTTCTTTTTTCATAATCAAAGTTAAATAATATCATTAAAAAGTATTTGTATTCTCAAACAATTGTTTTAATCTTATCTAAGATAATATCTTCTTTTTTAGAACTTCTTCCATATGTTTGACCAAATTTAACTAAAATATAATTAATTTTACGATGATATCTCTCAGGAAATAATTTCATTAAATCTTGTTCAACTTTTTCTCTATTATTTGAAAAACTCCAATTTAATTTTTTAGATATTCTATATACATGAGTATCAACGCCTATTCTATTTTCTTTTTTTACTTCAGCCAAATAAACATTTGCTGTTTTTCTTCCAACTCCGGGCAATTTTATTAAATCCTCAAACTCATATTTAATTTTTCCTTCTAATAAAATTTTCGAAATTGAAATAATATTTTTAGCTTTTGTTTTATAATAATTAATTGATTTAATTTCTTTTTCAATATCTTTGAGCTTAGCATTAGATAGTTTTTTTAAAGAATTATATTTTTTGAATA
>JBAZCR010000006.1:0-52493 GCA_041654895.1 Candidatus Pacearchaeota archaeon
ATACTCAAATTCCATATGGTTTAGTTTTTTTAAAATCTGAAACAGAAGAAGTTTTATCTGGTTATTTATTTTTTCAGGGATTAAAAAAACATGATAATGCATATAGAGAATTAGTTCAAGCATATGGCGTTAAAGAGTTAAGCTATGATTTTGAGGAGAGAAAGATGCATGTTAATGTTGGTTCTTCTACACTTGATGATTTATTAGAAGAAGATTTTATTAAAAAGTATGAATCTGATTTATAGTTAATTTAATAAAGTTTTCTTTTAATTGTTTTTTATGACTCTTATATATGAACCTGCAGAAGATTCTTTTTTATTTAGAGATTTTGTTGAAGACTTCTTTGAAGATTGTGATAAAAATAAAAAAGTATTAGATATGGGTTGTGGCAGTTGTATTCTTTCAGAAACTATTAGAGATTTAGGTTTTAAAGATATTTTATGTATTGATATAAATCCAGATAGTGTTAAATTAGCTAAAGAAAAAGGATTTAGAGCAATAAAAAGTGATTTATTTAGTAATCTTGAAAAAGATAAAGAAAGATTTGATTTCATTTGTTTTAATGCGCCTTATTTGCCTTATGATGAACTTGAAGATGAAGAATCAAGTGTTGCAACTTCAGGTGGAAAAAGAGGAGATGAAATTATTTTGAGATTTTTAGAACAAGCAAATAATTTTTTATGTGATAAAGGTGTTATTTTTATTTTAATTTCAAGCTTAACACCGATAGATAAAATAGAGAAATATAATTTCAAAATTGTTTCTAAGAAAAGAATTTTTTTTGAAGATTTATTAATTTTAGAATTTAAAAAAGAATCATTTATAAATAATTAGCATTTTATTTTATAATGAAAAAGGTGATTTTAAGTTCTTTATTTGTTATTTTTTTTATTTGTTTTGCTATTGCAGGAATAAAAGTTCATAATACTTTAAATGTTAAACAAAATTATATTCCTGGCGAGATACTTAGTGGAGAAATAAATTTAAGTTTTGATGGTTTGAATTTAGATTCTAAATTAACTTCTGATGGAGATGATTCTATTAATTTTATTGAATTATTGAATAGAAATTATTTAGATTATACCTGTTTACCTACTGATTGTTCTAATGATTATCATCCTTTAACTTATTCAAGCGATAAAAGTATTTTAAGTTTAGATTTAATTGCAAATGATAAAAGATATGCTGGTTTTGTTATTAAAGGAGAAGATGTTTATATAACTGATATTGGTTTTAATGTTTTTACTAATTTTGATGATTCAGAAATAATGCCTTTAAATATTCTTTTTTTTGAAAAAGATGACTGGGATTACAATATCCCTTCTTCTGTTAGATTTCAAGATGAAAAATATGGAAATTATAATATCCCTTCTTCTGTTAGATTTCAAGATGAAAAATATGGAAATTATAATATTTCTAAAGAACAATTTTTTTCAGATTCTAATATTGTAAAAGATATTTTATATTGTTCTTCAATTCAAATAAATAATACTGGATTATTACGAGTTGGAGCATTAATCGAAGGAGAAGATGATAAATTAATTAGAATGAATTTATTCAAGGAAAATAATTTTGATTCTGGAGGTTTAATAAAAACTTGTCAATATAACCCGGGTGAAAGAGATTTTTGTGAGATGAATGTTTTGATAGAAAAAGATATTTATTCTTTATGTGTTGATACTACTAATTTAGCTACAAATTATTTTTTATATTATGAAAATAAGTCATCTAAAAGGACAAGTTATACAATTAGAAATAAAGAGAAAAATTTGGTTAATAAAAATTATGGTATCTTCGCTAAAGAGGCCTTTTTTAATTATACCACTTTTGATAAAAAATTAAATTTTAATTCAAATTTTAGGAATCTTGCAAATGAATATATTAATGAAAAATATAATGCTAATTGTGTTAACGGGTGTATATTGCCAATTCAACTTAATCCAAAAGTAAATATGAATTTTGCTTTGAGTGATGTTCTTTTAAGTTATACTCATAATAAAGGAGCATCTATGGTTAATGAGGTTTCTGAGTTAATTGAAATTCCTCCAACATATTCATTTAGTGGAATTGTCGAATTATCTCCAGCGAGTTTTGTAATGTTAAAAGGAGGGAAATATCGTCTATATTTAGATAATTATAAGGTTTTTGATGAAGTCTTAAATGTTTCAGAAGTTCCTATTATTAATTATATTACTCCATTAAAGATTCCTTTGTCAAGTAACATTACTATTCATGCTTTAGGTAATTTCAATAGTTTTTCAAATTTAACCTATATTTGGCAGTTTGACGACGGGTTTTATAAAAATACTAGTGTTCCTAACTTAACAAGATCCTTTGATGAAATTAGAACCTATAATTTAAATCTTACAATAAAAACAATTTCTAATAAATATTCTCCTTTATACTCTACTCAAATTCAGGCTATTTTACCTAGTCAATTATTTTTAGAGGAACATTATAATTCTTTATTAGATTCTTTAAATAATGCTAATAAAAGTTTGAGTAATTATATATCTTGGGCAAGAGCTGAGATTTTAAAAAAATTAAATTTTGAGGAATTAAATGATGATTTGACAATTTTTCAGAGAAGGATTAACCTTTCTCAAACTCAAGAAGAAAGAAATCTAATCTTTAATGATATTTATGAGATGGATGTTCCTAGGGAGATATTTATTTCAGGTAATTTTAGTTATCCAATTATCTCTGAAGAAAATAAGATTAATCCAGAAATTATTCAAAAATACAATAACGAAGTAATGAAATATAATTTGACTAGTTATATTAATCCAATTAAAAACTGGCAAACATTAAATATTGAGGGTTTAATAGATTATTTTGATATAAGTGTATTTACTCATAATAAAAAAACAGAAGATGTAATGAGAATTTATAAGATAAAGTATGACAATAATTATGCTGGTGAATATTTTTTTGTTATTGATGAAGAAATAAATAATCTTTATTTTTTTGAGAATTTAAATCAAAAGGAAATTGATGGTTATACTATTATTAAGTTTAATAATGCTTCAGAAAGAGAAATTAATTTTTATGTTAATTCTTTCACAAATTTATCTTTCTTTTTCTCTCCAGAACTGAGGAGTTTAGTTCCTAAAGATGCTCAGATAGAAATAATTGATTTGAATGAAACTAAACCATTTAATGAAGTTATTTGGTTTATTGTTGGTGTCCTTATCTTTATTTTATTTATTTATACATTAATTCAACTATGGTATTCAACAAATTATGAAAAATTTCTTTTTCAAGATAAAACGCAATTATATAATTTAATTATGTTTATTGAATCTGCAAAAAAATCAGGTTTAAAGGAGAAGGAGATAAAACAAAGGCTCCTTGAACAAGGTTGGTCTTCTGAGAGAATTAATTTTGCAATAAAAAGGAGTAAAGGAAAACAGCCATTACCAGAGATAATTCCAATAGGAAAAATAGTTCAAAAGACAAAATTGAATAAATTTAAGAAAAAACAAACCAAAGAAAGTCAAATTGCCCAAAAGGATAATATGGAAAATAGATATTAGTCGAAACATTAATAAATTATAAAATCTGCTTAATAATTATGATGAAAATAATAAGAGATTTTGCTAAAAGATTATTTTATGGTATTCTAGGGAAAAAAAATGGTGAGGTAAAACTTGGTTTTTATGGTTCTCCTAATGCAGGTAAGACATCTCTTGCAAATAGAATATGTCAAGATTGGTTAGGAGAGGATTTAGGGAAAGTGAGTAGAATTCCTCATGAAACTAGAGAAATACAGGTTAAAGAAAAAGTTATTATGGAGAAAGATGGTAAAAAAGTTGAATTTAAATTAATTGATACACCGGGTATTGCAACTAAAATTGACTTTGAAGATTTTTTAAAATTTGGCTTGAAAAAGCAGGAAGCTCAGTTGAGAGCAAAAGAAGCTACTAAAGGAATTATTGAGTCTATTAAATGGTTGGACGATGTTGATGCTGTTATTGTTTTAATTGATGCTACATCAAATCCTTATTCACAGGTTAATATTACAATTTTAGGAAATTTAATTGCCAGGAAGATTCCTGTCTTAGTTGTAGCAAATAAAATAGACTTAAGGAGAGCAGATATTAAAAAAATTAAAGGTGCTTTTCCAGATTATGAAGTTATTGGAGTTTCTGCAAAAACTGGAGAAAATATGGAAGAATTTTATGAAGAATTATTTAAATTAATTAAAAAGAAAAAATAAATGGTAAATAAAAAAAGAGGCGTAAAAAAAATAAAAAAGAATTTAAGGAAGTTACCTAAGGGTTTGACTATTCATTTTATGCCTCATTCAGAAATAGTAAATAAGGATTCAATAGAGAGAATTAAATTATTAATGAAACATATTTTAGAGAATAAAATTGTTATTTTGCAAGGAAAATTAAAACCAGATCAAGAAACAAGATTAATAGAAAATTCTATGACTTTAATAGGGAATATTAAAGGTTTTCAGGGTATTGAAGTTGCTACAATCTCAGGGGAGAGCACTGGAGAGAATCTATTTGAAAAGATAAGATATAATTTAGCTAAGATTTTAGTTGGTGAAAAAGATTCAATTACAATTATTGGACCTGCAAGTATTGTTAAGGAAATGAAAAGAGACCCATCTCAAATAGAGTTATTATTGCAGAATTAATTTAGCAAAGTTTTTTATAATACTTCTTCTATATTTATTTATGCCTCATCAATGTATCCATTGTTCAAAGATTATACCTGTTGGAAGTAAAGAATTATTAGAAGGGTGTTCTAATTGTGGTAGTAAATTTTTCTTTTATATAAAAGATGAGCAAGTAAAAAAAATTGAACAAGAAAATTCTTCAACTCCAATAACAGAATTAAATATTTCTGAGAAAAAGAAAATAGAAAGTGATGTGAGAAGCATATTAAAGGTTGAAGATGAAACTCAGCCAGTTATTTTGGATTTAGAATCTATTAGAGTGATTAAGCCAGGAAAGTATGAAATAGACTTAGTTTCTTTGATAAATCGTAAGCCTATTGTTTTTAAAATTGATGAAGGAAAATATTTAATTGACTTTTAGTTAAGTTTAATAAATAAAAAATACAATTCTTAATATGAATAAATATAATCTTATTTTAGAAAAGCAATTAAAAAAAATCAGTCTATCTAAACAGGAACTAAATTCTTTAAAATCTATTTCAGATAAATTAATTTTAGAATTAAAAAAAAATAATTTAAATGCTTTTATCGGCGGTAGTTTTGCTAAAGAGACAATTATTAAGAAAAAAGGAAAACAAGATATAGATATTTTCGTTGTTTTTAAAAATGAAAAAAAAATAAATCAATTAGGTTTAATTTTAGAGAAGATAAATTTTCCCGGAGAATTAAATAAAATTCATGGCTCAAGAGATTATTATCAAATTAATTATGACAATATTGTTTTAGAGATAATTCCTATTGTTGAAAAAGAAAGTGGAAAGGTGAATAATGTTACAGATATTTCTTTGTCTCATGTTAATTATATTTCTAAAAAATTAAAAGAAAACAAACATTTAATAGATGAAATTAAGTTAGCGAAGAGTTTTATGCAAGCCTGTGACTGCTATGGAGCTGAAAGTTATATCAGTGGGTTTTCAGGTTATTCTATTGAAGTATTGGTAATTTATTTTAAAGGATTTATTAATTTTTTAAAAGGAACTAAAAAGGAAAAAATTATTGATATTGAAAACTATTTTAAGAATAAAAAAATGATATTATACGAATTAAATGAATCAAAAATTAAAAGTCCTTTAATTGTGATTGATCCAACATTTAAATATAGGAATATTTGTGCAGGTTTAAGTTTTAAAACTTATGAAAAATTTATTTCAACTGCTAATAACTTTTTGAAAAAACCAAGTATTAATTATTTTGAAAAAAAAGACATTGATTTATCACAACTAAAAATATTTGCTATTAATAAAAAAGCAAGATTAATAAGATTTAATTTTTCTACTGAAAAACAAAGAGGAGATATTGGTGCTACTAAAATGAAAAAATTCTTTGATTTTATTATTGAAGAACTGAAAAGAAATGAACAAGAAATTTTAGAAGATTTATTTGAATATAATAAACAAGAAAATTCTTCAAAAGGTTATATTATTGTTAGAGAAAAAAATGTTTTAGAGATTAAAGGACCGCCAATTAATCTTAGTGAAAAAATTAAAGCATTTAAAAAATTACATAAAAACACTTTTGAAAAAAAAGGTTATATTTATTATAAAAAAAATATTAAGCTAGGCGAAATAATTAATTTTTGTAAGAGTTTTGAAAAAGATATGGATGTCTTTATTGAAGAAGTGATTTATTATTAATCTTTTTTATTCCAAACTAATTCAAACATGTAACTTAATGAATTTGAGAAAAAAGGTGAGTTAACCCAAATACCATAATCAAAGTCCTCATGAACATTTGTAGGTTTCATTGTAAAAATTAATTCTTCTTTGTCTGCGATTAAAAACCTTGCATTTATTGGTTTACTTCTAATTTCTACAGAGAATTTCTTTGATAATTTTTCTGCTTCTTTTTTTGCTTCTGGAATTATAATTTTAATATCAATATTTCTTTTATTTAATTTTATGAAAATATCTTTGAACATTCTTTGTTTACTTGTTAATTCGTAAACAGATGAAACGAAATATAGGGAATGTCTAGCTGATTCCATTATTTCTCTTATTTGATTGTATAAATTATTTCTTCCTTTAATTGAAGTAGAGATATTTTGATTTTTCACAATTTCTAAATCAGAATTATGTAAACTTTCTAGCTCTTTATACTCATCTGTATTTTTTAAGTTTGAAAGTGTTTTTATTCTTTCCTCAGCTAGTGTTTGTGTGTTGTTTTTTAATTTTTCAATAACTGTTTCTGGTTTTACTGCGATATATTTTACTGGTTTTCCTATTTTTTGAATTACAAATCCTCTTTTTTCTAAACCTTCTAAAACATCATAAGTTCTGCTTCTTGGAACACTGCTAACTTCTGCAATTTCACCTGCTGAAGAAATTCCCCTACTTAATAATGCTAGCCAAACTTTTGTTTCATAAATATTTAAATCAAAGTATACCTTTATTTTCTTTATTAATTCTTGATTAAATGCCATCTTACTGTTTATATACCAAATAAAAATTCTTTATAAACCTTACTGTAATGTTATCTTTTCTTAGGGGTTACACTACAAAGATTTAAATAATGTAATTACTATACAGTAACATGAAAGTAAAAATCGAGAGTATACTAATATTTTTTATTGGTTTTTTTAGTTGTGCTACTTTTTTTTCTTTTATATTCTTTTCTAATGGAGAAATACCTTTTAGTTTAAATGGAAATGTTGCATTAAGTCCTTCTAATTGGTTAAATAAAGAAAATATAATGGTTTATGATGATAGGATTGTTATTTATATTCAAAATGCTAGTTTATCTTCATATCAACCAACAGGAAGTATGAGACCTTTATTAGATAGTAGTGCAAATGGAATTAGAATAAAACCTGAAAGTGTTCAGAAAATCAATAAGGGAGATATTATTTCCTTTAGAAAAAATGGTATGTTAATTGTTCATAGAGTTGTTGATAAAGGTGTTGATAGTGATGGTGTTTATTTTATTACTAAAGGCGATAATAATAATTATAGTGATGGCAAGGTTAGATTTGAAGAAATTGAGTATATAACTATAGGAATTCTATATTAGAAAAATTAAGAACCATAATAATAGACTTATTAGTATTCCTGAAGAGATGAAAGGCATTGCAGGATATGCTTTATTTTGTTTTTTAAAGATTAGTAAAAATCCTAAACCTAAAAAGGCCCCTATTGTTATGAATAATGCAGGAATTAATCCAGGTATATTAAATAATGATTGATCTTGAAATGCCCACATAAAAATTCCTGAAGTTAGTATTGGAAAAGCAACATCTCCTCCACCTAATGCTGCAAATTTCACTTTATATTTTTTATTTTGAACTTTTTTAGGTATTTTTTTATCTTTATATTTTTCTCTAATTGTTTTAATTTCTTTTTTTGTTTTATCGTCAATTATAGGTATTAAAAATCCTGAGAAAATTTTAACTTCTTTCATTTGATAATTAGCCATCTTTTGCATAATTTTACTTTTCCAAACAGCCCACATATCATAAATGGAAATTAAAATTAGTAGGCCCAGAATAAAAAATACATTAGTTAGTGGTTTTATAGGATTATAAATTGTATAAATTAAAATTAGTGAAATTCCAGGGTAAATGAATGTTTCAGTAAGGTTATGTACATAGTAATTTGGCTTAATTATTTTAAAAAAAGATAAAAACGAAGCAATTAAGACAGAATAAATTATTATATTTTTTACGGGTAATTTAAACAAAAATCCATTTATAGTTATAGTTAATGATAAAACTACAACTAAACTAAACCAAATTTTTATTACATGCTTAATTTTATATTTCATTAATAATAAGAAGATTAAGACTACAAATATTAAGGAAAGAATAAATGAAAAAATATTGAGTTCGTTTGTCTGAGATTGGTGAGAATTAATCCCAAGAGGTAATTTTTCTTGAGTGATATTAATAGTATTATTTTCAGAGTAATTTATCGTCGGTGTATAATTATTTAGGAGTAATATAGCTATTATTTGAGTAATTAAAAATAAGCTTAAAAGAATTACTTTAGTTTTATTTTCTTGTTTCATTTTAAAAATCACCTAAACTTGTTTGGGTTTTACTTTTTATTAACCTTCTTATATCTACATTAAAAACTTCAAATATATTTTCGATTGCAGGTATGATTTGATTATTTAGATAGTATTCAATATCATAATCTTGTTTTTCATTTGGTAAATATACTTTATCACTTATTTTTTTTGTTTTTTGTTTTGTTTCTCCAATATAATATTCAATAATTGTTCCTGATGATACTGGAATTTTTTGTTTCTTCATTTTTTCAGCTGCAATAACATGAGGACCCTTTGAAGTATATTCAGACAATTCTTTTTTTAATTGTGTCTTTAATAATAAATCTTTTATATCTATTTGACGACTATTTAATTTAGTCAATATTTTATTAAAATATTTTTCTGATTTTTTAATTTCACCAGTAGATAGTATTAAATATAAAATATTTTTTTGCATTATCCTTGCCAATTTACACCAATCTCTTCTAATTGTTTCAAACCCTCTTATTTTTAGTTTATTTTTTTCGTCGATAAGAGCATATTTTTTCTTAGCACCGATGCTACTATCTCTTTTTGCGACAAATAATCCTCTTTTATAAAAATCTTCAAAATCTAATTGCATAATTCCAGGTAAATCCTTATTTAATTCTTTTAATAAATTTAAGATTTCTTTTTTAGAAGAATCTCCTTGTAAGAATGCAATTGAATCAGTATCAGAGTAGATTATTTTATAATTATTTTTCTCTATTTTTTTAATTGTTTTTAGAATATTATCTCTTGCAAATTTTGTAGTTGATTCTGCTGCTTCTCTTGAATAATATCTTGCACCAAAAAAACCTTGATATCCATAACTAGCATTTGCTAATAATTTATATGCATTACTTCTTGCCTTAGTTAAATTATTTTTGTTTTTATTATATTCTTTTTTGTATTTTTTTCTGAGTATTATTATCTCTTCTAATAATTTGGAAAAAATTCCCTTTGTTTTAGAAAAAACATATCCTTGTTCTGTTTCAATTAGTGTTGATTTACTTAAATTATAAGTTACAATAACAGAAGCATACATGCTTGTAAAATCAAAGATAACAATATTTTCATATAAACCAGGAGTTGGTTCATAAACAAAGGCTCCTTCGTATTTACCTAAACCTTGTCTTTCTGAAATATTATTAACTGTAGGTCTTTTTTCAACGATTTCATTAAATCTATTTAAATTGTGTAAGATATAATTTTCTACATGAGAAGACATTCTATCCCTACTAATATCAAAAAGAGGTTCTTTAATTATTTTACAAAATTCTAATAAGTCGGGCCAAATGGAAAAAAATAACTTATAGGTTATTTGAGAATCTTTTAAATTATACGAATAAAACTTCTTCCAATCTATTTTTTCATTAGAACTTGAGTTTGGAAAATCAAAGTCTTCTTTTTTTTCTCCGATTAATTCATTAGCTACTTCGTTTAATGATAGAGATTCTGTTTGTAGATATTGTGAAAAAACTGCACTGATAAATTTGTAAATATCAACATGGACTATTCCATTTATTTTACTTATTGTGAGGTTTGATCTTAAAAAAGTAGGTGGAGTATTATTTAATCCAATATTTAACTCCACTTTTTTTTTATCTGCCCTTGATTTTATATAAGGTAAATCAAAAACATCTGAAAAATATCCGCATAAAACATCTGGATTATATTCTCTTACTTCGTTAACAAAAGCTTCAAGCATTTCTTCTTCATTTTTATAATAATGAACATAATCTAAATTTACTTTTGGCTTAAATGTTAATACTTTTTTGTAGTTTTCTCCATATAAAGATATCATCAAAATTTTTCCTTTTCCAATTTCGGCATTATTTGTTTCAATATCATATGCTAAGACTTTCGGAGAAAAATTAAATTCTTTTTTTTCTAAAATTTTATAATTATCTAATTTTAAGGCTACATCGACGTTAAGATTATTAATTAATCCTGAAAAATCTTCTTGTGTTAAAATTTCTCCTTTTATTGTATACCAATTTAGAGGTGTGAAGTTTTTTACCATAATATATTTTGAGATAATATTAATATCATACTCTCTTCTTGCGATTATTAGAGGGTCATCTCCTATTTCAGAAGCAATATTATGCATATCTTTATGATTTGTTACAAAAACTTTTATTGCTACAACATCTTTTTCTAAGAATCTTTTATTATGAACTTCTGTCTTAATTACTTTTGAAATTCTGGTTTTTTTATTTACTTCTAATTTTTCAATTTTATTTTGTAACTCTTTTATTTGTTTTTCTTTAGCATCTGATTTTAAAATTACCCAAAAAAAAGGGTCATAAGAATCTATTAGGCAAATTTTTTTGTTTTTTGGGCTTTTGCCAATGATTTGAATATAGTTCTTATTATCATAGTCAAAATAAGAATAATCTATAGGGATAAAATCTAACTCCATTTAAAATAATTAATGAACTTATTATTTAAAGGTTAGTTTAAGGGTTTATTTTTGTAACTGAATAAGAGTTACAAAACACAAGATTTATAAAAGAAATTTGATTGTATAAATTATGGAGAATTTAGAAAAGAAGATTTGTTTAGAAGATGATTTAATTGAAGAACAAAGAGAGGCTTATTTATCTAATGATTTTAAGAAATTTAAAAAATTATCTGAGATTACAGGGATTGATTATCCTACATCTGATGAAGAGCAAGATATTGGTCCTGAATTTTATGAGCATGACGTTTTAAATTGTTTAATAGAAAAACCTTATTTAACTCCTAAAAAAATGGTTTTGCCTTCTAAAAGTGTAATTTCTACTTTATTTAATAATAATCATATTTCACTAAAAAATGTTTATACTAGTTTGGATACACTTAATTTAAAAGAATATTATCCTTTTTTTAATTTAAATGAGTTTTTTGTTTCTGCAAAAGAAATTGGCTATTTAAGACATAAAAATAAAGGCGTAAATAAATCATTAAATTTATGGAATCAAGATATTTATACTATTTTTCATCAATTATTTGAGAATGGTTTTCCTTTATATAATGGATTTGTAGATTTAACAGATTTTCAAAAGGAGCGTTACAAAGAAATGAATCCATATGCCCCTAATAGTTTTAAGGAAAGGTTATATAGTATACCAGAAGAGACTCATGAAAGATTTAAGGAATTATTAAAAAAAGAAGTGCCTTCTTATATAACAGAAAAAAATTATTATTTAAATCCACAACCTCATAAGAATAGTGGAGATATTATTTTATATGGGGCTCCGGCTTATAGAAGAAATGATTCTCAAAGTGATAGGGCTAAAAAGTGGGCAAATTATTATGTAAGAGAGATTAGTAATAAATTAAAGACATATAATGAATAAAAAAACTATTAAAGTTTGTTAACCTCTATTTTTCATGGGCATCAATATTGGAGAAATTATTCCTAAAAAAGAAATTGAATTGTCTTTTCTTAAAGATAGAATTATTGCTATTGATGCTTACAATACTTTGTACCAATTCTTAACTACAATAAGACAACCAGATGGAACTCCTTTGCAAGATAGTCAGGGAAATATTACATCTCATTTGTCTGGATTATTATATCGAAATTTAAATTTAATTTTAAATGGAATTAAACTTGTTTATGTTTTTGATGGAAAGCCTCCTGAATTAAAACAATGTGAAATTGAAAAAAGAAAGCAAGTAAAATATGCTTCAGAATTAAAATATGAAGAAGCGAGAAGAACTAGAAATATTGAGGATATGAAAAAATATTCTTCTAGGATTGTTAGTTTGAATGATGAGATTATTGAACAGAGTAAGGAATTACTTGAAGCAATGGGTATTTATTGTATTGAGTCTCCAAGTGAGGGAGAGGCTGAAGCTGCTAGTTTAGCTAAAAATAATTTTGTTTGGGCAAGTGCTTCTCAAGATTATGATTCTTTGCTTTATGGAACTCCTTACCTTGTTAGAAATTTAACTCTTGCAAGAAGGCGAAGAATTAGTAGTGGAGAATATGTTGATGTTAGTATTGAATTAGTTGATTTAAAACAGGTTTTGAATAGGCTTGATATTGATTTAGATCAATTAATTTGTTTAGCGATTTTAGTTGGAACAGATTATAATCCTGGTGGTGTAAAAGGTTTAGGACAAAAAAGAGCTCTTGAAATTGTTCAAAGATATAAATATCCTTTTGAGATTTTCAAATATGTTCAAAACAAATATACAGATGAGATTAACTTTAATTGGCAAGAGATTTTTAGAGTTTTTCATGAATATGAATTAGAGAATATAAAAGAGATTGATTTTCCAGAAATAAATTATTCAAAGATAAAAAGTATTTTGTTAAAATATGAATTTAATGAGACGAGAATAGATTCTGCAATTGACAGGTTAAAAGAGTTTTTTGAGAATAAAAAACAAAAAGGGTTAAGTGAGTTTTTCTAAATATTTATTAAGTCTTTTGTTTTTTTGTTTATCATGGGATATTGGGGAGTTGTAAATAATAGTTTGAAAAATTCTGATGTTATTTTACTAATTTTAGATGCAAGAATTCCTGAGGAGAGTCGTAATAAGGAAGTTTTAAGAAAAGCAAATGAAATGCAAAAAAAAGTTGTTTTTGTTTTTAATAAATGTGATTTAATTAGTAAAGAAAATTTAAATGTGTTAAAAGAAAAATATACTGATTCTTTTTTTATTAGTGCAACGAAGAAAGATAGTTTGAGAAGATTAAAGAGTTATTTAATTAACTTGGGAAAAGATATTAAGCCTTCTTTAAGAATTTCCTTAATTGGTTATCCTAATGTTGGTAAATCAAGTATACTTAATATTTTAGCTCCGAAAACAAGGGCAAAAGTTAGTAGTAAGAGTGGTACAACTAAAAAAATCCAGTGGATTCGTGAGGGTGATTTAAGATTTATGGATACACCTGGAGTAATTCCTAGAAGTGATTCTAAAATTAGGGTTGGTATAACTGCTTCAAAAGATGCTCATAAACTAAAAAATCCTGATAAGGTTGCATATGAAATTATTCGTGTTTTAAGAAAACAAAATCTTGAAATTTTTAAAAAATTTTATAAAATTGATTTTGAAAAAAAGGATTCTGATTATAATATTTTATTAAAAATTGGAAAAAAGAAAAATTATGTGTTGAAAGGTGGAGAAATTGACGAGAATAGAACAGTTACTCAGATAATTAGTGATTGGCAAAAGGGAAAAATGTAATTTGTTTTTGAAAAGATATAAATATGCTTTTAGATTTTTAATATTATGAAATATAAAGAGTTGTGTGAGGTTTATGAAAAATTAGAAGCTACTAGTAAAGGATTGGAGAAAACTAAAATAATTGCTGATTTTTTGCCTTTGATAAAAGATAGACCTGATGAAATTTATTTATTACAGGGTAAAATTTTTCCTGATTATGATACTAGAGAATTAGGTGTTTCTTTTCAGTTGATTATTAAAGCAATTAGTAAGGCGTCAGGTTATAGTGAAGAAGATGTTGTTAAAAAATATAAAAAATTAGGTGATTTGGGTTTAGCAGTTGAGGAATTGTATAAAAATAAAAAACAAAATTCATTATTTTTTTCTGAATTGACAGTTGAGAAGATTTTTCTTAATTTATCTAAAATTCCTTTATTTGTTGGTAAGGGTGCTGTTTCTCAAAAGATTGATTTAATTGTTGATTTGTTGCAAAATGCAGAGCCTGTTGAAGCAAAATATTTGGTTAGACTTGTTTTAGGCGAAATGAGAATTGGTGTTGGTGAGGGTATTTTAAGAGATGCAATTATTGAATTTTGTTTTAAACCTAATGATATTTCTGAGAAAAAGGAATATATTACTAAAGTTCAAGAAGCTTATGATAAGACAAATGATTTTTCTTTAGTTTTTCAAAAATCTTGTTTGGATAAATTAGATGAGATTGAATTGTCTGTTGGAAAACCTGTAAAAGTTATGCTTTATCCTAAGGCAAAAGATGCCGAAGATGCTTTTAGAATTGTTGGTAGTCCTGCTGCTTTTGAATATAAGTATGATGGTTTTAGAATGATGATAAACAAACTTGAAAATAATAAAGTTAAAATTTTTACTCGTAGGCTTGAAGAAGTTAGTGAACAATTTCCTGATATTATTGAATTTGTAAAAAAATATGTTAATGCTAAAAGTTTTATTATTGATTGTGAAGCTGTTGGTTATGATATTGTAAATAAAAAATATAAACCTTTTCAAAATATTAGCCAGAGAATTAAGCGAAAATATGAAATTGAAAAGTTAATTAAAGAAATTCCTGTTGCTTTGAGAATTTTTGATGTTATATATTATAATGGAGAGAGCTATTTAGATAAGAGTTATGAAAAGAGACGTGAATTATTAGAGAAAATTGTTAAGGAAAAGGATTGGGAAGTTTTACTTGCAAAGAGAATTGTAACTGATAGGGTAGAGAAAGCTGAAGAATTTTTTATAAAAGCAATTAATGATGGCCAAGAGGGTTTAATGGTTAAGGGTCTTGATAAAGTGTATAAACCTGGTGCAAGAATTGGTTATGGAGTTAAATGGAAACCTGTTGATAAAGATTTTGATTTAGTAATAACTGGTGCAGAATGGGGTAATGGTAAGAGAGCTGGATGGCTTACTAGTTTTGATGTTTCTTGTAAAGATGAAAGTGATAATTTGTTAGAGATTGGAAAAGTTGGAAGTGGTATAAAAGAAAAATTAGATGGGGATTTGAGTTTTGAGGAACTAACAGAATTATTAAAACCTTTGATAATAAAAGAACAAGGAAAACGTGTTCAAGTAAAACCAGAAGTTATAGTTACTATCCAATATCAAAATATTCAAAAATCTCCTAGTTATTCTTCGGGTTATGCATTACGATTTCCTAGAATCTTAAATTTGAGACCTGATAGGAGTATAAAGGACGTTGCTACAATTATAGAAATAGAAAAAGAAATTAGTGAAGAGTGAAAAGATTCTAAAGAAAGGGGAGAGGTTAATAGGGAGTGAATGAGGAGAGAAAAGTTCTTATACTTGATTAATTTGGTTAGGCTATGGGAATAAAATTAAGTTTAGAAAAGATTAATTTTGAAGAATATATAAATTTAATTTAATAATTTCTATTTTAATATTTTTTTTAGTTTGTATTATTTTGGAACAAGTTGGAATAAATGGATTAAAAAATAATAAAAAGAGAAGTTAGATAAACTTTGCCTATTTCTCCCCAAAACCTTTATAAAGTAAAATTTATGTTATTATATATGGCTGTGTCAAAAAAGAGTGAGAAAAAAGATACAACTCTTCGTGTTCAAAATATTGTTGCTACTACTTCTTTGGAGAAGGAAGTTAGTTTAACTAAGCTTGCGAGGACTCAACCTAATACTGAATATAATCCTGAGACTTTTCCAGGGCTTGTTTTAAGAATTAAAGAGCCTAAGAGTGCTGTTTTGGTGTTTAGTAGTGGTAATTTAGTTTGTACTGGGACTAAATCTGTTGCTCAAGTAAAAGAAGTTGTTCAACAAGTGATTAAACAATTAAAGAAAATTGGTGTAAATGTTACTATTACTCCTAAAATTACTGTTCAAAATATTGTTGCTAGTGGTGCTATTGATTTAGATTTGAATTTGAATACTTTATCTTTAGAACTTGAGAATACAGAATATGAGCCAGAGCAATTTCCTGGTTTGGTATATAAATTAGAAGAACCAAATGCTACTTTTTTATTGTTTAGTAATGGGAAGCTTGTTTGTACTGGAACAAAAAATAAAGCTCAATTGGATGACTCGATGGTTCAATTGAATACTAATGTTAGAAAAGCATTGAAGAGAATTGAAGAGATGCAAAAGAAGAAAGCAAAAGAAAAAGCAGAGCTTAAGAAAGATGATGATGACGATTTCTAAAGATGAATTAAATTATTTAAAACTCCTTTGAGCAAACTTTTAACTCTAAGAGATTTAATTTTTTTAATTGATGATTTTTTGAATAGGTATTTTTTAAATCTCTGATTTGCATTCTATAATAATCTGCCTTTGATGGATCTAAAGAAGAATTCTCTTTTATTTCTTTATTTAGTGTAGAATAATCTTTTGTCCATTTTATGTACTCTTGAATATTTTCTATATAACTTTTTAGTGCCATATTAATTGTTTAGGTTTTTTGTTTATAAGGATTTAGTTAATTTGCAAAATCTTTTAAAAGGTGTTTAGGTTTATTATTTGAGTTAAATAAGAGCCTATAGCTCAGCCAGGTTAGAGCGCCGGTCTTATATGAGTTCATATCAAATTTGATATAGGATTTTTCTTAGACTCTAAGAAAGCCGGAGGTCCGGAGTTCAAATCTCCGTAGGCTCATTTTAACCTTAAAATATCTATATTTGGCTTATAGTTAATTTAATAAATAATCTCTTTTTAATTTAATTATGAAATCACTAAATATTGAAGATAAGATTAGGTTGGTTAAGGAAGTTGGAGAGGAAATAATTCAGGAGGATGAATTAAGGTTGTTATTTGAGAGGAAAGCTAATCCAATTGCTTATGATGGTTTTGAACCTTCTGGAAGAATTCATATTGCTCAGGGTCTTTTGAGGGCGATTAATGTAAATAAACTTACAAAAGCAGGTATTAAATTTAAAATGTTGGTTGCTGATTTTTTTGCCTTATTAAATAATAAGATGGGGGGGGATTTAGATAAGATAAAAGTTGTTGGCGAGTATTTTATTGAAGTTTGGAAGGCTTGTGGGATGGATTTAGATAATGTAGAATTTATTTGGACAAGTGAATATATTAAAGAACACCCAGAGTATTGGGAAACTGTTTTAAAATTAAGTATGAATGCAAGTGTTAAGCGAGTTTTAAGGTGTGGACAGATTATGGGTAGAGAGGAATCAGCAAATAATCCTTCTTCTCAAATTTTATATCCTTTAATGCAAGCAGCTGATATTTATCATTTAAAGGCAGATATTGCTCAACTAGGTATGGATCAGAGAAAAGTAAATATGCTTGCAAGAGAGATTTTTCCAAAATTAGGATTTGAAAAACCAGTTGCAGTTCATCATCATATGCTTATGGGCTTAACAGAACCAAAACTAAAAGAAAGTAAAGGTATTGAGTCTACAATAGAAAAGAAAATGAGTAAATCAAATCCAGATTCAGCAATTTTTATGACAGATAGCGAGGAAGAAGTAAATAAAAAATTTAAAAAAGCATATTGTCCTGAGGGGGAAGTTGAGAATAATCCAATCTTAGAATATTTTAAGTATATTATTTTTGAGAAAAATAAAAAAATAAAATTAGAGAGACCAGAAAAATTCGGTGCTAATAAAGAATATGATAATTATTTAGATTTGGAAAAGGATTTTGTAGAAAAGAAAATTCATCCTATGGACTTAAAGTCTTGTGCTGCAAAGGAAATTAATAAATTAATGGAACCAGTTAGAGAGTATTTTTCTAAAAACAAACATGCTTTACAATTATTGAAAAAAGTAGAGAGTTATCAAGTTACAAGATAAGACAAAACTTATAAAAACTTATTTTGAATTTTATTCTTATGTTATTAGGACTTGTTGGAAAACCTTCATGTGGTAAGAGTACTTTTTTTAAATCTGCTACTTTAGCCGATGTTTTAATTGCATCTTATCCTTTTGCGACGATAAAGCCAAATCATGGCATTGGTTATGTTAGAGTTGAAGCTTTGTGTGGTGAATTAGGTGTTAAGTGTAATCCTAGGACTGGTTTTTGTACGGGAAAGACAAGGTTTGTTCCGGTTGAATTAATGGATGTTGCAGGTTTAGTTGAGGGAGCAAGTGAGGGAAAGGGTTTAGGAAATCAATTTTTAGATGATTTAAGGCAGGCAGATGCTTTTATTCATATTGTAGATATTTCTGGGACAACTGATTCTGAAGGTAAGGAAGGAATCGGTAATCCTATTGAAGATGTTAAAATGCTTGAGAATGAATTAAATAAATGGTATATAGGTATTTTTAAGAAAGTTTGGGAAAAATTAGTTAAGGGTTTACAAACTACAAAACAAGATGTTGCAAAAGCTATTGCTAAACAATTTTCTGGGTTAAAAGTTAATGAGGATGATGTGAAAGAAGTTTTAAGGAAATTAAAACCAAATGAAGACAAGTTAATTAATTGGACAGAAGATGATTTATTTAGTTTTGCTAAAGAACTTAGGCACTTGACAAAGCCAATGATTATTGCAGCAAATAAATGTGACAAGGAAAATTCAAAAGAAAATTTAGAAAAGTTAAAGCTAGAATTTCCTGAATTAATTATAATGCCTTGTTCGGCAGATAGTGAATTATCTCTTAGACAAGCGTCTAAAGCAGGACTAATTGAATATATTCCAGGCGAGAATCATTTTAAAATTTTCGAAGATAAAGTTAATGAAAAACAAAAACAAGCTCTTGAGTTAATTAAAAAAAATGTTTTAGATGTATTTGGTTCAACAGGCGTTCAAAATATTCTGGATAAGAGCGTTTTTGATTTATTAGGTTATATTGCAGTTTATCCTGCTGGGTCAAAATTGAGTGATTCTAAAGGAAATATATTACCAGATTGTTTTTTGTTGCCTAAAAATTCTAGTGCTCTTGATTTTGCATATTATTTGCATTCAGATATTGGAGATAATTTCATTAAAGCAATTGATGTTAGAACTAAAATGCCTATTGGTAAAGATCATATTTTAAAACACAGAGATGGGATTGAGATAATGACAAGATAGTTAGGGGAATTAACGGTGGACAGTCGACAATAAACAGTAAACAGTTAACGGTAAACAGTTAACAGATGTCATACATTAGATTTCTGACCTTTAGCCGTAAACTATTTAAAGATATATCAACTGATTAACCCATCTTGAAAGGTAAACAGTTAACGGTCAACATTAAACGAACATAATCCCATGGAAAAAAAACAAAATATTAGATACCCCAGATTAGATACAATTCTAAATATAGAAAATTTCATAAAAGATAATGATGGGGAGTATAGAAAAAAGCAATTATGGGAAAAATTGCCTAAAAAAATTATGTATCAAACATTTAGTATTATAATTGATTATTTGTTGTCGTCAGGAAAAATATCTGTTGATTCTGAAGGGAAAATTGGATGGATTTTTTATCCAGAAGATGCAAATAAAAGACTTAAAGAAGCACATTTATTTTGGAGAGCAGTTAATGGTAAACGGTAAACAGTAAGCAGTTAACGGTGTTTATCCAGAAAGTGCGAATAAGAGACTTAAAGAAACATATCTTTTTTGTAAAAAGTGAAAGAGAATTTAATTCAATTTGTAAATCAAAAAGTACAAGATGCATATAATAAATTAGATGATATTAAATTAAAGAGAAATATTAATAAAGCTTTTGAAGAAATAAGAAGAAATCCATTTTGCGGTATTCAAATTTCAAAGCGATTGATTCCAAAAGAGTATATAAAAAAGTTCAATATTCATAATGTTTGGAAATATAATTTACCAAATGCTTGGAGAATTATCTATTCTATTGAAGGGGGGAAAACAATAATTATTTCAATTATATTAGAATGGATGAATCATAAAGAATACGAAAGAAGGTTTCGCTACTGACGTTAGACTTCGGATATCTATTGACAATTAATAGTAGGTAGTTCACAGTCATCTGACTTTCTCACCATCTTCCTTTTTCATAAAGTAATTTGGCTTCTTCGTCGGACAATGCATGATTATACATTTTTAAATTTGAGATTGAACCACTAAATGTTCTATCAGTATATCCTGCACGATTGCCAATAGTCAAAGGGCTTGTAGTTGTAGAGGAAGCTGGAGAACCGCTAGAACCACTAATAACCAAATCCCCATTGGTATATCCTTTTATAAACCCTGTATTGTCAAAAGTAAATACTAAATGAGTCCATTCGTTTAATACCAGTGCAGGCGATGAACTTCGTATAGAGCCACCATTATTAAAGACCAAGGTTGCTGTTTTTGTGGAAGAATAAAGATAAAATGCATATCCACCTTGACCATCTGTACCACTAGTTGATTTGTCTAATACTCTATGGCTTTTGGAAATAGCTTTTGGATTAATCCATACAGATATTGTTCCACCATTTTTTAATAATTGCATATCATCATGTGGAATCTCAACATAATCATCCACACCGTCAAACACTGCCCCTTCATTTGTTATATTTACCCCGTTCATTAAAGTCCCATCATTTCCATAAGGTGTTCTATCGGCAACAATTGTATCTGATTTCATATACTTTGTTGTTAATGGCATATCTAAAATTAATCCTTTGTTTAAATTTCCTACACTTGCTTCTTTAGGTTTGTAAGAATCATATAAAAGTTGAATTTCGTCTTCACTAAGAGCTCGGTTATAGATACGGACGTCGGAAATTGAGCCATCAAGACAGTATGAGCTAAATCCACCCATAAAGAAATTATCTACTACTGTATTTGGAGTTTTACAATTGGTGTTTTCTTTTGTATCTTTTAAACCATCAATATAAATATTTGCTTTTTGTAATTCTTGATTATAAACACCAACAATATGATACCAAGTGTTTGTAGATAATATTGTTTGGCTATCTAATTCTATACTATTTGAAAATGTGCCTTTAAAACGAACATGATTATTTCTTAACGCTAATACATAATTATTATTGAAAAATGTACTGCTTGCTCCTTTTGAAACAATTACACTATTAGTTGGGAAAGATGATGGGTTAACCCATACAGAAATAGTAAAACTACCAGTAAGCCCATTTACATTGCCATAATTTATATAATCATTACTTCCATCAAAACTTGTCGCTCCGTTGCTTTTGCCTTTTCTATCCTCAACTCCACCGATTATAACTCCGCCTTGTGCGGTTCCGTGATTTCCGTAAGGAGTTAAATCTTTTGCGCCGTTTTCTGCATCTAGCATCCAGTGTCCGACTAGCCCTTTGTTTAAATCAGATGTTGAAGCTGTTGGTTTGTAAGAATCAAAAAGGAGTTGGATTTCGTCTTCTGAAAGAGCTCGATTGTAAATACGAACGTCGGAAAGTGAACCGTTAAAATGATATAAACTTGTTCCACCAGAGCTTCTTCTTCCTATTATAGCTACATTAGTTTCCCATGACCATAAGTTATCGCTAGTTGTAGGCAATAAATTTCCATCTAAATAATATTTTATGTTTCCCTCATTTAATGTTACAACTAAGTGTTGCCATTTATTTAATTCAAATGACTCTCCCATAACTCCTAAAGGTTTACGTCCTAATTGTTGTGATGTTCCGATTAATTTATCTTTGTCATATATTCCTATTGCTAATCCGTTATAAGAACCTATGATTATTTGATTTGAATTAGATGATGTTTTTACCCATAATGATATTGTACCATTACCAGAAGTGTGGCTATAACTATTCATTTCTATATGACCATTCACTCCATCAAAACTATATGCTCCTTCAGGTTCGTCTTTTACTCCTGTTGTTAGGGTTGCTCCGTGGTTTGTTCCGTGATTTCCATATGGTGTTATATCTTTGGTTTGATGGATGCCATCTAGTGGGTAGTGTGCTACTAATCCTTTTTCTAATGATGATATTTTTGTTGTATTTATCCCAAAAAATCCAGTTGCTATGGTTATAGCGACAAAAGAGATTAATAAGACAGAAGAAAGAATTAGAGCTGTTAACTGTTTACGGTTTACTGTTGACTGTTTGGCTTCCAATGTCTGTTTACCTTGAACTGTCGACAGTCTACCTCCTCTTATCATATCCCAATATTGTGATAAGGACTTAATAAATCTTGTTGTAATATTATCCCATGAAAAGGAAAGTGTTGGATATTAAAAAAAACATTCTTAAGGAGTTAAAGAAAAATAATGAATTATCTTTGAAGGCATTAGAGATAAAAATTAAAAGTGGCTCTCAAACTATCTTAAATCAAATTGAAGAATTAAAATTTTTTAAGACTGTGGAGATAATAAAATATAATAAAAACAAATTTACAGGTAGGCCTTATACTGCAGTTAAGATTACAAATTTTGGAAAAGAATTGGTTTGACAAAAAACCCAAAAAGGAATTAGAAATTTTTTAAAAGGACTTAATAACAAAATACAATTAAAAATAAATATATGTTTTTCTTTAGTATTTCATGAAAGAAGTATATCTGGTATATAATCGGTATACTCAGACATATCATTATTATGAAGGTAAAAACAGGCATAATCTTGAATATATTAATAGTATTGAAGAAGTTTATTCTGTACTAAAAAGAAAAGTGAAAAACAAATCAAATGTTATTTTAAATTTAGAAGATTTAGAAGAAAAAATTTTAGAAGAGTCTATAAAAAAAATACAAAACATATTACCTAAAATAAATATCTATTACTAACATTTGTTTCTTATTAGTAGTTACAAATCAAAAGATTTATATATCTTAAAGGGTTTATTTGTTTATGAAAGTTGCATCAATAAGACATAAGTTAGATGATGGAAACATTGATAATTATTTAAGCAAGATTTCTAGTGCAATGCCTTATTCAAATATTGTTTTAGGTCCAGAATATTCACTAATAAGTTTAAAGGAAGATTTTATTGAAGAGTATTTTACTTCTTTATCAAGCAAATATCCAAATACATTAATTGTTCCTGGAACTTTTTTAAAAGAATATGATAAAGATAGTGTTTCTATGGTTGCACCTATTTTTTATAAGGGAAAACTAATTGATTATGTTTTTAAAAAATCAGATATTGGAGATTCAAAAATTGCTAATTCAGTTAGTGGGAAAGAATTGCATACAGCTAACATGAGCGAATTAGACAAGATGTTTAGGTTTAATGGAAAAAATGTTAGAGTTTATATTTGTGCAGATCAGGGAAGATATGATTTAGAATCTCCTGATTTAGAATTAGTTACTAGTTATGATTTAGCAAATGGGTTTCATAGTCATCCCACTAGAAATTTAGATAAAAGAAGTGTAATTATTTCAGATAGTCAAGATGGTCAGACAAAAGGTCTAAGATATAATCCAGAAAAAGATAATAAATTAGAAGATTTAGTAAAAAAAGATTTTCAGGATTTTTCTTTATTCAAAGTTATTTAATGTTATTATTATTTAGTAACAAACTTAAAAAGATTTATATACCTTAAATTATTTTTATCACAATGAGATTTGATAATCCAATTATTAAAAAAATTGAAACAAAAAAGAAAATAATGAAAAATAGTTGTGATTATTATGTTAAATTAAGAAGAAAACTTGAAAATGGGATTAATTCTAAAGAGTTTATTAATTCTTATTTATTAGAACATCCACGCAACATTGATACCTATTATTGGAATAAGGAAGCTAGAAAAGGAATAAAGAGATTATGTGAAGCTTGGGAATATATTAATGAAACTTATCCAAAAGATATAATCTCAAATTTGGATTCTTCTGGTTTAATTGAAATTGGCAGAATTATTGATCCACAAAATTATTCTTTTAGGAAAGATAGGATAACTTTAGGTTTTCAAAATTATACCCCTCCATCTCCTATGAGAATTGATTATTGGCTGGATAAGTTTTTTGAGGAAGTTAAAGGTGATGATTTACATCCAATAGAAAAGGCAGCATTTAGTCATTTAAGAATTGCAGGTATTCAACCATTTAGAGACGGAAACAAGAGAACAGCAAGGCTTATTCAAAATAAGATTCTTTATGAAAACTGTTTACCTCCGGCGACTATTCAGTTAAAGGAAAGAAAATTATATTTAAATTATCTTGAATCAGCACTAGCAGGATATAATGATGCATATGCTACTGAAAATCCCCTTGAAATGAATAAAATAGGCCCTTTCTTTTATTATATTTCAAAAAAAATAAATGAAAATTTAGACTTAATAATGAATGAAATAAAAAGATAGAAGTTTTTTATATAAATCCTTAAAAGACAATCTTTCATATTTAATTTGATGAGAAGTGATTTATTGAATTTTATTTTAAAGTTTGAACTTGACCCTTTTAGTTTTTCTAAGACATTGATTAAAAGAGAAAAAGATTTAATTTATAGAACAAGTGACGCAAAAAAAATACATAATAGAGTTATTGAAAAATTGTCAAGAGATTTTATATTTAAAGAGACAGATAATTTATGGAATTTTTTTGATTTTTTAGATTCATTTGAGGCAATAAGAGAAAGGCAAGAGTTTTTTAGGAGTTTAGAAAAAAGAGATAATTCTTACTTAAGAAGATTAAAAAAACCAAGACAAACATGGGATCCAAAATATGATGTAGTTGTTATTACAGAGGATGAGAATACATTTGTAGAATTACAAAAATTAAATTGTCCTGTTCAATTAATTATAAATGATAATGATTTAAGTGGTTTAGAAAAATATGATTTAATTCAAGTGATTGATTGTGAAATGTATGGTTCTGTTTTAGAAAGACTTCCTCAATGTGTTTTTATTGATGATATCACTAATATTTATTTAGAAAGGTATCTTGAGGAATTATCTTGCTTTAGTGAAAATTATGAAATCTTATTGAAAGGTGATGTTTCAAGTGGTGTTAAGGAAATCTTGGATAAACTAAAACCATTGTTTGATTTAATTGACATTAAAATTAATAAAAATTTAACTATTGAAAGTGTTGAAGAAATTGTTGAGGATATTAATGAAAAAATAAATTCTAAAATAAAAGATATGACTATTAGTGGAGAATCTTTAATTAAAATTTTAGGTGAGGGTAAAATGCCTGAAAGTTTTGAGAGGATAATTAATGAGGCTCTAGATGAGAGTGGATTAAATAGAGAGATTTTTGTTTTTAAAATTCCTATTGAGATAGATTATAATGAATTAGAATCAGAGATTAAAAAAAGAGATTCTATGCAATTTACTAATTTAGCCGAGGAGATTAAGAGAAATGCAGAAGAATTAAAAAACATCCCAGAATTAATTGATCAATTAAAAGCACATTTGATATTAGAAGATTTTTGTTTAGGTCTATATAATTATTTAGATAATAAAAAAATATATCCAGTTTATTCTGAGAATTTTCATATGAGTTCTTCTGAAAATTTATTTTTGAATAATCCTCAACCAATTGACTTTCAATTAGATAATTTTAGTAAGTGTTCTATTTTAACTGGAGCAAATAGCGGCGGGAAAACAACTTTATTAGAACACATTATTCAAAATATTTCTTTATTTTATTTAGGTCTACCAATTTCTGGCGAGATTCATATGCCTTTGTTTAGTGATGTTTATTATTTTGCTAAGAATAAAGGGAGTGCAAATAAAGGAGCTTTTGAAAATTTATTAACTCAGATGTCGAAGATAAAAGCTGGTAAAAAAACTTTGATTTTAGCAGATGAAATTGAAGCAGTTACAGAACCTGGTGTTGCAGGAAAGATTATTGCGGCTACTTGTGAATACTTTATTAATTTAGATAGTTACTTAGTTATTGCAACTCATTTAGGTCATGAAATTCAAACTTTTTTACCTAACAAAGCAAGAATCGACGGTATTGAAGCAAAAGGATTAGATAATGAATTTAATTTAATAGTTGATCATAATCCAATCATTGGACGGCTTGCTCATTCAACACCAGAGTTAATTGTAGAAAAGATGAGCAAGACATTTGAGGATATAGAATATTTTAAATTTTTGAATGAAAAAATAAAAAACTAAAATATTACAAAGAGAAATTTTAGAGGTGCTTTTATTCTTTCATATAAGGCTCACAAATTTTCCATGCAAAATACATAGAATTTTTTGCATGATAAAGATGGTTAGCTGTTTCATATAATTTTGTTGCTAATTGCTCTTTACCTGAACTAGAGTCTAAATTGGCTTGTTGAATTAGGTCATCTGCAAGTGTTTTAATAAATAATGCGGTTTGATCATAGGTCATTCTTGCTACAGATTTAGCTAATTCTTCTAATTTCCCCTCATAACCTTTAATATCCCTAGGATGAGTTCCCATTTAAATTAACAATTATACTAATTTATAAATTTATAGACATATGGAATATTTATTTTAATTACCTACTCATAATAATACTATCTTAAAGTTAGAAAATCCTCCTTCTAACTATTAAACCCTAGATTAAAATTTTTTATTGCTCTTGTTTCAAGTCCTAATTTATTAGAAATATATCCTGCCTCGTTATATTGGTTTGTTTGTTCTAATTTCACTAAATATTCTAATTCTAATTTTAAAGCATCTCCTTCTAGCCCTTTTTCCCTGGCTAAACTTATTGCTTCATTATATTTATTTATTGATTTTAATGTTTTAATCGCATCATAATAAAAGCCTAGTTGTATTTGTTTTTGAGAAGCAGAATAAAAATCTCTTTTTTGAAAATCATCAAGCAATAAATGTAATATTTTTTCTTCGTTTTCAATTTCTCTAATAATAAAATCAATATTTTTTGTCATAGTACAAAATCATTTTATAGGTTTATAAAAGTTTATGTTGTGTAATCACTTAAAAGTTGTATTTTTTAAATGCTAAGCCTTAAAACATAGATTCTCTTTTTTTGTTTATGGTTAGAGTTAGGTATTCATTTGGATCAAGACATACAGGCAACTTAAAAAATATAAGAAAACAAAGACAGAAATATCCTAAAATTGTTTTAGATGTTATTGAAATTAGTGATATTATATTAGAAGTTCTTGACGCTAGATTTATTGAGGAAACAAGAAATTTAGAATTAGAGAAATTAATTAGAGAAAAAGGTAAGAAAATTATTTATGTTTTAAACAAAGCTGACTTAATTAATAAGGAAGATATAAAGAAAAAAATAAAAATTAAACCTTATGTTTTTATATCGTGTACTCAAAGAAAAGGAGGTTTTAATCTTAGAAATTTAATTAAAAGAGTAATAAATGAAATAGATTTAGATGGCAAGAAAAGAGCACAAGTTGGTATTATTGGCTATCCAAACACAGGAAAGAGTTCTTTGATTAATTTTTTAACAGGAAGAAATGTTGCCAAAAAAGGAAATGAACCTGGTTTTACTAAAGGAATGCAAAAAGTCCGTTTAACTCAAAATATTTTAATTTTAGATACACCTGGTGTTATTTCTAATGAAGATTATTCTATGTATGATAATATTAAAATTTCAAAACATGCGAAAATTGGTTCAAGAAGTATTGGTAAAATAAGAGAACCTGAAGTTGTAATACAAAATCTATTAAATGAACATAAAGAAAAATTAGAAAAATCTTATGAGGTTAAATCAAAAGGAGATTCTGAATTTTTTTTAGAACAAGTAGGCAAAAAAAAGAACTATCTAACAAAAGGTGGCGAAGTTGATATTACAAGAACTGCATTACAAGTCATTAAAGAATGGCAAGATGGAAAATTTAAATTTTAGTTTTTTTAAATAATAATTTTTGATTTAAAATCATTAAAAGAATTGATATTATAATAAAAGACCAATGAACTAAAAATGTCAAGACAATGCAAACAATTGCAAGAATAGAATTAATCATCACACGAACATTTCTCATAAATAAAAAGTGTTAAACAAACTTTATTAATTTTTTGAAAAAAAGGCTAAACAAAACATTTATATAGTAGTTTTAATTAAAATATTTGTAGCAAAGGATTAATTAAGATCTTAAAACTTCGGTTTTTTGGTTTTAGTTAAATTATTAATTAGAATCTTGAGGTCTTGTATTTTGAGGTTTTGGTTAATTTTTAGTACCTTCATGGTATTATTCTTTGCTACGCTTTTTTTATTAAAGATTAAATTTATAAAATGAAAAAAACTTATTTAATCATGAAATATATAATGAGTATTTTTTTAATATTTTTGATTAGTTTAAATTTAGTGTTAGGTTTAGAAGAAATTGAGGCAGTAAATTTTGAGCTAAATAATTTAATTTCTTTACTTAGTGAATCAAATGCATGTGAATTAATAAAAGATGAAATGGAATCAGAATTAGTTGGTTTTACTTTACCTAAACAAATTCCTTTTACTAATGAGGTTTTTGTTATTTTTATTGACTCTAATTTTATTGGAAATGTGAAACTAGAAAATAAAGAAGTAACTTCTTTTGATTGTTCAAGTGAAATTAAATCAAATTTTGAAGTACACTTATCTAGTTCTATTTTTACTGAAGAACAAATGGAATTATTAAAAGAAAGTCCTGTTGATTATTATTTGAATAATAAAAAAGACGGGAATATAAAAATAAAAGCTAATGGTTTTGTACGAGGTATAAAATTAGGCTTTATTAATTTTGGAGTAAAAATAGCTAGTTTTTTTATTTAATTTTAGTAGAAACATTTTAAAATTAGTTTTGCAATTTTTTTATTAGAGGTTTTTTAAGATGATTGATAAAATAGAAGTTCGTGGAGCAAGGGAACATAATTTAAAGAATATTTCAATTGATTTTCCTAAAAATAAGTTTATTGTGCTTACTGGTTTATCTGGTTCAGGAAAATCAACTTTGGCTTTTGATACATTGTATGCTGAAGGTCATAGAAGATATGCTGAAAGTTTAAGTTCTTATGCTAGGCAATTTATTGGTGTTATGAATAAACCAGATGTAGATTCTATTGAGGGTTTAAGTCCAGCTATTTCAATTGAGCAAAAAACAACAAATAAAAATCCTCGTTCTACTGTTGGAACTATTACTGAGATTTATGATTATTTAAGATTATTATTTGCTAGGATTGGCACTCCATATTGTCCTAATCATAATATTCCTATTACCTCACAAACTCCTAATGAAATTTTTAATAGAATTAAAGAAAAATTTAAAGGACAAATAAATATTCTTTCTCCAATAATTAGACAAAAAAAAGGAACATATGAACAATTATTTAAGGATTTGAATAAGGGTGGATATATTCGTGTTAGGGTTAATGGAAAGATATATAGGACTGATGAAAAAATTGAGTTAGATAGATACAAAAAACAAGATATTGCAGTTATTGTTGACAGAATTGATATAGAAGAATCTACAAGACTTATTGAAGCTATTGAAAATGCAACTCTTATGAGCAATGGATTAGTAATTATTAATTCTGAAAAAGATGAAGAAATGTTTTCTACTAAGATGAGTTGTCCTGAATGTGATTTTTCGTTTGAGGAATTACAACCAAGAATGTTTAGTTTTAATTCTCCTTTTGGGGCTTGTCCAGAATGTTCTGGCTTAGGTGTTAAAATTGAATTTGATCCTAATTTAATTATACCTGATAAAAATAAATCAATAATTGACGGCGCAATTAAGGTTTATGGTAGAATGGAAAATTCTTGGAGAATACAGCAATTAGGAGTTATTGGAAAACATTGTGGATTTGATATTTTTAGTCCCATAAATAAGTTTAGTAAAGAATCACTTAATTCTTTGTTATATGGATGCTCAAAACAAATTCGTGGAAAGTGGAGTAGTGGTGCAAAAATGCATTTTGAAAATGGCTGGGAAGGATTAATACCTCAACAAGAAAGATTATTTAGAGAGACTCAATCAGATTATAGAAAAAAAGAATTAATAAAATTCATGCAGGAAAATAAGTGCCCTGTTTGTCAAGGGAAAAGACTTAAAGAAAAAGTGCTATCTGTTTATATTAATAAAAAGAATATTATTGATATTACAAATTTATCTATTAAAGATGCATTGGATTTTTTTACAAATCTAAAATTAGATGATAAAAAACAAGAAATTGCTAGACAAATTTTAAAAGAAATTAAAGAAAGGCTTGGTTTTTTGAATAATGTTGGTTTAGATTATTTAACATTAAGTAGAAATGCAGGAACTTTATCAGGTGGTGAAGCTCAGAGAATTAGGCTTGCAACTCAAATAGGTTCTAATTTAACTGGAGTTTTATATGTATTAGACGAGCCAAGTATTGGTTTACATCAAAGAGATAATAACCGTTTAATTGAGACATTACATAAATTAAGAGATTTAGGAAATACTTTAATTGTAGTAGAACACGACGAAGATACTATAAAAAAAGCAGATTATATTGTTGACATAGGGCCTGGTGCAGGAATTCATGGTGGAGAAATTGTTGCTAAAGGAAATTTAGAAGAGATTAAAAACAACAAAAATTCATTAACAGCTAAATATTTGAGAGGAGAAGAATTTATTTTAGTCCCTATTAAGAGAAGAGAAAAAGGGCCTTCTATTCAATTAAAAGGATGTTTAGAGAATAATTTAAAGAATATAGACGTTGATATTCCTACAAACTGTTTAACTGTTATTACAGGTGTTAGTGGAAGTGGTAAGTCTACCTTGATTAATGAAATTTTATATAAATCTATGATGAAAAAAATTCATAATTCTAGGATAACTCCAGGAAAACATAAGTCATTAAAATTAAATTCTGAAATTGATAAAGTAATTGTAATTGATCAATCTCCAATTGGAAAAACACCGAGGAGTAATCCAGCTACTTATATTAGTGTATTTGATGAAATTAGAAAATTATTTAGTGAAACAAAAGAATCAAAATTAAGAGGATATAGTCCAGGTAGATTTAGTTTTAATGTGCCAGGTGGAAGATGTGAGAAATGTAATGGAGATGGAACTATTAAAATTGAAATGAATTTTTTACCTGATGTTTATGTGGAATGTGAAGAGTGTAAAGGTAAAAGATATAACAAAGAAACACTAGAGATAAAGTATAAAGGAAAAAATATTTTTGATGTTTTAGATATGACTGTTGAAGAAGCATTAACTTTTTTTGAAAATCATTCTAACATTAAAAGAAAAATTCAAACTTTATATCAAGTGGGCTTAGGTTATATTAAATTAGGACAGAGTTCCACAACACTTTCAGGAGGAGAAAGTCAAAGAATTAAATTAACTAAAGAATTAGCTAAAAGATCAACTGGTAAAACATTATATTTATTAGATGAACCTACTACAGGACTTCACTTTCATGATATTAAAAAATTATTAAATGTTATTAATTACCTCGTAGATAAAAAAAACAGTGTTGTTATTATTGAACATAATTTAGATGTTATTAAATGTGCAGATTGGATTATTGATTTAGGGCCTGAAGGTGGGCAAAAAGGGGGAGAGATTGTTATTTCTGGAACACCTGAAGAGGTTGCAACTTGTGAAAAAAGCTGGACAGGAAAATTCTTAAGAAGAGAATTAAGCAAAAAAGAGAATTATTTAAATTAAAAAAATATATTATTATATGAATAATAAAATTGATATTTCAAAATTACCAAATGAACCAGGTTGTTATCTTTATAAAAATAAAAAGGGAACAATAATTTATATTGGTAAAGCAAAGAACCTTAAAAAAAGAGTTAGTTCTTATTTTAGTAAAAAAATTTTAGATTCAAAAACAAAGGCACTAGTTGAAAATATTGAAGAGGTTGATTTTATTGTTACAAATAATGAGATTGAAGCATTTTTATTAGAGAATAATTTAATAAAAAAATATAAACCAAAATATAATATTAATTTAAGAGATTCAAAAAGATATGCTTTTATCGAGGAAGTAAATGATACATATCCTATGTTTAAAATTTCTAGAATTAATAAATCAAAGAATAAGTTATATGGACCTTATGTTTCTGCTAAATTAAGAGATTATCTTTTAGATATTATTAATAAAACATTTCAATTAAGAACTTGTAATAGGCTTCCTAAAAAAGAATGTTTAAGATATTCATTAGGAATTTGTAGTGCACCTTGCATAGGAAAAATAACAAGAGAAAATTATTTTAAAGATGTAGATTCTGCAAGAAAAGTTTTATTGGGTAAGACTGATGAATTAATAAAAAATCTAGAAAAAGAAATGAAAGATTATTCTTCTAAAAAAAATTATGAATTGGCTTTGATTTGTAGACAGAAAATAGAATCTTTAAAATTATTAAAGGAAAAACAAAATGTTGAAAAACAAAAAACATATAATGAGGATATTATTAATTTTAAAATCCTCGAGAATAAAGTTTATTTATTAGTATTTAATATTAATAAAGGATTATTAGAGAATAAACAAGAGTTTATTTTTGAATTTAATGAGGAATTCTTTGAGGAATTTTTGAGTAGGTATTATTCAGAAAATGAAGTTCCTTCTAAAATAATATTACCTTATGATATTGAAGATGGTTTGAAATTATATATTCAATCAAAAACAAATAAAAAAGTAAAGTTTATATTCCCAATCAAAGGAGAATTAAAAAATTTGCTAGAATTGGTTAATAAGAATATTGAGATTAGTTTTTTTGGAAAAATAGAAATATTAAAAGAACTAGCAAAAGTATTAAATTTGCCTCAAATACCCTATATCATTGAATGTTTTGATATTTCTCATTTGAGTGGTACAAATATTGTGGCATCTATGGTCCAATTTAGGAATGGTTTGCCTTCTAAAGAAAATTATAGAAAATTTAAACTAAAGAGTGTTCTTCAAAATGATGACTTTGCTTCAATGAAAGAAGTTATTAAAAGAAGATATTCAAAATTGATTTTAGAGCATAAGGAATTTCCAGATTTAATTTTGATAGACGGTGGTAAGGGTCAATTAAATGTGGCTTTAGAAGTATTGAATGAATTAAATTTAAAGATTCCTATTATTAGCCTCGCTAAAAGATTAGAGGAAATTTATTTACCAAATAGAGAAAATTCAATTTTATTAGGTGACAAAAATAAAGCAAGATTATTACTTCAACAAATAAGAGATGAAGCTCATAGGTTTGCAATAAATTATAATAGGTTGTTAAGAAAAAAATCTTTATTAGAATAAATCTAAATTCTTAAGCTAATTACTTTTGAGATATTTTCCTGCATAGAAACACCATATAAAGTTGTCGCCTCACTTATTAAGGTGTCATTATGAGTAATAATAATATATTGTCCTGTGTTTTTATGCTTTTTAATTAAGGCAGCCAGTAATTCACTATTACGCTTGTCTAAAGCAGCGTCGATTTCATCAAAAATATAAAAACAATAAGGTTTGTATTCTTGTATTGCAAAAATTAAAGCTAAAGCAACAAGAGTTTTTTCTCCCCCAGATAAACTTGTAATGTCAAAATACTTCCCTTTCCCTACTTTTACTAAAATATTTAATCCAGAATTAAAAGGATTTTTTTTATCTTCTAATTCTAAACTTACTTCTCCTTTATTTGATAATAAATTAAAATTTCTAGTGAATAATTCATTAACTGCATCTAGTGTTGAAAGAAAAGATTTTCTCTTTTTCTTGTCGATCTCTTCTATAATTTCTACTATCTTTTGCTTTTCTGTTTCTATTATTTTGACTCTTTCCTCGATAGAATTTACTTGCTCTACTACTTGATCAAAAACTTCTACAGCTTTTAGATTAACATTTCCAAC
Organism: Candidatus Pacearchaeota archaeon; assembly: GCA_041654895.1. GTDB lineage: Archaea > Nanobdellota > Nanobdellia > Pacearchaeales > GW2011-AR1 > JAGVXH01. The sequence goes on from JBAZCR010000006.1 coordinate 33,930, forward strand.
TTGGCTAATTCTAAATTGAGATTTTTGCAATCTTTCTTTTATTTCATCAAGATTTCCTTTTAGTAATTCTAATCCCTTATATTCTTCTTGTTCTTTTATCAATGAGTCCAACTGTGCACCATATTGAGCAATAATAATTTTGTTAGAATTAATTTTCTCGTCTACATTATGCATTAAATGTCTGAAACCAATAATATCTGTTTCAAAAGCTTTTTGTTTATCAGAGATTTGATTTTTTTGGGAGAATAATATTTCACACTTTTCAAATAAAATTTGCTCTTCTTTTTGTTTTTTATCTAGCACCTTTTGCTTTTCTTTTATTAAAACAAAAATTCTATTAAACTCTTCGCTAGACTCTTCTATATCTCTAGACGATGATTTTATTTCTACTTCTATTCTGGACAATTCTCTTTGCTTTATAACAATCTGGCTATCCACATCTATATCTAAAAAATTAAATTCTTGTAACCTTAATCTTAATTCATCATATTTTTCTTCTATATCTTTTAGTTGTTCAAATTCTTTTTTGTATTTTATAATATCTTGATTCAAAATATCTATTTCTTCATTTAATGTTTTTTGATTTTGGACTAATTTATTAATTACATTATTTTTATCTTCAATTGTTTTTAACTTTATTATGTCAATATCAATTTCATTTATTTTTGTAATTTTTTGTGAAAGTTTTTCTTCTGAATTTATAATTTTTTCTTTTAATTCTTCTAAGTGATTATCATTATCTTGTTTTTGATTTTTATAATCTACAAATTTTTTCTGTGAAGTTTTTTTTATTTGATCCTTGTATTCTTCAGTTACATCTTGTTTACATAAAGGGCAGTTTTCAAGTGTTAGTATTTCTTGTTCTAATTTTTCTTCTTGATAAATATTTTCTTCTAAAACAGCATTTTTATTTTGATGAACAATTGTTAGTTCTTTTAATTTTTTTATTTCTTCTAATAAATCACTCTGGCTTTTTTTTAATTCTAATCTTAAATTTTCTGCATGACTTATTGAATTTGCAAATTTAATTTCTTTTGCTAATGAATCTAAAGATTTACGAGTAATTTCAATTTCCTTATTTGATTCAATTATATTTTTTTGTTTTTCTTCATATTGTCTATTTAGTGTTGATAATTCTGATTTTATAACGTAAAACCTTCTTCTTTTTTGTTCTAGTTTGTTTAATTCTTCTTGAATTTTTCTTTGTTCTTCTTGTCTTTGTTTTATTTGAGGACTTGTTGTTTGAATATTATTAATCTCATGTTCTAATTTTTCTTGTTTTTCTTTCAAATGTATAATTTTTTCATTATTATCTTTAATTCTATTTTCAAAATTTTCTTTTCTTACTTCTAATCCTGCTAATTCTGCTTTTAGGTCAGCTATGTCTTTGTGTAAATTTTCTTGTTCATTACTTGTATAATCTTGAATTTTTTTATTTATTTCAGATAAGTGATATTCTAATTGTTCTATTTCTAATTTTTTATCTTGAATTTGTTTTTTTATTTTATCTATTTCTTTATTCTGACTTTCAATTATTTTTTCTATTCCCCAGATATCTTTTTGTTTATCTTTAACTGTTCTATCAATAATTGTGGCTTTACATTTTTTTATTGTTTCTTCTAATCTTTGGAAATTAAGTGCATCTTGTCTTTCTTTTTCTAAATTTTTGAGATAACTTTTTCTTTCTCTTAAAACTGCACTTACTTCTTTTAATTTTTCTTCTGATTTTTCTAATTCTCTTAGTGATTTTTCTTTTCTTGTTTCATAAATAGAAATTCCTGCTACTTCTTCTATAATTTTTCGCCTGTCTTCTGAAGACATTTTAATCATTGAGGCAATTTCTCCTTGTAATACAATATTAAAACCATTTGGATCTATTCCAGCATATGAGAGTAATTCTAATAATTCTTGTCTTGTTTTTGTTTGATTATTTATTTTATAGATTGATTGTCCATTTGTTCTTACTGTTCTTTTGATTATCACTTCTTGTTCAGGTAAACTAAAACTTTTGTCAGAATTATCAAATATTAGTTCTACACTTGCTTCATTTGCCCCTTTATAGATTTTGTTTCCACTGAATAATAAATTTGCAGCTTTTGCAGCTCTTATTGATTTAATAGACAATCTTCCTAATACAAAACACAAAGCGTCTGTAATGTTACTCTTACCGCTTCCATTTGGTCCAACAATAATATTCATTGAATTTTCAAGTTCTATTTCGGTTTTTCTTGCAAAACTCTTAAAACCTTGCATCACAATCTTTTTAATATGAGTCATGTTTTTTTTAAGTAATAAAGCTTTTTAAGGGTTGTTAGAATTTAAATTATAAATAGAATAATTTCCTTTGATCCATTTTATCTTGGAGATTCTTGTATGTTTTCCAGGATTTTCTAATTAAAGAATCGTATTTTTCTTCACCAAATGTTTTTACTAGAAAATCTTTAGTTACAGGATCTGCAGGATATCCACTTCCAAAATTTATATTTAATTTTCCTTTTAATTTTTTTAATTCGTCTTCTCTTGTTTCTTTACTGATTATTGAAGCAGCAGAAACAATAGGATACTTAAAATCTGCTTTATGTTCACAATGTAACTCAATTAGGTCTTTTTTAATTAGTGTGTTTTTAAGATATTCAGACCATGCTTTTGTATTAACACTAGGGCAATCAACAAAAACTTTGACTTTTTCATTTAAATTAGACATTAATTTGTTGATAATTATTCCTGCTTTAATTGCTTCAAGGTTATTTAAATTTGGGAATTCATCAATTTCTTTGGGTTCAACTTTTTCAAGATGATAAGTATAATTTTGTCTTAAATAATCAGCTAAAATTTTCCTTTGTTTAGGTGTAAGTAATTTACTATCTTTTGCACCTAAATCTTTAATCTTTTTTTCTTCTTCTTCGTCTGTTATAATTCCTGATAAAATCATAGGTCCTAGAACTGGTCCTCTTCCTGCATCGTCAATACCTATGATTTTCATAAAAGAAAATATTTAAATTAGTTTATAAAACTTAACTAACCATTTTTTGAATATAAATTAATTTAAATGAAAAAAGTTATGAATTATTGCTATTGTTTAATCATAAAATGAAAACAAAACAAATAAAAACTAAAAAAACAGTATAATAATATGACTAAGAAAACAGAAATTAATGGAATGATTTTTAAGGAATTAATTAAAAGAGGATATTCACTTGATGGTAATACTCGTATTTGGAATATTGCAGACTCAAAATTATGGTACTTAAAACCAGAACAAGCTCAGGCATTTTTAGATTTAGAAAATTCTCAAGATTATAAAAAAGATATTATTCAAAAAGAAATAGATTTAATCAATGAAAATATTGATGATATGGTCAAGGATTTAAAGGGAAAATATTGGAATATAGTTGATATTGGTTGTGGAGATGGTAAAAAGGCTGTTATTTTCCTAGACAAATTAAAAGGTGACTTTAAAGTTAGATATTGTCCAATTGACATTAGTTCTTATATGGTTGAAAAGGCCTTACAAAAAATAAAAAAAACTGATGTTGAAGAAGTTATAAAATTTCAATGGAATATTTCTGACTTTGAAAATATTAGTAATGTTTCTAATTTATTAAGATATGATAAGTTTAAAGAGAACTTCTTTTTGTTATTAGGAAATACACTTGGTAATTTTGAAATTAATGAATTGTTGTATGAAATGAGAAGTGCTATGAAAGGTGATGATTACTTATTAATTGGGAATGGTTTAGATAATAAAAAAGAAGATGAAATTTTAGAGGCTTATAATAATACATTCTTAGATAAATTATTAATTAAGACATTGTTACAAATAGGTTTTAAAGAAGAGAGTTTAAAATATGGAGCTAGGTTTAAAAATTCTAGAGTTGAAATGTATTATACTATCTTGAAAGATTGCAAAATTAAGTTTTTAGAAAAAGAGATTAAATTTAATGAAGGAGATCAAATTATAGTCGGAGTTTCTTATAAATATAATAAGAATGATTTTATTAGTTTTTTGAAGTTGTATTTTGATCAAGTAGATATTAAAATTTCACAAGATGGTTCTTATGCTTTGGCTTTATGTAAGAAGTAAGGGTTAATTTTATAATAATATTTTAATTGTCATAATCTATGAAGAAAAAAGTATTAGTTTTATTTTCAGGAGGTCTTGATAGTAGACTTGTAATTAGATTTTTTAAAGAAAAGGATTTTGATGTAACAGCGTTGTATTTTAATTTGCCATTTGGATGTAATTCTTCTTTAGGTGAGATTGATTCTTTTGTTAAAGAGGAAGATATTAGTTTAAAGATTGTTGATGTTAGAGAAGAGCCATATCTAAAAAGTTATTTGGAAGTTTTAAAAAAACCTAAATTTGGTTATGGAACTAGTTTTAATCCATGTAGTGATTGTAAAGTTTGGATGTTTAAAGTTGCTAAAGAGATTTATGAAAAAGAAAAATTTGATATTGTTGCTAGTGGTGAAGTGTTGGGACAAAGGCCAATGAGCCAGACAAATAAAAAAAGAAATTTAATTGATGGTGAAATTGGTTTTGATATTTTACGGCCTCTTTCAGGAAAACTATTACCAGAAACAACTTATGAAAAAAAAGGTTTGATAAAAAGAGAAGAGATGTTTGATATTGAAGGTAGAAGAAGAATTAAACAATTAGAGTTAGCAAAAAAATGGAAGATTAAATATCCAAATCCAAGCGGAGGTTGTTTATTATGTGAGAGGGCATACAAGAAAAGGTTTGAATATTTAATTAAAAAAAATATTTTGAATTCAGAAAACTTAATACTTACAAAAATTGGTAGAGCTTTTTTAATTGAAGATATATTTTATGTTGTTGCAAGAAACTCATATGAGGGAGAAATTTTAATGAAGTTTGAAAAGAATATTATTTTAGGAGATAAAGGTATTCCTACAGTTTATTTTAGCAAAGAACAAGGTTTTGAAAAAGTAAAAGAATTACAAAAGGTATTTAGTAAGGGTGTAAGTGAAGAAAAAAGAAGTGAGTTTGATAAATTTAAATTGTAATTATTTTCTGAATTTTAATAAGACTATTACATAACCTATTATTTTATATTTATAATTTGAGCCTAAATTTTTTACAAGTTCTTCGGCGAGTTCAGTCTTTTGTTCTTTATCTCTGCAAGCTGATTTTAATAAATTAATTCTTATAATTTTTTGTTTTTGAAAAATAATTTTCAATTGGTCAACAAACTCTGGTGTTATACCTCTTTTACCTAATTGTAATTTTTTAACTGGTTTTACCATGTATAGATTATTTGTTAGTGATTTAAATAACTATGTAGAATAAACTTTGAGTTCTGGAAAAAATGAGTAGAGATAGGATTGATATGTTAAGCCAAAAGAATCTTCAGTGTATAAATTAACCCACAAATCATAATCCTTATTCATTTTTCCAATATAAAGATAGGGGGCAGTAAATTCAAAATTTTTAAAAAAGTGTCTTGACATCCAAACATCTCCTGTTGAAAAGGGTAAGCTATTTTTTAACTTTTTTATATCTCTTGGAATTTTATAATTTTTATCTTTGATTAATTCTAGTAATTTTGTTGGTTCTTTTAACCTTAATTCTTCTATGGACGAGAAAGATGATAAATTCACATTTACGATTTTAAGTAAATCTAATCCATTAACAAGGTATAAATCATTTAACATCATTTTCTAAGTTTAAAATGTCTATTTTTTTTACTTTGATTGTTTTAATTGTTTTTTTTACATGCCATAATCCTGGTTTGTCTTTTTTATTTTTGTAAGTATCTGACTTTAGGAATAAGTGAATTAGAACATCTTTTTTATTGTCTCTCCAATATTGGCTTTTTTGAGCACATAATAAACTTGCTTGTTTTATTTCTTCTTTTGTGGGATTTTCTCCTAAATTAATAAAACTGCTTCCTGGTTCAAGTGTATGAATTAAGACATTGTTTGGTTTTGCTAAAGAAACAAGTTCATCATTTTGAGAGGCATTTTTTCCAGCAAAAACTTTTTTTCCTGTTGAAAGCAAGTATTCTCTAAATTTAGACATATTAATTTAATATCTATATTATTTATATATTTTAGTTTTAGAAAAATTTGGTGTTTAGGACTCTAATGTCAGGGCTTAATAGGTTTATCCAGTCACCTTTAAATCTTATTCCTCTTGAAATTTTTTGAATTAATTCTCTGTAGGCTTTATCCATATAAAATTCAGTGAAATAGTCTGGTTGTTCTTTTTTTAGAATTTTCCAGAAATTACTTTGTATGTTTGGATAAGGATATCTTGTTAAAATTATATTACGACATTTATCTCCGGGGAAATCTATTCCTCTGCTACATTTTGTTGTGAAGAGTATATTGTTTTTTCCATGTAAAAAATCATGGATTGCGTTATTTGGATTTTCTTGAATTTCTCTTAAGTCTTTTTGAGTAATTAGATTATCAAATTTATATTTTTCTTTTTCTTGTTCGTTTGGTAAATCAGAAAATGAATTTACATGAACTAGTGTTTTTTCTTTTGTATTTGCTAAAACACAGTCTAGCATTTTTAGATATCTTTCACGAGTGATATTTCCACTTTTGAAGTTTGCATAATTACAATTTCTTTCTACTCCTGTTCTATAAATTTTTACTTCACCGGGATTTTTTGTTTCTGCTTGAATTATTTTAAAGTTTTCTAAACCAAAAATATCCTTTAAGACTTTTTCAGAATGAATTGTTCCACTCATTAAAATTAAGATATTATTTTGAGAAGTTAATTCTTGCATTTTTTGTTTTAGGTTTATGCTAACAAGAGTTACGTAGATGTTATCTTCTTTTAGATAAGGACTATCAAATAAGCTTGATTGTTTTTCGTCTTTTTTTACAAGTTCTGTTGATATGTATGTTTCTTCTAAAACTTTTTCAAAACTAATTAAGATTTCTACAACTCTGTTATAATAATTTAATTCTTCTTCAGAAGCAAGATGAGTATTTTCTAGTATTTTCTCAATAATTTTAATAAAAGAGTTTGCTTTTATTTTTTCACAATCTACTTCTCTTTTGTGTTCTAAAACAAAATCGTTTATGAGGTAAATTAAATCTCTTATTGTTTGTTTGTCTTCTTTTTTTTCTGGGTTTAAGTTTGTTAGGGAAGCTAATAATCTTTGTAAATTTATTTTTCTTTCATTTGAGAAACTGTCTAAAAATTCGTCACATTCGTCAATTATATCTATGTCTGTTTTTGGTTTTCTTCCCATGTCTAGTTCAATTAGATATTTTGCTGAATTGAAGATTAAGACATCGCTTGTTGCGTAGTTTTTGTATTGGTCACAATAATCACATCCTCTTTTTCTTTGGAATAATGCGTATTCTCTTCCTGAAACTGTTTGGAATTTTATTTTGTCTGCTTGTTTTAATCCTTTAATGTTTAATTCAGCAGGGATTAAAGGAGACCAGTAAGGGCAGGCACAAGCTACATTTGCTCTTTTTATGTCGCTTATTGAAGAAAAATCTTCTTTTTGAACTTCTGGGTTTTTACCTATGTATTCTAATAATTGATCTAAGTTTTTTTCTCTGATTTCAATTGTGCAGGGAAGATTTTTCTCATTTGCTCTTCCTCCTAGATAAGGACAGTGAAAATTGCTTCGTCCTTTTATTATGGAAATGGTTAATGGAGTTTTATCGTCTTTTAAGATGAATTTTTTTTGGGTGTAATCTTTTTCATATTGTTCTTGGAGTGTTTTTATTGGAACTACAATTGATGATTTTTTAAAATTTTTTGCGAGGTTTAATGCGATTGCACTTTTTCCTGTTCCACAGACTCCTTGGATAAAAATAATTCTATTACCTTTGTTAATTAAATCTAAAGTGTCGTTTACAATGTCTTCTTGGGTTTTTCCGTTTGAGAATTTTAAGGGTTTTAATAAGTCTCCAGAGTAGTCAAATATTCCCCCTTCATCATTTCTTTCATATAAAGACCATGTCATAAAATTCACCTAATTTAATATAAAAAACAAGTGTGCGTTTTTAAAAATTTGGATTGTTTAATTTAAGTTTTATAGGTATTTTACAAGGTGAATAATTCTTTTAGTCTTGATTTGCCTTTTTTAGTGATTTTGTAAGGTCTATAGTTTGGAGATTCTGGTTTTGTGCATTCAACATATCCTTTATCTTTTAATTTTTTTAGGGTTCTGCTAATTTCAGGTCTATGTTTGTTTAATTCTTTTGATAGTGGGACTGCTCTAAATTCTTTATCTTTTAGCATATATAGGACTTTTTTGGCCAATTTATTTCTTTCAAAGAAAATTTTTTCGTCTTCGTTCATTAGAATAAAGAGTAACAAACTAAATTTAAGTAAGTGTAATTAAAAGGGTAACTTTTAGAGTAACATTTAAAACAAATGAAGTCTTAAAATTTTTATGATAGAAAGACCTAAATCATTAATTGAAGAACTTCCTAAAATTGTTGAGAGAGGTAAAAGGGAAGCTCAAAAAATTCTTGATGGGATAAGTGAGAAAAATAAAATTGTCTTGCAAACTAATGAGTTAGTTCTTCCAACAAAAGCAAGAGGCGGTTTAGATGTTTTTTTTGGGCAGACAGTTAAGGAAGTGAATAAAAAAGAGATGCTTAATCGGATGATTTACGGGGATAATCTTTTGACTATGCAAGCACTTTTGACAGGCGACGAGGCAACCGGTATGCCTTCTATGAGGGGAAAAATTGATTTGATTTATATTGACCCTCCATTTGATTCTAAGGCAGATTATAGGACAAAGATTCATCTTCCTGGAACTGATATAGAGCAAAGACCTACTACAATAGAACAATTTGCATATTCTGACACTTGGGAAAAAATTGGCCCTGATGGAAGAAAAATCTCAGGTACTGTATGCTATTTAGAATATATGGTACCAAGATTAATTTTAATGAGGGAACTTTTAAGCGAACAAGGTTCGATTTATGTTCATATAGACTGGCATGTAGGGCACTATGTGAAGATTATTTTAGATGAGATTTTTGGGAAGGAGAATTTTAGAAGAGAAATAACTTGGAATACTATGCTAACGACTATTGGTATACAGGGTAGTGGAAATAATTGGATATATTCATCAAATAGTTTGCTCTATTATCAAAAAACCCCTAAAATAATATTTAATAAGGAAAGAAGGATTACTCCAAAAGTCTCTGTCAATTCAGATGGATATTCTTTTTGGAATGGATTAAACATTGAAGGTAAAACTATGCCTATAACAAATATATGGGATGATTTACCCGGTTTAGGACAATCTTCATCTATAAATAGGCAAAGTCTAGGTTATGGGACTCAAAAACCCGAAGCATTACTAAAAAGGATTATAGAAGCTTCTTCAAATGAAAATTCAATTGTTGCAGATTTCTTTGCGGGTTCGGGAACAACAGGAGCAGTTGCAGAAAAATTAGGAAGAAAATGGATTATATCTGATTTAGGAAAACCTGCCTGTATGATTATGAGAAAGAGATTAATTGACCAAGAGGCAAAACCTTTCTTATACCAATCAATCGGCGACTATCAAAAAGAGCAGTTTGAAAAATCTTCGTTTAGAACAATAGGAGATTTATCTCAGGTAGTAATTAATTTATTCGGAGCAATACCTTTCTCAGAAGAAGGAGTCCCAACAAATCTAGGTTATATTAAACAATCAAAAACTCTTGTTATGGCGGACTCTCCAAACAAAATCACTGGATACAATTCCCTAAAGAAGGCACAAGAATATAGAGGACAATACGGATTTAACAAAGTAATTTTACTTGGTTGGAATTTCTCTGTAGATATTGCCAAAGCAATCAGAAGTTTAAACGACGATGCAATAGAGGTTTTAGTAATTCCTCACGACCTATTAGACAAACTAAGAACAAAAGCAAGTTACGATTCTTTGATAAAATCTGGAAAGATAAAATTTTCTTCTCTACAATATCTAAAAATAAAAACAATAAAGTCAAAATCTGTGGGGGAAAATGACGAGATAGATATAGAACTAGATGATTACGTTCTTCTCTCTCCAGATGTTTTACCTTTAGATGAAGCAAATAAGGAAAAGCTAGAAAAAGTTATAGAAAAAGATCCTTTGGCTTTGATAGAATATTGGAGCATTGACCCAGATTATGACGGCGAAGTTTTCAGAAGCAAGTGGCAAGACTACAGACAAAATAAAGAAAAAGATGCCGAAGAGTTTAGAGTAACTGAAAAAGTGAAATTGATTGTTCCGAAAATAAAAGGAAAGAGAAAAATCTGTGTTAAGGCGGTTGATGTTTTTGGTTTTGAAAGTATTGCAGTGGAGGAGGTTGAGTAATGGCTAAAGGATTTATGAAATTTCAAGAGTGGAGAGACTTTGTTAAATCAATCGTGGCGGGAATATTTGGAGGGTTGGTAGTTCTTGTTTGGCAACTATTTTACGGGAGTGTTAAAGAAAAAGGGTTTTTATGGCAATTAATTGTCCCAAATGTATTGACCTTTACATTTTTCATAATTTTAATTTTATTCTTAAGATGGTTGTTTCTTAAAAAAGAAAAGATGGACATAAATGAATTAGCCAGAGAAGAAACTACAAATAAAAAAATAAAATACAATGAAAAAAGTTTGAAGTTATGGCAAGAAGTAGGAAAAGACGAATATTTATCAAGAAGAGGAGAGTGGGCACAGATAGATTCAAAAATTTATTCTCTTTTAATAATTATATTGGCAATAATAGGAATAACTATTCAATATGTAGAAATAGGAAATTTACTGAGTCCACAACGAGGAGCTTATATACTCTCTTTGATATTTTTGGGAATATCTTTTGTTTGTTGCCTATTGGGATTATGGCCAAAAAGATTAGATATTATAAATTTTGAGCATAATAAAAATAATGATTACAAGAAGGAACTATTGGTTTTAAAAAATCAGTACGATTTATCTATAAGTAATCAGAATGCACAGTTAGACAAGAAACTATTTTTCTTTAAAGTATCTTCTATTGCCTTTTTTATAGGGGTTTTAATTTTAGTTTTGATTAAATTCGGAGTAAGTTTTTAATGGGCGAAGAAGAAAACTATGAACAAGATGCAAGGCGGGAAGCAGAGGAAAAACAAAAAGAAAGTAAGGTTTTCAAACATGCCAACTTTTCAAAAGAAGAAGACGAGGTCAATGAATAAAAATGGCAAAAACAACTAAAAAAATAATTGGTGGAGAACTTCCAATAGATTTTGCAAAGGAAGTTACAAAACAAGCTAATCTAGAATTTGAAAGTGGTGCTATGCTTGAGAAGGTTTCTCCAGTTACAAGAGAACTCTTAACCTATTGGAATCCGAATGGAAATTTTGCAGAAGTTAGAAATATTAATTTTCATAAAGGACAATGGCAAGCAATCTTAAACACGATTTACATTCACGAGGTTTTAAAATCAAAAGATGTAACTGACATGTATTCTTCTATCGCTCCAGAGATTCTTTCTGAAATGGATTTTTTTAGCTTAAAGAAAGAGAAACACGAACATCCCAAGTATTGTATAAAAATGGCAACTGGCACCGGGAAAACTTGGGTTTTGCACGCACTTTTAATTTGGCAATATCTCAATTCAAAATACGAAGAAACAAAGTCAGGAAGATTTTCAAAAAATTTTCTTTTAGTCGCTCCGGGTTTAATTGTTTATGAAAGATTACTTGATGCATATTTGGGAAAAGAAACTATTGAAACAAATAAAGATGGGAAACAAACAATTAAGAGAAACTTTGAAGCTTCAGATGTTAAAAAATTTGAAGAAGTTTTTCTACCTCAGAACTATAGACAAGAAGTTTTAGGTTTTATTCAATCAAACACAATTAGAAAAGAAGATATTGGTTCAAGAACAAATGGAATGATTGCAATTACAAACTGGCATTTACTTGCAAGCGATTATGAAGAGCCAGAAATGGTGCAACCACTCGAATCTCCAGATGTGATTGTAAAAAGACTTCTTCCAAGAACTCCAGGAATAACAGCCGGACACACTTTAGATGTTTTAGATAGAAACTACATTAGAGGAAGACAAATAGAGTTTTTAGCAAACCTAAAAGATTTAGTAATATTTAACGACGAAGCACACCATTTGGGAGGAGATGATACAAAAATAGATAACGAAGAAAAACTCTGGCAAAATGCAGTTACAGAAATCTCAAAGAACAAAAAAGAAAACTTTTTACAAGTAGACTTCTCGGCTACTCCATACACTGTTAGAGGAAGTGGACAAAGCCGTTCAAGACTATTTTTCCCACATATAATTACAAATTTTGAATTAAAAGAAGCAATTCATTCTGGACTTGTAAAAATTGTTGCAATAGATAAAAGAAAAGGTGAAGGAGCCGACGCACTAGAATTTAAAGCAGAAAGAGAAGGAGAGAAAGTTGTAGGACTTTCTGGCGGACAAAGAGTTATGCTTAGAGCAGGACTTTCTAAGTTAAGAATTCTTGAAGAGTCATTTGAAAATTTTAATACAGACGGTAAAAAACATCCAAAAATGCTTGTAATTTGTGAAGATACAAAAGTAATTCCATTTGTTATGGAGTTTTTAAGAAAAGAAGAAAGTCTCTCTGAATCTGAAATAATGGAAATTCACTCAAACAAAAAAGGGGAAGTTAATGAAAAAGAATGGGCACAAATAAAACAAAAATTATTCAATATGGATGGCGCAAAAAATCCTCGAGTTATAGTTTCTGTCCTAATGCTTAGAGAGGGTTTTGATGTAAACAATATTTGTGTTGTTGTTCCCCTTCGTTCTAGCACCTCATTTATTTTATTAGAACAAGTAATAGGAAGAGGACTAAGAAAAATGTGGCGAGAGCCAGAATATATTGAACTTCACGAAAAAAATTTAATTAATTTATTCACGAAAAGAATAGAACCAGATAACTATTTGAATCTACTACATATTGTAGAACATCCTGAATACGAAAAATTCTATGAAACCGAACTTTCCTCAGAAGACTTAGCTGTAATTGATAGTGAAATAGACAGAGAAAAAGTCATGGGAGACTTACTCAATGTAGAATTAAAAGAAAATTACAAAGATTACGATTTATTCTGGCCAATAATTATCCAAGATAAAGAGGAAGAATTAAAACCTTTAGAAATAAGCTTAGAAAATTTAGAAGTTTACTCTATTCATTTATCAGAATTAAAAAAACTATTTGACACAAAAGGAGATAGATTTGTTAGTAAGGAAATAACAAAAGAGACTAGATTTGGAGAGTATGAAGTTACTGCAGAGATTTTTTCTGCAAAAAGTTATCAGCAATTTTTACAAAAGATGGTTAATGCAGTTTCAATAATTAGAGTTAAAACTGGCAAGACAAAAAGAAGTGAACAAGAATTTCCAGTAATGCAAATAAATAGTGCTAAGATAGCAGAATTAATTGATAACTACATAAGAAAAAAATTATTCAATGAAGAATTTGACCCTCTTGAAGGAAATAATTGGAGAATTTTATTATCTACAGGTTCAAGAATAATTGAGCACATAAGAAAAAATATATCAAAAGCAATTTACGACTTTCAGAATAATCTAGATATAGAAGATGCTGAAGTTATAAAAAAATATTTTTCAGAAATTAAGTCTATAAGAATGAGAGAAACTTATTCTATTGAAGTCGCAAAATCAATTTATCCCTTGGTTGCATATCCTTCCAACAAAGGAGGATTTGAAAAGGCATTTATGGAATTTATTGACGGAGATTCTCAAATAGAAAGTTTCTTGAAAATTAGAGAATATGATTATCCTTTTGCAAATATAATTTATATTAGAGAAGATGGACTTTTAGCACATTATTTCCCAGATTTTATAGTTAAAATTAAAGACAATATTTATCTAGTTGAAACAAAAGCAGAAAGAGATTTGAATAATCATAATGTCCAACAAAAGAGAAAGTCAACTGTTGATTGGTGTAATAAAATAAATGAACTTCCAGAAGAAGAAAGAATGAACTGCAAATGGCACTATGTTCTTTTAGGTGAAAAGATGTTTTATTCAATGTCAGGAAATAATGCTTCTACAAAAGAGATTTTAGATTATGCAAAAATGACAAAAGCAAAAATTCTTGGAACTTTAGGAGATATTTTAGGAATTAAAGAATACTAGTAAAATTTTTAGATTGTTTAAAACTCTTTTTCCATATATATTTTTTCTTTATCTATTTTATAACCTAATTTTTTATAATATTCTCTTACTCCTACACCTGAGATGATTCTTAATTTTTTGGATTTTTTTGATTTAGATATTTTTTCTGCTATTTCTATTAATCTTTTTCCAATTCCAGTATGTTGATATTTTTCTTGTTGTTTTTCTCCTAATTTTAGAGCAGGTCCATAAACATGTAATTCACGAATTGTTGCAACTTTACTTTTATCTAACCTTAATCTTAATAATCCAAATAATATATCGTCTTTATTTATTGCTTCTATAAAATATTCTATTCCATTACTTGCTTTGTATTTTGTTTTTTTTATTTTAATTTGAGTATTGACTTCTCTTTTATCTCTTAGTGCAAAACCAATTTCTCTAAATCTAATCTCATTTATTTTTATTTTTTCTTTTCTAATAACTTCTTCAATATCTTTTCTTAAATCAATATTTTTTATTCCTGCAATTAAATATGCTGGAGGAATTTCTCTCATGATTCTCATAATTCTACAATAACGAGGAGTTAGTTTTATCATTTCTCGTAATATTGCAATGGTTTGTTCTTTTGTATAAGGAGCATAATCTCCTTTCCAATATATTTCCTCTAATTTTGAACCTACTAATACTTGGCAAGGATATAATTTTATTTGATCAGGTTTATAATTTTGGTTTTTGAATATTTCTTTAAACATCTCAATATCTTTTTTAGGATTAGAGCCAATAATTCCTGGCATTAAATGATAGCCAACTTTAAATCCTGCTTTTTTTAGTCTATAAGTAGCGTCTATTACATCTTTAACTTTGTGTCCTCTATTTACAATTTTATAAATTTCGTCGTCAATTGCCTGAACTCCTAATTCTACTCTTGTTGCACCATAATTTAGCATTTCTTTAATATGATTGTCATTACAAATGTCTGGTCTTGTCTCAATACATAAGGCTACACAACGATGCTTTGCTTTTTCATTAAGTTTTTTAGATTCTTTTAGTGTTTTTGATTTCTTATTATTTAGCGCATCATAACAGCCTTTGATAAATTGTTCTTTGAAATTTTTTTCATAAGCTAAAAAAGTTCCGCCCATAATTATAATTTCAATTTTGTCTGTTGGATGTTTCATATCTTTATACATTTTAAGACGAGCTTTTGTTTGCTTGTAAGAATCATAATTATTTGCTATTGCTCTTAAAACGGCAGGGCTTTCAGGAGTATAACTTTGAGGCGCATTTAGTGTAGGACAATATAAGCAAGCTCCGTGAGGACAAGGCTTTGGTGGAAGCATAACAGCAATAGGAGCAACACCTGAAATTGTTCTTGTGGGTTTTTTCATAAATTAATTAAGAAAATTAGTGTTTTAAATTTTTGTAAATCTTTTAAAGCTCAAAATCTATTTATTTATGTGGAAAATCAAAAAGATGTATGGAATAAAATTGCTAAAAATTGGTCTAAATATAGAACCAAAATCCCAATAAGTGTTGAAAAATTCTTAGAAGATAAATCAGGTAAAATATTAGATTTAGGTTGTGGCTCAGGTAGAAATTGTATTAAATTAAACAAAAATGAAAAATATTATTGTGTTGATTTTTCAAGCGAAATGCTAAAAGAAGCAAAAAAAAATCTAAAAAATCAAGATGTAGAATTTATTTTATCTGAAACAAATAACATTCCTTTTGAAAATGATTTCTTTGATAATTGTATTTGTTATGCATTATTACACTGTATTAGTGAAAAAGAAAATAGAATTAAAACAATAAAAGAAATTTATAGAACACTCAAAACAGGAGGTCATGCTTTTATTTCTGTGTGGAGTAAAAAATCTCCAAGATTAAAAAATAAAGAAAAAGAATGTTTTATTCCTTGGACAGTTAGAGAAAACGATAAAACAAAGAGGTACACTTATGTTTATAACTTAGATGAACTAAAAAAAGAAATTGAAGAAGCTAATTTCAAGATTATAAATATCTGGGAAGAGCGAAACATAAATGCAATTGTTCAAAAAGTTTAATTTTTTTTATCAAATTTAATAAAATCAGATAAATTTCCATTTTCATTCTCTATTAATTCACCTGTTTTATAATCTATTTTCATTCTTGACATACTCAAACCATTTAATAGAGTAATATTCCAATAACCATCTTTTAATATTGCAATTAATCTTGTAAAAAATTTATTTGTTTTTTCTTTAATAAAATCTTTTAACTTATCTAAATCAGGATTAAATTGTTCTTCACTAATTAAATTTGCATTTAGTATTTCCTCGTGATAAGTTTGATATGATGCAAAAGGATATTCAAAACTTGTTATTCTTTTTGTAGAAGGAGAATAATAATCTAATTGAATTTTATCTTGCTCTTCTCCTAATATAAAAAATCCTGCACAAAAAAAAGAAGAAGGATTTTCTTTAAAATATTCTTTATATGAATCTCTTGTTTTTAATTCTTCTAATAATTCATTAACTTTCATATAACGAATAATTTTCTTTAGCTTAAATATTTATTTAATTTAGTAAATCAATTTTATGAAACATTTAAATTCATAAAGTCATTAATATTCCTTCTATAATTGCTGCTAAAATTAACAAAGGAATTACAATTAAGACAAAAACTTTTAGTGATTGAATAATTCTTTTCTTCATTTCAGTATTTTTTAAAGAAGATATTAGTACAAAAAATAAAAGAGCTATTTGAATAAAATTAAAAAAACCCAAAAATAGAAAAGTAGTATCTGAAATCTGGCTCAACAATAATTCTGAATTATTTAATGGAAGAATAGAAAATTGATAAATTAACAAAGGTAAAATAATTAATGAAATAACAGAAAGAATGATAACTCTATTTTTTTTACTTTTAATATTGAAGTTTAATTCTAAAAAAGAGTTAGCCAAATATAATCCTAAACCCATTGAAATAAAAATAGCAGGCAATTCAAAAATACCATGAGGGACTAATTGCAATAAAGACGATAAACCATCTAAGTTAGCAACATTTCTTCCGACAAAACCAATTAAATAAGCATTTTGAATTGCGGCATATAAAGTATAATAACCAAAGAATAATCCAATAATTAAAACCACAAAACTTGCTTGTAAATTATTAAAAAAAATTGTGTAAATTGTTTGGAACGAAGATAATCCTTCAAATCTTAACATTAATTCCTTAATAATCTCTAGAATTTTTTCTGAGAAAAATACTGGGAAAATAAAACCAATTAAAAAGAATAAACAAAAAATACTTATTATAAAAACAGTATACCATTTAGTCTTCTTAATTAAATTCAAAGCGTCATTAAATTCTTTTTTTATATTAAATTTTTTTGAAACTTTTTTCATTTTAAGAAAAGCTCCGTGATATTATTCTTGTTTTTTTAGGATATTTTTTCTTTAAGTAAATTGCATAAGATAAACCAATAATTAGTCCACCTAAATGAGCCATATTTCCAATTGGTAAGTCAATAAATAATCCAATAATTGTTAGTGGAACAATTGCTATAATTGGTAAAAGCCACATTGGTAATTCTAAAGGTAAAGACAACTTCCTCATCGGAGAATCAAAAGAAATCATTGAAAAAATTGAGAGTAAAATATATACGCTAATTATAATATCTAAAAGTCCTATGATTTGAGAAGAGGGGAAAATTGCATAAAATAAAGTTTGTAATATTATTGCAAGAAGAGGCCCAGCTATTAAATAAACTTTATTTTGAGGTGTAAGAAGTGCTAAAATTCCAATAAAACCAAACACTGCACCAGAAGCTCCTATTCCATAAATTAAGGGATTTCCAAATAACTTTGAACCAAAAGCAGATGTTCCAAAAAACCCAGATAAAAAACTCCAAAACAAACTAGCAAAAAAACCTGAAGCTAAATAAAATACTAAAATTCTTTTTTTACCAATTAATTTTTCTACAAAATTACCAACAAAATAAAAACTAAACATATTAGCAAATAAATGCCAAAATGCAAAATGAACAAAAAAGCTAGTAAATAAAGTCCATAATTTTTTTCCTTGTAATATATTCGAAGGACTTAATGCTAACAACTCAATAACATTTTGTTGTCCAAAAATTAAAACTGAAATCCAAACAAGTAAAAATACAATTATGTTGGTTAGTATAATTTTATTTGTAAGACTTGATAAAGCTTTTTTAAAATAATTCATTTTATTTTTTTGCAGTTGATTTTTTTTCCTTGACAATAGTACTTTTTTTTGGACTTGTCTTTTTCTTAATAAGTTCTTTTTTTGTTGAAGATTTTTTAGTTTTAGAAACAACTTGTTTTTTTTCTTTTGGACTTTTTACTACTTTGATTTTTGTTTCTTTAGGTTTTTTTGTCTCTTTAGTTTTTACTTCCTTAGACTTTTTTACAACTTTAGTTTTTACTTCCTTAGCTTTTTTTTCTTTTTTTTTTGCTTATTTTTTTGC
>JBAZCR010000007.1:0-52305 GCA_041654895.1 Candidatus Pacearchaeota archaeon
TCTCTATTTATAATAGAGAGGTCCCAACAAATTATTGCATCAACAAAAGGTTTTGCTTTTTTTATAATATTTTCAATTTTATTTAATTCAGAATCATAAACTATTGTATTTAATGTTAAATACATTTTTATTTTTTTATTTTGTGAAGAACAAATTTTCTTTATTTTTGGTAAGTCTGAAATAGTAAAATTTTTTGCACCTTCTCTCATATTAAAACCTGAAATTCCAAAATAGATAGCGTCGCAGCCTGCTTTTATTGCAGAATATAACATTGGAAAGTTTCCTGCTGGAGATAATAATTCATATTTAACCATACCCTTTAAAAAATAAATTTATTAATAAATTAATTGGTATTGCATCTAAAAGATGTTCTAATTATATAGTGACAAAAGATATAAAACTTTATAAATTAAAAAAAACTTAGATAGATATGAAAAAGACTCCTTTGGAAATTGAAAGAAATGTATCTGCTAGTTTTGGGTATGTAAAAAAAGATATTTTAATGTTAAATGATTCATTCTCTAGTTTATATGATAAATTTCAACAATTAGTAGGTCAGCAAAATAAGATTTTAGATGAGATTAAAAAAATAAAAGACGAAGTAGGTAAGTTAAATAAGCCTGTTAAAACAACAAAAAAAGTTAGTAAGAAAAAAGCTTAAACGATTTCTATAAAAAATTTTCAAATTAAAATTAAATTCTCAAAGATTATAAAAAACGCCTACACCAAGACAGAAACAAAAGCGTCTCAGTCTCTATTAAAAGATTAATATTACTTATTTTAAGAAAGAGTTTTTTATCTTTTATCCCCTTACTAATTTATCTAAATTTTTTCATATATTGGATATTACATCCCATTCTTTTTATTTATTTTTATTTCAAAGAAGTAATTTAGCACAGTATAAATAATTTTTTGATTATCTTGAAATTTATTTATAAAATACTTCCCACTTGCAATCTTAATTAAGTCTTTAATATCTTTTACTTGTATAAAATCTTTAGTATCTGGTTTATTCAAAATCTCAATTAAACTTTCTTTTGGAATTAAATCTTCTTTATTAAAATTTGATTGTAAAATTATATTTGTTTTCTCACTAACTATACAAGGAACAGGAGGATTTGTTGAAATAACAATAAAGCTATCTTGGGATATTTCAACGGGTATTTTAATTTCCATTTGACTGAAAATATCACTAAAAAAATCTTGAAATTCTTCTCCCTTTAAATCTCTCCTTTCTCCTAAATTCCCTAGAATAAGAATATCATCTTTGTTAAAAGGTTTACCTAATAAATTTGTTTTAATTGCTTCAAAATCAACTTCTATAATAATTCGTTGTTGTAAAGAACCAAGAACAATCTCTTTAGCTTCTGGAATATTATCTACTTTTCTTATCTCAACACTTTTTCCAGTTCTAGATTTAATATTTTTCCTAGTAATGCTATCAATCCTAATAATATCCTCTCCACTATCTTCTGGAGAACCAGAGTCTACAATACAAAAACTCTCTCTTTCTCCCTTAATAGAAATAATATCCCCCCTATCTAAATTTAACTTTCTCATAATTGGAGAGTCAATTCTAGCAATACACTTATATGTATCGTCTTGTAATGCCTCTACAACTTTTAAGGTAATAGGTTTGGATTTATCTATAGACTTTACATCTTTTTCTTTATTAGATTCTTTTTTATTCGGTTCATTCTTTTTATTTATAGACTTATCTCTTTTCTTTTTAAGGAAACATTCATCACAATATTCACCATCAGAATCTTTATATCCTTCAAAAATCTTCAACTTTTTTTTACAAATAATACAATTTCCCATACTAATTTAAGAATTCTAAAATTTAAAAATATACCTAAAGAATCAGGGTATAATTATAATTTCGTTTTTTTAAGATAATATATGTCTACCAAAAAAATTATTTCTTTCTGATTTTCAAATTTATTTACTAAAAAACCAGCTTTTGCTAGTTTTATTATTTGTTCTATATTCTTTACTTCAATTAAGTTTTTTGTATCTGGAGGATTAATAATATCTATAATTTTATCATCTGGGATATCAAATTCATCAAGAGGCCTATTTTTAATTTCAATTATAGTCTCTTCTGTAATTTTTAACCTACCTTTTGGAGTTGTCTCTAATACTTCAAATAAGATTTGTTTAGAAAATAAAGAGTGATTAAAGAATAAATCTGATTTAGAATTATAGTTAAAAAGGATTTTACACCTTTCTGAAATTTCTTTATCTTCTAGTAACCTTTGAAGAGAATGTTTATCATCAAGATTGGTAAATCTATCTCTTCCTTTTGGAGTAATTATTATTTTTTCAGCATCTAAAATTTTAGTTGAACGAGAGACTCCACTAATCTTTATTCCTTTTTTTATTTTACTAATTCCCGATTTATCCTCTTTGTTCTTCTTCTTTTTGAGGAAACATTCATCACAATATTCACCATCAGAATCTTTATATCCTTCAAAAATCTTCAACTTTTTTTTACAAATAATACAATTTCCCATATAAATTTAAGAATTCTAAAATTTAAAAATATACCTAAAGAATCAGGGTATAATTATAATTTCGTTTTTTTAAGATAATATATGTCTACCAAAAAAATTATTTCTTTCTGATTTTGTTATTTCTTTTTATGTTTGTAAAAGCACCCAAAAGTATGAATTTGTCTTTTCCCTCTTATAACAGAAAGATATTGAGCAATACTTAAATCATCTTTAAAATCTTCTTTACTAGTAGAAATATATTTTAAACAATAATCTAAACCACTATAAAAATTATTTATTTGTCTAATATCAACATGAACTTCTTGATTAGTTATACTTTTCCATAAACGAGTTAGTAAAGAATCTTTTTCTTCTACAACTACATCTGAACTTTGGCAAGCCTTATAAAAACAATAATGAACTTTTTTATCAGAGTCATATTTTAATCTAACTTTTTTTTTACAATTATTACAATATCCACGAATTTTATTATCTAATCTTCTACCATAAAATAAACAATGAACATGGATATTCCAACCCTTGCATTCACCATAGCGATTTTTATTCTTAAATTCAAAAACATATAAACCACCAAGAATCCTTTCAGAGATGTATTTTGTCTTTCTAAACTTATTAAAGGTCTCCTTGAGCTCCTTATAGCCGTTTTTAATACCTTCTAAGGTATCAGGGTAGTTCTTAGGAGAAATAGTTAAAAGAGAAATATTATATTTATTATTCAATTCTAAACCTTTAAAAAATTTTGAATACTTAATTTTTTTTCTTACAAATCTTCGTAAAGAACAACAAGGACAAATAGGATTATCGCAATGAAATCGCACAGAGATTTCTTTACCATCTCTAAGAATTGTTCTACTAGTATTACATTTTAATAATGCACTAATGGAAGAATTAGGATAATTAAGTTCAACTAGATGCTTGATTAAAGGTTCTTCTCTAAAAACTTCTTCTAGTTCTTCAAAGGAATCAAGATACCGAGTAAAATAAGAACGATTGCTTAACCCATCTATTAATTCTATCTTATAAATACCAAAATGGAATTTTTCACTTATACCCTTTTTAGTAAATAAAGGTTGCTTCGCAACCTTATTAAAAGTAGAAGGAAGGTATACCATTATTCTACCCCCTTAGATAAAAATTTTTTCACTTCGTTTGAAACAAATTTTTCCACCTCAGAAGAGGATGTTATAGAATAAGGGGATATATTAGAATTATTCTTA
Source organism: Candidatus Pacearchaeota archaeon (assembly GCA_041654895.1). GTDB lineage: Archaea > Nanobdellota > Nanobdellia > Pacearchaeales > GW2011-AR1 > JAGVXH01. The sequence goes on from JBAZCR010000007.1 coordinate 3,734, forward strand.
ACCCTAAATTTAACTCGAGAACATAAATCGAGGAAATCATTTACGATACTTTCTATTTTTTCTAATTCTAAATTGGAATTCATAAAAAAGAGAGTAATCTATTATTTAAACAATAAAACAAAAGTTTACAAGAAGACGAAGTATACAAGGTATACATAAAGTATATAAATTATGACTGGATAATTATTAGTAGGGGTGATGTCAAATGGAAAATAAAATTAATACCATGGAGGGCTCTAAGAAGCCCATGAAAAAGTAGTTTCACTATTAGAGTTAGTGGAAAGACCCTAAATTCATTGCGTAAGTTATCTTCTTTAAAACAATTGTTTACTCAAGAATCACAATCTTATGAATCAGTGATAAAAGACTTATTGCAATTTGAAAATAATCTAGAATATGGAAATATTGGTAATATAAAATTTGATTAATTAAAATTACCAGATAAAGTATTAATGGCAGTCGTACCTTCTTCAACTGTTATTTTTATTAATTGTTCTAGCCTTGCAACCTTATCTTGCAACAGACTAATCTCAGTTGAGGAGAATTTATCATCTATTTCTTTATTTTCCATACCAGCTCGAGAAATATAAGTGTCAGGCATATTGCTTGAAAATCTCCAACCAAAACGATAACAAAGTTGTTGACGATTTATCCTACTAGCATAATAAGTTGCAGAAGAATGTCTAAATAAATGATAATGAACAGATTTTTTTAATATACTATTGCCTAATCGATTAAGAAATCTTCTAGAAGCATCATAACTTAAAGTAAAAACAGGGTCTTTAGGTTTTATACCTTCTTCAATTCGTTGTCTTAAAAAATCTTTAATAGCTTCTAAACTATAAGCCCAATAAAGGCTTATTGTTCTACCCTTAGTTTTTGAGTATTCTTCTCTTAAAGTTATTTTAACAAAATTATCTTTACCTTCAGGAAGAGAGATATCCTCATAACGAATATTATGAAACTCTTCAGCCCTAGCACCAGAATCAAAAAGAACAGCAATAAGAAATCTTTGCTCAGAATTTCTAGCACCAAGATATAATTTTTTGACTTCTTGTTCAGTGAGATAATTAGGAGTTTTTCCTTTATGTCTTGTATCAAGCCAACCAACAAGGTCTAAAGATTTACTTTCTCCCAATTTCCATTTTAGAAAAATTTTAAGGGCTCTTCTTATATCAGCTTTTGTTGAAGATGCATATTCTTTGTTTTTTAATGGGCTTTTGATTTTGCCAGAACTAATACCTTTTTCAAAATTTTCAATATCTTTTAATTTAAGATTAGTAATTTCTTTATTAAAATATTCTAATGGAACTTTTAATAAATCTAAATATTTTGTTTGTCTACTTTCTCCAACCTTAATGCCTCTATTAACTTTACCAAGTTCTAATTCTTCAAGAAATCGGAGAATATCCTTCTTTACAGATTCAGGAACTTGCCAAGAGAGAAGACTTTCCTTACGTCTATCTAAAAATCTTGGATGAATATTTATCTTTTCTACCATAGAAAAGATTAGAGATACAACTATTTAAATATTTCCTAACTGGGACATATTTGTCTCACGCCTACACCAGGAATCGAACCTGGGAGCCCCGAAAGGCCCGGATTAGCAGTCCGGTGCAATACCATTATGCGATGTAGGCTTTTTGCTTTAAAACATCGTATCCAAAATGATTTATTTTTGGGTCCAAGCACTTTATGTGCGTAGGTATGCGATGTAAGCAATGATTATAAATATTAAAAATTGTTTATAAGTCTTTTCACAGAATCAATAGTTTTATAAAATTTAATTTAGTTATATATTTGCAGACTAGGTTTTGCATGCTAGCCCCATGCAACTTGCACAACCGGGCTTTATGGTGAACTGAATAGGTAAGGCGTGAGAAGAAGTTATTAATATTAACTTAAATGATGTTGATACTTTGTCCTTCTTGATCTTGCCTTAATTAAGCGGGTCAGGCCTTGATTGGAGCAGCCCTAAGTTAAGTGTTTAGGTGCTTGAAGGGTCGCAGAGAGGAGTTATTTTTGTTAATCTCTTAATAATGGAATTAAGCTAATTACTTTGTCTGCACTTAACAATTAACTTTTTATAATCTTTTTTAATTTAGAATATATGAATAAATATTATATTACAACGGCAATTGATTATGTTAATGCAGAACCTCATATTGGTCATGCTTATCAAAAAATCGTAGGAGATGTTCTTTCTAGATGGAATAAATTATTAGGAAGAGATGTTTTTTTCTTGACTGGAACTGATGAGCATGGAAAAAAAGTAGAAACAGAAGCAAAATTAGCTAATAAAGATCCAAAAGAATTTGTTAATGAAATTTCTCCAAAATTTATTGATTCTTGGAAAAGACTTAATATTAATTATGACAGATTTATTAGAACAACTGATTTAGATCATCAAGAATTTGTTAAAAAATTTATTTTAAAATGTTATGATAACAAAGATATTTACAAAGGATTTTATTCTGGATTTTATTGTGTTGGTTGTGAAAATTATGTTACTGAAAAAGATTTGGTTGACGGGAAGTGCCCAATTCATCCAAATAAGAAAATAGAAAAAATTGAAGAAGAGAGTTATTTTTTTAAATTATCAAAATACAGGGATTTTTTATTAAATTTATATGAAGAACATCCTGAATTTATTCAACCAGAATCTAGGAGAAATGAAATAATTAATAGAATTAAAGAAGAGTTAAGAGATTTGTCAATAACTAGAACCTCTTTTAATTGGGGTATACCATTTCCATTAGATGAAAAACATGTGACTTATGTTTGGTTTGACGCGTTAATTAATTATTTAAGTGGTGCAGGTAAAAACCAAGAATATTGGCCTGCAGATGTTCATTTGCTTGGGAAGGATAATACCTGGTTTCATACTGTTTATTGGCCGGCAATGTTAAAATCAGCAGGATATCCTTTACCGAAAATTATTTTTAATCATGGGTTTTTATCTTTTAATGGACAAAAAATATCAAAATCACTCGGGAATTCTATATCTCCAAATGTTTTAGTTGAGAAATATGGAGTAGATTCTATTAGGTATTTTGTTTTAAGACATTTTCCTTTTGCATCTGGCGACGACGGAAATTTTGATGAAAAGGCACTTGTAAATAGACATAATACTGAATTATTAAATAAGCTAGGGAATTTAATTAGTAGAGCTTCTGGTTTAATTGAAAAGTATGGACTTGAAAAAGTTAAAAACTCTCTTCATTTGAATTTGGATAAGATAAAAGAATTATATGAAAAATTTGAATTTGATAAAGTTTTAAATGAAATATTTTCTTTTATAGATAAATGTAATTTATATTTACAAGATAAAAGGCCTTGGGAAACAAAAGACAAAAAAATTTTATATGAGGTTGCTGACGCAATAAAACAGTTTACAATTCCTTTATACCCAATAATTCCACAGACCTGTGAAAAGATAGCAGATCAATTTAATTTCAAATTAACACTAGAACAATTTGACAAACCTTTAGAAATAAAAGGGATAAAAAAACAAGAGCATTTGTTTAATAGAATTGAATAAAAGAGAAATAGGGATATTAAGATAATTCACAAAAATCAGTAATTAATTTTATAATTTTTCCTTGATTATCTGACAATGTAAAAATTGATATAATTATTTTCTCCTTCCCGAAAAAAAGATCTATTTTATAATTTTTGTTCTCAAAATAAAAATACTTATCCTTATATAAATCATTAGAATATTCTCTCATAGAATAATTATTATCAGCATCTCCAAGTAATTTTAATAATTCATTTGCTGTTGTTTTTTTATCAAATCCTAAATTATGAAGAGAATCTCTAAACTTTTCTAAGAAGATTTTATTTTTTTCAATATGAAATACATTATGATTTTCTCCTTTCTTTAACCCATATAATTTTAATTTTCTCATAATCCCATAATCAGTTATAAGTTTATATATATAATGATTAAAATTATTTATTTGATAAAATGATTAAAATTATTTATTTGATAAAATGATTAAAATCTTTCTTAACAAAAACTTAATAAATATTAAATATCTTTGTTAGTAATGGAAGGAATTGAGACAATACAATATGCTGATTTTACTAAATTAGATTTAAGAGTTGGTGAGATTGAACTTGTTGAGGAAATTGAGGGTGCTGACAAGTTGTATAAAATTACTATTGATTTAGGCAGGGAAAAAAGAATTGTTTGTGCTGGTTTAAAAGAATATTATTCTAAAGATGAATTAGAAGGTAAGAGAATTGTTTTATTATATAATTTACAACCTCGTATGATGAGGGGAATAGAATCTAATGGGATGATGTTAGCAGCAGTAACTGATGACGATAAAAAAGTTGCACTTTTAACACCTGATAAAGAAATTGAATTAGGAAGTAAAATTTTTTAGTCAATAATTGCAAATCTTAAAACTCCGCCAATGCCCCCTAAATTATCAAACTGCAATCCCTGTGTTGTTTCATTAGTTACAATATGAACTTCACTTGAAATAGCAGAACCTAATTGCTCAAATTTTTTTATTTTTTTTCTATCTAAAGATTTTGATAAAATTAATTTTTCTACTGCCCCTCTATTTAATCTATCTTCTACTTCTGCTTCACCATATGTTGCTCTATCAGGGTCTTTTGCAAGTGTTTCAAAAAATTCGTCTAAAATCTTTTTTTGTTTAGTTATTTCTTGTTCTGATAAAACCTCTTCACAAAGTTGAACTAACTCATTTAATCCAGGTAAGCCTGTTCCACCTAAATCTTTTATAGCAATAACTTTTTCTTTTAATGCAGTTACTAATTGACCTTGTTCTAAGAATTCTTCTTTAGTAGGTATTGGTCCTCCAACTAAAATTCCTTTTAATTTTTTATTATTAAAGAAATGATCTTTCATTGCATCTGCTACTCTCTTAAAAAATTCTTTTGCCATACTCTCTCTAATTCTATGAAATCTTTGAGAAGATTGTCCACCAGCTCTTGTTTTTCCAGGAATTCCACTAGTTAAGTTTTGTAAAAGTTTAACATGCCGGCCATCTAAAAGCCCAATACTTGCTTCATTTCTCTCAATAATTAACAAACCATATATATCTTCATTAACGAGCATTTCTTTTAATGGTTCTAAAACAAAACTTTGGTCACACCTATATATTCTAACTTTTAGTTTTTTAGGAGGTTCATATGCCCAAACTTGCAAGTCTTCTTTTCCCTCAGTTTCACTAATATTCCCTGAGAAAACTGCTAAACCATTTTCAGGAGTTCTTTCTATTTCTTTTAATTTTCTAATTGCTTTTTCAAGAGCATTAATTACATTTTTTCTTGTATTATTTGACTTAATATTTGTTGCAGTTCCCTTTTCCTCTTCTAATTGTTTTGTAACTTGAGTTAAAGTAAAACCTGCAGGAACATAAACTGTAATGAACTCAGTATGTCTTCCTCTATAACCTTCTAATTCTTCAATTAGAGATTCTAATTCAAATTTTTGTGTATCAGTCATTGTTGCCATGATTATTAAAATAAAAACTATTTTTTAATACTTGTTATAAGTTCATTAATTCATCTTCTGAATATTTTTTCTCTTTTCCACTAATCATTTCTTTAACAATGTAAGATTTATTTTTAATTTCATTTTCCCCAATTATAATTGTTTTTTGTATCTCTTTATTATTTGCATATTCAAGAGCTTTTTTGATTGTTTTATCTAATATAACTTGTGTTTTTTTTTCATTATTTCTCAATTTTTCAGCTAAATCTATTGCTTTTTTATCTTGCTGAACAGAAATAATTCCAAAATCAATTTTATCAGATTCAATATTACTTATTAAGAAAACAGGTTCAAATCCAATTGAAAATCCAGTTGACTGAACATCATCAATAAGATAACTTCCCCCTCCACAAATACTTACTTTAATATCATCGCTTTCTACTTCAAAAATAGTTCCATTATAATAAGACAAACCTCTGGCAAGTGTTGGTTTAAATTTTACTTTAACTCCTAATTCTTCAGACAGTTTTTTTAATTCTTTAATTTCAGAATAAAATTTATATTTTTCAAAATACTTTTCACCCTCATCAAATCGCTTTAACATTTTTTCTGCATTTAATTTCTTTAAGTTTTTTGCAACTTCTTGTTTTGGTAATTTTTCAATCTTATCTAATTCTCTTATAACTTGTTTTCTATTTTTTTCTTCAATATTCTCGCTTACTAAAATTTCGTTAATTAATTTTCTATTATTTATATAAATTGTATTTTTTATTCCTAATTTTTTTAGAATTTTAGAGCAAATCAAAATAAGCTCTGCTTCATCTTTTATGTTTGAACCTATGATATCACAATCACATTGGATAAATTGTCTTAATCGACCTTTTTTTATAGGTTCATCTCTAAAATTATATCCTATTTGAAACCTTTTATATGGGAGTTTTTGTCCTTTTGCAATTCTTTTTAATTGAAATGTAAATTCATATCTTAAAGCAAGTTTTCTTTTAGCTCTATCTTCTAATTTATAGACATCTCTTACTGCTTCATCTTCTTGATTTTTTCCTTTAACAAAATCTTCAAATTCAACAATAGGAGTTTCACTAGGTTCATAACCATACAATAAAAAAGTTTCTTCAATAATTTGTTTGATTTTTAATCTTTTCCGAGCATCATCTCCTAAAAAATCATTGAATCCTTTTACAGTTTTTATTTTCATTATAAATCTAAATTAAAATAGATATTAAAATCTTTTTATAAAATGCAAAAGGGTGGAAGCCGAGAATCGAACTCGGGCCATGCGGACCACAACCGCAGATTCTACCACTAAACCACATCCACCATTAACAATAACTAAATAAAAATTGAATATAAAAAAGTTTGCATTAAAAAATTATTTTCTCTTTTCAACAAAATAATATACAGTTGCTGTAATTATATTAAAGAAAATTGCACCAATTATCCAGATTATCTTTAAACCCTTAGTCATCTTTTTATTATTTATTAACACATCATATATTACCCAAACTGTACAACCTAGGGCAATTAATACAAACAATGATTCTAAAAAAGCCATTTTATACATTCTTAATTAAGACTATCATTTAAAATATTTAAAGATTTGTAACCTCAATAAATATAAAAATCAAGGATACTTAAAATTAAAATGATAAAAGAAAATTTAATAACACACCCAGAAATTCATCCAAAGGGTTGGGGTAAAGAAAATTGGATTGTTAATTCTAGTTTATATTGTGGTAAAATTATGGAAGTAAAAAAGGGTAAAAGATGTAGTATACATTATCATAAAATTAAAGATGAAACATTTTACATTTTATCAGGCCTTATTAATTTGAATCTTTATATTAATGGTTATTCCAATCCACCTAAAATTATACTCATGAAACCAAATGATACAATTCATATTCCACAAGGATTAATTCATCAATTTATTGGGTTGGAGGATAGCAAAATTTTAGAAATTTCTACACAACATTTTGATGAAGATAGTCATAGAATTGTAAAAGGAGATTAAAATAATAAAAAGCCTATTCTAAAGTTTAAATGGCCCCACCAAGAATCGAACTTGGGCATTCTCGGTGTAAACGAGATGGTCTACCATTAGCCTATGGGGCCTTGTAAGTAGATAAATAATATATTATTTTTAAATTTATGTTTTAGGTTTTATGATTCTATCAATTTATACTCTTAGTTTTATTAATAAATTGTTAAATATAAGATATTAGAATTACTTAAACTAGTCATCAACTCTAACAGTATTACCACATTTGGTACATTCATAAAAACTACTTTCTGATTCATCTCCTGATCTCATTTGTTTTGTCCAAAAATAGGACCTTTTATTGCCACACTTGGTACAATCAAAATCAGTAATGGGGTTAACATTATCTTTAGGAGTTATAATTGCAACATCTTGTCTTTCATTTACAATTTGTTTGATTTCCATAGTAATATTATCCTTTTCAATATAATTACATCTAGGACAACCAAATTTAGTTTTTTTCATAATTAGAATTGAACCACATTTAGGACAAAATTTCATGTTTTTTTATAACAGGGAAGTATTATTTAAACCTTTAGTTTTTGAATAATGATTTTTCTATAAGATATTTAAATTAATTTATCTTGATTTTATTGGAGGTGAAACATGAAAAAGGAAATTATTGAAAAAATGACTGCATTAATCACAGCAGCATTTGGGTTAGTTGCAGCATTAGCTTGGAATGAAGCAATAAAATCTTTATTTATTGGGCCTTGTAGTGCTGAAAATGCTGGAGCATTATGTACATTATCTTCTGGAGGTCCTTGGATTTATGCAATTTTAGTTACTGTTTTAGCTGTTTTAGTTACTTTATGGATTGGAAAAATAGCTGAAAAAAGAAGTAAAGAATAAAAAAAGACGGCTTTATGTTTTCCCATCCAGGGACAGTACACACATAAACACGACAAGCTTAACTTCTGTGTTCGGAAAGGGAACAGGTGTTTCCAAGCCGTTATGGCCGTCTAAAATTATTAAGAAAAAAAGAGTTTATAAAATTATTGGTAAACAAAATTTAGAATTTTTTAAACTTATTAACTAATTCTAGCATCTCACTATGACCTAAAAATTGAGCCCTACAACAATATCTCTCAAGGCCTAATTCATCTAATGCTTGTTTAGGTGCTTTTCCTTCTAAAATCATTTCTTTATATTCTTCATATAAGTGCGCTATTGGTTTTCCGCAGCTAAAACATCTAATTGGAATTATCATACTAATCAAGTGAAAATTTAGTTTATAAGTTTTTTGTTTAGTTTAATTTTTCAATCCTTGTTTTTCCATTCATATAAGGTATTAAAACTTTTGGAATATTAATTGTACTATCTTTATTTTGATTATTTTCCATTATTGCTACAAGTGCTCTTGATGTTGCTATTACTGTATTATTTAATGTATGAGCAAAATAAATCTTACCATTTTTTTCGATTTTTATTTCTAATCTTCTTGCTTGGGCTTCTTCCATATTTGTAAGACTTGTAACCTCAAAATATTCGTTTCTTCTAGGACTCCAACATTCTAAATCACAACTTTTTGCTTTTAAGTCAGCTAAATCTCCTGAACAACATTCTAAAACTCTAAAAGGTATTTCAAGCGACTTAAATAATTCAATTGAGTAATTAAGCATATTATCATACCATTTATAAGATTCCTCAGGTTCACAAATTACTATCATTTCTTGTTTGTTAAATTGGTGTGTTCTATAAATTCCTTTTTCATCTATTCCATGTGAGCCGATTTCTTTTCTAAAACACATTGAATATCCTGTTTGTTTTATTGGTAGTTTATTTCCATTTAGTATTTTTCCAATAAATTGAGCTATTAAAGGATGTTCACTTGTTGCGATTAAATACAAATCTTCATCTTGAATTTTATAACCCATTGCCTCAATCTCAGCAGTAGAATAAACAGAATCTAAAACATCTTTTCTAATCATTAAAGGAGGTTCTACATAAGTAAAACCCTTTTTTAACATGAAATCCCTTGCATAATTTATTAAAGCCATATTTAGTAAGGCTAAATCTCCCTTCATAAAATAAAAACCTTTACCAGCAATATTCGCAGAAGTATCAAAGTCTAATAAACCTAATTCTTCTCCTAATTCTACATGACCTTTAACTTCGAAATTATATTCTTTTATTTTCCCAAATTTTTGAATTTCAATATTTTCACTTGAATCTTTTCCAATTGGAACTGAAGAATGAATAATATTAGGAATTTGGTATAATATTTTTTTAATATTCAATTCTAATTCAGTTCTTTTTTCCTGTATTGCTTTTATTTTTTCGGGTATTTCTTTTGCTTGTTTTCTTAAAGGTTCTATTTTTTCTCTTTTATTTTCTTTGATTAAATTGTTAATTTCTTGAGAAATCTTATTTCTTTGAGCTCTAAAATTATCTTCTTCAAACTTTAACTTTCTCCAATTATTATCTAATTTTAAGATATCGTCTACTAGTTTTATTTTTTCTTCTTGGAATTTCTTTTTTATATTGTCCTTGACAAGGTCAGGATTATTTCTAATTAAATTTATATCAATCATAAAAGATTAAAAAGCAGATAATATTTAAAACTTTGTAAACTCAAAAAACAATGGATGAAAAAGAGATAATTAAGAGAATTAGGAATTCTTATGAGAATAAAAAATCAGAAAGCGAGATTATTAGAACATTACAGAAAAGAGGTTATAAATTAGAATATATTCAAGAGTTAATAAAACAAGCTAAGAAACCTAGAAAATTTTTTATTAATTTTATAATCTTAATAATTATTTTTGGAAGTATTTTTTTTGGAGTTTATGCAAGATATCAATTATATACTATTAATGAGAAATTTGAAGAAATGTCCAAATGGCAAATAGATATTTCTCAATATAAAGAAATTGAAAAAGAAATAATTTATAAAAATAAATTAAATGATATAATAATTGAAAAAGGGAATAAATTAGAACAAGAAATAAGTGAAGAACCTATGATTTCAATAATTAACGAGGAAGATATTGATTATTTTTTTAGCCATCTTAATTTAAATTTATTAAAAAAACATCCAATAACGCAAAAACTTCCGATTATTAATTTGCAAATAGGAGAAAATGATTTTTATACAACTATTGAGAATGGCAAATCAAAGACAAGTAAGGGGTTAAATCAGGATGCGGATATTCTGATTGATACAACTAACGAGGAAATAGTGAAGGCAATTTCTTCAAATGATCCTTTAAAAAAATTTTCTAATTCAATATATGAAAATAAGACCTCTATTAAGATGATTGCTTCTAATACAGAATTATTTGTAAAGGGATATTTGTCTTTTTATGAATCTTTTTCACAATCTTAATTGTAATTTTCAAGTTAAAATAAAGACTTTAATAATAACTTGTTTTTATATTAATAGTTAAAAGGGTGTTTTGTCTCTACTGGTTGTGGACAAATTTAATGAGAAAAGCTTAAAAGTAAACTATCCTTTTAACATATAGATTAAAAAATATATATCACAATACTATGGAACGAAACTTTGATTTGTTTTTCAGAAGAAAACCTGCAATGATGTTAATTGCATTAAAAAAAGTCTCACGAGCAAAATATGGCTCTCAATTAGCAAAAGAAGTTGATTGTACATATTCTCATGCAGTAAAAATCTTACAAACACTTGAAGAATTAGGACTTGTTTCTTTTGAAAAAAAGGGGAGAATTAAGATTATTAGACTAACCAAAAAAGGAACTGATGTTGCAACGCACATTGAATCTATTAAAAAAATAGTTGAATAAGGATATCTTTCTATGTTTCCAAATAAAATTAATATAAATAAAATATATTATTCTAAATCTTATTAATATAAGAAGAATGCTTACATCAAGATAGAAACAATAGCATCTCAGTTTTTATTAAGAGATTAATATATTTAAATTTCTGTTAGTGGATATTATAATAATGATTAAAATTAATCTTTTATTTAGAAATTCTATCTTTTTTTCTTAAATTATGGCTTTTTATAGTTTTTTAACTTAATTAATCCTATAAAATAACCTAAGATTAAAGACAATATAATACTTAAGCATAACCATCCTGTACCACTTAAAACCTGATTTAATCCCATTGTATAAACTTCTTCTAAACTCATAAATTGAAATTTTGTACTTATGTCTGACGTATAACCTAACTTTAAAAAGTTAAAGCTTAAATCTAAATTATGATAACCACTATAAATTGATACAATCCCTTTAATAATTGTATATAGAACACTACAAAAAATTAATATTAAACTTATCTTATAATGTTTTTTAATGTTAAAATATAATCTTGAGAACAGGTCTTTTTGATTCATATTTTTTATGAGCCTTTAAAGTTTATAAATATTAATTTAGTTTGACTTATTTAAGATTCAGAAATTTTCTAAATAATTTTAAATAATTCTTTTGTTCAAAAGTATCTTCTTTTTTTTCTTCAATTGAATCATTTATAAGTTCTGATTCATTTATTAATTCTACATTCTTTTCAAACTTATTGATTAAATTTTTAAGATTATCTATTTCTTCATTCAATCTATTTATTTTATCTTCAATATTACCAATACATTTATTATTAAAACAAAAATTACTTTTACATTCAAAATGGTTCTCACAAATTTCAAATATCTCTGATTGATTCAAGAATCGGTATTCATATTTTTTATATCCTCCAGGAGATTCTGACTTTAAAATTTCTGAACAATATGTATCATTCATTCTATAACCAAGAGGATAACAATAACTTTTATGATAATCATTATCATAAATAAAACATCCTTTAATAAAATTACATAAATCCTCTCCAGGATTATATAAAATATCAATAGTAGCACTCGGACTTACAGCCTTCATTCCTAGATTTGTTGCTATAGAAACAGCAGCAGCATCTGAAGCAGCAGCATTAGAACCAATAACAACAGCATTACTAGCAGAGAAAGGTGCAGGATAAGATGCAGAATCTGCTAATGAAATTAAAAAAACAAATAATAAACCTAAAAAAAATTTGTTTTCCATATTATTTTAAAATAATAGGAATTATTTAAATTTGTGGTTTTTTATATAAAGAACTCTGATTTTCCAACAAAATTTGTTAGATCCATTTATACATTCTTCAAAACTGTCTCACGCCCACACCAGGAATCGAACCTGGAAGCCCTTACGGGCCTGGATTTCAAGTCCAGTGCACTACCATTATGCGATGTGGGCACACTTAGCCTTTAATCGCATCCAAAGATAATCCGGTATTTTGGAATCCAAGCACTTAATGTGCGCAGGTATGCGATAAGGGCATTATAATACTACCATCTTTTTTTAGTTTTTAAGATTATCTCTATTTTATAAAAACGCCCATACCCTGAGTTGAACAGGGACATCTATTTATAGATCCAGGGTTCGAGCCTGGTGCAATACCGTTATGCGATATGGGCCTTGTTTAAAACCACTATTGCATCCAAAGATAATCCAATATTTTGGAATTCAAGCACTTAATGTGCGCAGGTATGCGATATGGGCCTATAATATTGTTGTTTTTTTGATTTATTAAATTAATTCTTTTATCCTAAATTCAAGATAAAGTTGTTATATTCAAAAAACACATTGAATAAATGAATCAAATCCATCCAGAAGAATTTCCTCGTGAAAAATTAGTTAAATATGGAGTTGAAAATTTAACAAATTATGAATTATTAGCTATTTTATTAAACACAGGAACTAAAAATGAAAATGTTATTGAGTTATCTAAAAGAATTACTAAAAAATATGAATTAAGTAAACTAAGTAATATTTCTATTTCTCAAATAACTAAAGAATTAGGAATAGGTATTGCTAAAGCATGTAAAATTTTAGCTTGTTTTGAATTAGGTAAAAGAAGTTTTAATAAGATTGACGAAGATAAACTGAAAATTAATTGTCCAAAGAGCTTAGCAGAAATGTATATTCCTAAAACATCTAATTTAGATCAAGAGAATTTATTTGCAGTTTATTTAAATACACGTAAAAAGATAATATGTGAAAAAAAGTTGTTTGTTGGCTCATTAAATGAATCTATAATAAATCCTAGGGAAATTTTTAAAAACGCTTTTGAAGAAGGTGCTTCAGGTATTATACTAATCCATAACCATCCGTCAGGAGAATCATCTCCATCTCAAAATGATATAGATGTTACTAGAGAATTAATTAAAATTAGTGAAATTATGCAAATACCAATATTAGACCATATTATTATTGGGAAAAATAATTATACAAGCTTAAAAGAAGAAGGGATAATATAAATGGCCTCGACGGGATTTGAACCCGCGACACCCAGGTTAAGAGCCTGGTGCTCTAACCAAGCTGAGCTACGAGGCCAGAAGAATATTTTTATATTCTTAATATAAAGAGAATATTTATTGTTTAAAAAAGTTTGTAAAAGGAAGATTAATCAATCATCTCAATTTTAATTTTAACTGTCCTAGGAATAGAAATTCTCATAATACTATGTAAAACTTTATCATTAGATGCAATGTCTATAACTCTTTTGTGGATTCTCATTTCAAATCTATCAAATGTTGCAGTTCCATCTCCACAAGGAGATTTTCTTGTAGTAACTTTAAGTTTTTTTGTTGGTAATGGAATTGGTCCTGATATTGGAATTCCAGAATTATTAGCGATTTCTCTTATTCTTTCAATTACTTCGTTTAATTTTTCAATATCTATACTCTGAAGTTTTATTCTAACTTTACTCATGACATAAAATGATAAATTAGACTTTTAAATCTTACTATTTTGTAATCTACATGAATAAAAAAAGACTAGTTATTTTACTTTTAATTATATTTTTCGCTAATATTTATTATATTTTGATAAATGAAAATGTTTTTTTAAAATCTTTTTATGTTAAGAAAATTATTGATGCAGATACTATTGTTTTAGATAATGATATTAAAATTAGATTAAAAGGTGTTAATGCCCCTGAAAAAGGTATGATATATTATGAAGAATCAATTAATTTTTTAAAAAGTTTAATTGAGAATAAAAGCATTAAATTAAAGCATTATGGAGTGGATAAGTATAATAGATACTTAGGATATATTTTTATTGGAAATAAGAATATTAACGAACTTTTATTAGCCAATGGTTATGCCACTTTATATTATTATGAATTAGATGAATATTATGATAACTTAAAAATTTCTGAAGAGTTTGCTAGAAGAAATAATTTAGGAATTTGGAAAAAATCAAAATATTATGACTGTTTTGATTTAATTGAATTAGATTATAATGATTCTTTAGAAGGAAAAAATGAAACTTTAATTCTTTATAACAATTGTAATATAACTCTTGATGTAACTTTTAAAGATGATGCTACACATATTTATTCTAGAAGCATAAAACCTGGATATTATGTTGAGAATTTTGTTAAAATATTTAATAATGATAAAGATAGCTTATATGTTTGGGATAAAAACGGTTTATTAGAATTTTATAGATACTCAAATTAGATTTATAAAAAATAGGATGATTAAGAATATATGAAATATTTTATAGGAAATTTAAAATTAAAAAATCGTCTTTTATTAGCACCAATGCTTGAACCAAATGATATTGTTTTTAGACTTTTATGTAAAAAAGCAGGATGTTCTTTAAGTTTTAGTGGTATGACATCAAGTTTAACACAACATGATTTAATTTTAGAAGATAAACCAGCATTACAAATTTTTTCAAATTCAATAAAAGGTATTAAAGAAATTATAAAAAAATATGATAAGAAAGTTTCACTTTGGGATTTTAATCTAGGTTGTCCCTCTAAATTATCAAAAAAATTAGGTCATGGTGTTTTTTTACATGAAGATATTAATAATATTAAAGAAATTTTAATTGAAATAAGAAGCTCTACAAAAAAACCCTGCACTATAAAATTGAGAAAATCAAAAAATTCAATTAAAATTGCTAAACTTGCTGAAAAAATAGGTTTTAATGCAATAATAATTCATCCAAGAACATTTAATCAGGGATATTCTGGAAATCCAGATTACAACTTTGCTAAAAGATTAAAAGAATCATTAAAAATACCAGTAATTTATTCAGGGAATGTAAACTTGAAGAATTATAAAAAAATATTAAATGATTTTGATTTTGTAATGATTGGTAGGGAAGCTATAGGTAATCCAAATATTTTCTCTATTATGTTGGATAAAAAATTGAGAATTGAATTTAAAGATTATCTAAAACTTGCTGAAAAATACAAAATAAGTTATAAACAAATAAAATATCAAGCAATGAATTTTACTAAGAATCAGGAAAATGCTAAAAAGTTAAGAAAAGAATTAATTAATGCTAAATCAATTAAGGATATTGAGGCTATTTCAAGAAAATTTAATTAACCTTAAATAAAGACTTATTTTTTAATTAAAATGATAGAAGAAATCAAAGAAGATGAAACACTTGATTATTTGAAAATTTTAAAATCATTATTGGAAATACCTTTTCCTATTGGAAAAAATTTACTTTCAGATTTCTTAAGGGGAAACTATAATAATAAATCTATTTTAAAAAATAACTTAGACCAATATCCTCATTTTGACACACTTTCTTGGGGAAAAGATAAAACTATTGAAAAGGTAAACTGGTTAATTTATCATGGATTAATTGAAGAAACAAGTGCAGAATATAATAATTTTGTCAAAATATTAAAAATTACATTAAAAGGTATGAATGAAATCACAAATCCGAAGCTAAATAAAAAAACAAATTTGTTAAATTATGAAAATCAAGAGGTTAGTGAAAAAGATAAAATTTGTTTTGAGAAATATTCAGAATTCTTAAAAAACTATAATGAGAACCAAAAAAAAGCTATAATTTCAAACGAGAATAATATTTTGACAATTGCAGGTGCAGGTTCTGGGAAGACAACTGTATTAATCAAAAGAATTGAGTTTTTAATTAAATATAAAAATATTGACCCTAAAAAAATTCTTGCAATTACATTTACTAGAAAGACAAGACAAGAGATGCAAAAAAGATTAGAAAGGTTGAATATTGAAGATGTAAATGTTCATACTTTTAATTCTTTTTCCGAAGATATTTTAAGAAAAAATGAATTTAAAATTTATGGGACTAAAACAAGGGTTCTAAGTTACACTGATAAAGTTATGGCTTTTAATTATGCCCTTTCTTTTCTAGGTTTAGAATTAAAAGATGTAATTGATATTTATTTTTCAGGAAGTCAAAAGAGAAATAAAACTATTAATGAATTATCTTTTCTTTTTTTAAATGATTGTTTTTCAATAATAGATTATCTAAAAATAACAAAAAGAGAACTAAAAGATTTATCTAAAGAAATCAAAGAGGATGAAAAATTAAAACTAGTTATAGATTGTATTGAAAAAATTAATCAATTTATTAACATTAATTCTTTTAGAGATTATACTGACCAAATAATAGACACGATTAATTTTTTCAAAAAATCAAGAGAAAATATTCCTTATTTTGAACATGTTTTAGTAGATGAATATCAAGATGTAAATGCAAAGCAAGTTGAATTATTAAAATTATTAAATCCTAAGAATATTTTTGCAGTAGGAGATCCTAGACAATCTATTTTTGGATGGAGAGGAAGCGATATTAATTTTATTTTAAAGTTCCAAGATGATTTTTCACAGCCTTGCGTTATTTATCTAAATGAAAATTATAGAAGTAAAAATAAAATAATTAACTTTATGAACCAGTCAATAAAAGAAATGAATTTACCTGATTTAAAATCTAAAGAGGAGAACTCTGGAGAGATTAAATTATATAGTTTTAATAATGAGGAAGAGGAGAGAATCTTCTTATTAGAATATTTAAAACAAGCAAAAGAGAAGCTACATCAGATATTTATTCTTTCTAGAACAAATAGGCAAATCAATGAGTTGAGTCTTCTATTGAAGAGAAATAATATTTTACATGTTCTAAAAACTGATGAAAACCTAAGGCCGACAAATATAAAAGAAAATCACGTAACACTGGCAACAATTCATTCTATTAAAGGTCTCGAAGCTAAAACTGTTTTTGTAATTGGATGTAATTCAATAAATTTTCCTTGTAAAAATTCTGACCACCCAATAATTGATTCTTTAAAAAAAGAGAAATATAACAAAGAATTAGAAGAACTAAGATTATTCTATGTTGCTATTTCAAGAGCAAGAGAAAAATTATTTTTAACTTATTCAGGAAACAACCATACTTATTTTATAACTGATGAAATGAAAAAATTAATTAATTAGTAATTTGCATTAGTGCTTTAATAACGTTTATTTCTAAATCCGGATTTTTATCTAAAAATTTATTGAATAATTCTTGTACTTTTTTATTTCTCTTTGTTTTAATTCCTTTAAGATTAATTAATTTAGAATAAACTTCTATTTCTTTGTCAGAGTGAAAGTATAATGGATAAATTAAACTTTTTTCTTTTGGTTTTGGACCTATAAAATTTCCTTGTAATATATTTTCAAAAGTTAATTCTGCAACGTCACTTAAATTATTTGATGATGTGTTAGGTTTATCTGATTTAATAACCTGAAATTTCTTGTTTAAAATATGTTTTAAAACGACAGTGTTTATCTTTTTATCTTCTTTAATTAAAAAGATTTTATCCTTAGGTAATAATTGATATTTACGAATTGTTTTAAAAACTTTTTTTTCAAAATAATTCGTAAATTCCTTTTTATTTAATTTTCTCTGATTAGTAAATTCCCAAACATATTTTCCCATAATATTGAATTTAAAATTTAATATAAATATCTTTCTAAAAACTGAAGTATTTTTTAATTTGAAAATAATATAAATAATTATCTAAAAATTTATTAATTGCTATTTCTTTATTTATTTGGAGGTGGTTATGGGATTAATTATTAAAAGTAATATTAAAAAAAGAACTGACTTTTCAGTAAGTGATGAGTTTTTAGTTGAATTTGAGAAAATTGTTGAAGACTTATTAAAAAAAGCAGAAGATAGAGCAAAATCAAATTTTAGGAGAACCTTACTTGCTAGGGACTTATAATGGAAGAAATAAAACATGAAATAGATTTTGATGAATCAGGAAATGTTATTTTTAAGAATAAATTAAATGTAAAAAGAGGTTCAAAGAGCAAGTCTTCTGGTTCTCAATTTGAGTTAAGAGTAAGAAAAGACTTGGTTAGAAAAAATTGGATTGTTGATAAGTGGACAAATAATTTAGATTTAGAGAAAGGAGAAATTGTTCCTGCAAAGAGATTATTTAGAAAATTTAAGAATAATATGGGTGTAATGACAATTGGAACTGGCTTTCCTGATTTTATTTGCTTTCAGAATCGAAATGAAGGTTATCAAATAATTGGTGTTGAAGTTAAGTCTAATGGAATATTAAATAGAATAGAGAAAGAAAAATGTGTGTGGTATCTTAAAAATAAGATTTTTAGTGATATCTGGATTGCTAAAAAACAAAAGATAAAAAATAGAGTTCATGTTATATATGAAAACTTTAGGGAAATTTATCCTAAATTACTAGTATAAATTATAAAAATTAGAGAAGTTGTTCTTTTATGAAAAAATTTGTTATATTATTTTTTATTCTTTTAATAGATTTTTGTCTTGCAATAGAAATAGAAAATATTAATTGTCCAAAAGAAGTAAACACAAATGAAGAATTTTATTGTACTCTTGATTTAATCGAGGTTAATGGTTTATATGATTTAAAATTTAATGTTTATAGTGAAGGATTGCCAAATTTGAATAAAGTGTGGAATGGTAATGATTGGCAAAGATCAGATTGGTATATCCAAAAATTAATTTCAAAAAATGGAGAATATAAAATACTATCAAAAATAGATAAAAATTACGAAGGTATTGCTACTATCTCAATAAGATTAAGAGAAAATAAAGCGACAAGTTTTAGTGAAAAAATATTAGAAATTAAAATAAACAATATGGAAGAAGAAATAGAGGATTATGATGAAACAGAAATAAATAATCTAAATGAAATTGTTGAAGAAGGCGGAGGAGATATAGAAGAAGAAAATATAAAAGAAGAAAACATAGAAAAAAAAGAAATAATAAAAGAGAATAAAATTATTTCCAAAAGTATTATAAACTTAAATTCAAATAATAATACAGAAGAGTTAATATACAAATCAAAAAGTAAACAGATTTTAAGGGTTATTCCTTATATTCTTACTATTTTTTTGATAGCTTTAATCTCTTTTATAATAATAAAAAGATAAAATGATAACAGCAATAATGATTTTAGAGATTTTAGGAAAACCTCCTGAATATATTAAAACAGCCTTAGATGAACATGTACAAAAATTAGAAAAACTTAAAGATGTCAAAATTATTGAGAAAAAGATAAATGAACCTAAAAAAATTAAAGATGATAAACAAGATTTTTATACTTGCTTTTGCGAAGTTGAATTTAAGTGTCAAGATTTGAAGCAATTAGCTGATATAACATTTAATTTTATGCCTGCATCTATTGAAATTATTGATCCTGAAAGAGTTTCTTTAAATTGTGAAGAAGCAAGTAGTTTGTTTACTGACTTTGTTCTTAAGTTACATAAATACGATGAAATCGCAAAACTTTCTCAAACAAGAATTTTTCAATTAACAAATCAATTAAACTCTGCTTTGAAGATTTTAAATGATAATAATTTAATCAAAGAGGGTAAGTTAGTAGATAAGAAAGATAAAAAATAATTATTTCTTTTTTAAATTACCTAATATATTCTTTGTGCTATTACCTTTTTTTATTTTATTATATTTATTGTAAAAATAATAACCTACTCCTGCAAGGACTAAGAGAATTATTACTCCAATTATCCATGCGCTTGAACTCTTCTCTTTAAAATCATCAGTTCCTGAAACTAAGACACACTTAGATAAACAACATGCCATTCCTTCGCTTGAAAAAGTTAAATCGTCCTTTGCACAAGCATAACCTTTAGAACAAAATTGTCCATTCATTTCTGAACAAGTTAATCTATCTTTTAAAGATTCATTAGGATTGTCTAAAGAAGTACCTTTTGGATAAACAAATATTTCTATTGGGATTGTAATAGAATAATTTTCTTTATTTTCTGTATAAGTTAGATAAATTTCTTCATTAACATATGTTTCTTTTTCTGAATTAATATAAAATGTTACAAAGGTTTTATTATTTGGGTCAAGAAATTCTTGGTTTTGAATTGTTAATATTTCAATATTTTCTATGAAACTTATATTCTCTATAAAATAATCAAAATTATTAATTAATTGTAATATATTCTTTTTAATTCTATCATTACCAATAGCCATTTCTATTTTAATTTCCTCAGGAGAAATTCTTAAATTTGATTTTGTTTCTTCTTTTTTTAATTCACCTAAATAAAGAATGGGATAGCTAAAATCCTTATATGTTTTTATTTTAAATAAAGTAAATGTTTTATTTAAAGGATAATTAGTAATTGTTTGAAATCCGCCAGGAGATAAAGTAAATTTAGTTTTATTATATTCTAATTCTAATGAGGCTGTTCCACTATTTAATAATGTAATATTTGAAACTTCGTATCCATAAATAAAACCGGGTTTTATCTCTAATAAGGGAAATTTTTCATCTTTATTATAATTTGTTTTTACTGTTAAATTTAATTCCACTATTCTTGAAGATAAACCATTAGGGCTTTGGTATAAAAGTTCATTTGATTTAATTGTATAATTTCCTTCTTTATTAAATTTTAAGTAAAAATAATAACCTTCATTATATTTAATCAAATTATACTCTGTTGGTTTAATTGGTGCTCGTCCTTCATAAAAATAAAAATCCTCCTTATTTAGCACATTTGATAAAAGTTGAGCATCAGAAATGTAACCATAAATATTTTCTCTTGGTTGAGGATTTTTATTTTCTAAAATTAAATCAGGATAAGCTAAACTGAAATTTACAAATACTAATAATAAAATAAAAAGAAGAATTGATTTAAGATAATTCATTTTATTGTTGTGGGGGCATTTGTGGTCTTTGAGGTGGGAAAGGAGGTCTACTCATACCAGGTCTCATTGGCATTGGTCTAGGATATCTTTGTGGAGGATAGTTTCCCGGACCACCTCTTGGAGGAAAACTACTATTAACATTTGGATTACTATTTACCGCTCCTCCTTTTTTATTATTTTTTAATTTAAATAAAAGTACTTTTAATTTTTCCTTAAAAACAATTAATAAAATAATTAGAGCTAATAGTATTAAACCAACTATTAACCAAATTATATTAAAGCTTCCTTCTTTTTTATCTGGCTTTGGTTGAGGAGAGTATTTACAACAATATTTTCCATCATTACAAGAATAATCTTGTGAAACGTAATTTCCACTACATGGATTTGCAAAGCAAGAGTGACTTTCTTGCTCACATTCGCTGAGAACTTGCTTTTCTACACATTCGGATATACAACAAACATCTGTATCTTTTGCTTTAACGTTTGTTCCAGAACATTCTTTATTTTCAGAACAAATTTTTCCATTTGCGATTTCAGTACATCTTTTTAATTCACTACAACACTGCGCACCTAATGAAGAACAATAATACTGGCTTAAGATTCCCCCACTTGCACAGTTGTTTGTAGAGACACAAGAATATCCTAAATCTTCACAACGAACTATATCCCCTGCTACTGTTTTTCCGGGCCTTCTTTCAAGAGACCATAAAACAAAAGCTGTATCCTTTACATTGCTTCTCCAACAACCATCACTTCCTTGTTGAGTAAAAATTAACCAATTTCTTGCCCTTTGTGTTTTCTCGTCTGTAGAGACTCCTAATGATAACAAAGCTAAAGCAGTATCATGTATACTTGTATAAGGTGTATTTGCTATATTCCAATTACCTTCACTTCTTTGCAAGCTAACTAACCTTGTTGCATAGTTTTGAGAATTAATATTTAATAAATAAATAAAAGCATAGGGCAAATATCTTTGATTTTCACCTGATTCTGCTAATGCATAGATATAAGACATATATTTTTGTATATCATTTCCTGTGACTGCTAAAGCATATGCTGCCCAAACATTATCTTCAAAATTACAAGAACCTTGTTTTGTTGGTGAAAAACATCTTGATTGAACTTGTAATTCAACTCTATTGTATGCTGGAGAAGAAATTGTATTATCTATAACAAAAATTCTTTCATTATTATTTGTTTGTTGATAAAATAAATTTGAATTAAAATCCTCCTGACAACTTATGGTAAATGTCTGATTATTATAACATCCGGGTTTTATTTTTAACCAGAAATTTTTTTCTAGAGTAAAACAATCTCCTCTACTCTTTAATGGGGTTATTCTTTTATTCTCAGACATACTAAATTCATAATAATTTTTTGAATCATATGTTATATTACATGTTGTTGCCTTATTTGAATCAACTTGTAAAAACCACTCTATTTCTACTGGATTTCTTTCTTTACTTATTATCCATTCTTGAAGGTTTTTTGTTTCTTTTCCAGCATGGTTTAAAGCAAGGATGCTTAAAGAAACATCTTTTATGCTTACAGAATTAATAGTGTTTGTTGATAATTTTGATTCTAATTTTTTTACACACGCTTCATATATAATATCTTTTGGAGTAGCAAGAATTGTTAGTGCTAATTCTTCAACTGAATTAATATTTTGACAAGAATCTCCTACTTTTGTTTCTAAACAAACAAATCCCTTATCAATTTCTGGATTATTAGTTAAATCATTTGAAGAAGAGGTTTCACCTTCATTTGCAAAAATAAAGGGCACTAATAATAAAATACTAAATAGAATAATCACTCCTCTTTTCATATTGTTTTTAGTGTTTGTTTATTTATAAATATTTGGAAAAGTATTATCGGAAGAATAACCGCAATTGCTAAAAAGTCCTATATATTTTATATTATATGGAAAAAAAGGAAGATTTAAAAAAAGTTCAAAGAATTGCAAAATCATATTATCTTAGAAAAGATATTCAAGAGGCAATGTTTAATTTTTGTAAAAATAGAGAAACAGTCCCTCGTTATTTAGAAGGATTTGGAAAAAGACCAGATTGCTTTGATTATCCATTTGATATTGTAACTTTTGCTAAAAAAGGAGCTACATCATTTCATTGCTCTGAAGAATTATGGAAAAATCCATTAGAGATTAATACAAATATGAGCCCTGAAGAATATAATCAAATAAAAATTGGGTGGGACTTCTTAATTGATATTGATTCAAAATATTTAGATTATTCAAAAATTGCAGCTCAACTTTTAATTGAAGCATTAGAACATCACGGTGTCTATAATTATGGCATTAAATTTTCAGGTAGTAAAGGATTTCATATCATTGTTCCGTTTAAGTCATTTCCTGAGAAGGTTAATGATATTAACACAAAAGATATGTTCCCTGAATGGCCTAGATTAATTGCTAGTTATCTAAATGAATTAATAGATGATAATTTGAATAAGAGAATATTAAATCTTTCTAGTTCAAGTGATTTAGAAAAAAAAGGAAAATCAATTTATGAGACAAAATGTCTAAGGTGTGATAATATTGCACAACTAAAGAAAATTGGAAAATATGTTTGCTCAAATATTAGATGCCGCTCTGTTGTTAATTCTATGAAATCAAATAGAAATGAAATGATTTGTCCTTCATGTAATTCTAAGATGCAGAGAGTAGATATTGAAGAAGTTTATTTTTGTTTGAATTGTGAAACAAACTCTAAAAAAGAACCTAAGTTATTTAAGAAGCAAATAACAACAAAGGAATTAATTGATGTTGTAGATATTGTCCTTGTTGCTTCAAGACACCTTTTTAGGGCACCTTATTCATTACATGAAAAAACTGCTTTAGCTTCAATTGTTATATCTAAAGAAGACTTAAAGAATTTTAATCCATATGATGCTGAACCTCTAAAAATAAAAGATCCTAAGGATTTTATGCCAAAAGTAGAAGAGGGCCAAGCACGAGAATTATTGTTGCAAGCTATTGATTGGGTTGAAAAAAAACAATATTATGAAGAAAAAAAATATAAAGGTGATAAAATTGATATTAAAGGTTTAACAATTAATGAAGATATGTTTCCCCCAATTATTAAAAAAATTCTTAAAGGAGTAAAGGATGATGGAAGAAAAAGGGCTTTGTATCTCTTACTTTCATTTTATAATGCTTTAGAATTTCCGCAAGATTATATTAATGAAAAAATAAAAGAATGGAATTTGAAAAATAAATATCCTCTAAAGGAAGGTTATATCAGGGGTCAGATTTATTGGTTCTCTAAGAGAAAACCTCTACCACCAAATTATGACAAACAAATATACAAGGTTTTTGGAAATCTTGAAAAAGAAGAAATGAATATAAAAAACCCAATTAATTATACAATTAGGTTAGCTTTAAAACTTAAGAATAAATCTTCTTTTTCAAATAAAAGATAAGTTCAATTAATAGTATTAAGATAAGTAAAAATAAAACAAAACTTACAAGTTTAGAACTTTCTTTATTCTTAAGTAAAATCGTATCACTAACTTTAGTCTTAAAATTTTTTTCTGAAATGTTTAAATTAATCCAGACACCAATACCACTAGAACTATCCTTAATTCTAAGTAAAATTAAGCCATGATAAAAACCAGCTTGTTTTGCTTTAATACAAATGAGCTCATTAGATAAATCAATTACTCTTCTCGAAGAATTATAAGTTAAAGCTAAATCTAAGTCTTCGCTTTTTAATTTATGAGACTTAAAATCTTTTTCTTGGAAATCTTTAATTGCCCATCTATCTTGAATTATAACAGTTGATTCTTCTGAGGTTTCTATTGAAATATTTTTACATATAAATTTATTGGTTTCTCCCTCAAAAAATAATTCTTGTGGGCTTATTTTTAATTCAGAACAATTAACTAAACTTAAAAAAGAGAAAAAAAAGAGAAAAAAAATCGTTATCTTCATTTTAAAGTGCTGTTGCCCAAAATATTACATCTACTTCATGGTTTGTTAACGTATTATTCAACTCCTTTGTAAAGCCTGTTAAATCAAGATACATGTATATTCTTTCAGATCTTGTACCTCCAACTGCATTTGGTTTTAGTAGTTCTAAAGAATAATCCCCAATCTTAGCCAAAGGGTCATCTAAAATTCTCTTAAAAGATAAATAATTATACACATCCCCATTATAACTTTCTTCTAACTCAGGAGTTATAACTAAATTAACATTTCCTGTATTAGTAATATTAATATCTTGTCTATCAGATAAATAACCTGGAGCCATATTACCTATTGTTACTAAGCTTGGAACATTTATTCCCATATTAGGCTTTATTATATTTGCTCTTACTTTCATTGTAGCGCTTACATTTGTTATAGGATCTAAGCCTTCTGATGATGATACAAAAGAGCTAATTAAAAATAGACTTAACAATAATAAACTAAAAAGATATTTATTTTTCATTATTTTTGACCTCCTTTCATTTCTTGAGTTTTAAAGAAAAGACTTACATAAATATTTTAAAGAAGTTTTTGGATAAATTTTAAATTAAAAAAACTTATAAACCAAAGATTTGTTATTCAGTTATTGAGCCCGTGGCGCAGCCAGGTAGCGCATCGCTCTGATAAGGCGGGGGTCCTGTGTTCAAATCACAGCGGGCTCATCTTAAAATAAACAATAAGCTTTATAAACAGATTTTTGTAAATGATTACTATGGGAGTTAGTAAATATCTAAGAGAAGCGTGGAAAAAACCAGATAAAAAACTCTTAAGAGAAAGAATGATTCAATGGAGAAAAGGAGAAAGTATTGTAAGAGTTGATAAACCTCTTAGGTTAGATAGAGCTCACTCTTTAGGATATAAAGCAAAAAAAGGTGTTATTGTTGTAAGAGTTAGAATTAAAAGAGGAGGTCATAAAAGAACTAGACCAAATAAAGGAAGAAGAACAAAAAGACTTCATATTAGAAAAAATTTAAGAATGAATTATCAGGAAATTGCTGAAACAAGAGTTGCTAGGAAATATAAAAATATGGAAGTATTAAATTCATATAATATTGGAAAAGATGGTTTACATTATTTTTATGAAGTAATTTTAGTTGACAGAGCAAGCCCAGAGATAAAAACAGATAAAGAATTATCTTTTGTAACAAAACCCGCTAATAAAGCAAGAGCATTAAGAGGACTAACTTCTGCTGGTAAAAAATCAAGAGGACATAGACATTCAAGAGTTAAAGTTCCAAAAG
Source organism: Candidatus Pacearchaeota archaeon (assembly GCA_041654895.1). GTDB lineage: Archaea > Nanobdellota > Nanobdellia > Pacearchaeales > GW2011-AR1 > JAGVXH01. The sequence continues at coordinate 30,448 of JBAZCR010000007.1, forward strand.
CATATCCGTCTTTAAGAGCAAATAATAGAAGAGGTAATTAATTTTTATTTACAATTTTTGTTTTAACCATTCTCGAATAATTTCTTCTGGTTGAGCACCTACAAATTCATCAACAATATGACCATCTTTAAATAATTTTACAGCAGGAATACTCATAACTGAATATTTTAATGCATTTTCTTGATTTTTTTCGACATCAATTTTGGCAAGAACAATTGATTCTCCTAAATCTCTAGCAATTCTTTCTAAAATTGGCTTTAATGTCATACAAGGACCACACCATGTAGCCCAAAAATCAACTAAGACAGGAATTTTCTTTGATTGATTAATCACTTTTTCTTCAAATTCAGAATCATTAACATCAATAATCATAAGCAAAAATATTAATTATGTTTTATAAATTTAGTTGTGATAAAAACATTTATATAGAATTTTAATTAAGAGTTAAATATGAATAAAGAGGATTTTATAAAAATTTTGAGTAGCAGATACCTTTTAATTATTTTATTGCTTATTTTATCATCTTTATTTACAATAATTTACTTTAGCAATAAATCATTTTCTCCTTCTGAAGATGAATTGAAAAATCCAATTATTGTAATGATTGATAAACAAGAGATAAGATTAAATGATGTATTTTATTTACAAGAATTATTATTAATTGAAGAGAACAGAAATTTGACAAATTATGAAGCATTAGATTACATTATCAATGAAGAATTATTATATGTAAATGCACTACAAGAAAAATTTAATGTAGACGATAAAGAAATAAAAGATACATTAAATGAAAGTTTAGATAAAGAAACTTTTAATTATTATAAGAAATATTATATTATTTATCAATATAAGAAGAAAATTTTAGAGGATAACAAAGAGAAATTTGAAGTTACAACAGAAGAAGCACAAGATTTATTTGATTTTATGAAAGAAAGATATCCTCAAGTCTACCCTCCTTTTAAAGAAATTGAACCTGATTTAAAAGAAATACTAAGTGATCAAAAAAAAGCTGATTTTTTAGATGAATATATTTATAATTTAAGAAATAATGTTAATGTAGAATATATTAGGGATTTTATTTTAGATGATCCCTCAATTTATATTCCTGGAATGAGTAGAGAAGAATTTTATGAAGATTACAATAAATAAGAGTAGATTGCAAAAAGTTTATATAAATAAAAAGGATTTATGATTTATGTTAAACTCAAAATTAATTTATTATATAAATTTATTAATTATCCTTACTTTATTATTTGCAATATTTCCTACTATTAAAATAGTAAAAAGTTTTACAACTATTAAAACAGAAGAAAATTTTACATTAGTTCCAGGAAATGAATATAGGTTTCAAAAATATTCTAAAGATTTAAGAATTTATTATAGCTCTTCTGCATTAAATGATTTATTTCTCCCATTAAAAACAGAGACTGAGTGGACTGCTTTTTTTAATTATCATCCCAGCACTATTGAAATAACTAATTTATCTTGTTCGATTGTTGGAACAACTGACTGGAATCCTTCAAACATTTATGCTTGTAGTGGTTCTGATAAAAGATGTTATGGGGGAGTTTGTAGAACATGTAGTGGAGTAATGAAATCTGATGGATGTAGCAATTGTGTAGGGCAAGGGGGAAATGCTTGCTGGAGAGCAGGAGGCTCTGGACAATCATGCACTACTGTTTGTGGTAGTTATGGAGGTTGTATTGCAAAAAATTGGAATGATAATACTGGTTGTGCTGTATGTAAAGCCTTTTTCGGTAACATTGATTGTACTTATGAAGCTTATTCAGGCTCCCCCCATAGGCAATATCAAACTGGAACAGATACTTGGGGGAATTCATGGACTCGTAATTGGTGTAGATATAGGGGAGCTGACCCAGGGTATAGTGTGCCTTCTCAAAGTTGTAGCTCCGGATCTAGTTATTATCAGAGGGTATGTGTTTGTAATTACTAATTTAAATAAGAACTATAATAATTATTTAATCCTTCTAAATAAATTGAAAGTGTTAAATCCTCAGAATAAAAATATGCTGAATTAATTTCATAAGAATAAAATAAGTTTTTAGAGTTAATAGCATCATCAAAATTTAAGATTAAATAATTAATAATTTTATCAATTCCCTTACCTTTATAATCAAAATTAATTAAAGTATTTAATGCTAAACTGGTCTCTAAGATGTTTCCGACAGAACCGTCTTCTTTTTGAGAGTGAATAATTTCTTTTATTATTTTTTGTTTACTTTTACTTAAGCAAGTAATGTTATTACTATATGCTCTTGAAACCATATAATAGAAAGATAATCTACTTGGATAGTATATAGAACATTCTTTATTATTTTTAATAGCATCATTTAGGTATTTACAAACAACCGAGTCATTTTCTTGTAAGTATAATAAAACATTAGTATTAACTACACAATCTAAATCATTTTCAAAAGGTGGATTAATCCAAGTATAATATAAACCTTCGGTATTTTTATTATTTTTAATTAAATAAATATTCTCTTTAAATGTGATGTTGTTTTGTCTTAAAATAAATGAAACACAAGAAGTATCATCTAAATCAGAAACAAGAGTTTTATTATTGCTAGTTGTCCAATAACTCCATGAACCATTTTTTTGTTCTTTTAATAAAAAGTCTATTGCCTTTTCCCTTATTTCATTTACTTTAGGATTTGATATATCTTTAATAGAATATAAAACAAAGGTTGTTATAAATGGAGAACTATCAAAATAACAATTGCTTAAATTTGAATCAAAACAATAATAACTCTTGAATTCGCCATACTCTAATTGTGAGTCATATAAAAAATCAATACCTTTTTGAATAATACTCTCAATCTCTTCCTCTAATTCTTGAGAATTGTAAAATTCTTGTTGCTCTTTTTCTAGATTTAATCTTTTTGATTGATTAAAAGAGTTTAAAAAATAATTAATTGCAAATAAAATTATAAGAATTAACAAAAAGGATAAAATTATTTTTTTAAATTTTTTCATTTTAAATAGGAATATAAATTAAAAATGTAAGGATATATGATAAAATACTAAATAATATTATTAAGAATAAATGTTTTTCATCATAATTTTTATCGGTGATTAATAATATATTTACAAAGGAAAGTAGAATACATACAATCATCAAATCTTGATTTAAAAAGCCAATAAATAAAAAAGGCAATATAAAAAAAAGCGCAATTAATTTTTTCGAGTTCTCTAAACCTAATAAAACTGGTAGTGTCTTTATTCCTTCTTTCTTATCACCCTCATAATCTTTAATATCAATAAAATTAGCTGCTAAAGAGAATAACAAAAAGAAGATAATATATTCTGTTGGAAAAGAAGTTAAGTGTATTATATCAGTATTTCTTAAAAAGAAGGAAAAACCTAAGAACGATAAGAATAGGGAATTTAGAGATATTGTTATTTTTGAAAAGATTGGAATTCGCTTAAGCCTTATAGGAGGCATTGAATAAATAAAATAACTTCCGATTAACAAGAAGATAGATAGAAAACCAAAATAACCTAATAAAGAAGCAGAGATTAACGATAAGAATAATGAAATTAATCCAAAAATTAGATAATCTTTTTTAGAAAGATTCTCTTTGAATAAAGGCCTTTCACTGTTTGAAACTTTGTCAATATTATAATCTGCAAAATTATTAGAAATAATAGAAAAAAAAGCCGCAAATAAAATGCTTAAAAAAGAAATAATTATTTTTAGAAATAAAAATTCTGGTATATTATATCTTAACAGGTCATAATTTTTATATCCAATTGCGACACCTAAAACTAAGATTAAAAAATAAAATAATATTCGTGATGTTCTAAAGTCTTTTATTATTATTTTGAAAAATTCTTTTTTAGTAATATAAAAAGAGATTACTAATAAAATAAATAATATAATAAAAAATATCATTGAGAAGGCATTATCATTGTATACAAAATTAAAAAAAGACTTTAAGAGATAAGCTAGAGAGCCATAAAAAAATATGACGATATAAATTAAAAATGGAACTAAAAAGCTTTTTTTAAAATTTTTATTTGTTTTTACTAGTGTGTATATTAAAATTAAAATTAAAATTAGAAAGATATGAATTTGCATACCTATTGTAGCTCCAAATCCATTATATTTTCCACCGAATGTAAAAAACATAACTAAAAGTTCCTTGAAATTATTAGGATAAAAATAAGACATATTACTATTACGAATCCCTAAATTAAAAATATCTATTATTGGACCAATCAAAATAACTGAGAAAAATAATGAAAAAGATTTAAATGATTTGATTATTTTTTCTTTTGTGAATATTTTTGTAATTAAGATAAGAGTGAGAATTATACAAGAGTAAAAAAGAGTAAAGTGAAAATGAGCATAAAAATTAATTCTTGTTCCTGCAGAAAAATTTTCTAATAAATTTCTTAATTGAATGATAAATAAAAAGGAAAATATAAAATAATAAAAAGGAATTTTAGAGTTTTCAATTTTATTTATTGTAGATTCTGAAAAATTAATAAATTTACTAAAAATTCTCTTTATCATTATAATTATTAAGAATTATTATTTATAAAAGATTTGTTATTTTTTATACCAAAAAGAACTTAACCTTAAAAAGATATATTCTTATATGGACAGTTTATGTGTGAAGTGTAAAGGAAAAGGTTTGTGTGGAAAACCATGTAAAATCTTATTTAATTTTATGGAAAATGTTCCAAAAGTATCAACTCATTTTTCTGGTCCAAGCCCTCCTGAAATTTTTGTTGGTAGAATAAATTACCCTAATGTAAATACAGGAATTTTAGCTCCAACAAACTTTGAAACAAGACATGCAGAATTTAAAAATGCAAATGATTGGTCTAAGAATAATTTAAGTATTGCAAATGTTCTAAGGCTTAGGGGGCAATTAATTTATGGAAGAGAAATTTCAAATATTAAAAAATCAAACTCTTTTAAAAATATTACAAAAGAATTAGCACTAACACATAAACCTACTTCTGTTGAATTTTTCTTAAAGAAGAAACCGGTTACAAAAATTAATCCATCCTCTATTTTTATGCCAATGACAAATCCGGCCCCAATACAAAAAGTAATTTTACAAGAGAATACAAAAGTTTTGAAAAAGATAGATTATTTGGTGAACGATTCTAATGTAAAAGCAATAAATGCGATTAATGAACTCTATGAATCAGATATTGATACAGAACATTTGCAGAAACTTCTTTCTATTGGTGCATTAGGACAAAAAACTCAAAGAAAATTAGTTCCTACTCGATGGAGTATAACTGCAGTTGATGATATTATATCTAAAAATCTATTGGAAAAAATTAGACATTATAAGGAATTAGATGAAATTTATTTATACAAGGGAAACTATTTAGGAAATTATATAGAAATATTACTTTTACCTGGAATTTATTCTTTTGAAGCAATTGAAATTTGGATGGATTCAAGTTTATATTCAGAGAAGAAAGTTTATGCTCTAGATTTTGAAACATTTAACGGGAGAAAAAACTATGCAAAAAATGTGACTGGGGGATATTATGCAATGAGATTACCAGTAATAGAATTTTTGGAAAAAATAAAAAGGCAGGCAACTATTTTAGTTATTAGGAAAATTACAGAAGAGTATTATGCACCATTAGGCGTTGGAATTGTAAGAGAAACTACGAGAAGAGCGTTAAATAATAAACCTGAGTCTTTTGATTCATTAGAAAAAGCATTAAAAAAAATTGAAATAGAGATTAAAGAAGATGCGCATAGTTTAATTGAAAAGTCTTATATTTTAAAAAATTATAAAAAACAAAAATCCTTATATAATTTTTTCAGTTAAGTAATATTTTTAAAGAATAATGTATTCAAAAAATAATGAAAAGCTTAGATTTGTCTATTTTAGGCGAAGATATAAACGAAGAATGTGGAACTATTTCTTCAAACGAGTGTATTGTTAATAGAGTTGCAGAAAAATACTCTTATGAACCTTATTCTCGTGAATTAGGAAAAGAAGACCTAAAATATATCTTTAATGGAGATTGGGATTTATACAAAAAATAGTTTGTATTTATTAATTTTTTATAAGATTCTGTTGAATGAATAGCTAGAAAATTAATATGTCTTTTCTTTATAATTTTTTAAAAAATAATTGAAGTCTTTATTTTCTAATGAATTAATTTTTTCAATTTTTAATAGGTGTTTATTTTTTCCTTGAATAAATTTGTAAAACTTTAAGTCATCAAAACCTATCTTTTTTACATCTTCTGAATCTGTTAAATAATAGATTTTTTTTATTCTTGACCATAATATTGCCCCTAAACACATTGGGCAAGGATAAGTTGTAGTATACAATTCACATAGACTTAAATCAAGGGTTTTTAATTTTTTACAAGCTTTTCTAATAGCATTTATCTCTGCATGACTTGTAGGATCTTTGTCTTTTAAAACAGTATTATGAGCTGATGAGATTATTTTATTGTCTTTTACAATAATGCAGCCAAAAGGTCCACCATGCTTTTTTTTAATTCCTTTTTTTGCTTCAAAAATTGCTTGTTTGATTTGACTCATATATTATTCTAATAGAAAGTAATTATTAAAGATTTTGTTAAAACTTTTTCCCATAAACCTTAAAACCTTCTTTGTATTTTATTTAAGATGAGTGAAATTAAAGAAGATGTAATTAGAGCATATGCTTTGGAGAATGCTATTAAATATAATGGTAAAGCTAATTTTGGTTCTGTTTTATCTGGACTTTTTTCTCAAGGTTTAAAAAAATCACAAATTAAAGAATATAGTTCAAAAATTAATGAAGTTATTAATGAGACAAATAAATTAGAAATTGAAACTCAAAAAAAAGAATTTGAAAAACTTAAAAATTTAATAAATAAAAGAGAAGAAAGAGTTGGCTTACCTGAATTACCCAATGCCAAAAAAGGAAAAGTTGTTATGCGTTTTGCACCATTTCCTTCTGGAGCAATTCACTTAGGAAACTCTCGTCCTTTAATATTAAATGATGAATATGCTAAAATATATGATGGAAAATTCTTATTAATAATTGATGATACTATTGGTTCAGAAGAAAAGCCTATTTCTCCAGAATCATATAAATTAATTGAAGAAGATGCAAGATGGTTGAATTGTAAATTTGATGAGGTTTTATATAAGTCAGACAGAATTTCAGAACACTATAAATATGCTGAAGAATTAATAAAAAAAGGTTATATGTATGTTTGTTCTTGTAATGCAGAAAGCTTTAGAGAATTAAAATTACAGAAAAAAGAATGTCCCTGTAGGAATAATTTATCTGAAAAAAACTTAGAACTTTGGAAAAAGATGTTTGACAAAAAACAGGCTCCTGAAGGTAGTTATGTTGTTAGATTAAAAACAGATATGTCTTATCCAGATCCTGCATTTAGAGATAGAGTTATGTTTAAAATTTCAGACCGGCCTCATCCTAGAAGGGGTACAGAATTTAGAGTATATCCGACCATGGAATTTTCTTGGGCAATAGACAATCATTTCTGGAAAATTACTCATGCTATTAGGGGGGTAGAGTTAGATATTGAAGGAAAAGTAGAAGAATTTATTAGAAAAATCTTGAATTGGGATAATCCTGTAATTATAAATAATGGGCATTTAATTTTAGAAGGAATTAAATTATCAAAGTCTAAGGGAATTAGAGAGGTTAAATCTGGAAGTTATTTTGGTTGGGATGATCCTAGGCTTTGGTCATTACAATCATTAAAAGCAAGAGGAATACAACCTCAAGCAATAAGAGAATTCATCATTTCCCAGGGAGTTAAAAAATCTAATACTAGTGTTCCTGTGGATATTTTATACAAAATAAATAAAAAATATATTGAACAATCTAAAAGATATTTTTTTGTTGAAAATCCTGTTAAAATAAAGATTTTATCTTCTCCAGAACTGAATGTAAAAATTCCTCTTCACCCAAACCAAGAGATGGGTTTTAAAGAATATAAAACAAGCCAAGAATTTCTAGTTTCAAAAGAAGATTATGAAAATTTTGAATCAGGAAATTATAGGTTTATGCATTTATTTAACTTTAAGGCATTTAAAAAAAATAATTCTGAACTTCTAAGCTTTAGTTATATTTCAACTGAGCCAGAGCCAAATTTAAATGTTAAATATTTACACTGGTTAAATGCAAATCAGAATAATATTAAAGTAGAAATAATTATGACAGATGGTTCTATTAAAGAAGGGTTAGCTGAGCCTGAAATTCAAAATTTAAAAGAAGGAGAAATAATCCAATTTGAAAGATTTGGATTTGTTAGACTGAATAAAAAAAATAAAGAGAAATATAAATTCTTCTTTACACATAAATGATTAAAAAATAAAAATAAAAAGATTTTTGACTTATTTATTCGTCATCAAAGTCATCATCAAAATCATCTTCATCTTCTCTGAAGTCTTCATCTTCATCAAAGTTTTCGAAGTCATCATCGTTTGACATTGTTAGAACCTCCGTTTAATTTAGTACTTTTTATTAGGTTTGACAAAAATAGTACCATTTTTATAAAAAGTTGTTATCACAAGAGTTTAAAAAGATTTTTATTTACTGAAATTTAGTTAATTGATTATTCTAAAGGAGTGAAAAAATGAGATTATTAGGTATTTTTGTGAAAATTACCAACCAGTTCTTTTGAATTTTCTTTCTAATTCGCCTATGCTTAATCTTATTGATATTGGCCTCCCATGTGGACAAGAGTAAGGATTTTCACAATTATTTAAGTTATTTATTAGTTTTCTAATTTCATCATTAGTTAGTTCTTGGCCTGCTTTTACACTTGCTCTACATGAGAATTTAATGATTCTCTCTTCTATTTCCTTGTCTATAATTTTTCCCTTATTATTTACAAGTTCATTTAATATGTAAAGAAAGAGGATACTTTTTAATCTTCCAAAGATTTCTGGAACACTTGAGACCTTAAGACTATTTTCACCAAACTCTTCAAATTCAAAACCAATACTATTCAAAAAACCTCTATTGTTTAATGCAGTATTTTTTTGTTCTTTGTTTAATTCTAAGACTTTGCTATCTAATAGTTTTTGTTTTTTTATAGCACCTTTAACAAATTCAGACATGTATTTCTCATAATTAACTCTTTCTTCTGCAGCATGCTGATCTAATATGATTAATCCGCTATTATCTTCTAAAATAATAAAAGTTTTATTAACTTGCCCTAGAATTTTATAGTCTCTTAAAATTTTATTATCTAAATAATCATTAATTTCTTTATCTTGTATTCTGGTTTTTGATTCACTAAATAAATTCGTTTGTTTGTCCAGATTGAAATCATAAACTTTTGATGGTTTAATGTGTTCCTTGTTTTCAATATTTGCTTCTGTAATTAATTCAGAACTATAAATTGCTTTTTTAATTGCTCTAAAAACAAAACTTTTAATTTTATCTTCATCTTTGAATTTAATGATTTCTTTTGCAGGATGTATATTAACATCAATTAGAGAAGGATTAATTTCCAAATTTAAGATAAAGATGGGGTGTCTGTTTATGAATAATAGTGTTTTATATGCATCATAAACACTTTCAGTAATAATTTTATCCTTGATAAATCTTGAATTAACATATATAGATTGTTCGCTTTTGTCAGACCTTGTTAGATTTGGTTTGGAAATATATCCAAATAAATAAAAATCTCCTTCTAAAAATTTGACTTCTATTAAATCTTTTGAAAAGTTTGCCCCATACAAAGATATAATATTATCTAAAAGAGAATCTGTTTTTGGAGAATTTATTATTTCTTTATTATTATGCACTAAAACTAATGAAACTGATTTTTTTATGAGAGCATATTTATTTACAATATGTAATATGTGACTAAATTCAATATCCTTATTTCTTAAATATTCTTTTCTAACAGGTGTATTAAAAAATAAATCATTTACTTCAATTGTTGTTCCTTTGCTACAAGCAACAGGTTCTATTTTTTTTATTTTACCTGCTTCTACTTCAATTCGTGTTCCAATTGCATCACATTCTCTTTTTGTAATAAGAATCATTGTAGAAACTTGTGAAATACTAAATAAGGCTTCTCCTCTAAATCCAAAGGAATGTATATTGAATAAATCATTTTCTTGTTGAATTTTTGAAGTAGCATATCTTTTAACACAAAGCAATAAATCGTCTTTACTCATTCCAATACCATTATCACTAATTTTTATTTTTTTAAATCCAGAATCAATAATTTCTATTTTAATTGAATCTGCTGCAGAATCATATGAATTTTCAAGCAATTCTTTTACAACATTTGCAGGTCTCTCAATTACTTCACCAGCTGCAATTTTATTGATTAAACCTTCATTTAGAACTCTAATTACCATATTTTAATTTATTTAATCTAGTTTAAAGTACTTATTATAGTGAAATGTATATTTAAAATTGATAATATAAATTGTTTTAAAGAAAAATAAACTTTTTATAAATATGAAATTGACTCCAGGAATGCAACAGTACATGAAAATTAAGAATGAGAATCCTGATTGTATCATTTTATTTAGAATGGGGGATTTTTATGAGACTTTTTTTGAAGATGCAAAAACAGTTGCTAAAGAATTACAAATTACACTAACTTCGCGTGGGAAAGGAGAAACAAAAGCACCATTAGCAGGAATTCCTTATCATGCAATAGACCCTTATTTGGCAAAATTAGTAAAAAAAGGATATAAAGTTGGAATTGTTGAGCAGACAGAAGATCCTAAAAAAGCAAAAGGCCTTGTAAAAAGAGATTTGGTTAGAATTGTTACCCCTGGAACTGTTATAGAACACTTAATCTTAGATAAAGAATCAAATAATTATATCTTAAGTTTTTATAAAGAAAATGAAAATTATGCTTTATCTTATTGTGATGTATCTACTGGAGAATTTATGTGTTGTAATTTAAATAAAGAAGACTTCTTAAATGAAATTAATAGATTAAATCCTAGTGAAATAATATATTCTGATTTTTTTAATGATGAATCTCTTTTAAGTTTATTAAAAAATAAGTTTAATCTAAGTAAATATAGTAATAGATTTTTTTACATTGAAAAAGCAAAATCTGTTTTAATAGAACACTTTGATGTCTTTAACTTAGAAGGATTTGGAATTGATGAATCTTCTCTAATTTGCAGTTGTGGAGCACTTTTAAGTTATATTAAAGAGAAGCAAATGAATAATGTATACCACATAAATAAAATCAAGGTTTATCGTATAAGTGATTTTATGTATTTAGATGATTCAACTATCAGGAATTTAGAATTAACAAAAAACATAATTAATGATTCTAAAGATGCAACACTTTTATCAGTTATTGATAGAACAATTACACCGATGGGTAAAAGACTATTAAAAAAATGGATAACTTCTCCTTTAATTGATAAGAATAAAATAATTGAAAGACTTGATGCTGTTGAAGAATTAAAAGAAAATTTAATTTATCGTCATGATTTAAGAGAATGCTTAAAAAATGTTTATGATATTGAGAGACTTATTAGTAGAGTAAGTTTTAAGAATGCAAATCCAAAAGATTTAATCTCTTTAGGAAATTCATTAAAATATATTCCGAAGATTAAAGAGTTATTAACTAATTCTAAATCAGGTTTATTACAGAGTTTTTCAGATATTTCTGACTTAGAAAAACCAAAAGAAATAATTTTAAATTCAATAAAAGAAGATCCAAATACTCTAATTAACGAGGGAAATATTATTAGAGAAGGATATAATAAAGAGCTGGATGAATTAAGAAAAATAAGAAAAGATGCTAGAAGTTATTTAGCAAATTTAGAAGAAAAAGAAAGGGAAAGAACAAAGATTAAGTCTCTTAAAATAAGGTATAATAAAGTGATTGGCTATTTTATTGAAATAACAAAATCTAATTTAAATTTAGTTCCTGATGACTTTATTAGAAAGCAGTCACAGGTTAATAGTGAGAGATTTGTTACAGAAGAACTTAAAGAATTAGAATTAAAAATTTTAAGTGCTCAAGATAAAATTTATGAATTAGAATATAATCTCTACGTAGAAATTTTAGATAGCTTAATAGAATTTATTTCTGAAGTTCAATATGTTGCGAGTTCAGTTTCTGTTATTGATGTATTATCTTCATTTTCAATTGTCTCTCAAGAAAAGAATTATTCTAAACCTAAGATAAATAATGAACATATTATTGAATTTAAAGATTCAAGACATCCAGTTATAGAATCATTTGGAGATGTTGACTTTATTACTAATGATTGTTACCTTGACTCAAAAAATAGAACAATGATAATCACAGGGCCAAATATGGCTGGTAAATCAACTTATCTTCGTCAAATAGCTTTATCAATATTAATGGCTCAAATGGGTTGTTTTGTTCCAGCGAATTTTGCGAATATTTGTATTATTGATAGAGTTTTTAGTAGAATAGGTGCATATGATGATTTAGTGAATAAGCAATCAACATTTATGGTTGAAATGAATGAAACAGCGAATATATTAAATAATGCTAGTAAAAATTCTTTTGTTATTTTAGATGAGATTGGTAGAGGAACATCAACATTTGATGGTGTAAGTTTAGCTTGGGCAATTGCAGAATATTTAAATAACGAAATAAAATGCTTTACTCTTTTTGCAACGCATTATCATCATTTAAATAAATTAAGTGATAAGTTTGAGGGAATTAGTAATTATAATATATCAGTTGAGGAACAAGAGGATAAAATTTTATTTTTAAGAAAGATTGTAAAAGGCGGAACAGATAAGAGTTATGGAATACAAGTTGCAAAATTAGCAGGACTTCCTGAAGAAGTAATTAATTGTGCAAAAAATATTATGCATTTAATTGAACTAGAAGAGGATTTAGATAAAAGATTAGATAAAAAGTTAATTAATGAAAGAATAGATGAAAAGGAGATTGATTATATGGATGATTTTCGTCTACAAGAAATAGAAAATTTAAAAAATAATATTATAAAAGAAATAGAAGATAATTTGAAAAAACAGCTTCAAAAAGAAGTTGAAGAAAGAATAAAAGATTCAAAGATATACGATTATAAGAAAAAAGAAAAATTAGATGAATTCTTTAATTAACAACAATAAAGTTTTTGATTTTCCCCTTGTTTTGGCTTTCCTATAGGATTATCGTATTTTTTGAAATTCTCAATCATTTCTTTATTCTGTTTTAATTCATTCCCTTGTAAAACCATTGCTTCTCTTGCTTTTAATATAGAATCACAAACTTTTATTTTTAGAGGGCATTTTTCTTCACAAGCCTTACATAAATTACATTGAAAAATAATATTGTTTAATATTTTATCTGATAAAACAATTGCTTTTCCTCTTGGAGAGACTGCTTCTTCTCTTAAGATTTTAAATACAGGACATAAACTTTTGCACATTCCACATTTAATACAAGTTTCTAAAGTTTCACTTACTTCTTCAATTAAGTTTTCTGCTCTAATTTTATCTTGTTTAGAAATTTTATTCATCTAAGTATATATAAAAAAGAGTATAAAAAGTTTGTCAATAATTTATTTTTTTGTTAATCTTTTAATCTCTTCGATTTCTTCGCTAGATATTGCGGTCCCATTAAATTTTAAACTGTACAAAACAGCATCAAGAGTTTCTACATCATTTTCTAAATCTAATAAATTTTTTTTAAAAGCAAGATACATTAATTCAGCAGATCTAATCATTTTATATTTTTGAGTTATTTGAGCAAATTCAGAGTTAAAATCTAGTGAAGTATGAAGCTTTCTTTCCATTAGAGCCTCTAATTTCTCAGGAGCTTCTCCTAATAACCTTGTATTTCTTTCGTCTACAACTATAATAGATTCACCCTCACATAAATTTGCAAATGCAAGACAGGTTGCTTCACCTTCTTGAATTAATTTTATTTTCTTTTTATTATAAGTTGTTTGTAATACGCTATTTGCTCTTTTTAATATTTTTTCTGTTTCTTTATTTAGTCTACTTTCGTCTATGAATTCACTAGATAATTTTAAAACTCCTTTATTTAGCAGATTTAGAACTTGGATACTTTCTAATTTGTATTTTTTATTTTTATAGGGCCTATCAATTACTTCTCTTTTAACAGCATTTGTAATAATAAATTCACCTTTGAAATTTTTTTTTAACCTTTCTAAAACTTGTAATAATCCTGACATTGTTAAAGAAATAATTGGCCCTGCATCAAAAATTAAAAATTTCATTTGAAGAAATCCTCAACTATTTTAATTCTTTGTTTCTCGGAAATTTTATTAGTTACATGTGTTTCAAAAATATTTGATTGTCCAATGTAAGAAGCTAAATCCCACAAACTTATCCCCAACAATTCTGCTGTTTGAGCACTTGAAATTCCATGTTCATATAATTTAAATGCTTTATTTATTTCTGCTTTTCTAAAAATATCTTTAATATATTCTCCTAAATTTCCATCTATATTATTTAGATAATTTCTAATTTCACCAGCATAGCCTAATAATTCTTGTTTTTTATTTTCTAAAGAAGCTTTTATCATTAAATCCCAATTTTCTAAAATATATTTATAAAATAAATCCCATTCCTCCATTTTTTGATAATTTTCTCTTTGTAATACTTTGCTAAAAGAATAAACTAAAACAGCAATAACAATATTTACAGGATCTTGATGTATTGTTGCGGAGTGTATTGTTTGATTTGAAAGATTTTTTAATTTCATCCAGTCTTTTGAGAGAATGGCCTTTTTTGATTCTTTTAGTATTCTTGAAATATTTGACATATCTTGAATGTCTTCAAAGGAACCAAACTCTTCTTTTTTCATTTTTTAAAAAGTAAGATTAATTATATAAACTTTATTAAAGAATTAATTTTATGGAAGTATTATTAGATACTAATTTTATACTAACTTGTGTTCTTCAAAAAATTGATTTTGTTGAATTAAGTGAGAATATGTTTAATGAGAAAATAGAATGGATTTTACCAAGACAAGTAATAAATGAGTTAGAAAAAATTAAGAAAGATGAGAGACAAAAGAAAAAATTTAGAGATGGTGCAAAATTAAGTTTAGAAATTTTAGAGACAATTAATTTGAAAATCGTTAATTTAAATAAAAACCCTAATATTGATATAGCAATAAAAAATTATATTTTTAATAAGTCAATTGTTCTTGCTACTAATGATAAAAATTTGAAAAGACGAGTGAAAAATAGAATTTTATCAATTAGGGGAGCGAAAAACTTAATTTTAGAGTGTAATAATTCTTAAAAAGTTATAATGAATTTATTAATTATGGTTATGCAAGTTAGAGAAAAAAATATTGATGAAATTAAAGAAAAACTAAAGTCTATAAATACTGACTTAAATAAAATAAATTATCTAGAAGAAGCAATTAAAGAGCGAGGATATAGTTTTGAAATAAAAAGATTTTTGTTAGGGGAATTAGCAAAACTATACGATGAACGAAAAATGTTTTCTAAAGCTGCAAGGTATATGAGTAATAAAGCCTCAATAGAAATAACTAATAAAGATAAAATTGATTCTTATTTATATTCTGCAGAACTTTATTCTAAATCTCACGATGTTGAAGAAGCTGATAATATTTTTAATAAGGCATATAATGAGTCTAATCCTCGAGATAAACCACGAATATTACTTACTAAGAAAAATATATACATGGAATTTGCAAAAGATTTAGAAAAAAAAGGTAAAAAAGTTACTGCTTCAAAATTTTATGAAAAATTAATTAGAATGCCAATAGATAACAGTGAAAAATTAGAAATTAAAGAAAAATTGATTCAAACATATAGAGCACTAGGATTGTTTAGAGAGATAAAAATGTTAGAAGCAATAAAATAATTACTCTATATCTTCGTCTAAATCAAAAAGATTGTCATCATATTCGTCTTCATCATTAAAATCTTCTAAGAATTCTTTTTCCACTTTATTATTAAAATACGTTTTAATTATTTTTAGAAAAAAAGAATATTATTTAAGTGTTTTGGTTTTGTTAAATTCTAGAAAAAATGTTTGTGACTTAAAATTGTGCTACTTTTATTCCTAGTATTGAAACTTGAATTTGCTTTTTAGAATTTAAATTTTGTATATTTTGAAAATTTGTTGTTAGCTCTAAGCTTATTGTTTTTTGTTTTTTTGAAGGGACTATTGTTATTGGAGTTTTTGTTTTTATTATTGATTTATCTTCCATTAATAAATTAATTTGAAATGAGGGTAATAAGACAGGAAATATTTTTTCATTGTATAAATTTAATTGAATTTGTTTTTGCGAATTTGTTAATTCTATTGTGTTATTTTGAATAGGAATATCTAAAATTTGATTTGCTATTTCTCCAAATGAATTATCAATATCTAAACTTAATATTCCAAATATATTTATTGCAATTAAGATTAGAACTAAAAAAGTTAGAATAATTATTATTTTTATTGGATTTAAGATGAATTTTCTTATTTTTTTAAAGACCATAATAAACTAAGAGTTAATTAGTTATTTAATTATTTTGTTTTATTATTTTACTTAAATTAACTCTAAATTCTTTTTGGATTTCAATTTTATTTTTTATTTCTGGAGAAATATTTCCAGATAAAACCAATTTGTTTAACCTCATATAATTTAGCATACTTACTTCATTCCAGAGATTTTTTTTCTTAATTAAGTCAATTAGCTCTTTTTTATCCTCGGGTAAAACTATTTTTTCATATTCTTTTATGTTTACTTTTGAATCATTCCCATAAATATAATCTACATTGTTTTCTTTTGAAAATAAAATTAATTTGTTTTGAATTTCTAGTTTTTGTTTTTCTAACTCTTGTAACTTTTGTTTTAGTTCATAAAAGGTATTAACTAAATTTACTGATTCTTTTTTAGAAATTAAGGAAGGAGATTTTGATTCCTCTTCAAATAAATGTTTAAAACTTGGGCAAATTGGTTTGTAAACACAATAATCACAAAGGGGAGAAATTTTTCTAGGAAAATTATCTTGTATTTCAGCTTCTTTTATTTCTTTTATTTTTTCTAAAACTTGATTTTGTATTTGAATTTGTTGTTTTTTATTTCTTGTTAAGATTATATCTTTATCAAAGGCTAACATATGCCAAACTAATTTAATACTTTTGGAATCTGAAAATTTATTTTTTACCCAAATAGAATACATTGTAAGTTGTCTATCGTTTTCTATTTCAGTTTTATCTTTTATTCTTGAGTTTGTCTTATAATCGCAAACATAATAATTACCTTTCTGATCATAACCTAATTTATCAATTCTAACATGCCAAAAGTTTCCATCAGGTAAGAGCATTTTATCTTGTGTTTCAAGACCTAAAATAGTCATTTCATTAAATGGATAAAATCTCTTATGATAATTTATTAAATATTCCTCCCCCATTAATTTATAATTTTGAGAAGTCATACCTTCTTTTACAATTAGAATGTCAGAAGTATATTTTTCTTCCCATAATTCTAAATAAAATTTTAAGAGGAAATCTAAACTTATATCTTGTTTAAATTTCTTATTTTTATATAATTTTTCAAGTGCTTGATGGACCATATTTCCCATAAATGCTTCAATTGTAGTAGGGATATCAACTTTAACTTTATCAACATATTTTAATTTATATTGATAAGGACAAGTTTCATAACTAGATAATTTTGAATGAGAATAGATTGCCATAAGATAATTAAAAAAATAGTATATAAAAACTTTTCATTATCTAATTTAGGACATTTCCAGGGCTTGAACAAGTGTTTTCAATACAATAAATAATATAATTTTCTATTTCTTTTCCTATCTCATCAGAAAAACCAATCCAATATTTTTCTCCAATGAATGTTGTTGGAACTCCTTGAATTTGAATCCCATAGATTTTTGCAATGTTTTCAAATAAGTTATAATTGTTTTTATTATACCAAGTCTCATAATTTTTTATTTCTAAAGAAGGATACTTTTTTTCTATACTTGATAAAAATATTTTTTCTTTAGCACAATAACCACAGCCCTCTCCATGAAAGAAGTAAAGAGTTGTCTTTTCACCATCAAATTTATTTATTGCTCCACCTGTTAGGCTTGAATCTAATACAAAAATATAAAGTAAAACTAAGATAACTAAACCAGAAAGACCTATTAATAATGCTTTTTTATTCATCTTATCTATATACTTTTAAGGTTTATATAATTTTTGTTTAAATTTTAGTTTTTTTAGCTTCTTTAATTATCTTATTCATCCAGAATACTGAAAGAGTGGGATTTTTTCCTATTGCTGTTTCTTCACTTAGCATTACTGCTTTTGCTCCTGAGAGTATTGCAATAAAAACATCACTTACCTCTGCATTTGTTGGTTGCTTATTTTTTACCATTGATAATAACATTTCTGTAGCAATAATTCCAAATTTATTTTTCTTATTACATCTTAATAAAATTTCTTTTTGAATTGCGGGGACTTTTTCTAAAGAAACTGCTTTACTTAAATCTCCTCTGGCAACCATTACTCCATGACTTGAATTAATTAAATTTAAACTATTTTTAACTCCTTTTATAGACTCAATTTTTGCAATAATTTTTACATTTTCTAATTTTACTTGTCTAATTTGACTTACTGTTTCAGCAAATGAAACTGCAATATAATCTGGTTTTATTTTTTTTACCCAATCTAAATATTTTAAAGATTTAATATCAATTAATATATCAACATTTAATTTTCTTAAATTTTGAATCATTTTTTCCCATTGTTTTGGGTTTCCATATTTTGTATTAATTCTTGCTATATCCATTCCATTTTTTTTCATCTTTTTTAGTGTTGTAAAATAAAAAGAACTAGGACCTATTGTACAAATAATTTTAGGTAACATGATTTAAAGAAGAAGAAGAAAGATTATAAAGATAATGGTTAAAATTTTTTATTAAATTTTCTTCTATAAGGTCTGGAATTTTTATTAAATTTATTTCTTGGTCTAAAGTTCTCTCTTGGAAAATTAATTTGTGCTTGAGCTGCTGCGAGTCTTGCAACTGAAATTCTATAAGGAGAACAACTTACATAATTTAAACCAATTTTATGGCAGAATTCAATAGAAGAAGGTTCTCCGGCATGTTCTCCACAAATACCTATCTTTAATTCTTTATTAGAATATCTTCCTTTTCTTATCGCTATTTTCATTAATTGACCCATTCCCTCTTGGTCTATTGCCTGAAAAGGGTCTTTTGAATAAATATCCTTATCTAGATATTCTATAATAAATTTTCCTGCATCATCCCTACTTAATCCAAGGGTCATTTGTGTTAAATCATTTGTTCCAAAACTAAAAAAGTCAGCAGATTTTGCTATTTTATCAGCAGTTAGTGCGGCCCTAGGAATTTCTATCATTGTTCCAACTTTATAATTTTTAAAATTTAATTCTCTTGCTACTTCGTCAATGATTTTTTTCTGGTTCTCAAACTCTTTAATATCTCCTACAAAAGGAATCATAATTTCTGGCTTTGCATTAGTTTGTTTTGCTGACTCAAAAATAGCTCTTGCTTGCATTTGTGTTATTTCTGGGTAAGAAATTCCAAGCCTACAACCTCTATGACCTAACATTGGATTATTTTCATGTAAATCTTTTATTTTCTTTTTTAATTCGATTTCATCAATATTCATTTCTTTAGACAACTCTAAGATTTCATTTTCTTTTGCAGGTAAAAATTCATGTAAGGGTGGGTCTAATAACCGAATTGTAACTGGTTTTTCTTTCATTACTTCAAATAAACTAACAAAATCTTGTTTTTGAAATGGAAGTAGTTTGTCTAATGCTTTTTTTCTGCCT
The DNA here is from genome assembly GCA_041654895.1 of Candidatus Pacearchaeota archaeon. GTDB lineage: Archaea > Nanobdellota > Nanobdellia > Pacearchaeales > GW2011-AR1 > JAGVXH01. Next base: position 50,227 of record JBAZCR010000007.1, read on the forward strand.
TCGTAATTTGAAGAAAGAATCATCTCTCTCATTGCTTTTATTTTATTTTCACCAAAAAACATGTGTTCTGTTCTACATAAACCAATACCAACTGCATTGAACCTTAATGAGGTTTGAGCATCAGAAGCTGTATCTGCATTTGTTCTAATATCTAATTTTTTAATTTCATCTGACCAGATCATTATTTTATTAAAATTATCACTTAACTTTGGCTCTGTTAGAGGCATTTCTCCAATAAAAACTTCGCCTGTTGAACCATCTATTGAGATAAAATCATTTTTAGTTAATTCACTATTTCCTATGATTAATTTTTCTTGTTTTTCATTGACTTTAGCTTCAAAACATCCTGCAACACAACATTTTCCCATTCCTCTTGCAACAACAGCAGCATGAGAAGTCATTCCTCCTCTTGAAGTTAAGATACCTACTGCAGAATTCATTCCTTCAATATCTTCTGGTGAAGTTTCTGTTCTAACTAAAATTACATTTTCTCCTCTTTGCTTTCTCTCAAAGGCATCTTTTGCATTAAAAGAAATTTTACCTACTGCTGCACCAGGACTAGCAGGGAGGCCTTTTGCAACTGACTTGTTTTGTTTTTTAGATTTTTCATCTAAAGTTTTATGTAAAATTTGATCTAATGAATTTGCATCTATTCTCAGTAGTGCCTCTTGTTTTGTAATTAGACCTTCTTCTACTAAATCAACGGCTATTTTAATTGAGGCATGAGCTGTTCTTTTACCATTTCTTGTTTGTAAAAAATAAAGCTTACCTTCTTCTATTGTAAATTCCATATCTTGCATATCTTTATAGTGATTTTCTAGCTTATCTTTTAGTTGAACTAATTCGTCATAAATTTTAGGAAATTCATTCTTTAATTCAATTAAAGGTCTGGGCGTTCTAATTCCTGCAACAACATCTTCCCCTTGGGAATTTAGGAGATATTCTCCATAAAACTCTTTTTCTCCATTAGAAGGATTTCTTGAAAAACAAACTCCTGTTCCAGATGTGTTTCCCATATTTCCAAAAACCATTGATTGAATATTAACTGCTGTTCCAAGTGTATGACTTATATTATTTAATTTTCTATAAGTAATTGCTCTAGGATTGTTCCAAGAATCAAAAACAGCGTTTATAGCCATTAGTAATTGCTCTTGAGGATTTTGGGGAAATGAAATACTTTTTAATTCTTTTATTTTTTTCTTATAATCCTCTACTATTTTTTTTAAATCTTCAACGTTTAATTGATTATCATAATTGATATTTTTTTCTTTTTTTATTTTATCTAAAATTTCTTCAAAAATGTGATGTTTCACTCCAATAACAACATTTCCAAACATTTGAATAAATCGTCTATAAGAATCCCAAGCAAATCTCTCATTATTTGTTTTTTTAGCTAAACCTAAAACAGATTTATCATTTAATCCTAGATTTAATATTGTATCCATCATTCCAGGCATTGAAGCAGCAGAACCAGAACGAACTGAAACTAAAAGGGGATTTTCTTCGTCTCCTAATTTTTTATTTAATTTCTCTTCTAGTTTGAATAGATAATCATTTAATTGACTTAAAATTTGTGGAGATATTTTTTTATTATTCTTATAATAATTTAAGCAAGCATTTGCTGTAATTGTAAATCCAAATGGAACAGGTAATCCCAAGTTAGTCATTTCAGCTAAATTTGCACCTTTTCCGCCTAAAAGATTTTTCATTTCTTTTTTGCCTTCTTCAAAAGAATAAACATATTTCTCTTCCATTATATCTAATCAAAGAAAACAATTTATAAATTTTATTATAATTCTTTTCATATTCAATTAAATTAAAAAAAGAAAGAAATTTAAGTTAGAGTTTCAAAGTAAGTTTATGGTTGATAGCAAACAGGCAATAAAACAATTAAAGGAAATAGAAAAACTTATTTTGGAAGAGACTAGACTTGCTGCTGATGGATGGGATAAAAATTGGAAAACATTAATTGCAATAATGATGTCTGCTCAGACAAGAGATACTAAAACAATAGAAGTTTGTGAAAAATTATTTAAAAAATATGATTCTCTAAAAAAACTATCCAATGCTAAACTCAAA
>JBAZCR010000008.1:0-30768 GCA_041654895.1 Candidatus Pacearchaeota archaeon
TAATAAGTGCATTTTCTGGCCACAACAAACCAATTCTCCTGGTCCAGAGTGTAGAACTTCTACAATATTACCACAGACCATACATTTGTAAATTTCGTTTAATTTAGTCATTTTAATTTTTTTATTTATTAATAATTTTCACACAGCAATTCATAGTGTGCTTGTGGATGTTTACATGCAGGGCATTCTCCAGGAGCTTCTATTCCTTCATGGACATATCCACAGTTTCTACATTTCCATCGCACAATTTTATCTTTTTTGAAAATAGTATTATCCTTAAGATTTTGATATAATTTTCTATACCTTTTTTCATGTTCTTCTTCTACTTCGGCTATTTCTCTGAATGAATCTGCTATTTCTTCGAAACCTTCTTTTCGAGCGATTCTTTCAAATTCTGGATATAATTCGGACCATTCTTCATTTTCGCCATCTGCAGCAGCCTTTAAGTTATCAAGTGTTGTTGAAATCATTCCAGAAGAATATTTTGCTGTAATTTCTAAAGCTTCTCCATTTCCTTCTTTTAAATATTTAAAGAAAATTTTAGCATGTTCTTTTTCATTATCTGCAGTCTCAGTAAATATAGCAGAAATTTGTTCATAACCTTCTTTTTTTGCAACAGAAGCAAAATAATTATATTTATTTCTAACTTGACTTTCTCCTGCAAAAGACTTTAATAAATTTTTTTCAGTTTCGCTTCCTTTTAGTTCCATTAGTAAATAGAATTCACTAAAGGTTTTTATATCTTTTCATATACTTTATTTTTATGAAGGATATTTCATGTGATATTATTGGTAATATTGCTATTCTAAACTTTAAAAAGAATACTTTTTTTTTAAAGAAAATATTGACAGCACATTCTTTACTTAGAAACAATATTAATTTAGCTACTATCTTAGAAAAAAAAGAAAACATTCAGGGAATTTTGAGAATTCCAAAATTGAAATTTTTGGCTGGTAAAAGAAATTATGAAACTTATTATAAAGAAAATAATTGCATGTTTAAGTTTAATGTAAGGGAAACATATTTCTCTCCTAGGTTAAGTAATGAACGAAATAGAATTAGTGAAGAAGTTCTAAATTTATCTAAAAAAATTAAAAATCCTAAAATTTTAGTTATGTTTGCAGGCGCATATCCTTATCCTATAGTTCTTGCAAAAAAATTAAAATTAAATAAAATCAAGGCAGAAATTTATGTTAATGAGTTAAATGAGAAAGCAAATTTTTATGGAAAAGAAAATATTAAAATAAATAAAGTAGAGGAATATATTAAAATTTATGAGGGTGATGCAAAAAATCTACCAAAAAGATTAAAGCAAAAGTTTGATATTATTTTAATGCCTAGGCCTAATTTAGAAGAAACTTTTTTGGATATTTGTATAAAACTATCTAAAAAAAATACAAAAGTTTTTTATCATGGCTTTGGAAAGAAAGAAGAAGTAATTAAAGAAATTGATAAAGAAATAAAAAATAAATATAAAAATCTTGAAATTAGAAAAGCTGGAGATATTGCTCCTTACAAATATAGGTGGCAGGCTAGTTTTAATATAAAATAATTAATTAAGATTATGTAAATATTCGTGAATAGAATAAGCTGCTGTAGCTCCTTGTGCTGAAGAAGTAATTAGTTGCTTTAATGGCTCATCAGTAATATCTCCTGCAGCATAAATTCCTGGAAGGTTTGTTTGCATTTTTTTATTTACTTTAATATAACCCTCGCCATCACATTGAACTCCTAATTCTTTAGCTAACTTTGAAGAAGGATTAGATCCAATTTCAATAAAAATTCCATCTGTTTTTATTATTTTTTCTTCGCCTGTTTTTGTTTTGATTTTTATTGCTTCAACATTTTCTTTTCCAATTATCTCTAAAGGTATTGAGTCATAAATTATTTTAATATTTTCTTTTAAATTTATTTTGTTTAGATAAACTGCTTCACACCTTAATTTTTGTCTTCTATAAAGAATGGTTACGCTATTTGAAATTTCAGATAAATAAATTGCTGCTTTTGCAGCAGTATCATTACCTCCAATAATTACAGTATCTTTATCTTTGTAAAACATCCCATCACAAGTAACACAATAACTAACTCCTCTTCCTGTTAATTCATCTTCTTTTGGAATTTTTAGTTTTTTATGTAAAGAGCCATTTGCGAAAATAATTGTTCTAGAATTAAAAGTATTTTTTTCTGTAGAAACTGAATAGAGGTTTTTATTTCTTTTTACTTCTCTTACTTCTTCTAAAAGAAACTCAGCTCCATATTCTTTTGCATGGCCTTGAATATTTGTGCTTAATTCCATACCAGAGATATTTTTAATCCCAGGCCAGTTTTCAATTATTCCTGACTCTAAAGCACAACCCCCACCAGAACTTAAAACTAAAGTTTTTCTGGCATATCTACTTAAATACAAAGCTGCAGTGCTACCAGCAGGACCTGAACCAATTATAATTACGTCATAAATTTCACTCATAGAGATTTAAAATAGGAACTCTTTAAATATATTTGTTAAAACTGTAATAAATCTAAGAAAAATGAGGATATTCCTTCTTTAGAACACTCTTTTTATATATACATCTAAATACAATATTATTTAAAAATATTCAAGACCATCTTAAATTATGGCTAAAAAAAAATGTGCTTTGTGTGGTATAACTGAGGAAGATACAACTTTATATGAAGGAATTTATGATAGAGAGATGATTTTTGTTTGTCAAAATTGTGCTAGAGAAGAAAGAATACCCATTATTAGAAAACCTTCAATAGAACAATTAAAGGATATAAACAAATTTGATTCTGTTAGAGAAAGAATGGAAAGAATGTCTGGTATGAAAAGAATAAGAACAAATATTGGTGAAGATCAACAAATAGTTTTAAGAAATTTAACAAAATTAAGAATTCCTGAACCTAAACAAAAACATGAAGATGTTGAAGATAATTATTATTGGGAATTAAATATGGCTAGAAGACGGAAGAAGATTACTACAAATCAACTTGCAAAAGAAACCGGAATTTCATTAGAAATAATAGAAAACCTTGAAAAAGGAAAATTGCCAATAGATTTTAAAGAAATTTTATCAAGATTAGAAGAATATTTTAATCTTAAATTATTAAGACACCATGATCCAAAAATAAATTTCATTGTTAAGGAAAATGAAAATAAGATTCTGGAAGATGTAAAACAAAAAATTAAAGAGGATAGGGAAGAAGTATTTAAGAGGAGAAGAAAAAAAATATTAAAAAAGATTGAGAACTCTGAAATTGATTTTTCAAAACAAGAAGATTTAAAAAATATTACTTTAAACGATTTAATAAAAATTAAGAAAAGGAAGGAAAAAGAAGAGCAAAGAAAAAAATATGAATCACAAAGAAAAGATTTATTTGGAGATGACTTAGAATTAGATGAAAATTAATCTTTTTTAACCAAGATATCTTATTCTTCCTGGACGAGGTTCATAAATTATTCCTTCTTCTAAAAGCCGTTTTATTTCATTATTTATTTTTTCTGGGCTAGATTCTGTGTTTAAGATTATTGTATCTATATCAATGCCACCTTCAACTTCAGCATCTTTTATTTTATTTAAGATAATATCTTTTAATTCATTTTTATTAGTCAAGTTAGGATAATTCTCTTTTTCTTTTTGTAATTCTATTTTTCTAACTAAAAGCCAGCGTGGGTCGGTTTTTTTAACGATTTCTGGTAAAATATAAATTTCAGAATTCCATTCTCTAATATTTCCTACAATTTGTAAAGTATCTCCTTGTAGAATATCTTTAATTAAATTTAAATCATCTCCAAAAACTTTTATTTGGATTTGACCAGAAGCATCATCTACTGTTAGAGTCCCAAATTTTTTGTCATTTTCACTTAAAAATTTATCAATACAATTTGCTAAAAGATTTACTCTAACTATTTTTTTATCTTGAAATTCCAAATGTATAAATCTACCATCAAGAATAAAAGGCTTTGATTTTAGTAAATCTCCTATTTTAATTTTATAAGCAACATTTCTTTTTCTAGATTCAGTATTTATTGCTTCCATTTGAATCAAAAGAAATAAGTGTTTAAAAGAATTATTGAAATAGAGTTTATTTAGTTAAACTTTAAAAAGTATTTTTGTTTCTAAGTAAGATGAGTAAAAAGGGGTTATCACCTATTATTGCTACAGCTATGTTAATTACACTAACACTTGTTTTAGCTTCAATTGTTTTTTTATGGGCAAGAGGATTTATTAGTGAACAGATTCAAAAATTTGGACAACCTGTTGAGCGACAGTGTGATAATATAGAATGGAAGATTAGCTATCGTTCATCAAGTCCAGCAAAAGCAAGATATTTTGATATTTCAAATAATGGTAATATTAATATAAATAGTATTAACTTAAAAATAATTTCTGGGAGTAATGAGAAATCTGAAAATTATAAATTAAATTTAAATATTGGACAAGCAGATTCTCTAATTTTAGATACAATTATTGAAGGAAAAGAAGCAGAAAAAGTAATATTTTATCCTGTTCTTTTAGGGAGTAGTAGGGATGGAACAAGTAAAGGCTTTCCTTGTGAAAATCAAGGAAAAGTTATTAATTTTATTTAGGTAAAATCTTTAAAAACTCATTTTTATTAGTTAGATTTAGGAGAAAAGATGTTACCTGAAAATAAGATTAATGAATTAAGAGAATTGTTAGAAAAAACACAAAACCCTTTATTCTTTTTTGATAATGATAGTGACGGGTTGTGCTCTTTTATAATTTTACGAAGAGCTTTAAATAAGGGTAAAGGAGTACCAATTAAAAGTTATCCAGATTTATCTGAAAAATATATTAAAAAGGTTCAAGAGTTAAACCCTGATTCAGTTATAATTTTAGATAAGGCTGATGTTAATAATAAGTTTATAGAATATATGGTTCAACAAAATATTCCAATAATTTGGATTGATCATCATAAATCTAATACTCCTGAAGAATATATTTCTAAGACACATTACTTTAATACATATCCTGATGCTGAACCAGTTACTTATGTTGCCCAAAAAATATATAATAGGAACCAAGATATGTTTTTTGCAATGATTGGATGTATTTTTGATGTTTATTCTCCTGATTTTGCTAAAGATTTTGAGAAACAATATCCTGAATTATTTAATTCTAAACTAGATGCATTTGATGCATTGCATTTAACTGAAATTGGCAAATTTTCTTTGATGCTAAATTTTGGTTTGATGAACACAACAACAAATGTTGTAAAATTAATTAGATATCTTGAGAAAATAAATTCTCCTTATGATTTATTAGAAGAGAATTATCATACAAAAGAATTTCATAAAAGATATAATGAATTAAATAAAGAACTAAATAAATTAATAAATAAAGCCAAAGCAAAAAATAGAGAAAATAACATTATTTTTTTTTGCTATGAAGGACAGAATTCTATGTCAGGACTTCTTGCAAATAAATTATATTTTATGAATAAAGATAAATTAGTTATTGTGGCATATAAAAAACCAGATAAGATTAATTTATCTATTAGAGGAGAAAATGCTCTTGAATTTACAAAAAAAATGTTAAAACAAATAGAAGGATCTAGTGGTGGGGGGCATAAAAATGCAACAGGAGCTATGATTCCTATAACTCAATATGAAGAGTTATTGAAGATAATAGATAAAAATTAAAACGCCCGCACCCCGAATCGAACGGGGATGCCCAGGGGGCCCGGTTTTCTAGACCGGTGCAATACCATTATGCGATGCGGGCTTAAAATAATAATATATAAGATAGTTTTTAAATTTACTTCATAAATTAATTATTTGATGACTCTGGTGGGACACGAACCCACGACCTCCGCCTCATGAGAGCGGCGCTCTAACCAGCTGAGCTACAGAGCCCTAATATAATTTAGGAAGAACAAATATTTAAAAGTCTTGTTATTCAAAAAAATTATTTTTGAGGTATTATATGTATATGAAAATGATTTATTGTTTGCCCTGCTGAAGGAAAATTGTTTTGTATTAATTTTATTCCTGAAGCTAATCCCTGATTAATTAGGTTTGAACTATATTTCTTAATTAAATTTAATATTTGGCTTGAATATTCTTGGGGTAAATCTAAAATAGTTTGAAAATGCTGTTTAGGAATTAACAAACAGTGTCCTTTTGATATTGGGTTTATATCATTAATTATTATAAAATTTTTATCTTCATAAATTAAATCTGATTTTATTTCCTTTTTAATAATTTTACAAAAGATGCAGTTTTCCATAAAAAAGAAATTACTCTTAAAATTATAAACTTAACTAATAAATTTGATAAAACCGTCTATTATTCTTTCAAAAAATGTAATCCCATAATCAGGCACAACTATTCTTTCACTGCAACTAGGACAACTCCCTCCACAATCTATTTCAGTTTCATCTCCATTTTTTATACCATCAAAACAATGATCACAATATTTTTTGGTTTGGTAGTCTGATAAATCAATATTTAAAAAAGGCTCATCTAAACTTCCTTTTTCAATAGAAGCAATTAATTCATTATTTAATTTATTATAGATTCCTATATACTCTCTGCTACACTTTGTATAAGGTTGGGAAAAAACATCAATAACAAGAGAACAACTTTTTTGTTCAATTGTAGGGCTTAAACATTTATTCTTATCAAAGCAGGTTCTTGTTTGAATTCCATCGTAGGAATATTCTTTATTTGATAGTGTTAAGAAATTGTAATCAACATTACAAGAAGTCCAATCAGTACATTCTATTTTTGGAGTACATTCATTATCACAAGGAATTTGTTGGGGCTTGTTTATTATTGTACCACATTCATTTTCATCAACACATGTAGGAACTGTAAACCCATTAAGGCATTTGCTCCAAGTACAAGTCCATTTTTCAATACAAGATTGATTACATGAACGAACTCTTTGAGGAATATTTATTTTAAAATAACAATTTTTTTCATCAAAACATTCTCTTCTTTGATAATCGTCAACACAATCACTCCATTCTCCACAAACCCATTTTGGTTCACAAATCGATTCCCAAACTTTTTCAAAATTGACAAAAGTGCTATCAACACTATCAGAAGAAGTAGTATTTCCTATGTCTAAAAAATCGTTTATAGAAAGATTATTTATTAAATTTAAGGTTATGTTTCTTTCTCCACTTGAAAGTTCAGCAGGACAATAATTTAGAGAGAAATACCGAGGACTTGAGCAAGAATTAATATTTTCTGAACTTAAAAATAATTTTAATGTTAAAGGATTTCTTTTTGCAGGAATTTTAAAAGAAATAGACTGACTGACTCTAGGTAAATCTTTTATCAAATAACTTTTATCAAAAAAATCAAAAAACTGGATATCTATTTGATTTACATTATAAGAATTATCTATAGTTTTTAATTCAAAAAAAATATTACCTGAAAAAGCATCAAAGCAAGCATTATATTCAAATAAATCCATATTATTTATATCAATACAAGTTTCTGTTTTGCTCTCTTCTTTATAAGAATAATAAATAAAAAATATATTTATTGATAGAAAGAGTAAGATAGAAATTAAAATAATTATTAGGGTTTTTTTTCTCATTTTAATTATTTATTTTTCTTTTTTTGTTTTAATTCTTTTAAGTATTCTTTACCTTTTTTTGGATGAATATTAATGTCTTCATATCCTATTTTATTTTTTTGATTTAAATTTTCTTTATTTTTAGGATTATTTTTTGGAATAATTTTTTTCTTTTGACCTTGCTTTAATAGTGTTTTTTGTAATCTTTCTTGTTCTCTTATTTTTCTCTGTGTTTCTTTTAACAAAACTGTATTCTTTTTTTCATGTTTATTTAATTCAAATTGTTTTTTTTCTAACTCTTTTAGCAGTGCTTGTTGTTGTTTTGTTAACTGGTATTTTTTTAATTTTAATAGTTCGTTTATTTGTTTTTCTATTTCTGCTGCTTGCATTATTGGAGTTAACTCTTCAGTCATTTGTCCTTTACTCGAAACAGAATCTAGTGTTTTTTTTATTTTTTGAGGAATTTCTTTTTTATCAAAAATCTTTTTGCTCCTTGTAGAAAAATCTATTAAATGGACTAATTTTGTTTTTAATTCTTCAATATCTGAATATTTTACGTCGTTAGTTGAATAATATAATTCAAACATTTTTTGGCAAAATTCTTGGTATTTTGTTAGCTTTTTTTCTTTAAAATAATCTACTAAAGAAGAATAACCCATAGTTTCATCTAAATTAAAATCTTCTTTTAATAATTTTTTAAAAGAATCATTAATCACAGATAAACGTTCAACAGAGGATTGTTTTGAATTTATTTCTTTAATTACTTCTTCTGTTTTGCTTTTAACATAAGTGTTTAATTCAATAGATTCTTTTTTTCTTGTAACTTTTTTATCAGTTAATATGAGAAATATTCCAATTATTATTGAAATGATTACTAAACTTAAAAGTAAAATTATTCTTGGGTCAGAAAATAAAGAACTTGATATAAACCACCTCATGAAAAATTTAATTTAAGGAGATATAAAAACATTACTCTAACATTAATTTTGAAAAAGCTAAATGTTTAAAAAGGATAATTGTAAGAATAAGTTATGGTAAACACAATTGAGAGACCCTTGGATCTTTTGAATTCTGCAAAAGGCAAGGAAATCTTGGTGCAATTAAAATCTGGCAAACAATTTGTTGGAACTTTAGTAGCATTTGATATACACATTAATGTGGTTTTAGAAAATGCTAAAGAGATAGAAAATGGTGAACAAACAAGAAGTTATGGATTAACTTTCTTGAGAGGAGACACTATTGTATTTATTTCACCGAATGCATCCAGTTAAAATTAGCGATTTGCCCTTGATTTTTCGCAAAGAGGCATGAACTTCTAAAGAATTATTTTATTTAGATGTTTCTATATCTCAAAAGAATCAAGATCATTAACTACAATAGAATTTTTAAAAATTTCTTTTGCTTGTTTTTCGATTTGTTTTGGAATATCAGAATATCTTTGAGATAGATGAAATAATAATAAAGTTTTAGAATTAGATTCATTAGCAATAGTTGCAGCTTCATGACTTGTTAAATGAAAATTTTCCTTAGCTTGAGTTTTATCTTCTGAAGAATAAGTGGATTCTGAAATTAAAATATTTGAATCTAAAGAGAATTTAATTAATTCTTTAAAAAATTTAGTGTCTGAAATGTAAGTTATTTTTTTAGAGGGTTCTTTGTAAATTAATTTGCTTCCATCTATTTTTTTATTTTTATATTCTATTATTTTTCCTTTTGCTAGTTCTCCAATAAGAGGAGAATTTCCTAAATTTAATTTTTTTAATTTTTCTTTATCTATTCTTGTTCTTTGTTTTAGAATAAAAGAATAAGCTAAAGAATTTGTATTATGTTGTGTTTGAATTGATTCTATCCTAAATTCTTTTGTGTCTAAAATTATTTTTTCATTTACTTCAGTTACGTTTAACTTAAAATTTTCATTTAATGAAGTTTGTAAATATGAACTTTGGAAAAAATCAAGAAGATTTTTTATTTTTTGTTTTGTTCCAGTAGGGCCATAAATTTCTAAAGTATTATTATATCCATTTAAAGCTAGTGTTTGTAATAATCCAGGCAAACCTAGAATATGATCTGCATGCCAGTGAGAGATAAAAATTTTTGTTAGTTTACAAGGATTTAATTTTGCTTTTCTAAATTGTCTTTGTGTTCCCTCTCCACAATCAAACAAAATATTTTGTTCTTTATATTGCAATAAAATAGATGGATGGTTTCTTGATTTTGTTGGTACAGCAGATGAAGTTCCTAAAAATGTTAACTTTATTTTATCAGCCATAGTGGTATTATGAAAGGTGTGTTTTTATTTGTTTTTAAAAAGCGGACGCTGGGAATTGCACCCAGGATCAATGGGTTGCAGCCATTTGCCTTACTGCTTGGCTACGCCCGCAATAAATATGAGAGAATTTGATTCTTTTTAAGGTTTTAGTGAATGGTCTGGTTGTACCTTCAAAAATGCATCTGAGGAGGATTTGCCTACGCATTAAAAATACTTGGATACTGAAGATAAAGTAGAAAATAACAGTATTAAAATCTAAAAGATTTTAATTAAACCAGCGACCAGGTCGCATGTTCAAACGCACCTGAAGAGGATTTGCCTACGCATTAAAAATACTTGGATACTGAAGATAAAGTAGAAAATAACAGTATTAAAATCTAAAAGATTTTAATTAAACCAGCGACCAGGTCGCATGTTCAAACGCACCTGACAGGATTTGCCTACGCGTTAAAAACGCTTGGATACTGAAAATAAAATAAAAAATAGCAGTATTAAAATCTAAAGGATTTTAATTAAACCAGCGACCAGGTCGCATGTTCAAACGCACCTGACAGGATTTGAACCTGCGACCCCTGGCTTAGAAGGCCAGTGCTCTATCCAGACTGAGCTACAAGTGCACTTGATAGTAAAATGTGGTTTTGGGTTTAAAAGATTTTGGTGTTCATTAGGTTAATAAAGAATTTGGCTTTTTTTGTTAAATGGGTAGGTGTGATTGGGTTGATTTGGATGAGGAGTTATATGTTAAATATCATGATGAGGAATGGGGGGTTTGTGTTCATGATGACAAAAAGTTATTTGAGTTGCTGATTTTAGAGGGGATGCAAGCAGGTTTATCTTGGATTACTGTTTTGAGGAAAAGGGAGTTTTATAGAGAAGCTTTGGATGATTTTGATTATAATAAGATTGCAAGGTATGACGAAATTAAGGTAAGAGAGTTATTGAATAATGAAAAAATTATTAGAAATAAATTAAAGATAGAGTCAATAATTTTAAATGCGAGAGTTTTTATAGAAATACAAAAGGAAATAGGTAGTTTTGATAAGTATATTTGGGGTTTTGTTAATTATAAGCAAATTCAAAATAATTTTAGGAGTGTTGAAGAAGTTCCTGCGAGGACTTTACTATCTGAAAAGATTTCAAGGGATTTAAAGAGGAGAGGCATGAATTTTGTTGGGCCTGTTATTATTTATTCTTATATGCAAGCAATTGGTTTAGTAAATGACCACATAAAGAAATGTTTTAGATATGTAGAATTAAAGAATAAGAAATATTAATTTTATTCTTCTTTTATAATTGGTAATGTTATTTTCCCACCAGCTTTTTTCATTTTTTCTATTGCTGAGCTTGTTGCTGATTTTGCAATTATTTCTGCCTTAAAGCCAGAACCTTTTCCTAAAATTTTGTAATCTTTTAATTCTATTTGTTTTGTTGTTTTATTAAAAAGATTATTTTGGATATCTATTAAGTTCATTTTTTTTATTTTATCTTTTTTTGTTGATCTTGAGGTATATCCTTGTTTTCCAAAATATTTACCTTTTTTATCTAAAGATTTTGCTTTTTGTTTTTTGTGGTCTGCTTTTTTTCCTGTTCCAGCCATTCCAAGACCACCTTTGTTTCCATGGCCTTTATGTTTTTGTCTAAAACCCCAACCAAATGTTCTAGAACCTCTTATTCTTGTAGTTTTTTTTCTTTTATGTACTTTCATAACATTCTCTCCAATAATTTATCTATTTCATTATTTTTTCCTAAAATACCTTTAGGATAAGCTAATTTTGAAGATTTCTTTAATCCACCTCTTGGAGGGTGTAAAAAGAATACTCCTTTTCCTTTATCTCTTTTTTCTTTTAATTCTTTAATTAAATTTTCACTTATTTCACCAAAGGTAACAAAATTTTTTATAGAATTAACCATTCCCATCCTTATTTTATCTTTTTCGTCGATTAAGATACAACTATATTTTTTGCCTAATTTTAGTCTTTCAAATGTATTAATTACTTTATTTCCTAACTTACATTGTCCGGCGATTCTTATTACAGCTATCATTTTAAAATTCTAATTGATTTAATTTATTTAAGGCTTTCATACATGCTTTTGCAGTGTTAAATGTTGTTCTAACTTTTCCAGAAGATTTTGAATAGATGTCTTTTATTCCTGCTGCTTTCATAATTTTTTTGATTTCATCACTTACTACTAGACCTGTGCCTTGTGGTGCTGGGATTAATTTTATTTTTACAGAAGAACATTTCCCTTCAACAGAAATGGGAATTGAATGTGGGTCATTACATGAACAATCATAACTAGCACAGCCTCTGGGTATTTTGATTAAATTTAATTTTGCTTTTCTTAGTGCTTTTTCTTTTGCAGGAAGAGTTTCAGAAGCTCTACCATAACCAATACCTACATGACCATTTCCATCTCCTACAACTGCCATAACACCGAATGTTAGAGATGTTCCTTCTTTACTAACTTTTTGAGTTTGCCTGAATGCTCTTCTTTTTCCACCACCAAATTTACCTTTTGACTGTCCTATAAATAAAACGTCTTTAATCAAATTTGGAATTAATATATCAATAATTTCTGGCTCTAATATTTTTCTTCCTCTTTCAAAAATTTCATCAATATTTTTAATTTTACCAGTTCTTACTTCTTTTCCTAATAAAGTTTTTGGAACCCAACTTTCAAGCTTCTCGATTTCCTCTCTATTATATCTTTGTTGTCTTGATTTTTCTTCAGGACTTAATCTTCCTTCTTCCTCTTTAAATTTTTCATCAGCTAGCTTTGAAATTACATCATCTTGTTTTTTCTCTTTTTCTTCTACTATTTTTTCCATTTCTTCTAATTGTTTTTTATGATCTTCTTCTTTACTCATTTTTGACTCCTACTTTTGATTTAATTTCTTTAATCATTTTTTGAATTTCTGGTTTTTGATGTTTTCCATTTAGTCTATCTAAACTTGGGAAAATATCTTCTCCGTGGGGTATTTTTAATTTCCCATCTATTAAACCTTTTAGAGATGCATAAAATCTATTTCCTTTTACTAATCTATTCATACCAAAATCCATAATATAATCTTTTTTAGGATCTACTTGGCTTGCAAATAATAGTCCTGTTAGATAACAAGCAGAAATTGATTTTAATGAACCTATAAATTTCTTATCCCAACCATATTTTATTAGGTCTCTTGAAGAAACTGTTTTTATGACCTTATCTTGAGCATTTATACTTTCAATTGATTGAATAGTAAGATAATTATTGGTTATTCTTACAGCTATTCTTGTTTTATTAGATTTTAATAAAGTTAATCTATTTTTATAATCTGTTTTACTTTCTCTTCTTCTTCTTTTTGCTATTCTTAGTCTACTCATTTTGTCTTCTCTCCAATGTTTCCTTTAAGTGTCTTTTACTCCTGAATCTTTTTGCTCTTATTTGTTTTCTAGTATCGTGATAAAGAGCCTTATCTATCTTTCCTGTTTTTAATAAATGCTTTAAGAAAACTCTTAATTTTCTTGTTAAGATTACATATTCTTGTTTTGTATTGTTAACTCTTTTTTTAATCTTTCCTGTTTTTCTTCTATTTTTTCTTTTAACTATTTTTTTTCTGCCTTTGTTATCTTTAATTTGAATTGCGCCAGCGTTATATAAATCTAATATATCTTGTCTTGTAATAGCTTCCTTAATTTCTTTTAAATTTTCTTGAACAAAATAAACTTTATTCTTTCCTACATTCAAAACTCTTGCAGCTAATTCTTTTTTATTTGTTAGATTCATTTTTCTTTTCCTTTGGTTTATTTAATATTATTAATCCTTTTTTGTTTGATTCTTCAATTAATTGAAGTTTTTTCTTTTTTCCTACACTTGCTAAAATTATTTCTTGTCCTTTTTTTAGGTTATTTAATTGTGCTAGAGTTTCAATTCTAATAATTTTAGGTGTTAAGGCTTTATTTTGCCCATATCCTATTTTTGGTCTTTTTGGGTGCCCTTTATTACCTAATCGGATTTTATTGTGTCTTCCTTTTGCAGCTCTCCATTTCCTATTCTTTTTAACTGTTTTACCAAATTTTATTTTTTTATGCCAGTCTGTTCTTAAGAAGGTTGGTTTTTTTCGTTTAGAAGGTTCTTTTTTTTCCATTAGATTTTCCTCCCATATTTTTCAGTTATATAAATTCCATCTTGGAAAATTCTTCTATCTTTGTTTGTGATTTTTGTTGCCTTTTCTAAATTAGCAGCAGTTTGTCCTGCAGATTCAATATCATTTGATGAGACTGTAATTTGATTTGCATTTATTTTAACATCAACATTTGGTAATATTTGGGCATATCTTTCTTTTTTCTCACCTAAGAGAGATTTTATTATTACTTTTTTTCCTTCTACTTTTACATTCATCGGGAAATGATTATTACAAATTTCTAATTGATAAACAAAAGGCTCTTGTAATCCTTTGATCATGTTGTTAATATGAGCCCAGGTAGTTCCAATCATTCTAGATTCTCTTCTTGAAGAGTTATCACAAGAAATTTTAATTTTATTTTCAAGTAATTCTAATTTTATTTTTCTTAATCTAAATTCTTTTGATGCTTGTTTTTCATTACCACTAATTGTAAGAATATTATCTTCTAACTTTGCTTGAAAATTTTTGGGTAATTCTATTATTCTTTGTAAATCTTTATTCATTTTAATAAAAGTAAGCGATTATACTTCCCCCTATTTTTTGATTTATTGCGTCGACATGAGAGATTAAACCTTTATTTGTTGATATAACTAAAACCCCAAAATTTCTTGAAGGCAAAAATCTTCTAAGATATTTTTCTATTTCATTAATTTTAACATAGTATCTTGGTTTTACTGAACGGCATTTGTTTAGTTTTAATATCTTAACGTCGACATTTCCTGTTTCTTTGTTGATTTCGTAATTAATATGTCCTAAATTTTTCATAATCTCAAATATGTTTAACAGTAATTTAGAATGTCTTGAAATACTCAAGCTTCTTTTTTCTACCATTTTTGCATTCATTATTTGATTTAACCCATCTGAAACTATATCTTGACTCATTTTTTTCTCCTTAACTATATTTTTTAAAGCCTAATTCTGTTGCTAATTCTCTAAAACAGTGTCGGCATAAATTTAAATTATATTGTGAGATGTGAGCACCGAATCTTCCACATACTTCACATTTTTTACTTGCAATACCAAAAGCTCTTTGTTTTGGTTTATTATGTTTTAAGTACTTCTTTAATATCGCAGGTTTATTTTTTAATTGTTTGGTTATTTTTCTCCAATCACTTGCTGTCATTTTATTTTTTCCTCCGGATTATTTTTGTTTGAAAATTCTCTTCTAAATATTTTATGATTTCTTCTTTTTCTACATCAAGCCTTTTTGGTTTTCCTTTTTTTATTTTCTTTATTCCAGAATATTTTCCTGGCCTAGAGAACACTGCAGTTATCTCTAAACCCATTATCCCAACTTCTCTAATATATTCCATACCAGGAATTTCAATATATTCAGGTATTCCAAAGCTAAAGAAATTTTTATGGACTTGTTTTTCTAATAAGGTATTTTCTTTTGCAATAAGTAGATTTTTTAGTAAATTAAAAGCTTCTTCACGTCTTAATGTAACTTTTGTTCCAACTTCTAAACCAGGTCTTACTTGCCAAGTTGGAATTCTTCTTGTTGCTTTAATTTTTATTGGTTTTTTATTTGTAATTTTTTCTAGTAAAATAACTCCCTTGTCTAATTTTTCTCCTGTACCGCCTATATTTAATACTACTTTTTCTAATTTAAAATTCATTTTTTTATTTTCCATTTTAATTTACTACTAAAAAAGTTTTAAGAGGGAGTAAAACTTCTCTACCTTTTTCTAATTTAATTTTATATTCAAAACCTCGTTTCATTTTTTCAATAGACAAGATTTCTCCTTTGTCACCAGCATGTTTACCACCGATTATTTCAACTTTTGCTTTTGGTTTTAGAGGTAATATTTTTTCAATTTTATTTTCTTTGGTATTAAATACAATTGAATCTCCTACTTTGAATTCCTTATTATATTCTAGATTAATTCCATCTTCTAAATTCATTTGGATTTTATCTTTAGACAAGGTTTTTTTACCAATAATTTTTGTTGTTTTTGTTTGAGCTTGTTTTTCATCAATTTCTTTTAGGAGATATTTCTTATTTACAATTTCTAGACGATAATACTTATTTAATTTTTCTAATTTTATTGTATCAAAAGCAAAGACTGGAAACTTTTCGTTTTTTCTAACTTTGTTATTAATTAAAATGTCGCCATTATTTACAATATGTTTTACTTCTTTTCGTGTATCTACTATTTTTAATAAATCTCTAATTATTGCGAGGATTGTTATAGACTTATTCTTGAAATGAGATGGACTTGCGATAAATCTTTGTCCTCTTCCTTTTCTTGGTATTGGCCAAGTATTTGGCATTTGTGTTCTTTTTGTGTGCATTTTATTTTTTAACCTCTTTATTATCTTTTGTTTTTATTGAATCTTTATTTTTTGTTTTTTCTTGGCTTGGCACTTTTTTATTTAAGTGTTTAAATCTTTTTTTATCTGAATCTTCTAATTTAATAATTTTTATTTTTGAAGGATGAAACCAAACTGGAACTTTTTCTCCATCTTTTTTAGTAATGTTTAATCCGTCAATTTGGACTCTTTGATTATTTACATCTACTAATGTTACTTTTCCTTGCTTTTTTGTGAATTTTCCTCTCATAACTCTTACTTCATCATTTTTTCTTATTTCTATGTTTCTTGTTTGATATTTTTCTCTTAATAGCTTATCTAATGGTGAACTCATGAGCTTTTGTTTTATGTGCCTAGGAGCATTTGCTAAGAACTTTCTTTGTTTTCTTGGTTGTTTACTACTTACCCAGCTTTTTGAGAATTTGCTTTTCATTTTAATATACTGTTGACGCAATTTTTGCGACCTCCTTCCATCTTTCTTGAACTTCTCTTGCAATAGGGCCTTTTATTTGGGTGCCCTTAGGATTTCCTTTATCATCTTTTAATAAAACTACAGCATTATCTGTAAAACATACTCGCTCACCAGTAAATCTTCTCCAAGATTTTTTTTGCCTTACAATAACAGCGTCAAAAACTTCCCCTTTCATTTTAGGATCACCTTTTCTAACTGAAACTTTTATTTGATCAGCAATTTTAGCATAACCTTGTCTTCCTTTTTTTGTTTTACCTCGTTTAACTGAGACAATTTTTACAATTCTTGCTCCACTATTATCAGCAGCATCGACTATACTTCCAATGTTTAGTGCTCTTGTTGGTTTTGCAGATATTGGTTTCATTTTATAATTTTTGTTTGATTAGTTTAGTTACAACAAAGTGTATTGTTTTACTTATTGGTCTTGTTTCTTCAATTAAAACAATGTCACCGACGTTTATTTGACTTGATAAACAATCAGGTAATCTTGCATGTATTTTTGTTTTTCTTTTTTCATATCTATCATATTTTTCAATTTTCATCATTCTTTCTAATTGAATTGTTAATTTACCTATTGTTTTTTTGATTACTTGTCCTTCAAAAGTTCTTCCTCGTAATTTTAATTTTCTTTCACCATGAAAAGGGCAATATTTATCATTACAATTAACTTTTGTTTCTTCTACTTTCTCTATTTTTTTAGTTGTTTTTTCTTTTGCCATTTTAAATTGTTATTTGGTCTTTTGTAAAACCTTCTTTTACTAGGGAATCAAAGATTTTGTCTTTATGATTTCCTTGAAGTTCTATTTGTTTATTTTTAACAGTTCCTCCACAAGCCAATTTTGCTTTGAGGTTTTTTGCTATGGATTTAATGTCGACACCGTCATCAAACCCTGAGATAATAGTTGATATTTTTCCAAAACGCCTTTTTTCAAGTTTAATACTTATTTGTTGTTGTGTTCTTGCAATTTCTCCACAAACACAGGCTGGTGTTGGAAGACCACACTTTGGACAAATATCCACTTTATCGTTTATCTCCTTGTTTATTTTTTTCTAATGTTAATATTTTTGCAATTTCCTTTTTAATGGTTTTCCTTTTTGTTGGTTGCTTTAGTAATTCTATTTTTAATTCTCTTAATTTATCTAAATTTTCTTTTTTAGTATTTTTTGTTTTTTCTGCCATTATTTTTTCTTAATTTTTTTAGTTTTTGATTTAACTGGTTTTTCTATTTCTTCTTCTATTCTATTTAGGTTAATTGAATTAATTACGTCTTCAATCTTAAATTGATCGTGGATTATTACATTTGGAGGTAAAATTGAAACTTGGATTCCAATAACACCTTGTTTTGTTTCTGCAATTGATTCTCCTTTGTCTACAATATTTGAAGGTTCTCCTGTTTTTTTAAGATAACCATATTTGAATCTCCAGACTCGAGCTCTGTCACTAGGTAATTTTCCTGAAACTCTAAGTTCTGCGCCTAGTGCTCCGGCTTTTTTTATTCTTGAAAGAAGTTTATAACTTACTGCCTTATATTTAGAAGCACCAAATCTTTCAAGTGTTAGAGCAATTTCATCAGCGACTAATTGAGCATCAAACTCTGGGTGAATTATTTCGTCTATGTCTATATGGGGATTTTCCATATTAAAACGCTTTTTTAGTATTTTTGTTAATTCATTAATTTTTTCTCCTTTTTTACCAATGACCCAACCAGGTTTATGAGTAGAGATTATTACTTTTTCACCAACAGGAGTATATTCAATTTTTACTTTTGAGATTCTACCTTTACCAAACATTCTTTTTACAAATAATTTAACATTATATTCATTTTTTCTTATGTCAACAAACTTTTTTTCTTCCATTTTATTTTTTTAGTTTTTTAATTAATTTAGTTTTATCTTTTACTTCTAGGTAAATATGAGTTCTTTTTGATTGTCTTCCTCCTCTTCTTCTTAGAGATGAGGCTTTGTTTGAGATAGCTAGTGTGATAACAGGGTCTTCTATTCCTGCAACAATTGAATTTGCTTTTAGTTGTTTTATTAGGTCTTTTATTGCAATTGATGCATTTTTAGGGAATCTTGCTCCTGCTATTCCTTTTCCTTTTTGATGAGGTACTTCTAAACTTGTCATTTTAACTGGAATTTTTCTTTGAATTACACCTTCTAAAAGTTTAATTGCATTGTCAGGAGTTTTATTCTTAATCATTTTACAAATTGCTTTTGAATCTTTAGGTGAAATTCTTAATGAATAACCATTTACACACGCTTTTTCTTTTTTTGGAATTTCCTTTGGTTTTTCTTTTGGTTTTTTCTCTGTTTTTGGAACTACTTTTTTTTCTTCTTTTGCAATTTCATTTTTTGGAGATTGTTCTTCTTTAATAATAGGTTTTTCCTTTACAATTTCTTTCTTTTTTGGTTCTATATCTGTCTTTTTTGTAGTCTTTTGTTTTGTTATTTTTTCTTCTTCCATTTTATTTTTTCTTTGATGCCTTTGATTTAGTTGCGCCTAGACCTGCTTTAGTATGTTTTGCTACTTTTCTTGTGGGAGCAAATTCTCCTAATCTGTGGCCTAACATTTGTTCAATTATCATGATTTTTTCATATTCTTTTCCGTTATGAACATAAATTGTTTTTCCAACCATTTTTGGGATTATAATTAACTCTCTGTCGTGAGTTCTAATGAATTTATTTTTTGCTAATTTTTTTTCGCTTCGTTTTATGAATTTTTCAAGTATATCATAATTTCTTAAAATTGCTCTTCTTGGACGAGATTTTACTAGTTTTGCGAACTCTCTTAATTCTAATTTTTTTAAATCTTCTATTTCAATTCCACGATATGATTTTTCTTTTCCTTTATGTAATACGTCTACCATTATCTTTTCTTCCTCCCTGTTCTTCTAGGTCTTATTAAACCAACTTTTTTACCTGGAGAAGCATTTCTCTTAGCAATTTTACTTTTAACTCTTTTTCCTCTACCTGAACCAAATGGATGGTCTATTGCATTCATTGATACAGCAGAAGTTCTTGGCCATAATTTTGATTTTGATTTTTTGATATGAAATTGTTTTCCTGCTTTTAATATGGGTTTTTCTTTTATTCCGTCGCCAGCTAAAACACCAATAGTAGCTCTTGTGTTTAAATCAAAAACTTTTTCTTTTTTTGAGGGCATTAGGATAGTTGCTTTTCCATTATTTTGATTTTGTAATAATCCAGAGTTTCCTCCTGTTTTAATGAATTTTCCGCCGTCATATAATGTGTGTTCTATATTACAAATATTTGTTCCTAATTTAATATCTTTTAATTGCGCAATATCTCCGGGTTTGTCGCCGCCATAATTTATTTTTTGACCTACATAGAGATTTTTTATAGCTAGATAATGAAATATTTCTCCTTTTTGGTTTTTTAATTTGGCAATTGGCGCAGAGTTATTTGATAGAGAAAATAATTTAATTACTTCATATTCACCATTAAGATTAGAAGGATAACCTACCTTAATGTTCTTTGATGCTTTTTTTCTAACTCTGTAAGTTGGACTTCCTCTTCCACGTCTTTGTTGAATAATTCTTTTTCCCATTTTACATTAAACCTAATTTTGTTGCAATGTCAATTGCAGGATATTTTGAATTTAGTTTTACATAAGCATATTTTTTATTTAATCTTGTAAAAGTTCTAATTTTATCTACTTTAACCTTAAATAAATCTTCTATTTCTTTTTTTATTTCTGGTTTATTTATTGCTCTGTCTACTTGAAAAACTAAAATATTGTCAATTTCAATTTGTCTTACAATTTTTTCTGTTGAGATAATTTTTTCTAGTATTATTGTTTTCATTTGAATCTTTCTCCTATTTCGTTTATTGCTTCGTTGGTATAACAGGTGATTCTTCCAGGAACTCCGTTTGGTGCTAGGTCTGAAATTTTTAATTCATTTACTTTGACAATATCAAAACCTTTTTGTTTGAAATCTTGTTTAGAAGAGATAACAAATAAAAGACCTGCATTTGATTTATATTTTCTTCCTCTTGTTTTTCCTCGACCAGCTCTTATTTTTTTTACTTTTAATACTTTGTCAAAGTTTTCACTAAATAATGTTTTTAGTAAATTTAAGAAGTCTTTTGTTTTTAATTTTAAAACTTCGTCGCTTAATACAAAACCTGATTTGATTTTAGTATTATATTTTTTTTCTAGGTAATCCTGGTTAATAGTTCCTATAAAAGCAGAGTTAAATGCTATTAGTAATTCTTTTTTATTTATTTTTTTGAATCTGTTTTTTTCTGAACGAGGTGCATGGGGTTTTCTTCCTCCTCTTGCACTTGAAACAGTTGCACCAACCCAATTAAAAGAAGAACCATTTCTAGACATTATTTTTCTTGGGACTCTTGAAATTCCTTTTCCATAAGTAGTTTTCCAGGCATGTCTTCTGTGTCTTAAGATTCCAGAAGCAGAATAACCTGCACCTGCGCCAGGCATTGCACCATAACTTTGTGTATAAGCTAATTTTTGGGCTTCATAAACTTTTAATAAAATATCTTCTCTTACTCTTTTAGAAAAATTTTCTGGTAAGTTTATTTCTTTTTTTGATTTTGCATTTGTTTCAATTATTTGTGTTTTCATCTTATACCTAATACCTCATAATTTTCTTTTAGTTTGAATTTTTTTGCTCTTTTTGGGAGAGTTAGGACAAGAGGTCTTTTTGTTGTGCCTTGAATTGAACCTTTTAATAGAACATATTCTGTTTTTATGTTTCCGTATTTATGAAATCCTTGTTTTGGGTTAATATTTTCTGAACTTATTTTTCCTACTTTTAGGATTAAGTTGTTATAAGTTACTCTTGTGTGAAAACCTGTTTGACCGGCTTGTGGTGCTCTAAATGTTACTCTTGAAGGAGTCCATGGAGCAAGTGAACCAGGTCTTCTTTGTCCTTTTTCTGATTTACTAACTTTTAGTGCGATTCCAAATCTTTTAACTGGGCCTTGTGTTCCATAACCTTTTGTGACCGCGTGAACATCTAATAGTCCTTGATTAAAGATATCTGTTAAGAAAATATCTTTTCCTATGTTTGATTTTACCCAAGATAATTTTTCAGAAGGATTTTCTCCAGAAATTTTTATTTCAGAAAGATAAGGTGCTTTTGTTCCAATTGAAGTTTTATCAACATTACTATAAACTAAAATTCTTAGATCATCAAATTCTAAATTTTCTGGTAGTTGTTTAACTTGTTTTGATACTTTTAATCTTCTTTTTAATTTTTTTTCATTAGAAACTATGAATTCTTGAGATAATTTTTTGTTTTTATAAATTCTGACTGAATAAATTTTCATTGAAGGACATTCTATTATTGTTGCTGGGATAACAATTCTTTTTCCTTTTGTTAGTGAGTCTGGGGTGTTGTCTTGAACAAAAACAGAGGTCATTGCAACTTTATAACCAATAAAACCAGCTAATTTTGTGTCTGAAGTGTTAATTTGTGTCCAGTTTACTCTAGGTATGATTTTTCTTGCTCGTACCCTTGGGTAAAATTGTAAACTTCCTTTTCTTATTCTGTTGTTATCTGCCATTTTATTTTTTAAACTGAGGAGTATGACTATTGAAATAGCTCATCAATTGAAACTAACTTAAACCAACCAAATTTAAGTAAAATTACCTGGTCTAAACATTCAAGTTTTAAACCGCTCTACACCAATATTAGTGGATAAGCCTCCTTTATAAACTTTTTGATATGCTTTGCTTTTTGTATTTTGCGGGTATATTTTTTATATCTATTATTTATTGTTTCAACATTCTATCTCTTTAATATTGTACATAATGATGTACTTTTTTATATTAGATTTGTAGATTATAATGTTTAAAAAACCATTATATCTCGTACATCGTAATGATAGATTTATAAAGTCTTTTGTACATCATAATGCATGGATGAACAACAATTAACTAGGGTATTGTCAAGTATTAATGTTTGGTGGAATGGTTTGGAAATTCCAACGAGCCTCAAAAAGGCAGAGACCAGAAGAAAAATATTCTTTTCTTTATCTAAGGAATTAATGAATGAAAAAGATAGAGATATACTATGTTTAACAGGTCCTAGGCAGGTTGGAAAGACGACTCTGATGGGGCAATTAATAGATTTTCAGATAAAAGAAGGAAAAGTTGACCCAAAAAGGATAATTTATATAGTTGCAGATAGTAGTCTCATAAAACTTAATACTGAAAATGTTCTTGTAGATTCCTTAAAAGTTTACTTTGATTATGTTTTAGGGGAATCACCAGAATCCTTATCTTCAATGACTTACATTTATCTTGATGAAGTTCAATCTTTAGAAGGATGGGCTTTACAATTAAAATCCTATGAAGTTTATCCAAATTTAAAATTTATAATATCTGGCTCTTCTCAAACAAAAATTAAAAATGATTCCTCTGAATCCTTAGTTGGAAGAATCAAATTTAGATTAATTCTCCCATTTAAATTTAGTGAGTTTTTAGAATATCATTATGGAAATTCTATCCCAAAAGATATTAATTTTTGTCCGGTAAATTTAAGAGAGGCTTTTAAAAAATCTATAGAAGAAGGAAATCCTTCTTTACTATACAAAGAAGCTACAAGAATGCAAATAAAACTCTCTAAAGAAATCTCAAAAATAAAAAAATTACTTAATAGTTATTTGATAAAAGGGGGTTATCCTGGAACATTAGTATATGATGAAGACTATTCAAAAGCCTTGGAAAAAATTAAGACAGATTTAGAACTTACAGTATACAAGGATATTTATCAAATGTTTAAAACAAGGAATTCTACAGATTTAATGACCTTATTAACTTTGGTTGCAAATTCATGCGGACAAAAAATAAATTATAGCAAAATATCAAGTTCAATCGGAATTGATAGAAGAGTAGTAATGGATTATCTTCATTATACTTCTTTAGTTTATCTCACAAGTGAATCAAAGATTTACAAAAATAGCAAGTATAAGCAAGCAGAAAAACAGAATAAAGCATATCTTATTGATGTGGGACATAGAAATGCTCTTTTAGGGGAGATGAATGAAAAAATATTAAGTGAATCTAATTCTGGATTACTATTCCAGACAGCAGTTTATGATCATGCTATGAAACTAAGATTTAATCTAACAAATCATATGGAACATGAAATTTTTTATTGGGAAGATGGAACAACAGAAGTTGATTTAATTTTAAGCCTGGAAAATTCTATAATTCCTATTGAGGTAAAATCTAAATCTGGAGATAAGGCTATTGGAACAATAAAAAAATTTATATCTCAACACGAAAAATCAAAGTGGGGAATCATTATAACTTTGGATGAATTGAAAATTGAGAAAAATGTTTTATTAATGCCTCTTTGGGTATTTCTTATTTTATGTTAGACTCTTTACATGAAAGCAACTTTATACACAAAGCCAATAAAGCTTTTTTAAAATAAATTCAAGATATAAATTTTTAAATACCACGAGGTACTTTTATTATCATGGAATTAGTTGCGTTGTTGTCAACAGGAAAGGGTTCTTGGGGTCAGGTGGCTGGTTTGATAAAGCAGGGTGAATGGGAAAAGATAATTATAATAGGAACTAGTTTTGCAAAAGATTTTAAAATTCCTGGAATTCCTTTTGATTTTATAGAGTTTGATTCTGAAAAAGGGTTATTGCAATTAAAGAAGGATTTTGAGAAGAAGTTAGAAGGAAAATTTAGTGGTTTAGAAGTGGGTTTATCTATTGCATCTGGAAATGGTAAGGAACATATGGCTCTTTTGTCTGCACTACTTTCAATTCCAGTAGGTGTGAGGTTTGTAGCACTAACAAAAACAGGGGTTGTAATCTTATAACTTTCGTTTATCTTTGAAATTTAGAATTTTTATTCAACTAAAAAGACGAAAATGATTTTATTGTCTAGGTCTATTCTTTGGCAACGGACATTTCTATTAAAATCAAATCCTCCTCTTAGTTGTTTTGGTATCAAAAAATACTTTGTTGCTTCGTATGCTCCTCTTGAAGCTATATTTGAACAAACTTCTGCGGCTTCTTCAGAGAACAAGTGTATATTTTGGATGTTCCCTTTTAAAAAAAGAGATTCCTTATAATTCAATTCTATTTCAAAGAGTACATTATTATTATTCAATGTTTTTGAACTAATAATTTTACCCATTTCACTTTTTAAGAGCTAAATTCTTTAAAATAGTTTCTTAGGAATATGGGATAAGTTTCTTGTTTTTTTATCCCATAGGGGTTGGAGTTAGACAAGATTTTAAAAAGGTCTTTGAAAAATTTTGTTTTATGGGTGAGGTGATAGATTCTGTTGGTAGGGATGAGAAGAGGTTATTAAAAGTTGTTTTAGATTCTGAGGAGGCTAGAAATTTGAGGGGTCATAGAGAGAAGGTTCATATTTTTTCAGAGGATAATTGTATTCATAAGGTTGATTTGTTAGAAAGGGGGAATAAGAAAGAAGCAAAATATTTTAAAATTCCTAGAGAGCTTAAAAAAAGAAGGCAAAAAATAACTAATATCTGTTATCAGAGAGTTCAAGAGAGTGGGAAGGTGTTTTTTATTTTTACTTTAAACCTCTAAAAGATTATCTCTTAATTTTTGGCCTTTAGATGTTAATTGATATAATCTTCCTGTTCTTTGTTCAGGGTTTAGGCATTTAATTATTCCTTTTTTGCGAAATTCTCTTAATACATCACTTACATTATTTAGACTTAGACTTGATTCTTCTCTTATTTGAGAGGGGATTTTTGGTTTGGTTAGAGTGTAAATCACTTTTTTTCGTTGACTGCCTCTTAGGACCCAGCTATAATCAACTCTCATGGGAAAAGTGAAGGATAACTTCTAAAAAAAGCTACACTGGATTTATACCAAAAAATATAAATATAAGAGGAGACTAAAAATAAAATGAATCAAAAAATAAAAAGTTTTTTATGGTTTTTACATTGCAATAATATAATTAATTTTGATTTTTATAAGAAAATAAGTAAAATTTAAATAATTTAAAGAGGGTTAAGTTTTATGCAAAAAAGAAGTGGGTTAGTTATTATATCAATATTAACATTTATAATGCTTGTTTTAGTAATTTTAAACATGAAACAAAATCCAAAGGTTAAAATTGAAACTTCAATGGGAGAGATTGTTGTTGAACTTTATCCTTCTAAGGCTCCTATTAGTGTGAAGAATTTTTTGAGTTATGTTGACGAGGGTTTTTATGATGGAACTGTTTTTCATAGAGTTATTTTGGATTTTATGATTCAGGGTGGGGGGTTTAATGAAGCTGGAGAGCAAAAAAAGACAAAATCTCCTATTAAATTAGAATCAAATAATGGTTTGAAAAATGAAATTGGGAGTATTGCTATGGCGAGGACAAATCAGTTGGATTCAGCGACTTCGCAATTTTTTATTAATACTGCTGATAATGATTTTTTGAATTATGGTTATAGGGATGAGGGTTATGCTGTGTTTGGTAAGGTTGTTGAAGGTTATGATGTTGTAGAAGAAATTGAAAATAGTGAGACGACAATAAAATTTGGGATGGGTGATTGGCCTGTTGAAGAAGTTTTGATAAAATCAATAAAAAGAGTAAAATGATTTACGAAGAGTGGTTGAAAAAAAATAGAGATGTTTGTCCATTTTGTGAATTAAAAAAAAGTGATATTTTAAAAGAAAATAAGAGTTTTTATTTGATTCCTGCGAGAGCAGCGTATGTGAAAGATCATTTGTTGGTTGTTCCAAAAAAACATAAGATTAGGATTTCTCAATTAAATAAAAAAGAATTTGAGAGTTTGAATAATTTGGTTTTTTATGCTTTTAAGAAGTTGAATAAGAAATATCAGGATGCTTCTATTCTTTATAGAGAGGGAGATAAGAAAAAGATTGGGAAGTCTATTGATCACCTGCATATTCATATTATTCCTAAAATGAAGATTGGTTCTATTAATTCTTATTATAAACCGAGGAAGAGGTTAGAAGATTTAGAATATCAAAATGAAGTTGAGAGAATTAGAAGGGAATTATTTTAGTGTTATTGGTTTTTCTTTTTTGTAATATTCTTCTGCTTCTTTTATTTTTAGTTTTGATGCTGAATAGAGTGTGATTAAATCTTGTTTTGACGAGATTTTTCCTTTGTGTTTATGTAAATATACTCCTGAACCTATTGTTTCTGGTGAGCCCAAAATTCTACAAAGGGTGTTTATTTTTTTGTTGTCTATTTTAGTTATTTTTTTATCTTCAGGAGAAATTATTGTTTTTTTGTAGGGGGCTAATTTTAGTTCTTTTACTTTTTCGTCGAAGTTATTTGATTTATTTTGGGCATTTATTATATCTTTAAATTTTTCGTAGGCTTTTCCTGAGGCGAGTATTTCTCTTGCTTTTTTTAGAGAGTTTTTTTGTCCACATAAATTTAATAAATCTGAAGCAAGGTGTATTGATTTTTCTTTTAAGTCTTTTGGAGCTGTTGGGTCGTTTTTTAGGACTTTTAGTATGTCAAGCATTTCTAATACTGGACCTATTCCATTTCCTATTGGTTGACTTCCGTCGGTATAAGCAATTATTATTTTAACATTAAATGCTTTTGCAATTTGTTTGAATTTATTTCCTAAATTTTTTGCTTGGGTTAGTGTATTAATTTTTCCTCCGGGTCCGTGTGGGATATCTATTAAGATGTATTTACTTCCTGCTGATATTTTTTTTGACATTATTGAAGCTAAAAGTTGAGATTCTACGTCTAAATTTAATAATCTTTCTACTTGGATTATTTTGTCGTCGCTGGGAGAGAGACCTAGACTTCCTCCCCAAACTAAACAGGCATTATGTTTGTTTACTATTTGTTTTAATTCAGAAAGAGATATTTCTACGTTAGAAAGTGTTTCTATAACGTCGGCAGTTCCTGCTGCTGAAGTAATTGCTCTTGAAGAAGTTTTTGGCATTGTTAATCCTGCTGCTGCGCAGATGCTTGTTACAATTGGGGTAGTTCTATTTCCTGCAATTCCTCCGATGCAATGTTTATCAGCGACGTATTTAGAGTTAAATTCTAGTTTTTCTCCTTGTTTTATCATTGCTTTTGTTAAGCTGATGCTTTCTTTTATTGTCATGTTTTGCATTTTTTGGGCTGCAATAAAATATGCGATTTCAGCTTCTGTTAAATTATTTGTTACTATTTCTTCAATTATTATACTGAATTCTTTTTCTGTTAGTGTTTTTCCGTTTATTTTTTTCTTGATTAAGATACTTGCTGGAGACATTGGTGCTGGACTTACGTCGACAAGACTTCCTTGTTTTATGTCTAGTAGTTTTGTTATTTCTGTTGATAGACCGATTTCTTTTTCACTAACTAATTTTGGGAAGATGTCTACGATTGAATAGAATTTTTTGCTGTTTTGTAGTGCGACCCTGTCTCCTTGGAAGACGTTTATTTTTTTTGCTGTTTTATTATTTAGAATTACAACAGGTCTTCCTGCTAACCAGTCAAAATTTTTCACCTTTAATTTCATAAGACATTATTTTCTTTTTTATTTATATAGCTTTGTTTTTTTTGGCTATAGATTTCAAGAATTATTAGAGCGTAAGCTAAAATTAGTGGGCCTATTATTAGTCCGATTATTCCCATGAATAAGAGTCCGCCTAGTGTTCCGATTAGGCTTACGTAGATTGGTAGGTTTGATGAACGAGATAGTAGGTAAGGTCTTAGGAAGTTGTCAATTGTTGAGACAAATAGTCCTCCGTAGAGTGCGAGAATTATTCCTGAAGTTATGTTTCCTTGGACAATTAAAAATAGTGATAGAGGGAGCCATAAGACTACTGGACCAATTACTGGAATTATACCTAATATTATGGAGATGACTGTTAGAGTTAGGAAATTATCAAAACCTAAAAGTAAAAGACCTAATCCCATACATAGACCTTGAATTACTCCGATTAATACTTGTCCGAAGACAATTGAGTTTGTGATGTTTCTAAATTCTAAACCTAATTTTTTTTCTGTTTTTTTGTCAAATGGAGATACTCTTTTTAGGAAGTTATTGAATTTGTCAAAATCTCTTATTGCGAAAAATATTGTGAAAAAGCCGATGAATAGTTGTAGTAATAGGGTTGGTAAAAATGTTAGGATGTCGGAAAATTGGTTCATAAAAGAGTTTACTGCTTGGCTTATGATGTTTAGGAAGTTCATGTTTATTGTATAAATCATGCTTGTGTCAATTAGTGTGGGAAAGATGTTGTTTAGGGTTTTTCCAATGTTGAGTTCTTGTAATTGTCTGTAGATTTCAAAAGTTTGTTTGATTATTGTTGGTGTGAAATAAAATAGTGGGACTGCGATTAGTCCTATTAATAGGATTACTATTATTCCTGCTGTTAGGCTTGGGTTTTTTGTTAATTTTTTTAGTTTTAGGTAGACTGGGTGAAGAATGTAAGCAAATAAAAAGCCAAATAGTATTGCTATTACTATTGGACGGATAACTAGAAAGGCGAGTATGAAAACTCCAGCCATAATTATTAAGGAAACTGCGTTGTCTATTTTCTTTATTTCCATTAATAAATAAGCGTTTTTTTATTTATAAACTTTGGGAATTTTTTGGTTATATGCTGATTATGAATTGGATTTGGTCTATTATTAGGATTGGTTTTAGGGAGGTTCTTTTGCCTGTTTTTTTTGATTGAAAGTCAATGAAGCCGATTCTTTCAAGGAATTTTAGGTCTTGGTAGACTGATTTGAAGTCTCTTTTTAGGATTTTTGATAGTTCGTAGATTGATTGGGGGTTTTTTGTTTTGATTATGTGTAGGATTCTTGCTTTTTGGTTTGAGAGGGCTTGTCTTAATAGTTCTACGTCAGAAGTGTTATATTCTTCTGTATCTTTTGAGAAAAATTTTGAGATGAAGCCTTTGTTTGTTGGATTTATTTTGGCATATCTTATTTTTGTTCGTTTTTTCGGCGCCATTATCTATATATGGGTTCGTGATTTAGAAATATAAACTTTGTGTTTTAGAGATATATGTGTTTTAAAAACATATATTGGAGTAAAGTTTTTCGAGTTTTGTTTTGTTTTTGTTGTCTAAACAAAAAATAACAATAAGTTTATAAAAGAACTTGTGATTTTTGGTGTTTATCCTCGTCGGGAGAGGGTGGGAGAAAGGTAAAGTTTATAAAGTAATTATTTTTAGTATAATTACATTAGTGTTAGTCATTAATGTGTTAATTAGAGAGCAAATAAAGTGTTCACTAAAGAGATTGCCTTATAACAGCTCCCTAGTTATAAGATCCTGACCAGGCCTATTAGAATGCCGAACCTGAATTATCAGGGCCTTGACTAAGGCGGTTAACCTAATAGTACTGAAAGGAGGTTATATTAATAATGAAAAAATTATTTAGAAAAACAATGACTGTTTTAGGAAGTGTTGCTTTGCTTGGTGCTACAATGAGTGGTGCTATGGCTGCATCTTATCCAGCTCCTTTTTCTGCATCTAATGCTGCTGTTGTTGTTGGTTCTGGTGCTGCAAGTTCAGATACTGCTGCTGCTGTTTCTATAGCAACAAATTTAGGTATGAAAACTGTAAGCTCTGGTGCTACAACTGTAGTAGGAGGTGATAGTGTAGATTTAGGAGATGTTTTTGGAGATATTGTTCTTAATACTGCTTTTGGTGGAAGTAGTAATCCATTATATGATGATGAATTACCTTTATTGAAAGATGGGAAGGTTAAGAGTGTTGGTTATTCCCAAAGTTTAGTTTTGGGTAGTCAAACTGTTGAATTTGATACTTTAGTAGATGAAGACAACTATGTTGTGAATTCTGATGTTGCTGAAGAATTAAGACCTGTTTTACACTTAGACCATTCTAGTGGAGTATTGTGGACATATACATTAACATTTGATGATGATTTTGATGCAACTGCTGCTGGTAATGAAAAAATAGTAATTGCTGGTAAAGAGTATACAATTGCTCCTGATTTAGCAAAAGGCGGTGATTTAGTTTTATATGCATCTTCAAACACTGTTGAAGTTACATATGGACAAAC
>JBAZCR010000009.1:0-30507 GCA_041654895.1 Candidatus Pacearchaeota archaeon
AAAAATAAAAATGTATTTAACATTAAATACAATAGTTTATGATTCTGAATTAAATAAAATTGAAAATATTATAAAAAAAGCAAAACCTTTTGTTGATGCAATAATTTGTTGGGACCTCTCTATTATTCAATTGTGTAACCAATATAATGTTCCTTTTCATATTTCAACACAAGCATCAATTGCTAACTCCCAAAGTGCAGAATTCTATAAAAAATTAGGTGCAAAAAGAGTTGTTTTAGCAAGGGAATTAAATTTAAAACAAATCAAAGAAATATCAAAAGTTATTGAATGTGAATGTTTTTGTCATGGAGCAATGTGTGTTGCAATTTCAGGAAGATGCTTTACTTCCCAATTCTTACAAAATTTATCAGCAAACAGAGGACAGTGTTCTCATCCTTGTAGGCGGGAGTGGACAATTACCGATGATTCAAACAATCAGTTAAAATTAGAGAATAATAAAATAATGTCAGCAAAAGACTTATGCACATTACCTTTTATTGAAAAAATGAAAAAAGCTGGAATTACATCTTTTAAAATTGAAGGAAGAAACAGATCTCCCGAATATGTTTATACAGTTACAAAAGTTTATAGACAAGCATTAGATAAAAAATTAATAAATAAAGAAATAGATAAACTATTAGATGATTTAAAAAAAGTTTACAATCGGGGATTTTCAAGTGGATTTTATACAAAAATGCCTACAAATGATGATTTTTCTCGTTCAAATAATGGTGAACAAACAGAATACAAAGAATATATAGGAACAATTGAAAAATACTGGCCAAAGTCGTCAGCAGCCTTATTAAAAATACATTACGGAACTTTAAATTTAAATGATGAAATTTATATTTTATCTGAGAAGCAATCTATTCAAAGAGTAAAAGTTGAAAGTATGCAAATAAATAACAAAGAAATAAACAAGGCAAAAAAGGGACAAGAAATAGGAATCAAGTTACCAAAATGTTTTAAAAGAGATAAGGTTTATTTAATTTGTAAAAAATGAAAAAAAGAGAAGATAATTCACAAAAGAAATTTATTCTAGGAATTGCAATAGCACTAGTAACAGTCTTTTTCGTAGTTTACTTAATACAAACTTTTTATCCAGCTCCAAGGTATAATGACTTTTGCACAAATGAAGCCTCAAAATATATCAACAATTCAAAAATATGTGAAGAACAAAATGGTTCTTGGCAAGAGTTTGAAATAGGAAATAGTGAAAATGGTTACTGTGATGTAGATTTTTATTGTAGAAAAGAATATAATGAAAAAAGAGAAGTTTATGAAAAGAATCTTTTTGTAATTAATCTTTCTCTTGGAGTTATTGTTCTTTTTATCTCTTTTTTATTCTTAGCAAATACAGTTTCAACAGGTCTTTTTGGTGGAGGAATCATCTTAATTCTTTATGGCATAATAAGATATTGGAGTGATTTATCAAATGTACTAAGGGCTATAATGTTAGGCCTAACTCTAGTAATTTTAATCTGGATAAGTTATAAGAAATTAAAATAAATTTTAGAGAAAGTATAAGATAAAACTTATAACACTAATGAGCCAACAATAAAAACTAAACATCCAAAATTTGTCTGCCCTTATTATCTTAATTAATAAATTTAAAAAAAGAAAACTAAAAATAAAACAAACTAAAAATCCTATTATTAAAGAAAAATCAAAAAAATAATTCTTTAATTTAATTAATTCTAATAAGAATGCCCCTAAGCTCAATGGAATAAAAAGTAGAAATGAAAATTTTGCTACTTCCTCTTTATTTAAACCTTGAAATAATTCAGTTGATATTGTTATTCCACTTCTGCTAATACCAGGAAATAAAGCAAACATTTGCATTAAACCAATTTTCAATGAAGATTTAAAATTTAGTTCTTTATTATTCTGCTTGAAAAACTTTGTCGAATATAATATAAGTCCTGTGAATAAAAAAGCAATACTCAAAAATAAAAATGAATTAAATGTTCCTTCTATAAAATCATTTAAAAAAAATCCTACTATTGCAGCTGGA
Source organism: Candidatus Pacearchaeota archaeon (assembly GCA_041654895.1). Lineage (GTDB taxonomy): Archaea > Nanobdellota > Nanobdellia > Pacearchaeales > GW2011-AR1 > JAGVXH01. Next base: position 2,015 of record JBAZCR010000009.1, read on the forward strand.
ATTGTTGCAATAATTAAATAAACCCAGATTTTTCTTGATTCTTTATTAAATTTCAATAAGAATCTTATTTCATCTTTTAAAAAAATTAAAACAGCAAATAAACTAGCTAAATGAAGTAAAGTAAAATAAAATAAATCAGGTGTTGTAAATATTTTAGAATATAATGCTAAGTGTCCTGAACTAGATATTGGTAAAAATTCACTAAATGATTGAATTATAGCTAAAATAATCTTACTAATCATAATATTTTATTAACAACTTAATTTAAGTATTTTTACAAATATTTATAAATTAATTAATTCTATTTAGAATATGAAAAAGAGATGTAATTTAGATTTAGTGTACATTAGTTTGTTTAAATTATCACTTATTTGTGTTACTATTTTTTTAGTAGGTTTATTAATCTACAATTTCCCTCGTTTAATTTTCTCACTAACAAAATATTTCTGGATTTTTTTATTTTTGGCAATAATATTTGGTATTTATCCTCTTTATAGAAATTTATTAAATAAACCTACTAAAAAATGAAAAACAAAAAAGCTGCAATGGAAATGAGTATTGGCACAATAGTAGTAATTGTTCTAGCAATGAGTATGTTAATTTTAGGAATTGTTTTAGTTAGAAATATTTTTAGTAGTGGTATGAATGTTGTAGATGCAACAGATGCTCAAGTAATGGATCAAATCTCAAAATTATTTGGAGACGATGAAAAAGTGGTAATATATCCAACAACAGGAGAAACATCTGTTAAAATAGGACAAACAGGAGGTTTTGCTTTTGGAATTAAAAACTTAATTACAGGTTCTCAAGGACAAAATGCAATATTTTCATATGATGTTAAAGTTCAAGATGCTGGTAATTGTGAGATCCCACCTCAAGAAATTGAAAAATGGATTGTTGCTAAATCTGGAACAGATATCCCTATTCCAGTTGGAGAATCTTTTAGCCAGAAAATATTGTTACACATACCAGAAACTTCTTACTTATGTACCTTTTTATTAAGAGTAGAAGTAAAACAAAATAATCAGAATTATGGTATTAAAACTATGTATATTTCAGTAGTGTCTTAATTCTAAAATTTTAAATACTTGTCTTATTAAAATCCATTATGGATAACATTATTACTTTTGAAAAAATTGAAAAGTATTTTAATTTAACAAATAAAGCTCTAAACGAAATAAAAAAAAATATAATTAAAGGAAAAGAAAATCAAGCAAGAGAAATTATTGATATGGTTACTAATTACCTTTATGATGCAAAGCATTTTTTAGATAAAAGAGATTATGTAAATTGTTTTGCAGCATTAAATTATTCCCATGGTTGGATAGATTCAGGTGTAAGATTAAAAATTTTTGATGTACATGATGACCAATTATTTACAGTTTGTTAATTTGGATAAGCTTATAAAATCCAAACAGATTATATCTATATGAAAGAGCAATTTTGGCATAAAGTAAGTGAAGAAGAAAAAGAAAAAATTTCTATTCAGACAAAAAAGTTACTAACTGATTTTTCTAAAAAGCTTGAAAAAATAAATAATGAAGAAAGACACTTCAGTTCTAAATTAAATCCTAATGGTTTTAGAGAAGAAGAAACTCCTTGGAAAACAGATTTAGATTTTAGAAGAATAAGTTTATCAAATGCTCCCTTTGTAGAAGACAATTTTATAAAAGCTGAAAAAGCAAACTGGAATTAAATTATTATTTTTGATTTAAAATGAAAAAAGAGGTCACAAATTCTCCTGAAAAAGAAAAACATCCTATTATAAAAAAAAGAATTAAACAAAGTTTAGATTTGAGTATTAAAGAAGGAAGTTATGCATCTGTTTCAAGCGCACTAGGTGTCTCTTATTTCTCTCCTTTTGCATTAGCAATAGGCGCAAGCCCTTCTCAAATAGGAATTCTAAGTGCATTTGCAAATTTGTTTCCTGGAATTTCACAATTAATCCAATCAAAAAAACAATATAAGAAAAAAATTTCAAATAAAAAGGCTTTGATACAAAATGCTTTCTTAAGTTATTTTTTAATGCTTTTTTTAATTGCCTTAGGTATTTTTTATGTTTTAGGATATAGTTTTGTAGTATGGGGAACAATAATTGTAGTAGGTTTATTTTATTATTTTTTTGGAATCATGGATAGCTCTTGGTTTGTTTTAATGGGAACACTTGTTCCTGAAAATCAAAGAGGAAAATATTTCTCTAAACGAAATAGAAAGCTCCAATTTTTTGGAATGATTGCAATGATTATTTCAGCATATTTATTAGATGTTTCAACAAAATATGGTTCTATAGTTGGTCAAGTTACAACATATACTGTCTTTTGTTTTTGTTTTTTATTTTTTATGTCTTTCTTATTTAGATTAAAATCCATTCAATTATTAAAAAAACAATATGAACCTAGAATAAAAATTAAGAAAAAGGAAAGAAGATCTTTTAGAAGATTTTTAAAAGAAATAAGAAGAACTCATTTTGGTAACTTTGCATTTTATTATGCTATCTTTAAATTCAGTATAGCTATCGCAAGTCCATTTTTTGTAGTTTATATCTTAAATGAATTAAAATTTTCTTATACATTGTTTGTTTTAACAAATGTCTCTATTATTTTATTTAACGTTTTATTCTTTCCAATAATTGGTAAAATTGCTGATAATTATGGGAACATAGCACTAACAAGAATATCATCTATTTTTATTAGTTTAGTACCTCTCTCTTGGATATTAACAATTTTCTTTAATGAATCAACTTACCTCTTAAAGATTTATGCTATAATTGTCCCAGGATTATTATATGGTTTTGGTGGAGTAGGTTTAGAACTTGCAGCAAGAAATTATATTTATGATACAAATAATCATGAAAGAAGGATGTATGCATTATCTTATCTAAATTTATTAACAGGAGTTTTAATCTTCATAGGTTCTTTAATAGGAAGTCTATTAACATTTGTTAAAGTTCCATTTGTTTCAACATTAATTTTCATTTTTTTAATTTCATTTATATTAAGATTTGCTATAGCTATTAAAGGTTCTAATAGACTCCAAGAAATAAGGACAGTTCCAAATTTTAAAGCTAAATATGTTTTAAGAGAAATCTATCCAATTAGGGAATTATATCAAGGTCTTCATAAAATCAATAATAATATAGAAGTAGTCCACAAAACTTAAATAACTAGCAAAACTTTTTTATAAGAATGAAAAAAAACATTTGTAAAGGTTGTAATAGAAAAATAGATAGCAAATTTAGTTATTGCCCTTACTGTGGTAGTTCTATTAAAGAAATAAAAACAAAAGAAAACTATGGTTTTTTAGGTAAAGATGATTTTGTAAGAAGTAATTTATTTCCAGATGAAGCAAAATTACCTTTTGGATTAAATAAAATGGTTAATTCATTAATGAAACAATTAGAAAAAGAATTAAATTTGATGAATGCACAAAATGTAGGAAATGGTTTTAATGTTAGAGTTCAAACAAGTAATTTTCCAAATATAATTAAATTAGATCAAAAAAAAGAAATAAAAAAAGAAGAGACAATTTCCGAAGAAGAATTTAATAGAAGGCAAAATTTACCAAAAGAAGAGGCTTTGTCAAGAATAAAAAGGCTATCTGATAAAATTATTTATGAAATTGAAACTCCTGGTATTCAAAATAAATCTCAAATACTAATAAAAAACCTAGAAAAAGGAATAGAATTTAAAGCATATACAAAAAAAATATGTTATACAAAAATTATTCCATTAAAATTAAAAGTTGATAATTATAAAATAATTAAAGATAAGGTTTTATTAGAATTCAAGTCCTAATTAATTTAAACCAATCTCATCTTTGATCTCTCTTAAAGAATCAATAGCTATTTGAAAGAATAAATCTAAACTAATTCCTGTTTTTTCTATTTCTTCAATAATTTTCCTATTACAATTCTCAGCAAAAGTTTTATCTTTAAATTTCTTTTTTAATCCTTTAACTTCCATTGTAGAAATATTTTTATTTCTCATTAAAGAATAAGCATAGATTAATCCAGTTATAGTTTCCGAAGAAGCAAGACAAAATTCTATTCTATTTGTTCTTTTCTTGTCTAAAAATTTAGGAATTGTTTCATTTGAATAAACATGACTTTGAACCAAAGAAATAAATTTATTGTCAAAGCCCAATCTTGATAACAAATCTTTTGCAATCAATGAATGTTCTTGAATTCTGTTTTTTGTTAAAACCCAGTCAATATCATGTAATAATCCTAACATTCCCCAATAGTCTTCATCTTCAGAAAAATAATTTGCAAGTTTTTTCATTATTGCTTCTGTCTCAATATAATGATTCATTTCAATGTCTGTATTTCCTAATTCTCTTAAATAAGAAATTGCTTCTTCTCTGTTTATTGGTATAAAACTCATTTTAATCTTCTAATGTCTTTAATAAATTTATAATTCTTTCTTGTCCGATTAATAAAATTAAACCAGCCAATTTAGGTCCTTTATTTTTTCTTATAATTGCCCTATAAGCTATTTGAAAAAAAAGAGAAACATCAAATTCTAATTTCTTACAAATATTTTGAAATTCACTAAATAAATCCATTTCATTTGAAAATTTTTTTTGTTCTAAAACACTTTTTAGTTCTAATAAGGCTTTTTTTTCTTCAATATCAAAAACTTCTTCAATTTTATCTTGGACAATAAATTTCATATCATCTTTAGCATATTTGTCTAACCAATTTTTAACTTTTTGGGCTCTTATTAATTTAGATTCTTCTAAGTCTTTTAATTTATTTAATTGAACTAATGTAATTAAATGTCTAAAACCAATTCTTTCTGGCTTACCTTTGTTATAATAAATATTAGACATTTCATACATTCTCCTTTCCTGAGGATTTGCTATGTTATTAAAATATTTTTCTTCAAGTCTATCAAAATCTTCATAAATTTTAATTACATCATTGTCAAAACTTATTTGAAATTTAGATTTTGGTTTTGTTCCAACAAATAAGTATCTCAAAATTTCAGGTTCATAAACTTCTTCAACCTCTTCAACAGTTAAGGCATTACCGCTAGAAGATGCAAATTCTCCTACATTTTTCATACCAATCCATTCATAAAATTGATAAATTGGAGGTTCATGGTTAAATACCTCTTTTGAAATTTCTTTTGAAGTCGTAAAAGAACCGCCAAAAACACTATGATCAATTCCACCAGGTTCAAAATCTACTTCTTCATACTTCCATCTAAGTGGCCAATCAACTCTCCAACGTAAACTAACTATCCCTTTTTTCCTTATATCAAAAGTTTCACTAAAACCACATTTACATTCGTAACTAATCTCATAATCTTTCACTTCCTTGATAATCGTAGAGTCTTTTTTACATCTATCACAATAAATAACAAAAGGCATCCAATCTTTGTCCAATGGTTCTTTCCTATATTTGTTTAGAATACTCATAATTTTATCTTTATTATCAATAGAAACTTTGATCAATTCAGCATAAGAGCATTTTTTATTCATTTCATGCTGGTAGATAAAATGAGGTTCAATTCCAAGTCCTTTTAGCGACTTTTCAAAAATATCTTCAAAATATTTAGCATAAGTTTTATTAGGGTCATAAGGAGAAGGAACATCACTTACAGGCATACCAATATATTTTTCATAGTCAGAACTAACACCCTTTGGAACTTTTCTAAATCTATCAAAATCATCCCAAGAGTAAATAAATTTCACCTTTTTTCCTTTGTCCTTTAAAGCCCTTACAACCATTTCAGTTGTAATTACTTCCCTAAAATTTCCAATATGAACTTGTCCAGAAGGTGTAATACCTGAAGCACACACATAAATTTTTTTATTAGGTCTTTCTTTTACAATTCTATCAGCTAATGCATCAGCCCAAAAAAATTTTTCTGCCATTAAAAAGAATAGAAATCTTAGTTTTTAAAATTTCCTCAAAATTTATATATAAAGCACTTTTAGACTTAATATGAGAGAATTTGTTTATTATTCAAAAAGTGCAGTTACTTCTGGGAATCTAATTAAGGATAATTTAAAACAAGCAGGCAGAATGGATATTGTTTGTAATGTAATAATCTCAACATTTTTTATTTCTAATATGATGAGAGAAGATGTAAAGTTACATTTATTGTTTGATGGACAACCAAACCCCCCAAAACATTTAATTTTACAATCAAATAAAGATATGCCAATCTCCAAAAAAGACATCGCTGGATTAATAAAAAGAATGTTATATAAATCTGAAAATAAAGAAGAATTAAAAGAAATTTATCCAGGTTGTTTTATAGAAAAAAAATCTTTTGAAAAATTGATTAATGAATTAAATAATTCAGGCAAAAATATCTTTTTATTAGATAAAAAAGGTAAAAATCTAAGGGAATTTAATTTTAAGGGAAATGAGGTTTTTATTATTGGAGATCACGACGGTTTTCCAAAAGATAAGAGTAAGTTTTTAAAAAGAATAGACAAAATAAGTGTTAGCCCTAAAACACTTTTTGCAAGTCAAGTAATAACTTTAGTTCATAATGAAATAGACTTCCAAGAATAAACTCACAAAAGATTTATTAATAAAAAAGACTAAACTTTATTGAGGGAAAGTTATGAAAAAAGCAGCTAAATTCGTTATTCAAGGAACAACACAGGGATTTTTTTTTAGACAGTTTATTAAAGAAAATGCTGAAAGTTTAAGCTTGAGGGGATTTGTTCGAAATTTATCTAACGGAGATTTAGAAGTTATTGTCGAAGGTGAAAATTATTCAATAGATAAAATAGAAAAAATCTTAAAAAGAGGGCCAAAACATTCTAATATAAGAAATGTAATTAAAGAAGAAAGAAGATGGACTGGTGAATTTCCTGATTTTAAAATTCTGAGATTTTAAAAAAAATCATAATTTGAAATAGAAACCATTTTTCGGTTATTAATATTTGATTTTTCTCTTAGAACTTCTTTATGAGTATCAAAACCTTTCTTTCTTAATTTTGATTTTAGATATTTTGTTAATATTGGTTTTTCAGGACTTAATATATAAGAAGAATCATATTTTAACAAAACATATCCTATAACATTAGTTCTTTCTTTAAACCTAATTTTAATTTCATCTCCATTATCAGAACAAAGAGTATAATATTCTTTTTCTACTAGTAAATTTTTTCCTCTATAAGGAACAATCTCTACTTTTTCTAGTATTTTATCAAGATAATCTTTATTATTTGTCTTATAATTCGTAATACTAGAACCTTCATCTCTATATTTGTAAACCCAACATTGACTGTTTAATTTTTTTTCCAAAGTTTGTTCTTTCATAAAAGAGTTAATAATGTTTAGTTTAAAAATCTTTTGGAGATGTTATTACTATAGAAAAGTAATCAGATTAAAAAAGGAATAAAAAAATAAATTGAAATTCCAATTAAAGCTAATCCAGCAATTAATTTCATAATTTTCTTATATTTTTGTATTTGATTATCAATATCATTTATTTTTGTCCAAGAGAAATATGTTCCAAATACAATTATTAGTAGAGGTAACACATATATAATATTGTAAACTGCAATCCAGAAGAAACGAGAAATACCAATGACCATGTTTTCTGCCAATATTGTTGAATAAATCAAAGGAAAAATAGCTGTACAGGGAATTTCAACCAGCGAGGCCAATAATGCAAACATAATTGTAGAGACAACTGTTGCTTTTTTAAGATACTTTTCTAATAAAGGTTTTGTAGAACTTGGAATTTTTAAACTAATTCCCTTACCATAAAAGAAGTAATCTTTAATTAATAATGCCCCTGTAATAAAACTTAATATCACTAAGATAATTCTAATATATACCCCATATTGACTTATTAAAGAACCAATTATCGATGTTAGAGCAAACATAAATAAAAAATAAAATATATAAACAATACTAGTAAAAATTAATCCTAATTTAAATGCCCTCTTTAGTGATCCTATTGACATTGTATAAACAATTAAAAAAATTAATACTGTTATAGAACAAATATTTAAACTATCTAAAAATCCTAAGAGGAGTGTTGTTGTTATTAGAGATTTATTTTTCAAGGAAATTTCAACATTCCATAGTCCTAAAATTTTAGATTTAACAATCTCTCCACCAAATGTACTGTCAATATTATTTGATTCACCAATAATAATATTTTCTATTGAATTAGTTATTTCTTTACTAAATCCTATAAAGTAATTATTGTCAATAAAAACCGTTGGAACATATCCTCTTTGTTCATTTGGGACATCATAGTTCTCTAAATAATCATTGAATAAACTTGAACTTTCTCTAGAAGATATTTCATAAATATTTAAAGTTATATTATAGTTATCCTGCATTTCTTCTAGAAATGGTCTCATTTGAGCACAAGCAGAACAACCCTGCATATAAAAATAATTAATTTCAACAATTTTTGAGCTGTCCTTATCTAATAATGCTTCTGAAGAAACAAAATTAAAAGAAAATAAAAGAAGCATACAAAATGTGATTAAATATATTTCTCGTTTCATTTGATTAAACTTTTACTTAAGTCCTTATTTAATTTAATTTTATTAGTTTTTCCTTCTTTAATAATTTCAACAATCCTTTTTTCCTTTAATTTTTTAATGGTTCTATGAGCTTTTATTTTATCATAACTCTTTGATACTTCTGACTGTTCTATTTCGCCATAATTTTCTAATAACATATCTAAAACTTCTTTTTCTGATTCATCTAAAATAGAATACAATACTTCAAAATTTTTCTTAATCAATGTTTCTTTCTCGTTTATCTTTAAAGAAAACAAATAATATAATAATGAACTTACAAATAAGATCGCTAAAGAGATAAATAAAAAAATAAAATTGTGTGACACAACCTTTGGACACCCACAACTACGAACTTGAAATTTATCTGCTAATAAAAGACTCAATAATAAAACTAAAACTATAAATGAGGCTGCTCCAATATATAATATTACATCTCTTTTATGCATAACCATTTAAGAAATATCTCTTTTATAAAGATTTTGGTAGTTTCAATAATTAGAAACCATCTTTAATTGATTTCATTGTCCTGTATCTTTTGAATTTCTTTTTTATCTTTAGTAAAAAAATCTATAGCCTGTTTTAATTCTTTATGTTTTTTAGCATATTCATTTAATTCTATTCCTTTTGTATAAGCTTCGCATGCTTGTATTAATGCTTGTGCCCCAGCTTTTGTTCCTTTTGGATGTGCATGGCACCCTGCCCCCATTGTTGTAATAAAATCAATGTTACCCATAATATCTATAAATGGTTTTAGTAATGTGGGGTTAAGTCCACCTGAAATAATTGGGCAGCTTTTTTTTACGCCTCTCCAATTTTCATCTTCTAGTGTTAGGTTATGCGCATTATCTTTCTTAATTAAATCAAGTATGTCTTTATCTTTCTCAGAAATTCTCGACCACGATTGTTCAAAAAAATGTCCCTTAGATAATAATCTTAAAATGTTATTTGCTGCTATAATATCTTCCTTTGGAGAACCATGCATTTTACCAACTCCTGCTGTTCCAGTATGAATCCCTGAAGCACCAGCAAGACGTGCAAATTTAGATAATACTAAAACAGTAAAACCAAAAGGATTCTCTTCTCTAGTAAAGCTCCCATGACCCGCTCTATGATAGTGAATGAAAACATCTGGGTAATGCCTTCTCAATGTTTGAACTGCCATCCATCCGGCCGTAATTCCATCAATTAAAAAAGCATAACTTCCTTTTTCAAATCCAGCATCAATAATTAATTCACATCTTTTTATCATAGTATCAAAGTCAGAAGAAGATACATTAAATGAATGAATTTTCTTCTTACCAGTTTTTTTAACTGCTTTATCCATTGCTTCTTTTACATATTTCACCATAGTATCAAATTGGCAAAAATCTTGATCTGCTTGTGGTTCGTCATTTTTAACAAAGTCACCTCCTCCAACCCAAAAATCATAACAAACCTCAGCATACTCTGCAGCAGTTAATCCTATTTTCGGTTTAATTATAGTTCCAAGAATAGGTCTATCATAAACCCCTAAATATTTCCTCATATCTTCAAGTGTGTAAGAAGGACCATCATAATGTTCTAACATTGCTGGTGGAAACCAAACATCTAATAATTTTAATACAGAAACTTCTTTCATTCCTAAAACATTACCTACAATAAAAGTTAAAATATTTTGAATATTCCCTCCTCTATCAAACATTCTCCAAGGATAGGCAATCCAAACTAAATTTTTATTTAAATCAACTTGGTATACAAGAGCATTTAATTTTTTAGAAAATGCTGTTTCTGTTTTAACTTTAAAATTTGTTCCAGTAGATGATTCTGACGCTACTTCTGCAGCTGCTTGTAATGTATTAATCCCTTTATTAGGTAATAAGTTAAACACTGCTAAAAGATATTCCCCATTTTTTGGATTTTTTAAATTTAAATTAACATATGCTCTTTGTTTAGAATTCAATGATTTTAATAATTGTTCTATTTTCATTTCTCACCTCAATTTAAAACTAAAAGTAATAAATCTTTTTAAAGTTTACCAAGTAAAAGTTTTCTAAAAAATTATTCCCAAAACATTTATAAAGAGTTTTTATGACAATTTAATATATGGTAAAGGCAAAAGTAATACAATTTAGAAGAGGAAGAAAAACATATACTCCTAAGCATTTTTTGTTAGAAGTAGAAGGTTTAGATAATCTAGAGAAGGCTAAAAATTATATTGGTAAAGAAGTTACATGGACATCTCCAGGAAAAAATCAAAAAAAAATAAATGGTAAAATTGCTTCAACTCACGGAGGAAAAGGAGTTTTAAGAGCTATTTTTGAAAAAGGACTTCCAGGTCAAGCAATTGGAACAGAGGTAGAAATAAAATAAAATGGCTTTAAGAAAAGGCTCTGCTTATTCTAAAAGATATGCTCGTCCATATACTAGAAAATCTAAAGTTAGAAAAAAATCTTACATTAAAACAATTCCAAATTCAAAAGTTGTTAAGTTTAAAATGGGAGATTTAAAGGGCTTTGAAAATGGAGAATATGTAATTCAAATAAATATTATTGCAAAAGAAGGTTGTCAATTAAGAGATAATCCAATAGAAGCTGTTAGGCAATATTTAAATAGGTTTCTTCAAAAAAATATAGGTAAAGAATTTTATTTAGAAGTTAAGAAATATCCTCATCATATTTTAAGAGAAAATAAAATGCTTACAGGTGCTGGAGCTGATAGAATGCAAACAGGTATGGCAAGGTCTTTTGGTAAAACAATTGGAAGAGCAGCATTTGTAAAACCTGGGCAAATATTATTTATTATTGGAGTAAAAAACGAAAAACATGAAATTGAGGCAAGAAAACTTATAAAATCAATTAAAGCAAGATTACCTTGTAAAGTTGGTACTCAAACAATAAAATCATAGCTTTTTGTAATTAATAAATAGTAACATTTTTAAAGTTTGAATTATTTTAATATGTATGGTAGATAACCTCGTTGATAGATTAGATCAAGATGCAATTATGATTCCTACAGGTGGACCTACTTATGATCATATGAGAGCTATGACTGCAGTATTTAAATCAGCAAGAATTTTTGATAATCCTTATTATATCATTAGTGGTGCAATGGGAAAAATTAACAAACATGGTCAAGCAGAATTTGGGCCAAATACAAGAATAGAAAAAACTCTTAGAGATTTAAATATTCCTTCAGAAGATATAATACAAGAGTATCATTCTAGAGATACATTATCTAATATTTATGAAACTTCTAAAATTTGTGAAAAATACGGTATTGAAAGACTAGGAATATCTAGCGAACCTTCTCATATTAAAAGAATAAAACATGCCTATAATCAACTAGTTAAATTTGGTTGTGTTAAAAATGATCTAGAATTAATACCTTTAGAAGTTATACAAAGAAATATACCCCTTAAAGCACAATTAAGATATTTTTTCTATAATAATGCTGCTTATGTTAAAGATTTGTTTTCTAATCCAAAAGAAATAGAAAGAAGATATATTAACACTAAAGTTTAAAATACTCTTTTTTATTCAATATATATGAAACAATTTTTTATATTAGGAAGAAATCCAGAGCTCTCTAAAACGGAAATTGAATTTTATCTGAAATATAGAAATATTGATTTTAAGCAAATAATTTATGATAAAAATATTTTGATTTTAGAATTAAATAAAGAATTAAACATACAAGATTTTGGTGGTGTGATCAAATCAGGTTTAATAGAATATATAGGAAATGAGAGAAATTTTATTAACTATCTTAATGGAAAAGAATTAATCAATTCAAATAAATTCAGTTATGGCATTTTTGGGCAAGACGAAAATAGTATTTTCAAGAATTATTTTAAGAGTCATAAGCAAAAGGCAATCTTGAAATATGGACGACATAAATTAAATTTTCAAAATAATGACGAATTAAATTTGCCAAGAGCAGATTATTATTTTCTATATTACAAATTTCAAAATAATTATTATTTTGGAAAAATTAATCAAGAATATGATTATTCTCTTGTGAAGAAAAGAGACATGCAAAAACCAATTAGAAGAGAAGAACTTGCAATTTCTCCAAGGCTTGCAAAGATTTTAATTAACTTGTCAGGCGCTAAAAGAAATAATCTTTTATTAGATCCTTTTTGTGGAGTTGGAGGCATTTTACAAGAAGCACTCTTGATGGACATAAATGTTTTTGGTAATGATATTAATAGAGAGGCAATTAATTATTCCTTTCAAAATTTATCTTGGCTGTCAAAAGAATTCATAATTAAAAGAAAATATATCTTAGAAAGGAGAAATGCACTAAATATTCCAAATAAAAGGTTTGATGCAATTGCAACAGAAACGCCTTTAGGAGATTTATTAAAGAAAAAACCAAATGATGAAAAAGCTAAGAAGATAATTCATGATTTTGAAAAATTTATAATCCCTATTCTAAAACATTTAAAGGAAATAAAAAAACAAAATGCAAATATTTCAATAACTTTCCCAAAAATAAATAAATTTAGAGTAAATTATAGTAAAATAATAAAAGAAACAAGTTTGAAAAAATTAATAGAACCAGTAGAAGAATCAAGGCCAAATCAATTTATTTCTAGAGAAATAATCATTTTAAATTAAACATGCTATTAAAATCCCATAATATTTAAATATAAAGAAAATAAATTAATAATATGATTATAAAATTAGATAAACCAAAATTATTAGCAGATGCTATTGGTATTATTTCTGAACTTGTAAGTGAAGTTAAAATTAAATTATTAGAAGATGGAATGAGCATTGTTGCAGTAGACCCCGCAAATATTGCAATGGTTTTATTTAGAATCCCAAAAGAATCTTTTTCAGAATATGCTTCTAGTAATGATGTTTGGGGTGTCAATTTAGAAGATATGAAAAGAGTTCTAAAAAGAGCATCAAATGCATCTAGTATTATCTTTGAACAAGAAGAAAATCAATTAAATATAGCCATTTATGATAAGGTTAAGAGAAATTTCACATTGTCTTTGATTGATCTAGATTCTGAAGATAAAAAAGAACCAAACTTAGATTTTTCTGGAAGTGTAGAATTAAATTCAGAAGATTTTTCTCAATCTATTGAAGATTGTTTAGTTGTTGCAGACTCTTGTGCATTAATTTGTGGAGAGAATTTTTTTATAGTAGAAGCAATGGGTTCATTAAATTCTTTTAGAGCAGAATTTTCAGGTGATGAAACCCAAATAAAGGGCATTGCAAAAGCAAAATACTCACTAGAATATCTAAATAAATTTATTAAAGCTCAAAAAATTTCTAATAAAGTTATATTAAGATTTTCAAATAATTATCCACTAAGAGTTGATTTTCCAGGGGAAAAACTAGGAATCGGTTTTATACTAGCTCCAAGAGTTGAAAATGATTAAGCCTTCAATAAAAAGATTACATATTCTTTAATTCTGCATCTAATTTTTTAGTCCAAAGAGTTATTGTTTCTAAAATTTTATTTTTGATTTCATCTTTATTTTTTGCTTTATATAAGAAAACATATCCTCCTGGAGACAAGTTAATTTGATTTCTTTCTATCAGCTTTTTCTCTCTTAATTTTTTCAAGCTTCTTTGAGCTGTAGATAAGTCAACATTTATTTTGGTTGATACTTCTTCACTAGATAAATTTTTCTCACTATTCATTAATAATTTCAATATATTATATTCTGATTTTGTTAAACTAAGACTACACTTAATAACTTTATCTAAATCAAAATTTTTACATGCAAAGTTTATCATATCTATAATAATTAAATTAAATAATTAAACTTTTCCCTTAACCTTGATTTATCTGAAAATCCAGTTATTTGGTCAATTAGCTTTCCTTCCTTAAAAATTAGCAAAGTTGGAATTCCTCTAATATTATATTGTATAGATAAGTCTTTATTCTCATCTACATTTACTTTGGCAAAGCTAATCTTATTTTCAAATTCATTACTTAATTCTTCAAATACAGGTGCCATCATTTGACAAGGACCACACCATGGAGCCCAGAAGTCAATAACAGTAATTCCGTTAGATATTTGTGTTTCAAAATTCTCACTTGTCAAATTTTTTACAACCATATTAATTATTAATATTGAGTCTATTTAAATTAAACGAAATAAGTTAATTTTAATTTATTTTCTGCAGTTCTAAAAATGTTATAATATTTCGTAGTCTAAAGTTAATTTGAAAAAAATTAGGGAATATAAAATAGTGAACATTATTATCGAGGGATAGCTTTATTAAAAAATTAAAAAATAAAAAAGTGAATATGATGAAGCAGACTTACTTCTTTTTTTTAGGTGCTGCCTTTTTTGCTACTTTTTTCGCTGCCTTTTTTGCTGCCATCTTGGTTAGATTTTACCTCCTTTTATTAATATGAATTTAATTTGTTAAAAGAATAATTGTTTAAAAAATAATTTTTTCCTCCTATCACTTATTAATACAATTGAAATTTATAAATATATGTTTTTTAATCAAAGAAAAAGTCTTCATTTAGCTCATTTGAATTATGAATTATATCTGTTGCAGTAACAATGCCAACAAGGTTTTCTCCGTCGACAACAGGTAATCTTTTAATCTTATTTTGTTTCATAAGCCTTGCTGCATCTTCAATAATAGAATTTTTATCAATACAAATAATATTCTTACTCATTAATTCAGATAATTTTTTATTTATAGAATCAATATCCCTAACAACATCACTCTCAGTTAAAATACCTATAGCCTTATTTTCTCTTAATACTATTAAACTACCAATACCTTTTTCAGTCATAATTTTTGCTGCTTGTTTTAAGGTTATAGAAGGGTCATCAACGACAATTGCCTTTTTCATAACTTCAGATACTTTCATAATCAACCTTCCTTATAGATATTTTTTTCTAATTTTAATAATTCTTCAATATCTTCTTTAATTCCTGTTGAACCAAATCCTTTGTCTCCTCTTGGTGTTTCATCTAAAGTTTCTATTTGTTTAACATTTACTTTTTCAACAGGTAATATTAATAATTGTGCAATTTTCATTCCTTTCTCAATTTCTACTTCAACATCTCCTAAGTTTACTAAAACAACTGTTAATTCCCCCCTATAATCAGGATCAAAAGTTCCTGCAGCAGTGTGTACATTCATTTTACTTACAATGCCTGCTCTATCTCTTATCAAACCAACATATCCTTTTGGAATTTTAATGATTAAACCTGTTCTAATTCTCTTTTGTTCTAATGGAAATAAACTTTGATTTTCAATACAGACTAAATCTAATCCAACGTCTGATGGTAAATAATACTTTGGTAAAACTGCATCTTTAGAAATTTTTTTAACCTCTAAGTCAATATTTTTCTTCACCATAATTTAAAAGTAATATTCATTATATTTAAATGTTGCGAGTCACTTAATAGATATAAAAAAAGATTTATAAATTTCAAATGTATTAATAAATTAATGGAAAAATTAAGTGAGAAAAATGCAAGAATTTTTGCTCGTGAAATTTTTTTAACTTCTGGAGATTTAAAGGATCAATTTCATTATGTACACACTAAAAATGTCGTCAATATTGTAAGTTATATTTCCAAAAAATTTAAATTAAACATAGATAAAATGCAGGCAATTGCTTGGGTTCATGATATTGGTTATTCCTTAAATAATAAATTAGATCATTGTGAAAATTCACTTAAATTATTAAGAGAAAGAAATATCCTATTAGACGAAATAGAAGAAGATTGTATTAAAAATCATAGTTCGTCTAAAAATCCTAAAACAATCGAAGGGAAATTATTCCAAATTGCTAATAAATTAAGTATTTTTGATCCAGATCTTATTGAAGTTTTATTAAAACAAGAGAGTATAACATCAGAAGATATCAAAAATTTAGAATTAAGTTGTATAGAGGCAATTAGCCAAGTAAAAGAATTAGTAAAATTATTAGAAAATTTAAATTAAAATAACAGATTCATAATTTCTTCTAAATAAAGAATTTTTTATGTTATATTTTATTGATATAATATTTATAAACTGTTAATTGTTTTAAAATTTATGAAGCTTGAAGAAAAAATTAAACCTAGAAATTTAGAAGAAGTACATGAATTAATTAAAGGAGGAGAATATGCCTGCTTTTTTAACTCTGAAGGTTTAAAAATTTATAATTTGATATCTCAAGAGAGCGGTAAGACCTATTTAAATCAATATCAACTTTTTTCAGGTAGAAAATTAAGAAATACTATTGTTGAAATCGGTAAATATGAAATCTTATCAAATGAACTTAATAAAGATCAGATAAGCCTAACATTTCTAAAGAATAAGGATAAAAAAGTAGAAATAGGATATTTTTTAAGTAATGATAAAAATTTAACTATTTTGAATTCAAATCAAACAAAATGTTTATTTGATAGATGTTGTTCTAATGTTGAATTAGTCAAATTAGTTTTACCTGAAAAAATTCCTAAACTGAATTTAAAGAATTGTGCAATAGAATATAATGGAGAAATTTTAGACCATCAAGATTTAAATGATGAAGGCATTTTAGAAAATTTATATTAGTTCTTAAGATTATTAAATTGTTAAATCTATTTTAATTTCTTTGAATAATTCAACAAGAGATATTTTTAATGAATTCAGTAAATCATTTAAATTGTCCTTATTCTTGTTTAGCTTCTCAATATTCTTATTTAATCTTTCAATATCATATTCTAAGTTTAATATTTCTTTTTCAAACAAGTCAAAGTTTATCTTTTCAATCTTAAAATTTTTTATTATTTTCTCTAATAATAATATGTCTTCAATTTTATTCTCCAAATTAGAGTCTTTAATATTATTTTTTAAAAATTCTCCTTTATCCTCTTCAAACATTAAACTAAATTTTTCTTTATATCCTTTAATAACCTTCATATTTTTCTCAATTGAATGATTCTCCCGCATTAGTTTTTTAAAATTAATTAAATTTTTTAGTGAACTCAAATTATCTTTTAATTTAATTTTATTATTTTCTAATTCTTTTCCTTTTAATATTTCATTTTTATACTCGCTGCTGTTTTTTAATTCTTGTAGTTTACTTTTATTCTTATTTATTCTCACTTTGTTTATTTTTATTTCTTCTTTAAGGTTGTTTATTTCTTTTTCTAGACCTTCGATATTTAATGTTTCTTTATTAATCTCATCTAATTTATTTTTTATTTTTCCTATTATACTTATTGAATTTAAATAGTTTTTATCTTCTAGGATAATTTGACTAAATTCATTTGAAAATTTTTTAAGTGAGCTTTCAATTAAAGCAATTTCTTTGCCGATTAAAATTTTCACTTTCTCAAATCCTATTTTAGATTTATTATGAAAATTATCAAAAGATTGATTTAATTCTCTTATAAAATCATGTATTCTTTGATGTGAGATTTTATTTAATTCTTCAATTAACTCATTTAACCTGTCTATTAAAATATCTCTTCCTTCTAGAGTTAATTTTTTTAATTTAGGCTGTTCTTTTTTTTCCTCTAAATTTATTTTTTCTAAATTAGTTATTCCGTCCTTTAACTCAGAAATAAGAATTAAAGCCTTGTTGTTAATTAGGTTAATTAATTCTTCTTCTCTTTTAAGAAATTCTCTTTCTTTATCCTTAATAAAATTATTAATTTCTTTAAAACTTAATTCTTGAAATTGTTCTATTTTCTTTTTTTTAAAAAAATCAAAAAGCCCCATATTAATCATAATCTCAAGAGCTATATATTCTTTTTTATTTTTTAATTAAGTTCATTGTTATTGGATATTCAAAGAATTTGTTTTCATTTGCTTTTACAGCAGCTAAAATACAAAAAATAATATTTAATATACTTAAAGTAGAAACTAAAAGAGGTAATGGTATTGCAAAAAATAAAAATCCTGAGAATAAACTTTTAAAAATTGAAATAAAAATTCCTAATAAAAATAAACCTCCAAAGTAAATGATAATACTTAATTGCCAATTTAAAGCATTTCTTGCGTGTTTTTTTGCTTTCTTATTTTCTGTAGTTAAGAAGATTATCAAAGCACCGACGAAATAAGTAAAAATGCCTAAAATATGAATTAAAATTAATAATGTTTTATCTTCTGAATTCTTTTTCATATTAATAATTTGTATTTTATCTATTTAAAAGTTTTGAATTTCATTAAGTATAAAATTATTGATAGAGAAAAGAATATAAATAATCCTAAGAAAATAATTCCATAAGTTTCTTTGTTAAATCCAATTACTGCGCCTAGACCTAAACCTGCTTTAGTTGGACTGTTCAAATTAATTATATCTTCTTCGAAATACAAATTACATTCTCTTGTTTCAATAGGCTTTTTAGTATCAGGAATTAAGCAATTATTTGAATCTTGACAGCTTCTTTTTTGAACATTACCAGTACAATCTGACCAATCAGAACAAACCCAAAAAGAACTACATTTCGAAGATAAAGAATTTGTTCCTTTACTACTTGAAACTGAGCCCGAAGATGAAGAACCTGAAGTTCCACTATCTGTTTTAGGTAAATCTACTTCTGTATATGTTACAAACTCAGTAAAGTGTTTAGTCCAAATAACTAAATCATTATTATCATAGATATAACATTCTCCAAAAACACCTCCTAAATTTATATCTACCCATGTTTGATTGTCTCCTCCACAAAGGGTATTTATTTCATTAAATTTTCCTTCTGAAAAATAAGCAACTTTTTTACCAGCTTCATTAGGAAAAAATAATCTAACAGCATTTGAGAAATCTAATCTTCCCTCGTCAAATCCTATTTTTATAGCAATACTTTGGCTTCTTGATTTTCCTTCTTTTTTTGGAATAGAAATACTTACAATTGTTGGAGCTTTCATAATTCCATTCCAAGAAAGATTAGAGCTAGTAATATTTGTTGCAGGGATATTCACAATAATATCATTTGCATTTGAAGCAGTAATATTTATTTCTGGAATTTCTCCTTGGCCTGATGAATTAATTAAAGCACTTAAATTTATTTTAGACGAACTAACATTTTCATCTATGTTAATTGAGATACCTTCAGATGAATTATTTATACTATATTCAAATACTATCTCCTCATAAGTAGCTGAAACATTTAAATTTTTTTTAACATTATTAAAATCAATATCCCATCTTAAAAAATTATAACCCTTTCTCGTAGGTTGTTCAGGAGAGGTTGCATCTTCTCCATAAGGAATTTCTTGTATATCTAATATTGTTCCATTATAATCTTTGAAAGTTACATTATATTTTATTTTTTCATATTCTGGGAAAGTAATTATGTCTGAAATTATATTATCTAGTGAAGTATTCCATTTCTCAAATATTTGTCCTTCTATTTCTTCTGGATAAAAAGGTTTAGCAGATTTATTATATTCTACTTTTTCCAATTTTATTAAATTATTATTTGAATCATAATATTCTACTTTATTACATTTTACAGTTTTAGAATTTAAATAACAATAAGAATATCCTGTTTCAAAGTTTTGTATCTCCGCATCAATAAAATTAAAATAAAAAGTTCTTTCAAAAGAGGAAACATTATTACTTATGTTCCCATCTACATATATCCTTCCTATAATTGTAAAATCCCTAGATTCTCCTGATAAACCACCATAATTTCCAGTTTTTATCCAAGATAAGGCTAAAATTTCTGCTTCATCTCGTATTTGAGATTCTGATTTTTTTATTCCATTTGAGTATAAATTTATGACTTTATCTCCTGATTTTACTTGATAGCAATATTCAGAAGACATCACATTCATTAGTGCAGTTTTCAATCCTAATCCTGATGTTCCCTTCAGAAAAGATTGACTTTGTAAATATTTTGACATCAGTAAGTAAACAGCACTTGATTCTCTATCATATTCTGCTCTTAATCTATTAGCTCCATTTGTTGTGATAGATTGATCATTTATTGTTATTTCAAAACCTTTATTAGAATTTTTTGAAGCTAGTCTATCAGTAAAAGCTTTTTCTAAATCATTCAAATCTTTAATCAAGTTAATTTTTTTTTCTAAATCTTCTTTTTGGAATATTAGTTCTAATTCTAAATCTAATTCTTCATCTATATCTAATTCTATTCCACTTTCGAGTAAATTATAAGCATTATCATAAATTGTTTTAGCCTTGTTTTGTGTTGAATAAAAACTATTCCAATAAGCGTTTAATTCTGGGACATTTGAGACATAATATGGTTTAACTAAACTTTCAGATTCATCAATAACACTTTTTAATTCATTTAAGATTTTTATAGAGTCAGAATTAACAAATGATATAAATATTAATATTAGGGTTAAAGATATAAAAAATTTAATAGCTTTCATATAATTTTTATGTTAAAATTGCTTATAAGATTAATTGTAATTTAGTAGATATATATTACTTTAAAGTGACACTGATTCTTCTTGTTTTTCTTTATTTTTTTTAGCTTTTCTTGGCTTTTTTATAGGCTTTTTGTCTTCTTCTTTAAGCTCTCCTGTTTTTTCATCTTCTTCTATATCTTCGCCTTCCTTATCTTTTCCTTCTAGTTCCTTTTTTTCTTTTTTAATAGATTTTACTAAAACAACAATTAAGGTAATTATTATAATCACTAAAACAAATAATATCCAGTATAATGAAGCACTACCTCCAATAATAGCACCAAGACCTAAACCTGCTTTAATTTGTTTATCTTCTGGTTCATTTAAAACAATTTCTTCTTTTTGTGTAGAACAAAATCTTGTCTCTTCTGGTTTTGGAGAATTAGGAGTACAAAAATTATTTGGATAAGAACATGTTCTAGTTTGAATTCCATTAATACAAGCAGACCAAGCAGAACAAGTCCAAGATGTAGTACAAAGTCCTTTTTTAGATAAACTTTGAGGGCTCACTTCTTTTTCTGTGTAAGTTACAAATTCTGTAAAGTGTTTTGTCCAGACAACTAAATCAGAACCATCATTGATATAACAATCTTTTCCTGAATCTAAATTACTATCAGCCCAGCTCTGGGAATTTGATAAACAAGCTGTATCTATTTCGTTAAATTCACCATCTGTAAAGAAAGCAACTTTTTTTCCTGCCTCACCTGGGAATATTAACTTAACAGCTTTATCAAAAGTTAGTGTTCCACTGTTAGATCCTACTTTAATTGCTATACTTTGAGTTCTTGATACTCCTTGTGTTATTGGAATAGAAACACTTACAATTGTTGGAACTTGAATAATCCCGTCCCAAGAAGTGCTAGAACTAGTTATTTTCGTTGCAGGTATATTTACAATAATATTATTTGCATTTGATGCTTTAACGGTTATTTTTGGAATATCCCCCTGACCTGATGAAATTAAGCTACTTATATCTATTGTTGAAGCTTCTGTTACATCTTCAGGTATTGTTATAATTACTTCATCATTCGGGGAATCAACTATCGCCGAATTGTTCTCATTTAATTCAGTTATTTTTTCACCATCTAATTTAATATTTACTACCAATATTATATCTTCGTATTCAAATGAAACTTTTACGGAATCCTCTTCAAATTCAGCATTCATTAATATACTATGGAGACCTATCATTGCATCAACTTGAATTGATTCTCCAAAAAACTTAAAATCTAATTTTACATCTTTTGTACAATTAACAGTTCCATTATCTATTTTAATCTTAAAATCCAAAGTAAAATTTTCAGGGTAAGAATCAATATAATCCTTTATCTTCGAAGACTTAATTATATTTATTATATTTTCTTTATTTGAATCTATTTTGTATTCTGTTCCATTAAAATTAATATGTGTCACATTTAACCCTTTAATTATATCAAAAAATATTGTATCTCTGAATATAGAATAATATGCATCAAAAGATTCACTAGAGATATTAAATGGCTCCTCATCAACTTTAACTTTTTCTAAATGCCTAATTATGAAGTCAATCGGATTTTCCATAAAATCTAATAAACTTATGTCAGAAAAACCAATTCCCGATGTAATATTTACTTCTAAATCAGACATACTATTATATCTATATGATATATCTTTTATCAATTTTTTACCATCATAAGTTATAACATTACCTAATTCCATTAAATCATTCTCTATCTTTTCAGGCGAACGAATTAGAGTATCTTTTATATAATCTTTATAATGTTCAAAAGAGTTATCACAAATGTTTGCTCTTACATTTGGTAAAATAAATATAAATAAAATTAGAAAAAAAGCTAAGATAAATTTCTTCTTATCATAAAAATTCATTTTTTTTACCATGATAAAGTTATACAAATAACAGCAAAATATTATTTATATATCTTATGTTTTGTTTCGAATTAAAGATTTTATGTTATTTTGTCATATTTTTCTAAACTCTTGTTCAACTGATTATTTACTCTAATTAGTGTTGCTCTTCTTGAGAACTCTTTTAGTTTTCTTGCTCCAATATATGTCGCTGTACTTCTAAGACTTCCAAATAATTCTTGAATAAAAATATTAACATCTCCTTTGTATGGAACTTCTAAAACCCTTCCTTCACTCGCACGATATTCAAAAACCTTACCATAATATTTTTCTTGGGCTTTTGATGAACTCATTCCATAAAATTGTTTGTATTTTTTCCCTTCTTTTTCCACTATTTCGCCATTAGATTGATCATAACCTGAGAATAAAGAACCTAACATGATAAAATCAGCGCCTGCACAAAATGCTTTTGCAATATCACAAGGATAAACAGCCCCTCCGTCACTAATTATTAAGCCACAACCAGGATTAGCATTTGTAATACCATGAGCAGCGTCAGCACATTCAATAACAGCACTTAATTGAGGATAACCTACTCCTGTCATTCTTCTAGTTGTACAAGCAGAACCACTTCCAATCCCAATTTTTACAATATCTGCTCCAGATAAAATTAATTCTTCAGTCATTTCATTTGTTACAACATTTCCGGCAATAATTGTATGTTTTGGACAAAGACTTCTTAATTCTTTTAATTTTTCAACATATCTTTGTAAATAAGCATTTGGAACATCTAAAACAATAAAATTAAAATATTTTCCTAAATCTTCAATTAAAACTTCTTTTAGTTTAGCAAAATCCTCGTCTTTAATACCTAAAGTATACGCAATATAATCTGGTTTATTTAATTTTGGTAAAAATTGTTTTAACTCTTTTATAGAATAAAATTTGTGTAAGGCTGTAATAATCTTATATATAGATAGAGTTTCTGCCATCTTAAATGTTCCAGTAGAATCCATGTTTGATGCAATTATTGGTATACCAGTCCAATCTCTACCACTATGAATAAATTTAAATGTTCTTTCTAAATTAACATCTTTTCTAGAAGAAAGAGTACTTCTCTTCGGTCTTATTAAAACATCATCAAAATCTAGTTTAGTATCATATTCAACTCTCATTACAAATAATTTCTAAACAATTTTCTTTAAATAATTTTGTATTCTCAATTTTATTGTTTTAAAAAGAAAGGTTTAAAATAATTATTAATCTGTTTAATTAATGAAAAGAGTAAAAAAATTCTTAGAAAATATTAATTCTCATGATTCAGTTTTAATTATTCACCATAATGATTTAGATGGAATAGCTTCAGGAGTTTTATTATATGATTCTTGTATAAAAAAAACAAAAAAAATAAGTCATGTCTCATTTAATCATGGAGAAAAATTTAAATTTAATAAGTATAGGGATTTTGATAAAATTATTTTTGTGGATTTAGCTGATAATGTTGTTATTGACATAATCCAATTTTATTTAAAACAAAAAAAAGAAATTCTCTTTATAGATCATCATCAAAAAAATATTACTCTACCAAAAGAAGTTTTAGTTTATTATAATAAAAAAGAAAAATATATTCCTTGTAGTCGTATGGTGCAAGAAATTGTCAAGAACAAACTTTGGCTAGGAGTTGTAGGAACTGTTTCTGATTATGGATTTAAATATAAAGAGAATGATTCTTATATTAATTCTTTTCTGAAAAAAGAAAAAATTGAATTTGATTTCTTCTTTAAGACAATTGTTTTTACACTATCAAATTCAATTGTTTATTTCAATAAAAATATAAATAAAATTTTTGAAATTATTCAAAAGTTAAACAATTATCAAGATACAGATAAATTACGAAGTTATTCAGAAAAAGTTGAAATTGAATTCAAAAAATTATCTAATACTTACCTAAAAAAACAAGAAAAACTAGGAGAGATTAATTATTTTTTTGTAAAATCTAAATATCCACTAAGAGGTACATTAATATCTAAATTATCTTTAGAAAATCCTAGAGAAGTTTTAATATTTGCAGGAAAAAAATCCTTTTTTAGTAATTTAATATATATTTCTTCGAGAACTGGAAGAGATGATATTAATTTAAGAGATATTTTAAAAGAGGGCGTTAAAAATTTTAAAAATTCTTCTTGTGGAGGACATAAAAAAGCATCAGGTGCTGATTTTCATAAAAAATATTTAAATGAATTTAAAAAAAGATTATACAAAATAAAAATTTAATTAATGTTTAAAATAAAACTTATTATAATGTCTACAATATACTTTTTTACATTTTGTTTCATCTTCAATTATGCCTATATGACGGTGAAATGAACAAAAAGGAATATAACTTCCTAGATAATCCTCTTGAATAAGGTTTTTATTTATCTTCGTAACTTTACTCTCTAGTTTTTTATGATCATTCATTTTATAAATTCTTAATTTTCTCAAATCTTTTAAAGATTAATGAAGTTGAATATATGCTTTAAAAAAATAAAAGAGGGTGTAAAAATTAAACCCTTAAAAATTAAAGTTTTTTATGACAGAACCACCAATCATAACATTCAAACTCTCCATTCTTTGATTGTTCTAATCTTTTCTTAGCACTATCAATATCTGTTGCCGGTGGAATAATTACATGTTCATTTATCAATTCATTGTTAGGCCAATTAGCAGGCATAGCTACTTTATTTTTATCAGCAGTTTGCATTGCTTTAATTATTCTTACGATTTCATCCATATTTCTCCCTAATTCTTGTGGATAATAAAGAATAGTTCTTATTTTAGAATTTGCGTCTACAATAAAAACAGCTCTAACAGTATTTGTACCTTTACCAGAATGTATTAATCCTAATTTTTGAGCAACAGCACCAGTATCAGCAATAATCGGAAATTCAATTTCTACGCCTAATTTATCCTTAATCCATTCTTCCCATTTAATATGAGAAAAAACCTGATCAACACTTAATCCAATTAGCTCAGTATTAAGTTCTTTAAATTGGTCATATCTTTTTTGAAAAGCAACAAATTCAGTTGTACAAACTGGTGTAAAATCTGCTGGATGACTGAAAAGAACAAACCACTTACCGTCCATATCATTAGGTAAATTCATCTGTCCTCTAGTTGTTTGAACTGTCATCTTAGGAAAATCATCTCCTAATAAAGGCATACTTTGTTTCAAATTTTCTTCCATTTAAATTAAAAACCTCCTTTCAAAAATCTAATTAGAAAAAACCAATGCATTTTAAAAACTCTTTTGTTTACTGCTCTAAAAAATCTTTTCTTACAGTACTTATTTTTTATTATATATCATTAAATATATAAAATAACAAAGTTTAATTCATCTAAGGTGATAATAATATGATTGTAAGTTTAATTTTACTTCTTGTTTCTTTAATGATCTTATTAAAAAGTGCAGAATATTCAATAAAGTATTCTTCTAAATTGTCAAGACTATTAAAAATTTCTGAATTTGTTGTTGGTTTTTTTATAATTGCTTTAATCTCGTCTATCCCTGAAGCAACAGTATCTATTATTTCTGCTCTAAAAGGAACACCTGAATTAGGATTTGGTACATTATTAGGCTCAAAGATAGCAGATTTAACAATTATCTTAGGTATTGTTTCTTTATTTTCTTTTAAAGGAATAAAAATAGAAAGTAAAATAATTAAGAATAATTTTTCTTATTTGTTATTATTTGTATTTCCATTAGTTCTAGGCCTTGACGGTAGATATTCAAGAATTGATGGATTAATTTTATTATTTCTTGGAGGATTATTTCTTTTAAAGATTTATCTAGATAATAAACAATCTCATGAAGAAAGTAAAGGGAAAGAAGAAGGCTCTATACCAAAACAATTTATTTTATTAATGATTTCTATAATTATTTTATTAGTTAGTGCTTTTCTAACTGTAGAATTTGCAACAGACTTTGCTACTAAAATTAAATTATCTCCTTTAATAATCGGTGCAACAATTGTAGCATTAGGAACTTGTTTACCTGAATTAGCCTTTGCTATAAAATCAATAAAACAAAAAAAAGATGGTTTAGCAATTGGTGAAATTCTTGGAAGTGTTGTTATAGATATTACATTAGTTTTAGGTTTAGTTGCATTAATCTCACCATTTAATTATTCAATCAATAATATTACTTTCATTGCAGGAACTTTATTTTTAGTAGGAATCATTGCTACTGTATTTATGAAAACACATAAGTCAATTAATAAGATTGAAGGAATAATTTTAATTATAATTTATGTTTTATTTATTTTTGCTCAATTGTTTTTTAGTAATTATTTATAATAGAAAATCAAAAATATTATTTTTTATTAAATTTATGTAAATATTTTTTTAAAGATATATATCCAGATTCGTCAATTTCAATACCTTCTTTTTTTAGCATTTCAATTTTATTTTTTGTTCCATGAGCAAACCCACCAACAAACCCATTACTATTAATAACTCTATGACAAGGAACTTCTGGTGCATAAGGATTTTTATTCATTGCATTTCCGACGGCACGATAAGCTTTAGTATTTAATTTTTCTGCGATTTCTTTATATGTTGTAACCTTCCCCTTAGGCACATTTCTTAGAATATCATAACATTTTTCATTGAAAGATTTTTTTAAGTTCATAATATAAATAATAAATTCGTATTTAAAAAATCTTCGAAAATTAACTCTTTCTATTCAAATATCTTTTATACTCCGCTAAATACCTTCTGAAAATCCATTGTATAAAGATATTATCGTCGCGGTTCACTTGAGATCTCTCCAAGGCGTTATAATAACTATCACGTTTTGTATAGGGGATATCTAACAATGGAAATCTATTTCTTTTAAGAATGAAATTCATCATTAATCTTGAGATTCTTCCATTTCCATCTCCAAACGGGTGAATAGTTACAAATTTGAGATGCACAAGAGTTGCTAATTCAACAGGATGTAATTTGCTTTTATTTTGATTATACCACTTAAAGAAATCATATAAAAGAGATTCTATTTCTATTGCAAGAGGAGGGGTAAATTTAGATTGTGCGATAGCTACCTGGTAATTTCTTATTTTTCCAGCTATATCTGGTTTTGTTTCTTCGAGTAGTTTTTTATTCCATTTAAGAACCATTTGCATACTCAAATCTTTTTCACACTCCATCATATCTTCAAAAACAATTTTATGAGATCCTGTCTCTTTAACATCATCTATTGGACGAGCAGAAGGCGTTAATCCTTCTTCTAGAAGCTGTGCGGTATCTTTTAGAGAAAGAGTACTCCCCTCGATTCTTTGAGTATTATAAGTAAATTTAATTGCAAAAATATCTTTTGATTTTTTCCTTGCTGAAATTGGCATAATCTTATATTCTTTTTCAAAATTCTCCTTAATCCTATCTATCTCATCTAAAAATTTTTCTTTATAGAATTCTCTCATAAACTCCGCCTTTTTATTTTCGATATCTTTAGGAATAATTTCTCCTAGATATGTTTGTTTCTTTTTTACAGATTTACCTTCACGAAAACTTTGCACTAGATAAAAATATTTCTTACTACCTTTACTTATTTCCTTAAGTTCTACCATAAAGAACATTATATCTACATATTTATAAAAGTTGTGTTTTTACATAAATGTAGGTATACGTTCAAAATAATAAATTTATTGATAAACTAGGAAGATGAATGAGACAGATGGTTTTTTAGGAATTGCTTAAGAGAGGAAATTTTTATAGCGAAATAACCTATTATATTATTTTTTCTTTTTAGATTTCCTTTTTTTAAAAATTCTCTTA
>JBAZCR010000010.1:0-25808 GCA_041654895.1 Candidatus Pacearchaeota archaeon
TTTTTTCTTTTGGACTTTTTACTACTTTGATTTTTGTTTCTTTAGGTTTTTTTGTCTCTTTAGTTTTTACTTCCTTAGACTTTTTTACAACTTTAGTTTTTACTTCCTTAGCTTTTTTTTCTTTTTCTTTTGCTAATTTATTTGCTTCTCTTTTCTTTTTTGCTTCTAATCTTTTTCTTTCTTTTTCTTCTTCTGCAAGTTTTTGTTCTTTCTTAGCAATTCTTTTTAATCTTCTCTCGTGCTTTTCTTGCAAATCTTTTAATTCTACTTGAATTTGTTCTAACTCCTTATTTATTTTAGTAATTTTTATTTGTATACTTTTAATATAATTAGAACTATCTAATAATTCATAAAGTCCAGCACACTCTTCACAAGTAAAGTCGTGGTCTAATGCTGTTTCTTCTGTTACTTCTATATCACAAGATTTACAAATATAAAATCTTTTATTTTGTCTTTCAATTAATTCTTTTTCTAAATTATCTATTTTATTTTTTAATGAAGATTCTAACATTAAAAGACACTTTGTTGTATCAAGAGTCCAATAATAAATATACCATCCTTTCTTTTGATCTTTTTTCCTGATAAAAGAAACTAAACCAAAATTAGAAAGCTTGTATAAAATATTTCTAACTTGATTAATTGTTAATTCCATTTTTTTAGCGATGCCAAATTCATTAACATCTTTTTTATTAAACAAGATATCAACAATTCTTCCGTTGTTCTCACCAGTCAAATCTTCGACTAAATCATATAGAAGTTTCTCTTGCATTAATGAAAAAGAAAAATTTGTTTTAAATACCTTTCTTTTATGCTTGTTGTCATTATTAAATTAATAATAAGATATAAAAATCAAAAATATATCTAAGTATCATGGGTCTTTTTAAAAGTAATAATGAAGCAATACCTGAAATTCCTCCTGCTCCTGTTTTACGTGGGTTTCCAAAAATGGATTTAGATGATAGAACTATCCCAGAATTACCTACTCTTCCCTCTAAAAATTCAATAAATGAAAAATTTAATCAGCAAATAGTAAAGTCTGCAATCAATGATAATTTCGAGGACAATTATAATTATGAAAATCAGGAAGATGACTTTGATGAAATAAATAGAATCAAAGAAAAATTTACTAATCTAGAATTAGCACCTCAAAGAGGATATAATTTACCTCAACAAAATCCTCCATTACCTGAAAGGAATACTGTTTTTGTAAAAATTGATAAGTTTAAATCATTACAAAAGACTCTAGCTGAAATGCAAGAAAAGATAAAAGAATTATCAAAACAAGTACAAAATTTAAAGCAAGTTAAAACAAAAGAATTAGAAGAAATCAATTTATGGGATGATCAAATGAGAAAAATGAATCAAAAATTATCAAAAATAGATTCAGATATGTTTGGAGAGGTATAAACAATGGTTGAAAATGAACCATTATATTTTTTAACTGGAATTGAACAATATAAAAAAGCAAAAATAGAACTTTTAGCAGCAAAATCACATGCTCTTTATTCTAGAAATATCTTAAAAAGTTTAAAAGATTTGAACAATGAAGAAGAAGAAATAAAAAAAGAGATAAAAAAATCTTCTAGTGAAATGTTAAGTTTAATGAAAGAAATACAAACAGAAAATTTGCCTAAAGTAAAGTCAGCTAAAGTAGATCTTAAAGAAGTAAAGAAAAAAGTTACTATTCCTCCGAAGAATAAAGTTGTTAGTGAGAAAAATGATATTGATGAAGAATTAGAAGAAATTAATAGAAAACTTGAAGAATTGACAAAATCTTAGAAAAGAAGTTTTTTAAATAATATATTCCTAAAATCCCTATGGTTATTACAAGAAAAGAATTAATTAAAAAGTATATTGATTATTTTGAATCTAAAAATCATAAAAGGATATTAAATCATTCTTTAATTCCAGAAAATGATCCAACAGTTTTATTTACAACAGCAGGGATGCATCCTTTAGTTCCATATTTATTAGGAGAGTCTCATCCTGAGGGTAAAAGACTTGTAAATGTTCAAAGATGTATTAGAACTGGAGATATTGATCATGTAGGAGATACAACTCATCACACTTTTTTTGAAATGTTAGGTAATTGGAGTTTAGGTGATTATTTTAAAGAAGAAGCAATTGAAATGAGTTTTGAATTTTTAATTAAAGTTTTAGGAATTAGCTTAGATAGATTTGCTGTAAGTTGTTTTGCTGGAGATGATAACTCACCTAAAGATATTGAAAGTGCTAAAATTTGGGAAAGTTTAGGTGTGAAAAAGGAAAGGATAGTTTTTTTATCTAAGGAAGATAACTGGTGGGGACCTGCTGGAGAAACAGGACCTTGTGGACCAGATACAGAAATGTTTTATTGGATTGATAATAAGGAAAAACCTCCTAGAGAATTTAATCCAAAAGATTCAAGATGGGTTGAGATATGGAATGATGTTTTAATGCAATACAATAAAAATGATAAAGGAGAATATGTTGAGGCTGAACAAAAAAATATAGATACTGGAATGGGTGTTGAAAGAACAATTGCAGTATTAAATGGTTTAGAAGATAATTATTTAGGAGATATGTGGAAAGATATTATTAGAGAGATAGAATTGATTTCAAATAAAAGATATGAAGAGAATAAAAAAGAAATGAGGATAATTGCAGACCATGTTAAAGCAGCAACATTTATTATTTCTGACGGTGTTTTGCCAGGAAATTTAGAGCAGGGTTATGTCTTAAGAAGATTAATTAGAAGAGCAATTAGAATGCTTAGAAAATTAAATATTGATAATAAAGAAGAAAATACATCTATTATTAAAATTGCTGAAAAAGTTATAGAAACATATGATGACTACGAAATATTACAAAACAATAAAGAAGAAATTTTAGAAATATTAAAAAATGAAGAAGAGAAATTTAAAAAAACACTTGAGAAGGGATTAAGAGAATTTGAAAAAATTGCTAAGAAGAAAGAAATTAATTGCAAAGATGCTTTTTTGTTATATCAAAGTTATGGTTTTCCACTAGAAATAATTCAAGAAATGGCTGATGAACGAGAAATTAAAGTAGATGTTAAGGGCTTTTTAGAAGAATGTAAAATTCATCAAGAGTTATCAAGAACAACTTCTTCAGGAAAGTTTAAATCTGGATTAGCAGACAATGGCGAGATGACAAAAAAACTTCATACAGCTACTCACTTATTAAATGAATCATTAAGAATTGTATTAGATGACGAGACAATTCAACAAAAAGGTTCTAACATAACTCCTGAAAGATTAAGGTTTGATTTTAACTTTCCTAGAAAACTAACAAAAGAAGAATTAGAAAAAGTTGAAAATTTAATTAATTTAAAGATTCAATCTAATTTACCAATCATCTGTAAGGTTATGTCTTTAGAAGAAGCAAAAGAAGAAGGAGCAAAAGGAGTTTTTGATTCAAAATATGATTCTAAAGTGAAAGTATATAGCATTGGAAGTATTAATGAAGAATTTTCTAAGGAGATTTGTGCTGGACCTCATGTAAATAACACATCTGAATTAGGTCATTTTAAAATAATTAAAGAAGAATCTGTTGCATCTGGTATTCGTAGAATTAAAGCAATATTAGGATAAATCTTTACTGGACGAGGGTGAAATTTATTAATAAAATATTTAAATGAAATAAGATATTTAATAAAATGGTAGCAAATAAACCGCCATATAAACCTTGTATTATTTCTAATCCTAAAAAAAGAATTGTATATGTACCAATGCACTCAAAAAATTTTGAAACAAGAGAGTTATCTGATTGTGATGGATATTATCCAAAAGAAATTGATAATTATAATTTAGGTGAAGTTGGTTTATTTCTTAAACATTCAAGAAAAGACATTAAAAAATTAGAAGAGATGTGTCAAGATTATAATAGTAAATTTCAAGTACAAATAATTAGTCCTGTAAAACATGAGAGTTATAGAAAACCAGCATTAGGAAAACCATCATTTTTAGATTATTTAAAAGAAAATTCTAATAATATTTTAAATCCAATTAGTTTTGTTTTGATTTACAATAAAGACGAAGAGCCTCAATTTAAGAAAGTACCTTACTATAAAAATGAAATATTGTCATCTAATTCAGAAGAAAAAATAATAGAATGGACAAAAGATATTGATGATTTAAAGTATCATGAAAAATCTTTAGTATCACTTTCAGAACTTTTGAAGTTTTATAATAGTTTAAAAAATAAAGAAGAATTACTTCAAGTTCCTATTGAATGGGCTCCTTATACTTTATAATTATTTATTCCAAAATTTCATTTCTCTTAACTGCTTAATATTGTTTTTGTACATATCCCTTAAATCTAAAATATTGTAATATTCCATAATGATTCTATCAAATCCAGGTCCCCAAGCTAAAACAGGTATATGTTTTCCAAATATTGGGATAGTAACTTCAGGTCTAAACATTCCAGCACCACCTAATTCCATCCATTTTTTATGTATTGGATGAAAAATATCTAGTTCTAAACTTGGCTCTGTATAGGGGAAATAAGCAGGTCTTATTCTTACTTTTTCATAACCCATTTTATTAAAAAATTGAATTAAATAACCCAGTAATTGTCTAAAGTTTGCATCTTCGTCAACTACAATACCTTCTGTTTGATTAAATTCAAACCCATGAGACCAATCTACGGTTTCATTTCTAAAACACTTTCCTAGTGCAAAATATTTAGCTGGAAATTCTTTTGATTGTGCAATTTTATGAAGAGTTTGAATTGACCAGGGAGTAGTATGTGTTCTAAGTAATACTTTTTTGGCGTCTTCTTCATTCCACTTTTTACACCACCCTAAACTGCCATCACAATTTCCTTCATGAGCTTTTAATACTTGCTCCACAATTTTTTTATCTGGCAATTCTCCTACTATATCTTTAAGGAAAAAAGTGTCTTGCATTTCTCTTACAGGATGATCTTGCGCAGTAAATAATGCATCAAAATTATAAAATCCAGTAATTACTGTATCTCCGATCATTTCTTTAAAGCCCATGTCTAACCAAATTTGTTTTGCATAATCTGTTGCTTGATTTACAAAATGTCTTTTACCACCATAAACTTTAGGGACAGGACTTTCAAGATTATATCTTCTAAACTTTTTTCCTTTCCAATAACTTGATTTAATTAATTTTGGTGTTAGTTGCTCAATTAATTCTTCAGATAAATTTTCTTTTGAGATTTCTAATCCTTTTTTCGTTAACTTTATTTTAATTTCTTTTTTTTCTCTTAATTCAACAATATCTTTTCTTTTCTTTAAATTTTCATAAGCTAACTTTTCTTGTGGTTCTAAAGAATTAATATCTCTTGGTAGTGTTTTAATAAAATCTTCTTCTAAAAAATTTTTTGCAACTTCATCACCAGAAGCAATAAGTTCTAATTCTTTATCACTTATGTTGATAAAAGCTTTTTTCTTAAGTGTACCTATTGCTACTTTAATTTCTTTTTCATTTAATTTACAATTTTGTTTGATTTCACTTATATTTATATTTCTTTTACTGAATAAAAGATTAAGTAGTACTCTTTCAGGTAAGTTTGTTTTATTATATTGTATCCCTAAAACTCCTAAATCAATAATATTTCTAGTTTCTTCTTTTAACTCAATTAAACCTTTTGATTCTAAAAAACTGCCAGCTCTTAAAATTGTAGTTTTATCTAAATCCTCTTTGATTAAATCCTCTAACTTTTGAAATTCTCCATTTAATAAAGGAATTAATTTTTTCTCAATAGGAGACAAAGATTCTATTATTTCTAAATTATTCATATAAAATAAATACATCTAATGTTTTTAAGTTTTAAGTACAACTACTGAAACTAAAAGTTTATAAATAATTAAGTGGTTAAATAATTATGAAAAATAATAAATTATTATTTTATATTTTATTTTTAGTAGTTATTAGTTCTATTAATTTATCTTTATCTGCACCTTATCAAACAAATCCAATTACTAATCAAGAAATCGGTAAGGGAATGGAATCTGGTGTTGATTTTGTTAAAACAGTTGGAGATGGTTTATCACCATTATTTGAATGGATACTTGGAAATGCAGAAACAGAAGAATTAGGTTTAGAGAGTGATATTTTAATTAGAATTGTTTTTTTTAGTGTTATATTAGGCTTATTATGGATTACATTATCAAATATAGAATTATTTAATGAAAAAAGACCTGTCTTATCAATATTAAGTATTGGCTTAAGCTTGATAATTACAAGAGGAATTTTTGCAATAGGTGTTTTAAGAGAAATATTAATGCCTTATAATGTGTTAGGTGTTACTTTAATTACAGTGATACCTTTTATTGTATTTTTTATATTTGTTGAAAGAGGATTACAAGGTACATCTAATAGAGTTATAAGGAAAATATTATGGGTTTTTTATTCTGTTGTTTTTTTCGCAATGTTAATTAGTTTATATAGAGCAAAGAGCCAATATGCTTGGGTTTACTCATTAGTAGTAGTTTTGTCTATTCTTATGTTTATATTTGATGGTACAATACAGAAAATATTTAATAAAGTTAAGGTCGATAAAATGAAAGGAACTCATAATGTTAAAATGTTAGAACATTATGACAAATTAAAAATTGAGCTTACTCAAAAATATAAAAATTTTGAAGCTGCTGGAACTCCAAATTCTTATACAAGGCATTTTGCACCAACATCAAAAATAAAAGGTTATCCTGCATTTGAAAAAGATTTAATAGACATTGATAAAAAAATGAGTAAATTATCTTAAAAACAAAATTTTATAAACAAGTATAATATTATTATCTTATGAAAATAAAAAATTTTATTTTATTATTAATTTTTAGTATATTTTTAGTTCTTATATTACCCTTTAATTCTGCTAACTTAGGAAGTAATTTAGAGAAAGGAAGTAATCAAGTAATAGATGCTTTTAGTTCTATTTTCAATCCTTTTTTTACAATTTTATTTGGAGGTATAACTGGATTTTTATTTGAAAAAGTTATTTTCTTATTTATAATTGGAGCACTTGTCTTTTCTATTTTAAGGAAAATTGAGCTTATTTATGAGAATAAAAAGGTTTTATGGATTATAACAATTAGTGTTGCATTACTTTCAACAAGATTTTTAGTTGATAGTGAACTAATCTTTAATATATTACTTCCATATACAATATTTGGAGTTGTTATGACTAGTTTTTTACCATTTATTGTTTTCTTCTTTTTTGTAACTCAATTTCAAAGTTCTACATTGAGAAAGATATTATGGAGTGCATTTGGTGTTGTGTTTGTTTTTATTTGGTATACAAGATATAATCAAATTGGAGGACTTTCATGGATGTATTTTATAACTGCATTAGTTTCATTTTTATTTTTATTATTTGATGGAACTATCCAAAGAAGTTTAATTAAATCACAATTTGAAAAACAAAGACAAGATGAAAAAGAAGAACTAAGAGCAAGTATTATGAAGGAGAGAGAAGATTTGATTAAAAATAAGAATCATTATTCTGAAAAATACTTTAATCAAAAACTAAAGAGTTTACAAAATACATTAGAAAAAATAAGATAGATTAACTAAATCTTTATAAATATTTAAAGTGTATTATTTTTAATTAGAATTAATATATTTAATTGAAAGGAGGTCTAATATGGCAAAGAAAAACTTTTTAGAAAAAATTAGAGAGAATAAACCTCTTGCTATTTTTATAGCTGTTATTGGTATTGTTATTGTCTTTTTTGTTGCATGGTATTTATTAAATTTAGTTATTATGCCACTTATAAGAATTGCACCAGAATGGGGTTCTCAAGTTACTGCTGCGGCAGTAGAAGCGCCTGACTTCCTTGTATCATTATTTGGGGAAGAAATATTTGCATCATGGAACTCATTAATTGTTTTTATAGCAATATTTTTGATGTTACTTTTTGCACTCGCAGATATGATTAGTTCATTTAGTACTTTTAAAAAAGGAACTTCTTGGATTCTTGCATTTGGTCTAGGAGTTATAGGTGTTTTTACTGGAGTCATTAATAAGATGATTGTTAGTTTATTTGGTGGCGCTGCAACAATTGGAGCAATTGGAATTGCATTAATTGTAATTTGGGCAATAGTTGTAGCTGTATTTACTAATTTTATAATAGGATTTACAGGCTTGAGAGAATTAATGAAAGAAAGCAAAAAGAAAAAAAATGCAATGGCAGGAGTAAAA
Organism: Candidatus Pacearchaeota archaeon; assembly: GCA_041654895.1. Taxonomy (GTDB): domain Archaea; phylum Nanobdellota; class Nanobdellia; order Pacearchaeales; family GW2011-AR1; genus JAGVXH01. The sequence continues at coordinate 8,179 of JBAZCR010000010.1, forward strand.
GCTGTGGGTAGTAATTTAAGAACTGCATACCAAGTAAACAAAGAAATTTCAGATGCAGCTAGAGAGATAGGCGAAGAAGAGAACAAAGGAAACAAATAAATATTTTTAATTTAATCTCTTTAATTTTTTAGAGATTTTTTGTTTTTTAATAAGTAAAAATTTATAAATAAAAAGGAAGATATATTATTATGAAAAATAAAATTTTATTTGCTTTAATCTTCTTTTTTTTAGTCACATTAAATATTAATTTAATCTTAGGAAATGATATTAATCCTAATATTTTAGAAGGGGATGTTGAAAAAATTCAGAACCTTGTAGAAGAAGGAATTAATATTTATAATCCTGAAACTAATGAAATTAATAAAGAAAAATTAGATTCTTATTTTCCAAAAACAAAGTTTGAAGAAAAAATTATAGAATTTAATCAAATGTTTGATAAAGCAAATGATTCTTGGGCTCCAATAGTCTTTGGAACGAAAATAGAATTAAGCTTAGTTTTTATTTTAAATTTATATTTTATTTTGCTATTCTTAGTTATTTTTGTTTTTGATGTAAAAAAGATTTTTTATATGTTTAATTTTAATGGACCTATATTCTTTTTATTTGGATTTTCTATTTTCGCAATTTTTTTGTTTACAAGATTAAATTTAGTTTTAGCAAGATACTTTACTGAACTTATTCTTTTTATTTGGACAAAGGTTATCCCAATTGGTTTTATTGTAGGAATTATTTTTGCGATTGTATTAGTGTTATTGTTTATATTTTCACCTAAAGTTATGTTAGCTATAACAAAAAAATTAGATAAATTAAAGAAGAAAAGAGACGAAAAAAAGAGAGACGAAAAAATGAATGAAAATTTTAAAACAGCTGAAGATAAAACACAATTAATTAAAGAAGTTAGTGAAGGATTAACAAGTTCTCTTGATATAAATAATTTAAATAAAGGAATATAATTATAAATAATTTAAGATGATTGATTTAGAAAAAGTTATGATTGGAGATTTACATATTCATTCGAGATTTTCTCGTGCCTGCTCAAAAGATATTAATTTTGAAAATCTTGTTAAGTGGGCTAAAATTAAAGGTTTAGATATTTTAGGAACTGGTGACTTTACTCATCCTATTTGGTTTGAAGAAATATCTAAATTAAAAGAAAAAAATGGTTTATATTATTATGATGACTTTCCTTTTGTTATTACAGGAGAAATATCTTTAATTTATACAGATATAAGAGGGAGAAGAGTTCATTTAAATTTGTTAGTGCCTAATTTAGAAATTGCTTCTAAGATAAATTCTTTTTTAGATTCTCTTGGTAGACGAGATTATGATGGTAGACCTATATTTAAAATATCATGTGAGAATTTTACTAAAAAAATAAAAGAAATTTCTGAAGAAATAGAAATTATTCCAGCACATATTTGGACACCCTGGTTTGGAGTTTATGGAAGTTGTTCTGGTTATGATTCTATTAAAAGAGCATTTGGTAGTCAATTCAATAAAATTTATGCAATTGAAACAGGGATATCTTCAGACCCTGAAATGAATTCTAAAATTTCAGAATTAAATGATAAATCAATTGTTAGTTTTTCTGATTCTCATAGTTTTTGGCCTCATAGATTAGGTAGAGAAGCAACAATTTTTTATAAATTTGAAAACTACAAAGATTTAATAAAACAAATTAGAGAAAATACTTTTTTTGGAACTATTGAAACAGATCCTGCATATGGAAAATATCATTATGATGGTCATAGAAATTGTAATTTTTCTTGTTCTCCTGAAAAAACAAAAGAATTAAATGGAATTTGTCCAATTTGCAAAAAACCTTTGACAATAGGAGTTAGTTATAGAGTTGAAACACTAAAGAGCATAGATAACAAAAGAAATAATAAAAAACCTTTTTTCACACTATTACCTTTACATGAAATAATTTCATTTGTTACAAATACATCTGTTAACTCTAAAAAAGTTTGGGATATTTATAATCACTTAATTTCTTTATTTGAAAATGAATTTAATATTTTATTAAAAGTTGAAAAAAAAGAGTTTTTAGAACACAAGATAAATGAAGAATTAATAAATCAAATATTAAAAAATAGAGAGGGGAAAATTAAAGTAAAACCAGGTTATGATGGTGAATATGGTGTAATCATAGAAGAGGAAAAAGATGAAAAATTATTTTTCTTATGATTTTGAAAAAGAGATTAATTTTTTAAACTATTAATTATTATTATTATTTACAAGCGTGAGTGGTTTAGGGGTAGAACACGACGTTGCCAACGTTGTAGCCCGGGTTCGATTCCCGGCTCGCGCATTTTTATAAAAAGATACACAAATATTTATATAGTATTAGTAATACTTTCTTTTAAAGAGGATGATTATAATGAATAAAAAGAAATTATATATTTTTGGAAGTATTATTATTTTATTTTTGACATTAATCTTCTTATTTAATTATTCTTCAATAACTGGATTTTTTGGTTTTAATATTAAATCTTATGAAAATTTAAGTGAAGCAATTTTAGCAAATGATTGTGAAGTTGTTGAAAATTGGGATATAAGTGAAATGACTGATTTTTCAAATTTGTTTGCTGATACTGTAAACTTTAATTGTGATTTAACAGGGTGGGATGTGAGTGGTGTAACAAATATGGATAGTATATTTTATGGTTCTGAGAATTTTTAATGGTGATTTGTCTAATTGGGATACAAGCAGTGTAGTTAACATGTATGGAGTGTTCTATTATACTAAAAATTTTAATGGTAAAGGAGTGGAAACATGGGATACTAGTAAAGTAACTAACATGGGTTCTATGTTTCAAAGTTCTGTTAATTTTGCGAGTGATTTGTCTAGCTGGGAAGTGAGTGAAGTAGAAAATATAGCTCAAATGTTTCTTAGTTCAGATAATTTTTCAGGTGATTTGTCTAATTGGAATATGAATAAGATAGAAAATTTTAAGAATCTTATAATATTTCATGATTCTAAAAATTTTTCTGGTAATTTAAGCAATTGGGATGTAAGCAATGTTAAATCGATGGATAGTATATTCTTTGGCAGTAGGAGCTTTTCTGGTGATTTGTCTAATTGGGATACAAGCAATGTAACTGATATACAAAGTATATTCCTGCTTTCTGACAATTTTAGTAGTGATTTATCATCTTGGGATATGAGTAGCGTAACAAATATAAATTATATGTTTATGAAATCTAAAAATTTTTCTGGTGATTTGTCTAACTGGAATTTAAATAGTGTTATATTAGGAGCTGAAGAGCAGATAAAAATATTCGAGAATCAAGTTTATGACTTTAATGGTAATTTATCTAATTGGCGATTTGATAATATACATTCTTTCGATTTTTTATTTGTCGATTCTAAAAATTTCAGAGGAAAAGGGTTGAATACTTGGGACACAAGTAATATAAAGAATATGCACATGGCTTTTTATTCAACCGATAATTTTTCTAGTGATTTAAGCAATTGGAATGTAAAAGAAGTGAATAATATAGATAGGCTGTTTTTTATGTCCAAAGATTTTTCAGGCAATTTGAGTGGTTGGAAATTTGACAATCTAAATTCCACTACTATGATATTTGAAGATTCTATTAATTTTTCAGGTGATGTGTCTGATTGGAAACTTTTGAATTTAACTAGTATGTCAAGGATGTTTGCTGGTAGTAAAAACTTTTCAGGTGATGCATCTAATTGGGAGTTAGGAAATATTACGGAGGGCTCAATGAATTTTGATGCGAATTGTATTAACTTTTCTGGTGACTTATCTAATTGGAAAATTTTATCTATTCCAATGGAAACATTTTTAGGATTTAGTATTAACTTTAATGGTAATTTATCTAATTGGACTTTTAATCCAGTTGATGGTTCACTAAAAGAACTATTCTTTTTAACTAAAAATTTTTCTGGTGACTTATCTAATTGGAATATAAGTAAAGTAGAAAATATGAATATGATGTTTCATGATTCTCAAAATTTCAATGGTAATTTAAACTATTGGAATACGACTAATGTAGAAAGTATGAAGGGGCTTTTTTATGGAAGTAAAAATTTTTCAGGCAATTTAAGCAATTGGAATACAGAAGGTGTTATAGACATGTCAATTATGTTTATAGAATCTACTAATTTTTCTTCTGATATTTCTAACTGGAATGTTTCATCTGTTATAGACATGTCTAGTTTTGCTGCAACAGGGATACCTACAGAATTATACGATAAACTATTAATAGGCTGGGGTTATCAAGAATTACAAGAAGGAATTGTTTGGGATTTAGGAAATACTGATTATACAAAAGGAAATCCGGAAAATGCTAGAAATAATATTATTACAAAATATGGATGGACAATTAATGATGGAGAAGCAATAGATGATGTTATTGCGCCTAAGATAAATATTATTTCACCAATTGAAGGAGAAATATATTCTAATAATAATGTACAAATTAATCTTGATATTTATGATGTTAATTTAAAGGAGATATATTATAATTATAATGGTTTAAATAAGTCTTACAATCAGTTAACTACAGAAACATTTGATAACGGAGAATATAACTTACAAGTTTGGGCAATAGATGATTATGATAACTTAAATTATTCAAACATTAACTTTAATATATTAGGAGATAAACAAGAGGTAGTTGATAATCAAGGAAGTGGAAATACTGGAACTGGAATCGCAGGTTATCATCCAGATAAATATTTAGAACAAGGATATGTAAATGATTATTTTGAAAAAGATGCTGAAACTTTTAGCTTAAATCAAAAAATACATAAAATGACTATAGAAAAAATAAAAAATAATAAAGTTACTATAAAAATTGAATCAGAACCAAGAATAAAAGAATTAGAAGTTAGAGAAGAATGGAGAATTGATTTTGAAATGGATGGTGTTTATGATTTATACGTTAAAGTAAACTCAATAGAGAAAAACAAAGCTAATATTACAATTAAACAAATTAGAGAGAATTACTCTATTAATCAGGATAATGAAATAGATACAGAGATAGAAGAAGAATCACCAAGAAAAGAAAAAGATTATATGAATTATTATTTTGTAAGTGCTATTGTTTTAATATTAAATTTGTTAACATTACATATAAAGAAAAAAAAGAAAAAATAAATTAAAAAGAGATTTTATTTTTGTCTAAAACAATCATTACAAAGAACATCTCTTCCTTGTGTTGGTTTGAATGGTACTTCACATTCTTTACCACATTTTGAACAAGTTGCCTTATGCATTTGTCTTGATTCAAAATTTCTCTTAAAATTTGATCTACCACTAAATCTATTTCTTTGGTTGTTTCCAAATCTCCCACCAGAACGATTTCCTTGACTGCTTGAGCCAAATCTACTTCCTTGGTTGCTTCCAAATCTTCCACCAGAACGGTTTCCTTGACTACTTCTTGGTCTATTATTAAATTCTGCCATTTTTAACCTCCTTATAGGTCTTATTTCTTATAAAAATAGATAATAAGAGTATATAAACTAAACTAAACTAAACTAGTCCTAAATTTTAGAGATGTTTATAAATTTTAAATAATTTAATATTAAATGAATCAATTTATTTTTCAGAGAAAAGATTTAGGTCAGCATTTCTTAATGAATCAATCTTTAATTAAAGAAGAAGTTAAATTAGCTAAAATATCTTCAAAAGATAATATTCTTGAAATAGGAGCAGGAAGTGGCAATTTAACTAAAGAATTAATTAAAACAAATGCAAAAATATATTCTTTTGAAATAGATGAAAGATATTCTAGTGAATTAAAAGAATTGAAAAATGAAAACTTAACAATTATTTATGATAATACTTTAAATTATTCGTGGAGAAAATATAATAAAATTGTTTCTAATATTCCTTATGAAATTAGTGAACCTTTGATTAATAAGGCGATAAAAGAAGGAATAAACTTTTTAGTTTTAATTATTGGGGAAAATTTTAAAGAAATCTTAGAAAAAAATAATTCAAAAATTGGATTTATTTCAAATTTATTCTATAATATTAGTTTTATTAAAAAAATAAATAAAAAAGAGTTCATGCCAATTCCTAGAGTAGATTCATGGTTAATTAAATTAGAAAAGAAAGAAGAAATAACTAAACTTGATAAAATTTTGCAACGAATTATTTTATACGAAGGAAAAATAAAAAATGCATTGATTTATTCTTTAGTTAAAGAGGGATATACAAAAAAACAAACAAAAGAAATTCTAAAAAAGATGAAATTAAATAGGAATATTTTAGAAAAATCAACAAAGAAATTCACTATTAAATTATTAAATAAAATTAAGGATTATATTATAGAAGTATTGGAAGAATAAATAGAAAGCTTTATAAATAAAATTTCTTATTTTATCTTGATTAAGAAAAACAAGAAGACTAAAATATTATTAAGTTTTCTTTTCAAAAATTAAAATGGAAAATACTGAAGAGAGACAAATTGTTATTCCTGGTGAAAATATAATATCTGGTGATAATTTCTTACCTGGAGAAGGAGCTTATAGAGATGGTAATGAAGTTGTTGCTAAAAGATATGGAATTGTAAATATTTCTGATAATTATGTAAGAGTTGTTCCTTTATCAGGAGTTTATTTTCCTAGAAGAAATAATGTGATTATTGGAACTATTTCTGGGATTACTATGAATGGATGGCTAATTGATTTTGGTGGTTCTCAAAATGCTTTTTTATCTCTAAATGAAGTTCCAAGATATATTAATAAAAATGAATTAAAAGAATTTCTAGATTTTGGTGATAGTGTTATTGTTAAAATTTGGGATACTCAATCAAGAGGAATTGATACTTCTATAAAACAAAGAGGTTTAGGAAAAATTGAAGGAGGAATGTTAATTAATGTAAATCCAAATAAAGTTCCTAGAATTATTGGTAAAGAAGGAAGTATGGTAAAATTAATAAGAAATGCAACAGACTGTAGCTTAACAGTTGGTCAAAATGGAGTTGTTTGGGTTAAATCAAATAAAATTGAAAATGAAATTTTAGCTAAAAAAATAATTGAATATATAGTTGAAAATTCTGTTTTAATTGGCTTAACTGAAAAAGTAGAAAAATATATCAAAAGCTTGGGGCTAGAAGTTAATGAAGAAAATTTAAATAACGATGAAGTAGAAATTATAGAGGAGGAAACAGATAAAGAAGAATAATGGCAAAACAAGAATCACTTTATACTCAAAGAGAAAATAATAGAAAATTTGATGAAATGAGGCCGATTAAAGCAAAAGTTGGAGTTGTTCCTTCTGCTGATGGGTCTGCAATGTTTGAAACAGGTAAAACAAAGGCAATTGCAGTTGTTAGAGGCCCTAGAACACTTCATCCACAACATATGCAAAACCCACAAAAAGGAATTTTAAGAGTATCTTATGGACTTATGCCTTTTTCTGTCTGGGATAGAATAAAACCTGGTCCTTCTAGAAGAGGAGATGAGATTTCTAAAGTATCTGAATGGGCTTTGAGCTCTGTTGTTGATTTAAAGGCTTTCCCAAATTCTGTAGTTGATGTTTTTATCCAAATTCCACAAGCAGATGCTGGAACAAGAGTTGCAGGACTTAATGCTGCTTCTATGGCTTTAGCTCACGCTGGAATACCTATGAAAGAAATGATTTCTGCTATTGCTGTAGGTAAATGTGATAAGACAATTTTAGTAGATGTTGACTATAATGAAGAACATTTTAAAGAAGGAGAAGGCTCAACTGATATTCCATTAGCTATTACTTCAAGAAAGCAAAATATTGCATTGTTACAATTAGACGGAAAGATTTCACCAGAGGAATTAAAAGAGGCAGTTAAAATGGGTAAAGAAGCTTGTAAAAAGATTTTAGAAATTCAAAAAGAAGCATTAAAAGAAATAAATATTGGAGATAAAGATGAGTGAATTTGTTTTACCTAATTTGCAAAGAGAAAGAATTATTAAAGGAATAAGAGAAGGAATAAGGCTGGATGGTAGAAAATCTACTGATTTTAGAGAAATTAAAATTGAAAAGAATATAAGTAATAATGCAGAAAGTTCTGTTTCACTAAAAATCGGAAATACTGAAGTTTATTGTGGTGTTAAACTAGGACTAACAGAACCATATTCTGATTCACCTGATGAAGGAACATTTATGATGAGTGTGGAATTACATCCAATGTCTTCAAATGAATTTGATATAGGTAGACCTGGAATTGAAGCTATTGAACTTGCAAGAGTTGTAGACAGAGGCATCAGAGAATCAGGTTTTATTGACTTTAAAGGACTGTGCATTAAAGAGGGAGAGAAAGTATGGCAAGTTTTTGTAGATATAATAACATTAAATGACGATGGCAATTTATTTGATGTAGCATCTCTTGCAGCCTTAATTGCTTTAGGTAATGCAAAATTACCAGTATATAATGAAGAAGAAGATAAAATAGAGCAAAAATTAAGTGATAAATCTCTTCCAATAAACAAAGATTTAATGTCTTGGAATCTTACACTATATAAAATTGGAGATGAATTAATTTTTGATCCTTCAAAGGAAGAAGAATTTGTAAGTGACTATAGAATTAGTTTAGCAATTGCAGATAATAACAACAAACCGAGAATTACTGCTATTCAGAAAGGAAAAGAAGGAGTTATTAGTGAAGAAGAATTCGAAAAGATTTTAAACTTAGTTGAAGAAAAATTTAATATAATGTTTCCAAAAATTAAAGAATATGTATTAGAATAAAATGAAGGAAAAAAAAGAGTTTACAAAATATGAAAGAGCAAGAATAATAGGTGCTAGAGCTCTTCAAATTTCTATGGATGCTCCCATTTTAATTAAATATGACGATGAAGAATTAAATAGACTCAATTATGATCCCTTAAGAATTGCAGAAAAAGAATTAGATTCAGGAATATTACCTATTACAGTAAATCAACCAATTCCAATTAGACAAGAAGGCAGAATTGAGAAATTAAAAATTGAAAAAGAAAGCGATTCTGAAAAATTAAAAATCAAGATACAAATAGAAGATGAAGAAGAAATCTCAAAGGAAGGAGATATTTTAAATCTTGTAAATGAAGATGATGATGAAAGCGAGTTAGATAATGATTTTGAAGATAATGAATTAGAATAATTTTTCAATAATTTAATAAACTCTTGTTTCTTTTATTTTAACGAGGTGAAACAAACGTGATTGACACAGATTATTTAGATCAAATAATAAATTCTATACAAATAACATATAATAAGTTAAAAGGTCTAAATGAAGATGATGATAAAAAAAAGAAAGAACAATTAATAGAATTAATTAAATCTTTTTCTAAAGAAATAAATAAAATATTAGATATAAAATTATAATATGGATAAAATTCAAAAGAATATTGATGGATTTAAGAAATTAAATAATGAATTAAAAACAAATTTAAAAGATGAGAAAAAGATAAATAAAATAATAATTAAATTTAAAAAAGAAAATCAAAATTTTAATAAGAATTTTAACCTACTCTATAATCCAAAAGATAGTAAAAAGGAAATTGAAACTATTGAATCATTGAAAGTAAATAATTTTGCGAAAATATCAAATATTTTTTTTAGGAAAACATCAGAAAAATTAGTTGATAGTTTCAAAGATGTGGATTTAGCTCTAAAAAAAGCAAATATTCCAATTTTAATTCAATCATATATCTCTATGATGCTGTTTAGTTTAACTTTAGGATTTTTACTAAGTAGTATCTTTTTTATTTTTCTTGTTTATGCTGGTATTATTAGTTGGTCTTATTTTTGGGTTCCATTAGCAATTTGTGTTTTAATTTTTGCAGGATTTTATAGTTATCCAGGAAGTGAAGCAAGTAATATTCAAAAAGAAATTGCATATGAGTTACCTTTTGCAACAATTCATATGGCGACGATAGCAGGCTCAGATATTGAACCAACTAAAATTTTTAAAATAATTGCTACATCTGACGAATATAAAAATTTAGGGAAAGAGTTAAAAAAAATTTTAGTTCAAATTAATGTTTATGGTTATGATTTAGTTAATTCATTAAAAAATATTTCAAAAAGAACTTCTAATGAGAAATTGGCAGAATTGTTAGAAGGACTTGCTACAAATATTAGCAGTGGAGGTTCACTAAAGAATTTTTTAGAAAAGAAATCAGAAAATTATTTACAAGATTATAAGCTTGAGCGGAAACAATATATTAATGTCGCTGAAACATTTATGGATATTTATATTTCAGTTTTGATTGCAGCACCTTTAATACTAATGTTGATGTTTATTATTATGAGTGTGGCAAATTTAAATTTAGGAGGACTTTCATTAAGAGCATTACTTTTTTTAACAGTGGCAATTGTTGGAATAATGAATGTAGTGTTTTTAATTGTTTTAAGTTTAAAACAACCTAAGATATAATGAAACTAAAAAAGAGTCAAATATTTGGAATAGCATTTTCTTTAGTTATAATTTTATTATCTTTTTTATTTAGAGGAAAAATAGGTATTGCTTTGTTTTCTTTTATTTCTGTTTTAGCCTTAATTATGGGAGCATTACCTTTTATTGTAAATATAGTTTTAAGTCAAAATAAACAAAAACAAAAAGAATCAAAATTTTTAGAATTTTTAAGAGATTTAGTTGAAGGAGTAAAATCAGGAACACCAATTAATAGAACTATTTTAAATTTACAAAAGAGGGACTATGGTTCTTTAACACCACATATTGAAAAATTAGCTAATCAATTAAATTTAGGATTAACTTTAGATATTGCATTAAAGAATTTAGCTAAAGATACTAAAAGTAAAAATATTTCTAGATCTATTACACTAATTTCAGAAGCACAAAAAGCAGGTGGTAATATTGAATCAATATTAGAGTCTGTTGCAATGTCTGTTGGACAAACTGAAGAAATAAAAAAGGAAAGAGCGTCTTCTGTTTCAAATCTTGTTGTTCAAGGTTATATTATATTTATTGTGTTTATTATTATTATGTTAGTTTTAAGATATGCAATTATTCCTATTGCTGTAGAATTTACTCAATCAAACCCAGAAGGATTTGGTTCAAATCAGCCAATTCTTGGCAGTGAGAAGAATCAACCTCAACAAGAAGTAGAAGAAAGCGATATATCAACACCTTTAGTTGTTTTGCTACTGGTCCAATCTTTTTTTGCAGGATTAATTATTGGTAAAATTTCTGAGGGAAATGTAATAAATGGAGTTAAACATTCTTTTATCTTAATAACAATTACACTTATTATTACCACAGGAGCAAGTGTTATTATAGGGTAGGATAATTTATTTAAACTAATAATGAATATTAAAAATATGAAAAGAATAAATAAAAGAGGAGCAAGTAATCATCTAGAAATGATTTTATCTTTTGTATTATTCTTAGGCTTTTTTTTCTTTGTTATTATCTTTTTACAACCTTACGAAACTAGTGTTTTAACTACTTCAATTGTTGATGGCGCATATTATAATTTTTTACAATATACAAACGAAGAAGTAGTACAATTTTCAATTAAAATAAATCAAGCACCTAAAAGTTGTTTAAGCATTTTATTACCCACTTCCTTTCAAGGATATAATAGTGTATTTGTTTATGATATAAATAATAATTTTTCTAATTCAAAAATATTAAATGAAAATATTATTGTTAAAAATGAAAATTTGAATAGTTTTTTTAATATTATTTTAGTTAAAGATTTAGTTCAACCTAGTGAAGTTTTAACATGTTCTAATGTATATGAAAATTATCAGATTGGAGGAATTCTTAATGAGAGTATAATTTCATATCAGAAAATTCAAGATTTAAAGAATGAATATGATTCTAATTATGAGAAATTAAAAGATGTTTTTGCTGTACCAGGTAAATTTGATTTTGCTATTAATTCTGAAATAATATCATTAGAAAGGCCTATTCCAGATAATATTAAAATTATGGCAAAGTCATATAGTGAAAAAGTTATTTTAGAGAATGGAACTATTATAAATGTTGAATTTATTATAAGAGCATGGTAAAAAATAAAAATGGATGGTTGAGAATTATGGAGGCTACAATTGCAATAATGGTTTTTTCAAGTGTACTTTTAATTATTTATTCACAGCAAACAACAACTACTGATTTGGGTGATAATATTTATGTTATTCAAAGAAAAGTGTTAAATGAAATTTCTCTTAGAGAAGATTTAAGAAATAAAGTATTAGAAGGGGATAAGGATTACTTAAATGAGTTCGCAAAACCTTATTTTCCTTTTTATTTAGATTATTCTTTTGAAATTTGTGATCTTACTAGCTCAAACCATGTTTGTACTCTAAAATTAGACGACTATACTATATTAATGGAAAAAAGTGTTTTTGTAGAAGATACAATAATAGCAGCGAATTTAACAAATTATTCTCCGAGAATTGTAAGAATCTTTGTTTGGGATGCTTAAAATTAAAAACTATTAATTCTTATTTATGATATGGCTTTTGATATAATTATTGGTAGAAATGAAAGTGATAAAAAGAAATTTCAAAAAAGAGGACTAGCATATATTGGTAAAAGTTTTGTTACAATGGGAAATTATACTTCTTTATCTAATCCAATATATTTAGATATTGCAAGGAGCCATGTTATTTTACTCTCTGGTAAAAGAGGTAGTGGTAAAAGTTATACTATTGGAACTATTGCTGAAGCTTTATCTAATTTGGGAGTAGAGGAATCAGGTAATGTTGCTTCTTTAATCTTTGACACTATGGGTATTTTTTGGACTATGAAATACTTAAACCAAAAAGATAGAGAATTACTTGATGAGTGGGGATTAAAAGCTAAAAAATTACCTATAAAAGTTTTTGCCCCATTTGGATATTATCAAGAATATATTGATAAAGGAATTAATGTTGATAAAGAATTTGCAATTAAAATCTCTGAATTAGAAGAATCTGATTGGATAAGTTTATTTGAATTGAATTTTACAAATCCAGTTGCAGTTGCGATTGAAATGTCCATATTGGAATTAAGAGAAGAAAAAGAGTCTTATAATTTTGAGGACATAGTTAATAAAATTCAATCTATTAAGACAATAACTCAAGAGATAAAAAATTCTGCTATTGCTTTATTTAATGCTGCTAAAAGTTGGAAAGTATTTGATGAAATAAAAGGTACTACAATTCAAGATTTGATTAAAGCAGGACAGACTACTGTTATTGATTTATCTATGTATGCTTCTATTGGAACATTTAATATTAGAGCATTAATTATTGGTTTAGTTTCAAAAAGATTATTTAATTATAGAATGGCTGAACGTAAAAATGAAGAAATACAAGCAGTACAATATGGAGAAAATTATTCAAGATTTAGTATTAATAGAGAAATGCCTTTAGTTTGGATTTTTATTGACGAGGCTCATGAATTTTTACCAAAAGAAGGAAAAACACCTGCATCAGACGCATTAGTTCAATTATTAAGAGAGGGAAGACAACCTGGGATTAGTTTAGTTATTGCAACTCAACAACCAGGAAAAATACATACAGATGCCATGACACAATCTGACATTGTAATTTCTCATAGAGTTACTGCAGCTCTTGATGTACAAGCATTAAATGAAATAAGTCAATCATATTTATATTCAAATTTATCTAATAAAATAAACAGTTTACCAAAATTGAAAGGTTCTGCAATTATCTTAGATGATAATAGTGAAAGAATTTATCCTATGAGAGTAAGACCAAGATTTACTTGGCATGGTGGTGAAAGTCCGACAGCAATAAAAGAAGAAAAGGAATTATAATAGATTTATTTATATTTATATAAAATAAAATCTTCTGGGTTTGTTGTACTTTTATACCATAAATGTGGAGTAGAATTAGTCATATTTTCAGATAAATAATCATATGCTTCTTTTCCACTTATTTTATCATCAGAGTAAAATAATTTGAAAATATAATATGAAAAAGAAAAGTCATTTATTTCTTCTTCTTTACTTGAGGAAGATAAGATTAAAAGATTGTCCTTTTTATTTTTATCAAATGAATTATAGATAAAACCCGAATAACTCTGATCTAAATTTAACCAAACCCTTCTTTGATTTCTTAAAAGAGAATAAACTAAATCTGGATATTCAGAACTATAATATTTTTCATCTACAAATCTTGTTGAAAAAGAATCAAAACTTCCATCATTATTTGAATCTTCTTTAATTGAAGTCCCTAATATGTGAATCATTAAAAATGCATCTTCTGAATAATCTTCATTAATTTCATTTATTACATCTTCCAAATTTTTTCTTGTTAGTTGTTTATAATTTTCAAATGTAAAATTAGGATATAATAGATCGTTATAAGTATATGATTCGTCATGACCCAAAACATAAATATCAGCCGAATTATAACCTACTTTGTTTAATCTTAAAACTTTGTATAATCTCCTAAGAGAAGAATATCCTGAATCATATTCTGGTTTGTCTAACTCACTAGTATTTATTAGTATCACAGCTTTCTTTTTCTTATCAATTATTTGTTCTTCTTCTTGAGAATTATTTGGTTTAATGTAATTTAAATAGTGATTATATAAATCGCAACCAATATTAGAATATAATAAAGGAATAGCTAAAGCTAAAGGTAATACTTTTCTTTTCAAAGTTCTCTTAAATGAATTTAAGTGTCCTGAAAGCTTATTTTCTAGTTTTTTTGTCATATACAAATAGTAACAACAGGCTTATTTAAATTTTTTGGAAAAGCATTTTATAAGATAATTTTAAAATCCTGAATTTTTATAATAACTTATGGAGGATAATAAATTCAAACTCATATCACCATTTAAACCTGCAGGCTCTCAAGAAAGCGCGATTAATAGTTTAACAAAAGGATTAAAAGAAAAAAATAAGTTTCAAACACTATTAGGTGTTACAGGAAGTGGTAAAACTTTTTCAATAGCTAATGTTATTTCAAAAATTCAAAAACCAACTTTAGTTTTAGCTCATAATAAAACCTTGGCAGCTCAATTATATGAAGAATTAAAAAGTTATTTTCCAGATAACCGTGTTGAATATTTTGTTTCATATTATGATTTTTATCAGCCAGAAAGTTATATTCCTACAACAGACCAATATATTGAAAAGGATAGCAGTATAAATGCGAAATTAGATCAGTTAAGACTTTCAACTACTGCCTCTCTGATTAGTAGAAAGGATGTTATTGTTGTTTCAAGTGTTTCTTGTATTTATGGTATTGGAAAACCAGAAAATTTTGAATTATTTAGATTTTGCTTAAGAGTAAAAGATAAAATAAAAAGAGATGATGTTATAAAAAAATTAGTAAATTCACAATATGAACGAAACCAAATAGAATTAAGTTCTGGAAAATTTAGAGTTAAAGGAGATATTATTGACCTAATACCTGCTGATATAAACAACATAATTAGAATAGAATTTTTTGGTAATGAAATAGAAAAAATAGATTTATTAGATAAAATTAGTGGTGAAAAATTAGATAGTTTTGATACATTTTTTGTTTATCCAGCAAAACATTTTATGGTTCCTGAGCATGAATTAGAAAAAGCATTTAACAGTATTAAAAAAGAGTTAGAAGAAGTTTTGCCTTCTATGGATTTAATTGAAGCTCATAGATTAAAACAAAGGACATTACATGATATTGAAATGATAAAAGAAACTGGATATTGTAAGGGTATTGAAAATTATTCTAGACATTTTGATGGAAGAAGTTCAGGTGAAAGACCATATTGTTTGTTAGATTATTTTCCAGAAGATTCTTTAATAGTAATAGATGAGAGTCATCAGACAATACCACAAGTTCATGGAATGTATAAGGGAGATAAATCTAGAAAAAAAAATTTAATTGATTATGGTTTTAGACTCCCAAGTGCATATGATAATCGTCCTTTGAAATTTGAAGAGTTCGAAGAAATAATTGAGAATAAATTTCAAACAATTTTTGTTTCTGCGACACCTGGAAATTATGAATATTTTAAGAGCAATAAAATTGTGGAACAAATAATAAGACCAACTGGATTAGTTGACCCTTTAGTTTTTATTAGGCCAATTAAAGGACAAATTGAAGATATAAAAAAAGAAATAAACGAAACAATAAAAAAACAAAATAGAGTCTTATTGACGACACTAACCAAAAAATTGGCTGAAGAGTTAACAAATTATTTATCGGAAAATAAAATAAAAACTAGATATTTACATTCAGAAATTGAAACTTTACAAAGAAATGAAATTATAAGAGAATTAAGGCTTGGAAAATTTGATTGTTTAGTAGGAATTAATTTATTAAGGGAAGGTTTAGATATTCCTGAAGTTGGATTAGTTGGAATTTTAGATGCTGATAAAGAAGGTTTTTTAAGAAATGATAAGAGTTTAATTCAAACAATTGGAAGGGCTGCAAGAAATAAGGACGCTAAAGTAATTTTGTATGCTGATGTTATGACTGAATCAATTAAAAGAGCTCTTAGTGAAACAAATAGGAGAAGAGAAATTCAATTAAGATATAATAAAGAAAATAATATTATTCCTAAAACAATTATTAAACCAATCAGAGAAAAAAAAGTAGAGATTAAAGATACTAAATATATTTCAAATGCTGAAATACCTAATTTGATAATTGAATTAGAAAAAGAAATGAATATTGCAGCTGACAGATTAAATTTTGAAGAAGCAATTTTAATTAGAGAGAGAATTAAGAGATTAGAGAAAAGATTGTCATAATATTTAATTGCTAAAATAAATTGAATCTTTGGCTTGCTTTGTAGATGCTCCAAGTGAAATCAAAAATTCTTGTCTTTGTAAAGGTGTTAAAATTCCTGAAGGGTTATTTGCGAAACTAGCAACTTTTAAGCTACAATTAGATTTTCTACAAATTTTTATATTTTGAATTAATCTTTGAATCACATTAATTTTATCTCTATCATTTAGGTTTTTTATTTGATTAAAATTAATTAGAATAGAAATATTTTTCTTTTTAGCGATTTTAGCTAATACATGATTTAACCCTGAATCTCTTTGTTTTAAATTGTCCTTTTTATCACTTACCTCTGGAGAAACTAAATAATTTATGTTCATTGTTTCTAAAACTCTTCTATTATAAATATTATCTCCTCCGACGATGGCTATTATCTTTTTTGATTTTCTTAGGGAATCTAAAATTCTTCTTGTCTCTTTTTCATTGGAATTTGTATCAATTAAGAACCCATCACAATCAAAATTTTTTAATTCTTCTTTAGACTTTATTTTAATTAAATAGTAAGAATTATTTGTTTTATGTAAATTAATATCTTGTGTCATATCTTAATTAGTTTTTATTATTTTATAATTTTATCCTTGAATTAAACTTCCTTTAAAATCACTTTTTTCATTTATTATTTGTTTTATATCATCTAGGTTCCCTACAATATAAGTAGGTATTTTTCTAGATAAAATAATTTTAGAAGCTTTTTGATCTAAAACAAAGTTTTGACCTGCTGAAAATTTTATTTTATTTGCCATTTTATAAAAATCATCCCAAGAAATTTCTTTGATGAATTTTGCATCTTTATTTGTTTTAGGGTTTTTATCATAAATCCCATCTATATTTGTTAGATTAATAAAAGGACATTTTAGATAAGAAGCTATTTGAGCAGCAGTTGCATCTGTTGTCTGGGGTTGAGTAGTATACCTTAGTGCACCACAAAAA
>JBAZCR010000011.1:0-20531 GCA_041654895.1 Candidatus Pacearchaeota archaeon
CGTCCAGACCGGCGTAGGAGACAATCTGCTTGGCGCTTGGGAAACGCTTAATGTCACCGATCTCGGCCAAGATAATCGCTCCGAATACCGGACCTACTCCGGGAAGGGTTGTGACCGGCGACTGGAGCGAATCCATGTAGGCTTCGATCTCTTGATCCAGCTTAGCAATCTGGATTTCGACAAACTCGATTTGTTCGATGATCTGGCGAAGTTGAAAAGCAAAAGCATCGACCCCGATCGTCATCCCCAGTGAATGCTTGGCGACGGCCTTGATTTCCAGAGCCTTCTCCTTGCCAAATCGCCCTCGTGACGCTTTGGTGAGGATGTTGGTCAGTTTGGTTGTGTGAATGCTGGCGATCTCCTCAGGTGTGGTGTAAACCTTGAGGAGTTCTCTCGAGCTCATCCCCAAGACGTCACTGAAAAGATGCTCGTATTCGGGGAAGATCTGGTCCAGCAGGGCAATGACTTTACGTTTGAGATCGCTTGCGGATCCCACCTGCCAGAGTCGAAAGCGACAAAGCTGGCGTAAGGCCAGTGTGTCATGATCGGTCACAGCCGTCTCTTGATACTCACCCAGTCTTAGGACCGCCGCGACGACTTCGGCATCGATACGATCGTTCTTGACCTTGCGGATGAGCATATGGCGGTAGGCATCGGTCACAAGCGGATTGATGACCTTGACGTCAAACCCTTGCTCCATGAGCCAGGAATACAACACTAGCCAGTAGTGGCCCGTAGCTTCCATCCCGACCAAGGCATTCGTGGGGTTAAGCCCATACTTATCCAGTTGCTTTTGTAACTTGTTGATGCCGGAGACTGTGTTTGGGATATTGAACGAATTGCCGTCGAGGACATCACCGTTTTCGTTCGTGAAGCAGATTTCATGGGCCCTTTTGGCGATATCGATGCCAATGTAATACATGGGGTGCACCACCTTTTCAAAAATGTTGCAGAGAGGTTTTCCACAAGCCTTTACGGGAATTCTACCTTGTGAGAGATACGGGACCAAAACTCCCATCCAGCTCATTCGAATCCTACCCGTAAAGCTGAGGCGTCACTCTTTGTCACGAGACTCGATCTCAGGGAGGTTGACGACGCCCTCAACTGCACGGTTCCATTATCCCACGTGGTTTCGGGAGATAAAAGAATAGGCCGCCAAGGTGCCACGACCCTGACGGACATCAATATACAAGGAGGTTGAAAGCGAAGCAATTAAAAATGCGCCGGCAGAAAGCGATAAGAAAAATTATGTTTTGTCTTCTCAAAGACGGGCAATGATATCGTCCTTAAAGGACGTTCACATTGCGTATAGTGAACATCTTCCCAGCATATTAAAGACAATCAAAGACCCTTCAAAACCCAAGGATTTCGAACGAACGGATCAGGAGAAATAAAAATGTGCAACAAGATGAAACGCTTGCCAATCTTTCAAGGCGAAACGCGTCAAGGGGGAGCAAATAGAAGACTATCTAAACAAAAAAAGGAAGATATGATGGACGCCTATCTTGTGGCAATAAACGATGTTGTAATCGACGCTGTAAGTGATGCAATAAAGGAAAATAACGAGGAGCAAGAATTATCTTTGCAAGCGGTATCGCGCACGGTACGAGAAATATTTCAAGACTTAATGGTTAGTGAAAAAACGATACAAGCATTGCTTGATCCTGCCCGTCGCGCGAAACGTTATGAAGAGATTGAAGGTGAAGACTTATTACGCCAAATATTGGCCGAGCAAACAGACATCCATTTTTCAATTACTTCGCTCGATAAAACATTATGCGAGTATGACGAAAAAAGAAAAAGGGATAGTTATCTAATCGCATCGGAAACAGCTGACGCTGTGAGCTTGATTTTGCAACAAAGCGCGATTGAATTTGACAAAAAAAATGAACGGGACAGGCAGCACGAAAAATCAGAACTGGTAGGCGAAATCAAAGCATATTTATGGTCTTTAATGCTCGTCAAGTGGTTACCACTAGGCCTTCTCGCTATCCTTAACATTATTCTCACAGCATTAGTCTTAACGCTTAAATGAAAGAGTAAAACGCATGGAAGATTCCTTGAAAAAAATCAGAATATATATGCTCATTATCACCATCTGTCTCATCGCGTTGCTTTTACCCATTGTGATCAGTGCGCTAAAGAAGCCTAGTACAGCACCTGAAAACCCCAATAGTCTCGCCACAACACCTACGACTGAAAAAAACTCACCTCCACCCCCTCGGACAACCGAGCATGTATCTCCAAGACTTCACCAAGGCGTTATCTGGGAGAGCGTGAAAAGCGCACAAGTGCGAAATATTTTATCCGCAAATACAGTTGAGATTAGTTTACGTCTCCAAGAAGATGATGACCCTGAGACGCGACCTGCACGAATCATCGGTTTAAAGGACACGGACAGCAACACCCACGAGGGGCTCATGCAAACAATCCGCCTTCGCGAGTCATTACTTCACGCTCGTATCTCGTATACGGAAGGCTGGCCTGCTCCCGGTGAAACTGAACGACCCATTTATATCTTTTTCCCCGTAAGTGACCTCTTTGTTGACTGGTTTATCTATATGGGCATGGGTTACTTTGAAAGCGATGGATACAACACACTCTACGATGAAGTCTTGTCTCAAAGTGAGCGCTATGCCATCCAAGATGGCAATGGCCTCCACGCAAAAAAGGGAGTCAACCCGTAATGAAATTGTGACCCGGCAGCGTTAATGTCGTCACAAAATGTATGAAAAGCGAGTAATATCTGCTGCCAACATAAAAGTTGTCAAGAGACAAAAACGCTGTCGGGGTCTTAGGGGTGTCCCCTAACAAGCACGGTTTAGCCGTGGCAGGGGGATGTTTGCGGGCAAGCCCGTGGATATCCAAATGCGCTGCTTGCAAGTTAGTAAAGGCGAAAGCCTACATATATCAAGTTAAATACATATATATATTTATTATATATATGTATATAGACATAAATCATCAACTATGTATGTAGACATAAATGATACACCTATGTAAGTAACATAGATTATTCAACTATGTTTATTTACATATAGCAACCAAAGGAGGAACAACGAAAGGATGGGTATTCGAATGTCCGAGAACAGACAACGTAAAAACCAGTTTCTCATCCGACTTTCAGATCAAGAAATGGCACAGCTCAATCGGAATGTTGATCGGAGTGGATTGACGCGTGAGGCGTTTATCCGAAAAATAATCCGTGAAGAAGCTATTTATGAAGCTTTGCCGCTAGACTACCACCTTCTTCGAAAAGACCTTATAAGAATAGGGGTCAACATGAATCAGATTGCTCACATCGCAAACACGTATGGCATGATAAACAAGAAGCGTTATCATGAAATAGCTGCGATGCTCCAAAAATATATAAGGGAGTTGGACACGAGAATACTGCTCGCAAGGAAGCAGGGAGAAAAAGATGAAAAACGACAAAATACAATCCCATGACAATCTATCCGAAGAAAAGAAACAAAAGGCCGCCGAGCGCCTTACCGATATTGTGATGGCGTATGACTTTTACGCCGCTAAAGAAACTGTCTCCGATGTGCGGTATATGGTGGAGGAATTGAACGAGTATCACTATGACGCATTCACATCAAAAGAAAAGCAAGAGCGCCTGAAAACATATTTTAGTGGATTGCGAGAAACGTCTGATACTGAAGATGCAAAACTTGCCTTCACGGATGCCTTAAATGTTGTAGATAAAATTAGTGCCGCCACATTGGAACAAAGCGAGGGGAAAAAGGAACGATAAAAATATTTAGCATACTTTTTTCTACTCTTCATGAAACGACCGCAAGGTCGTTTTTTATATCTTCAAAAAAGGAGGTGATAATGATTGGCCGTTACAAAAATTAGAAGTATTAAAGGTTCACCAAGTCGCACCTTAACCTACGCGGCTAACAAAGATAAAACCGCAGTATTGCAGAAAATAACACAATTTCAGGCGATGGAAGATGTGATCGAATACGTCGAAAAATCTGAAAAAACACATTCAACACACTATGTAACGGGTATAAATTGCGTGTCTGAATATGCCCACGAGGATTTTGTCCGCACAAAACAGATGTGGGATAAAAATGGTGGCATTCAATGCTATCACGCAATGCAAAGCTTTAACCCCGGTGAAGCGGACCCAGATACGGTCCATGAGATAGGGATCAAATTGGCGCAAATTATGTGGGGCGATCGCTTTGAAGTACTTGTTACAACCCATCTTGACAAAGAACACCTCCATAATCATTTCGTCATCAACTCGGTGAGTTTTCTCGATGGCGGAAAATACCATCGAAGTATCGGTGAAAAGGAGCGTCTGCGAAATGTCTCAGATGCCCTTTGCGCTGAATACCGTTTATCGATCGTGGGGCACGATGGCAAAGCGACTGTGCCAAACAAATTGAAAGAGATTGGCATTAAGCCGCCACCCAAAAAAAGGAAAAACGTATCGTATCGCGCCAATATTCGTAAAGATCTAAACAGTCTTGTCCGCGATGTCAATGCGCTGGATGAACTTTATATTCGACTTCAAGGTATGGGCTATCGGGTTAAAGCGGATGTCGAACATGTCGCAATTAAAGCCCCTGGGATGCAACGATTTGTTCGTCTTCGGTCGTTGGGAGATGCCTACACCCCATCCGCTCTTTCCATGCGTATCGCAAAAAATAATGAAGTCACAATTTATCGCACAAATAAAAAAATATCGCGCATAAAACACCGACGACGCACATCACGGCCTTGGTTTGTACGTCAATTTCGTTATTACTATGTTCGCTTAAACAAGCTGACCGCTTGGCGAGATGATTTAATTCGAAGGTACGGCAAAGCGTCAGTGGACTTTGAGGCTGTGAGGATGGTTGAAGATTATTCATCAACCATCCGGGTTTTATGTAAATACCAATTTAAGAGCATTGAACAAGTAAATGACTTCATAAAAGGTCACTTCGGGACCGAAAATGAAAGGCGTCTTTTGCGTCTTGTCATCCAAAAACAACAAAGAAGGGAGGTGCAAGGCCATGACCAGCGGCACTGAAGCAATGCCCATCGCACGGCAGCAATATTGTCAAGATGCTCCAAATGATAACCCGCAACATTCTCAATTTTTAAGGGATGAAAAGGCAAAGAGTAACGTTGCCAAAAACAAAGAAACGCTTATTTTGTTTAACCAATATAGCCCCGATCAACAGTGGGAAATATGGGAAGGAATAGAAAAAAACCTAGATGTCCAAAAGTATGCGAATCCAAAATTCACAGCTTGGCAAATGTGGAAGATACGAGATGCATTAGAGGAAGGATTTGATGTCACAGCACTATGTGATCCTTCACACGATGACTACATGACAACGGTATTGCATCGCTCACTTACGGAAGGTTTTGATTTTCAACCCTATCTTGAACAAGGCTATAACGCAGCGCAAATCAATGAAATCCGAGCGGGCGCAAGAAGTAACGTAAACTATTTAATTTACGCGAAAACTTACTTTAATGAAGACCAAATGCACACAATCCGAACAGGGCTTGAAAAGGAACAGGACATATCAAGGATACTGGATCCACGCTATTCAGCAGATAGCATGCAACTTATTTTGATTGCCCAAAAAGAAAAGAAAATCACATTGGAATCGATCAATCCAAAGATGTCATATACGGACATAATTCATCACATTAACAGTCACGAACGATAGAAGTTAGTGAAGGACTTCACTTTTAAAAAAGGCGGCCATGGGCCGCTATTTATTTGCTAAAGGGAGGCAAATTATGAACGCAGGAGATCAAACACTTTATTTAGTATTTCGCATGGCGGAGCTTGGTATGGAAGGAGGGCTCAGTGCATTAAAGATAACAGGCAAGGGGGCTGCAGGAATTGCATCCACGCTCGCCCATCTTGGGCAAAGCGCATCGAAGATACTGTTTCGAGAAAGACGCGTAAAATCACTTCTAAAGCACGGGGATATCGCCACAACGGTTTTAACCATTAAAGAAAAGGACAAAGATATCGTTGAGAGCCTACTCAAACGAAACAAAATAACAGGCTTTATGGTAAAGCCTCCATCACGTCTTATAAGAGAAAGCGAAACGACCGAACAAAACCCCAAAGAAAAAGAACGCACGATCAATATTTTCATCCGATCAACCGATGCGAATAAGGCCACAGCAATATTAGGTGAGCTTGCAGCTTTAGCTGGACAACTTGAAACATCAAGCAACGTCCCTGACATCGCGCAAGCATCCGATATTCGCACATGGGAGCCAGACCACACAGCACCTGTCTCCACGGTTGAAATATTGGGTGAAGGTGATGCTGCAAAACCGGGTCACGTTTCGATTGAAGAGCCGTCGCCTGACTGGGGAGCAGCCCTAGACACAGTGACTCGAAAAAATGAAAACATTTCAGAGCAAAGCTATGAATCAAAGGATTTAAGCGTTTCTGTAAGAGAAGGCGAGGTGGCAGAGGACCCTTTTGCCAAAGCCTCCAACGGAATAGTAAAAAGCGCCCCCAACCCCCTTACGACGGACGGCCTCTCCGATCAGAATTCAGCGAACGACGTGGAAAGGACAGTCCACTTCGAAAATGGCCGAACAGTCCAAGCCCTGAGTCCGGAATCAACTCAATTATCCAATATTTCAAAAATAGAAAAGCATGAAAAGAACCCGACTCAAATGGGCGTCATGGATGTGATGAATAAGATCAAAGACGATCGCAAAAAGGACGCCCCCCTTAGACCTTCTCCATCAAAAATAAAGGAGCGATGATAAATGGATGAGGATAAAAGCACCAAAAGACAAATAGAAACCATTATCCAATCGCTTTTGGCATTAGACGAAACAAAATCAAAAAAGAACCCGATCTCCTTCGAAATCAAAGTCTACGTTGGCGGCTCGTCAACGCTGCTAATCGCAATCACGCCATCAATAAATGGCCACAAAATCGACCTTCATCCATTGCCCGCACCCTCAGGATGTGAGTTGGATTATTGGCTAAAAGCGCTTCAAGAAAAATGCGATACCGCCCTTAATGTATCGAGTGATGAAAACATTTTACCTGTTAATGAACATACGGCATTCCTCGATAAAAAAGGCGTAAGTGACAAAGAGAGAACCGAGTACCTAAACACGCTAATAGCCTCTCAAATAGAAAAATTAGGGCAAGAAGAAGGGATATTAATCGCCTATATTAAGGCGCAAGCACAAAACTTGAATCACCCGGCCAAGAACATCCTTGCGCTGTTGGAACAACTTCCACATGCGACTATAATTGATAATCGCGCCGGTTGGGGAGAAAAAAAAGTAGCGATCAAGGATACCAACCACCCCGCTATTTTATTTAACATTCGAGCCAATCACTCAAACGGTCAATTTTCGAGGTTCTACGACATCTCTCATACAACGGCACCTGCAGTAAGAGGGGCGCCACCTCACATTAAACATTTTGTCGATAGCATCATAAATCGAATGAATGTTTCCCTTGCGCACTATGAGAAGGGCGTTCACGCTCCTAGAGTGCTTACCTATTTGGTCGAGAAAAATACACTTGTTCTCGATCTTGCGGCAGAAAAAAACGCACTTGCTCTTCAAGTTGCAGGCTTTGCAACAGAAAGAATCGCGCTTGCAGTAGCAGATCTTCCCCAAAATATGCTAAGCCCCGTGAGCATAATATCGGCCATGATTTTTGTCAGCACCTTTCATTTTTCAATCAATCCAATTGTGTTGCAGGAGATGGAAGCTTTTTTAAGGACACTTGATGGCGAGGAAAAACGAAAGGTGCTGGAACTGTCGCGTCAACTTGCAAACGAAATAATTCAAGAATGGGGTTCTGAAATAAATGAATCCAACGATGAAAAATAAAGGGGGTTCATGTGGAAAGTAAAAAGGCAATGATTCAAAGGGAAGGAGCTGCCAAAGCGTATGAGGATTTATTTGAAATAAAAAGACAGGCGCTAGAAACACTTGAACTCACGGATGTTGGACAATATCTGTGGATGCAGGGCCAATTAACGGACATGGACGTTGGCAACGTCTTACGGCTAAAGGCGCAATTGACCGGCGCGCGCGATGTGAGAACTTTTGAAGAATGGGCAGAAGTCGGAATAGCGATTAAAAAGGGTGAGCGCGCGTTGAAAATACTTGATACGAAAAGGGATGTCAATGATGAAGTTGTCTTGTACATAAAAAATGTCTTTGATATCTCTCAAACTACACGTTCTTACGAGTGGGACCCCGTGTGCGACAATCCCATGACTCATGTTTACGCACTTGTCAGATTGGCGGGCGTTAAACTCGGCAAATTTAAGAAAATCACGCCTACAACCAAAAATGTGGCCTACCTGAAAGAAGAAAATATCTTTGTCATCAATCCAATCGTGGACGAGGCCCTCCTTATGGTGCACGCTGCTGAAAATGCGATCTATCGGTTGCGTGAACAAAATAATTTGCATTACTACCTCGATGGCAAACGGGATACGCGCATCAAAAGCGCACATCTCGCGGCACAAATATATGTAAGTCGCTACGGAATATCTGATCCTGACGGATGGGAGGAAAGTCTTGAGACACTAAAAGCGCTTGATTTGAAGGGTAAAGAGGAAATGCTAAGTCAAGCGCGATTTGATTTTTTATATCTTGTTTCGCACACAGAGCCTTTATTTTTGGAGCTGGGCAAAAGTTATTCCCTAAAAGATAGCCAACAAAGAGGGAGCGTGCGATGAAAAATAGAACCTTGTTAAATTACATCTTTTTTGTCATTCCATGGTTAATTGTATCATTTGTTTTGGTGAAGATTGTCCCTGCGTTCGTGCTCTCAAAAGACTGGAAAATGAGGCTTTTTCTACTAGAACATGCCTTTGACAGCTTACTGCCAATACAGATGTTTACAATAACCTACGTCGTCATTGCGCTTTTCACTGTGGCGTATCTTGCATCAATCTATTATTTCTCTTCCTCTCGAAAAGAATATCGTCCGGGTGAAGAATATGGAGATGCATCGTGGGGGAACATTCGCGTGGTCAACCAAAAGATACAGGCGAAGAACAGTACGCAGAATCTTCTTTTGTCAAAACGATTAAGGCTTGATCTTGATACTTGGCAGCATGGGAGAAACACAAATGTGATTGTCGTAGGAGGCTCAGGTTCTGGCAAAACGCGCGGTTACGTTAAACCGAATTTATTACAGGGCAACACAAGTTATGTTGTTTTGGATCCTGCAGGAGAAATTCTGCGCGATAGCGGAAACGCGCTCCTTAAAATGGGCTATACGATCCGTGTCGTTGACCTTGTCAACATGGAACAGTCGGATTGCTACAATCCCTTTTCTTATATAAGAACAGATAATGACGTCTTCATTCTAATCACATCGCTAATAAAGAATACAACCCCACCGGGTAGCGCGACTTCAGATCCATTTTGGGAAAAAGCTGAAATTATGCTTACTTCGGCACTCGTTCTTTTGCTGCACAAGTATGGAGCGCCCCACGAGAAGACATTCAAATACCTCATGGTCCTTTTGTCGGAAGCAAAGGGAGATACCAGCAGTAGGAACATTCTAGATGAACTTTTTGAATACTATGAAGCCCACTTTCCAGGAAATCTTGCCTCATTGACCTATCATCGCTTCAAAACGGGCGCCGAAAAGACCCTGCAAAGCATCATCATCACGGCATCCGCACGATTAACAAAATTCGATTTGCCGTCATTACAAAGACTTACTGAATATGACGAGATGGAATTTGAGACGTTTGGTAGCAAGAAAACTGCCCTTTTCATCAAAACACCCATCGTTGACAGTTCGTTTAATTTTATGGCTGGCATGATCTACACTCAACTCTTTCAGGCGCTCTACGATGTCGCCGATAAAACATCAATGGGGCATCTTGAAATTCCGGTACACGTGATGATGGATGAATTCGCGAATGTAAAATTGCCTGAAGATTTTGAACAAATATTGTCAACGTGTCGCAAACACTGGATCTCGATCTCGATTATTTTGCAAAACATTTCGCAACTTAAAGCGATCTATCAAAAACAATGGGAGTCGATTATTGGAAACTGTGACTCTTTTATTTATTTAGGCGGAAATGAGCAGTCAACGCATGAATACATATCAAAAGCGTTAGGAAAGGAGACCATACGAACCAAAACTTACCAAACAACGAAAGGTGCGCGAGGATCAAGTAGCACCAACTTAAATCAAATGAGCCATGACCTCATGAGCCCCGATCAGGTACGACGCCTCCACCGGACAAAAAGTATCGTCATGATCCGAGGCGAGCGCCCCATCATGGATGAAAAGTTCGAACTAAAAAAACACCCCCACATTGAATGGACCGCCGATGGAGGCGGCAATATCTACGTTCACGAAAGGAAAAAGAAAAATGGTAAAAGTATTATCCCGTCTATGGAATTTATTGCTTGATACGACACCCCCTCCTTCATTATCTGACGCAACGGTCCGATTGTTGCAACTAATGAAATATTTATGTCTTGTCGCTGGCGGCGTCGTTATTTTGCTAGGGTTAGTGCAATTTGGAACAAGTCAAATGAATCAAGATCCGTCCGGGCGTCAAAAAGCGATCTTTGCCCTTTTGGGCGGAATCATCATTACCGCTGCACCATTCATATTGCAGGTAATCATTCCCTCACTCGTATTTTGAGGTTTTGATTTGAAAGCATACGAGAGGATACACCATGTTCATGACAACTCTGTCCGCTGCCGTAGACATCCTTGAATGGGCAAATGGCTGGTGGAATGCAAGACTGGGTGAGGCGTTTGAATTTCTGACGACTCCGCCCCCTAATATCTTTTCCTCAACAGCAGGAGAATCATTTGTATGGCGCGCTATGGAATCAATCCATAGCGCGCTACTTCCTGCTGCCACAACGATACTTGCGATTATTTTTTTGGCATCGATCATTCGCTCAACAACAGATTTTCAGCAAACACATAGCAAAGAAACCATGATGCGGCACGTCACACAATTCGTTTTTTCATATACGGTGATGCGCAGTTCACTCATGCTCTTTAAGGGAATTATCTGGCTTGTACAAGATCTCGTTAACGCTGCGTGGCGTTGGACGACCGGGCGCGATATTCATGGTAGCGTAACTGTGTATGAGCGCCTTCCGAGCGGCGTGACTTCAAGGATGAACAGTGCGGGCACGTGGGACAAAATCATTTATGTCATCTTGGCTTTTGTCATGGCACTTGCGATTTTTGTAATAAGCATTAGAATCCTACTTATCGTCTATTCTCGCTTTTTCAAGATTTTCGTATATGTTGCAATTTCCGCTGTTCCTCTTACGTTTTTTGCTTCAGCAGAACACCGCCATACGGCATGGCGATTCATCAAAAGTTTCCTTGCCCTATTACTTGCAGGTGTCATTATCATCGTGGCAAGCATTATCTATTTTGCCGTATTAGAAGCAATCTCTCCCGAAGACTCAACTTCGGATCCGCCGCCCATATCATCGCAAAGCCCTTATATGTGGCTCGTAGATCACGGGTGCCCGGATGATGTTATCTACACAGGCTATGGACACTATAGAACCCCGGAGCTTGACCCAAATGCAAATCCTGCGCTTCGAGACTGGCTTTCGGAAAATCTTTTAACCGAGATCTACCAGGAAATTCATGACGCCTATTATCAAACTCCTGATGCTTCAGCAGCAAGGCAAGAAATTTTTGTTTATCTAGGCTGGCGAGTATTCATGATGTTTTTGTTGATGTCAATCATTAGCTCGTCTGAACAGTTGGCAAAAGAGATGATTATGTGAGGTCATTCATGGAAATCAAGATCAACAAAGAAGTTAGAGATTATTCAGAAAAAGTGTTATTCGGCTTAACCGGAAGACAATTTCTATTAGCGTGTTCCGCAATTATTCTTTCGACCGTTTTATTTTTCGTTATCCCGCTGCAAACAGATATTAAGCTTTTGATCTGCCTATTTGCATCCTCTCCGCTCGTTATTCTCGGCTTTGCCAAAGTACAAGGCCATACCGTCGAAGAATACTTAAAGCGCCGACGCGATCGTGTCAAGACGCCGAATTTGAAGCTAGGTAACGAAAACATATATCACCAAGCTTATCGACGATACCAATTCGAAAGACGCTATCGCGAATCAAGAAGAGACCATTTACTTAAACCCAAAAAAAGAAAAGCGAGCGCGAGCTCATACACCAAAAAGGAGAAATGAGTATGTTTTATTACTACGGAATGAAAAATAGGGGCTGCTCACCGGGGGCACAGCCGCAAGGAGGGTTCGTTCACTTTGTTGATACTGAGAAAAAATCGACAGGCTATTACTCGATTGTCGTATACAACCGCAAAATATCTGTTAATGAATGTTTTGACTACGATCTGGTGACGTTAACAGAAGAGAAGGCAAAAGCATTGATGTTTAAGGACAAAGAAACCGCGATTGAACAAGAGCGATGAAAAAAGAAAAACTGACATGACATAAAGGAGTCTGCTAATGAAAGCCTTGAAGCTATATGCCAAGAAGATTTCCGGAGAGTGGAAAATTCCAAAATCTATACAGGACACGATACCGCTTGATGCCATTGAACAAACAGGCATTGGTCGGCGAGGGAGAACCTATTCACAAATATATCGATTTTCAGATATTAACTATTCCATGTCAGACGACGAAGAAAAGCGCAACATCTTCCGACGGTATTGTGGACTTCTCAATTCGCTTAACCCAGACAGTTTGTCGCAAATTACGCTTGTCAATCACAAAATTAATATGCGCCATTTTGAAGACAACACCATCTTGAACCATCAGCATGACGATCTTGATGGCTACCGCCGAGAGATTAACCGAATGCTGAAGAAAAAAACACAACAAGCGTCCGGCATCATTAGAGATCGCTACGTCACCGTTACTTCTGAGCAACCTTCTTTTGCAGAAGCACGCGCCATGTTCCAACGTCACACAAATGAACTGAGGTCTACGTTTCGCACACTTGGCTCAAGCATTGAAGTGCTGGATGCAAAAGAGCGCTTACGAATATATCATGATTTTTATCGTGCGGGCTTTGAAGAGAATGCGGAATTGTCCATCGACAACATGATGGCTCTTGGTCACTCGTTTAAAGACTATATCTGCCCTGAACACATAAAGTATCAGCGTGATCATGCCGAGGTAGGTGGAAAATTCAGTCGCTCGCTCATATTATTAAGTTTCCCGAATTTTTTAACCGATCGGCTTCTGGCAGAAATTACAGATATCCAAAAACAGCTTGTGGTGACAATAAACCTACTTCCTGTCGGCCAATCTGACGCGATACGTGAAATTGAACGCCGCTTATTCGGCATTGAAACCAATAAGGCAAGATGGCAACAAAAACAAAATGAATCAAAAAACTGGTCGGCCTCAATCCCCTTCTCACTAGAACAACAAGAAGCCGAGACGAGAGAATTGTTGTCAGACCTCACGGCACGCGATCAACACCTCATGTTTGCAACCGTCATTGTTACGATACTTGCTGATAGCTTAGACGAGCTGGACGATACAACGGAGGCGGTCAAAATGATTGGGAGTAAGCACATGTGCTTTTTTGCAACCGCAAATAACAATCAAAGAGCTGCATTGAACTCATCCTTACCGTTTGGCCTTAATACATCCGGTGTATGGAGAACGCTCACAACGGAGTCTGTCGCCATTATGAGTGTCTTCCAGGCGAAAGACATTCAGGATAAAGGCGGTATCTACTACGGAATAAACAAGCTCAGTGGCAACATGATTTTATTAAACCGCGAAAGACTACAAAACCAAAACGCCTTTATCCTAGGAGTTCCTGGGAGCGGGAAATCGTTTGCAGCTAAAAGAGAAATTGTGTTTACCGCACTTCATGATAATGCGGACGTTATTATTATTGATCCAGAAAAAGAATATCGCCATCTTGTGGAAGCTCTGGGCGGCCAAGTAATAGAAATTTCCGATAATTCGAGAAGTCATCTTAACCCGCTAGATATCAACGAAGAATACTCGGAAGGGGCAAACCCCTACGCTTTTAAGTCAAGCTTTATCATGTCCTTACTCGAATTGATCATGAGCGATCATGCATTGCCGCCGAAAAAGAAATCAATCATTGACCGCTGCACAACACTGACGCTTCACGATTATGTTCAATCAGGATATACTTCACGCCCACCAACATTGAAAGATTTTCACCAAATATTGAAGATGCAAGAGGAGCCTGAAGCCCAGGAAATTGCTTTGGAGATGGAATTCTTTACGACTGGAACATTATCTACCTTCGCAAATGAAACAAACGTAGACATCAATAAAAGAATCGTCTCATACGACATTAGTGGCATGGGAACCCAGTTGTCACCTATTGGGCTTCTTATTGTTTTGGATTCAATCTTCAATCGCATTACAAAAAATCGCGAACTACGTCGGAAAACATATATTTTCATCGACGAGATATATTTATTGTTCAAGGTAGAAAACGCTGCAAATTATCTTTTCACCTTGTGGAAGCGAGTCAGAAAATATAATGCTGCATTGACAGGCATCACCCAGAATGTCTCTGATATGCTCCAATCACATGTAGCTCAGACAATGCTCGCAAACTCAGAACTGCTCGTTCTGTTAAATCAATCACCCCCTGATCGTGAAACATTGGGAAAGTTATTGATGCTAAACAACACCGAAATGGACATCATCTCTGACGCGGATGTTGGTTCGGGGCTTATCAAAATTGAAGGCGATATTATTCCCTTTGAAGACCAATTTCCCAAAGATACGGATCTCTACCGAATGATGACGACAAGTCCCCTGGAAGCAATGTATTAGGGAGGAACAAGTGGACAATAAGCATGATGAGATCTTTGAAAGGCAATCCGGCGACACACGCTGGCCACCCAACGAAAGCCAAGGATTAAGGGGAAATAAAATGCCTAGGACCTGTAATGTGCAACAAGTGGCAATCGTCGGTCCGCGCGAAGGAAAGCAACGAAACTATGATGAAGAACTAATAAAGAAAAGTGAAAATGCCCCAGTAGGGAAGATTGCCATCAGAACAAATTTACGAGGCCAACAAAAATTATCCGCACAATCTGCGACGCATCCATTGTCGCACAGAGGTATCCGCGAGAAAGAAAGTGCCCTGATCCCCTCCGATAGCAAAAAGGAAAAGAAACTAAAAGGTGGCCGAACTTCAGTTCACATGGAACGCGCGCAAAATAGCATTACCAGTCGATTCAAAAGAACAAAGCATTCCCTTGATAGTGTTGCCTTGCGCCCTTTTAAGGGCATGATGGCAGGATTTGATGGGCAAAACCAAGCGCAAATGTCGGACAACGCTAGCGGTGCTGCACCCCTAGCAACAGGATTTGCATCGGGTTTTGCTAGTGTCGTTGTTGCGGCGATAAAACTCACAACAACAATCATTTCAGCTCTGGTATCATTTGTGGGTTTTGTTGCAGCGACAATATCAGCGACAGCAGCCGTGATTGTAGCTGTCGTTATCGCAGTGATTGTGGCCGTTTTTGCAGCTGTGATGATGGCAAACCCTGCATTAAGCATGGAGCAGGATTCAATGGTCTACCTAAAATACCTTTGTGACAATACAATCAGCCAAAAGATCACAGACGATTGGGCCAATCGTTATCCACTCCATCAAAACATCCAATATCAATACGATGGACAGGATGCCAACGTGGCCAATTATGCCGAAGTAGTGGCTCTTGCTTATCAACTATCAAATGAAAAAGAAATTGAAAACAGCGTTGTCTCAGAAATAGCGCTTAGTCTAAATTCAGTCACCTACGATGCAAGTGATCCGGTGACGCTAATGGCTAACATTGAAAAATATCAATTAACCACCGATGAATACACTGAAATGCATGAGACACGCGGAAAAAATTATGTGCCCGCTGAAATTCAAGACCTGATCGCAAGTTTTCATGAGGCGCTTGAAGGAATTCAAGGAAACCACTACGACCTCTTTGCAGTATCTCCCTTACTAGTCGAGCAGTGGAATATGCCCTTTGCGGGTGAACATACCATCTTGAAGCCGTATGAAACGATAACTGAAACACTTGATCAGCACTGGATATCTTTGTTATTTGAAACACCTACAACGATACTTTCTCCGTCAACGGGAATTATTAGCCATATTAATGAGGCCGCAGGACTTATTCGCGTGCGCTACATGTCAGGCATTATGCTAGAACTAAAGGGAAGTCTCTTGATTAACCCATCGCTTGTAACAGGTGCGCTCGTTTCATCTGGTAGCACATTATTTACGGTTTTAGGCGAATTGTCGCTAAAAATGACCATGACGAAGGACATTATTCCAATAGACAATATCGTGGATAGCAAAACCGGCGAGTCGATTTTCGTTTCTTCACTCATTTATAATGAAACGCTGCATTCTGTTGATCCGATTTCGTTTATTAGATATAAGCAGATTCTGCAAGCAGGACAAGACGGTCTTCGACAGCAAATCGTTGCAGAAGCGTTGACCTATTTAGGCGTCCCCTATCAGCTCGGAGGGGCGTCTCGCACAAGCATTGACTGCTCAGGCCTTACAATGGTTGTCTATAACAAAATTACTTCTGGAACGCCATATGCCACAAAATTTACGCATGGTTCACGAGCCCAAGATACTTACGGGCAAAGTGGGGCAGCCGTATTTGATCACATATACGTATGCTGGCGCAGGCCTCATCGTTCAGGAGGCCTAACGTATGAGCAAAGACTCGAAAAAATGAATGCTGATGTTTCTTTACTTAAGCCAGGAGATCTTTTGTTTTTTTGGAATGAGCAGTATATAGGTGGAGCGCTTAACAATCATGTGGGCATCTACATTGGCAGGAATCCGGTAACAGGATCACCTGAATTCATTCATGCAACAACGGGAGGAAATAGAGTGATGGTGCAAAACATGATGACGTACGCGATATGGCCAGGCCGGGCAAGGAGACCAATTTGGGACTAGTTTTTTCAATTTTTTATAGCTCGGGCACCCGTCCTTGAGGGTGGCCTAAACAAATAATTCTAGATAGCTAGGTGAAAATCAAGATGATATACTTAGATTAAGGAGTGCCGAATATGAGTGGAGTTAAAGTTGGAGCCGTGGATCTATTCTGCGGCATAGGCGGATTAAGCTACGGACTACGGCGCTCCGGGATTGAAATTGTCGCTGGCATTGATGCTGATGCATCGTGTAGGTATGCCTATGAAATTAATAATGACGCGCAATTTATCCATGAAAACGTTGTTAATGTCTCAGGCTTTAAAATAAAACAAATGCTACAAAACTATGATGTCAGTGTGCTTGTGGGCTGTGCTCCCTGCCAACCTTTTTCCAGTCACCGTAAAGACAAAAAGAATCGCGATAAGCACAAAGATTGGCACTTGTTGTATCAGTTTGGAAGAATAATAGAGGAAAGTAAGCCACATATTGTCTCCATGGAAAATGTGCCCACACTCGCAAAAGAATCAGTATTTGATGATTTTGTCGCGACACTGCTGAAAGAAGAATATGAGGTTTTTCATACGATCGTGAACGCCGCTGACTACGGCGTGCCTCAACGCCGCAAGCGTCTCATTTTACTTGCCGTGAAAAATAGACTCTTTCAAAATAAACTTTCTTTAATTGGGGCTTCTCACCAAGGGAATTACGTTACCGTACGCGATACGATTGCAAATCTTCCTCTAATTGAAGCTGGCTGTAGCAGCCCTGTTGATCGATTACACGTATCATCAGTACTATCAGAACTCAACTTAAGGCGTATTCGAGCCTCAAAGCAGGGCGGTTCGTGGCAGGATTGGCCCGAAACACTTGTATTGTCTTGCCACAGGGCAAAAACAGGTAAGTCTTACCCTTCTGTCTATGGTCGCATGAGCTGGGATGATGTTGCCCCAACAATAACAACGCAATTTACCCGATATGGGACAGGACGATTTGGCCATCCTGAACAAGACAGGGCTATTTCGCTTAGGGAAGGTGCGCTTCTTCAGTCGTTTCCATCCGATTATCAATTTGTTCCTTTAGGCGATAAGATCATCCTTGGAAACATTGCACGCCACATTGGCAATGCTGTTCCTCCTCGATTGGGAGAGATAATAGGAAAAAGTATTATGGCAACTGTGGGAGGTTTGAAAGAATGAGCTTCACCTTTAATATTTCTCTTAGCATCCTGAATCACCTTGGGCGGAATCTTTACCGAAATTTTGTCACTGTGCTGGGTGAAGCTATTTCCAATTCTTGGGACGCTGACGCGGAAAATGTATGGATTAATTTGGATCGATCCGAGCGAACCATGTCTATCGTCGATGATGGCGTTGGAATGAACCGTTCGGACTTCCAAGACAAATTTCTAAAAATTGGTTACTCAAAGCGCAACGAGACAAGTATTTCTGCAAAAAACAGACCCTACATTGGGCGAAAAGGTATTGGTAAATTGGCGCTACTTTCTTGCGCAGATAGAGTACATGTTGCAACCAAAGCTTCCGGCTGTCAAATTGTGGGAGGATTGATTGATAATTCAGAGCTTGATCAAGCGATAAGCGATGATGTGAGCGCGAATAGTTACTACCTCGAAGACTTCGCTCATAATGTGGGCGAAAAACTCCAGACGCTTAGGTCGGGCACAGCGATATTTTTTGACGGACTTAATGAGAGTACGATTAACACCATAGAATATTTACATAAAATAATCGCCCTTTATTTTCGTTTTTCTTTACTTGATAGCACTTTTAACATTTATTTCAATGAGAAACGCATTACGATAGACTCACTTGACGATTTGTCTTCGGCTACACAATACGTTTGGCAGATAAATGACATTGATGATCCTTATTTACAGGCAAAACTATCTTCAGAAAATCCAAACATTCAGAACTACAAAACAATCTCAGCAAGTGGAGGTATTAAGGGATTTATTGCAACGACCCAAAAACCTTCAGATCTTAAAATCCGTGGAACCGATGAGAAAATATCGTTAGATCTATTTGTGAATG
The DNA here is from genome assembly GCA_041654895.1 of Candidatus Pacearchaeota archaeon. GTDB lineage: Archaea > Nanobdellota > Nanobdellia > Pacearchaeales > GW2011-AR1 > JAGVXH01. The sequence goes on from JBAZCR010000011.1 coordinate 18,972, forward strand.
GGCGGCTGCGAGAAAAGGACATCCTAAAGCACATTCCTACCGCGCGAATTGTCGAGAGCTATACCTATGGCCAAATACATTTTGATGAGCTTGATTATGATGAAGAAGACGCGTTTACTAGCAGTCGCGAGGGTGTCATTTCGGATGACCCCAAGTTCAAGGAGTTAATTGACACAGTTAAAAAAATCTTCAAAAATATCATTGATGAATGGGATATATTGAGAGTTGAAAATGGTCATGACGGGGATCCTGATAACCCGAGAATTTCCGTTAAAGAACGCAAAGCGAAAGAATTATTTTCTGTGACCTTAAATGACATCGTTTCACCAAGAACAATTGACGCCAATGTCAACAAACTGATTGATAAATGGGTGAAAAATTTAAGAGAAGAGTCGCAATTTAACATTCCCGCTTATACTGAATGTTACATTGCTGAGAATATCCTTCGCAACTATATAAAACAAGTCGCCCTTCCCTTGTCACCAGAGGCCATAAATCGAATAAAAACTTGGCGCAAGCGAGAATCCGACTCAAAACAAAACGCAAATATCAGTTTTGAAATTCGACACAATAATCATGATCTCCAGTATCTGGATATGGCAGATCTTGCAAACCTTATTGATAAACAAAAAAGTTCGACCAAACAGGCAAGCATCGCACGAAGTGCCGTCGCCTATAAACCTCCGCGTGACGCGATGGCACATACAGCCCTTTTGACACTTCCTGCCAAACAGCAACTAAGTATTGAATTTGAAAATATCAAAGCACGCCTACAGATTATTCTTGATCTAGGAGAGGGAGCCCCACATGATGCGCACACCTGACTGATCGTGTAACATACGCCAGACAACTACTGATATCAGAAAAGGTGATCTAAATACCCTCATTAGGTGCTAAGTTTGAGTAATTGGGAGGCCAAAAACTTAAATCAAGTGTACACTGTTGGCACAAAATCCCTTGTCATGTAGATAGTTCCTAGCTATCCTAAATCTCCAGCTTGAACAGGACGAACAAATGCTTCTCGATGTATCGTATCCAAAATCGTCTTGATCTCTCTTTCGCGTCGCCAATGATAGTAGCCATCGAAGCCCTTAAATTGAATGTCCTCAATCCATCGCTCATAGAGCTGCACCAGGATGGTGCCAAATAGGCATGCCATATTCGACGCTTGCTTATTACCTATCGCTTTACTACCTTACAAAGATACTACGACTAATCCTTATTTTACGAAGTACAGATCAAACGATATGCAAATTGACTGTGTTTCTTTGTTCGAAGAGACCTTTATGGATACAATTATTGTCCCCTCTGTGTGGACAGATGAATTTATGCAGCTATTCAATATTGAAATGACTGTTCGTACGTGGCTACGATTATCCAATTCAAACACCCTGAAATTACTTAAATCAGACACCCCGTAATTATCCTAATCAGACACCCCATAATTATTGCAATTCCTACACTTTCAACCTCTGTAAAATGGACGAAAGACACTTTACGGAGGTACGAAAATGGCAAGGAGAATTCATCCTATGAGAATCAGAGAAGCTTTGCGGATGC
>JBAZCR010000012.1:0-20126 GCA_041654895.1 Candidatus Pacearchaeota archaeon
CTAATTGGTCCATTGCAGCGGGCCTATCAGTATCTAATCCAAGTAATGCTACTTTTCTTCCTCTTTTAGCATAATAAAATCCTAATTTTGCAATAGTTGTTGTTTTACCAGAACCATATAAACCAATTAAAATTATTTTATTTTTTTTACTTAATTTTAAATTTTTAGTTTCTTTTCCTAATATAGATAATATTTCATCATGGATTAATTTAATCAATTGCTCTTTTTTATCAATACCTTTTATATTTTCATCATATGCTATTTTTTTTATTTTTTGAGTTAAATTAAATACTAATTCTATGTTAACATCTGATTCTATTAAAGACCTTTGAATATCTTTAATTATGCCTTCGATTAACTTTTTGTCTAAAAAAATAGCATTACTTATTTTTGTGAATCCTTTCTTTAAACTTTCTGCGAATTTTTCCATAACCATATTTTAATTAAGAATTAGTAGTTTTTAGGATTTTGGGTGATGAATACTTTTAAAAAAGCTTTGTAATTATCTATTCTATGAGATATAAAGAAGGAGATTTAGTTTTGTGTACTGTTGAAAAAGTTAGTGATATTGTTACTAGTGTTATTTTGTCTGATAATGAAACAAAAGGAACAATAATTTCTTCTGAAATTGCACCGGGCAGAATTAAGTTTATGAGAGCTTATGTTGTTCCTAATAAAAAAATTGTATGTAAGGTTTTGAAAATATCTGGAGACAATATTGAACTTTCCCTAAGAAGAGTTAATGCTAAAGAAAAAAAGCAAGTTTTAGAAGAATTTAAACAAAGATCAGCAATTAAATCTGCATTAAAACAGATTCTTTTAGAAGATTTTGAAAGAATTCAAAAAAGTATTTTAAAGGATTATGGTGAACTTTTAGATTTTATTGAAGCAGTAAAGGAAAATTCTGAATTAGTTAAGAAATATATTCCTTTAAAATATCAAGAAAAGTTAAAAAAGATTACAGAAAAGAAAAAGAAATTTGTTGAGTTAAGATATGATATTAGAATCCAATGTTTAGAAGAAGATGGAATTAAAAGGATAAAAAATGTATTTTTAAACTCTGACTCAAATGTTAAGGTAAATTATATTTCAGCTGGAAAATATCATTTGAAATATTCTGCTGAAAATTTTAAACAAGGTAAACAAGATATTTCTTCTTATTTGTCTTTAATACAAGAAAGAGCAAAAAAAAATAATTGTGAAATAGAAATTAAAGAAGAGAGACATTAAGATGAGTATTTTAAAAAAATGTAATAATTGTGGGATTTATACTTTATTGAATAGATGTAATAAATGTGGTAATAGCACAAAAGAACCTTTTTATTTATTTAAGAAGATAAGAGATGCACCAAAAGAATCTAGTGAATATTTTAGTAAGTTAAGGAGAAAAAAGAATGATTAGTAAATTTTTTGAACTTTTATTCTTATTTTTAGTTGGTTCTTTAATTGGTTATGTTTTAGAATTAATTTATCGTAATCTAATTGATAAAGAATATATTAATCCTGGTTTTTTAAAAGGACCTTATGTTCCAATTTATGGTTTTGGTTTAATTTTATTGAACTTATTTTCTTATCTACCTTTTAACTTATTTTATAAAATTATCTTATTTGGGGTTGTTGCAACATTACTCGAATTATTAACCGGTCTTTTTTTTCTTAAATTTTTTAAATTAAAATTATGGGATTATTCTTATTTAAAATTTAATTATAAAGGAATCATTGCACCTTTATTTAGTATTTATTGGATTATATTGTCTTGGTTATATTCTTTATTTTTACATCCTTTAATGAATTCAATTTTTGAATATATTTTTTATAATTCATTTCTTTTATTTTTTTCTGGAGTTCTCTTTGGAATTATTTTAATTGATTTTGGAATTTCTTTTAATTTATCTTATAAGATTAGAAAAATTTTCTTGAATGCTAAAGCTAAAAAAAAGAATTTATCTTTTAGAGAATTTAGAAATAGAACAAAAATTGAACTTAATGATAAGTTAAGGAAATATTTTAAGAATCATCTAAAAAATAAGGGTGTTAAATAAACTTCCATAAGCCCGGCAATTAATAGAATACCTATTGAGATTAATACTAAGATAAGAGAGTTTTCTAAAATTTTCCATTTTCTTTCACTATTTTTTAAATCTCCTCTAATAAATGCAAAAGAAATTATTCCTCCTGCAAGAGCTACAACAAAATAGGCCATTATTTCTGGAATTCCATGGATTAAGTATCTAACAAAACTATTTGGCAAATTTCTTAAACTGCCATTTGCAAACATTCCCATTGAAGCTCCAATTACACTTGCATTCCATACCAATATAAAAATGGCTCCAGCTCCAAATGCTAGTGAGAAAATAAGTGTAAAAATCATCACAGATAAATTATTTGAAAAAATTGATAAAAATGCCCCGGCCTTAGTTACATGTCCAGTGATATAGGGTGCTGCACCATATGTATGAACACATTGGTTAAACTCTCTTGGACTATTTATTGCACAGAAAGTTCTTATTTGAAAATTAAAATTTTGTCCACTTACTTCTGGTAAAACAACATACCAAAATGAATAAGCAATAACAAAACCCAAGAATAAACAAGTCAAAGACAAAACTGCTTTTGAATGCTCTTTGATTAATTTACCATTTTTGTCAATTTCAATATTTTTTTCTTCTTGATTTTTGTTTAAATAATATACAAATGGAAGACATGCTAGAACTGTGAATAATACTAATAATAACCCGGCTCCATCTTGTAAGATATCATCTCCTCCGAATACATATGTTACAAATAATAATGCAATACTTGCATAAAATAAACCTATAAAAAACATTTCCCAAGGTCTTTTTACTGCTCTTCTTGGACTAATTAAAATTTCAATCATCGTATCACCTTTAATATAAATTAAAGTAAGTTGGGAAGTATATAAATTTTGTTAGAATACAAAAGGCTTTTATATTTTAATATGGTTTCTTAAATATGAGTTCAGAAAAAGAGTATAACTTAATCTTGAAAAATATTAAGAGTTTAAAAATTCAGGGTGCTGAAAATGTTGCTAAAAAAGGAATTGAAGCTTTTTTATTAAAACCAACTAAATCTTCTGCGAATAAGATTTTATCTTTAAGAGAAACTGAACCATTGTTGCAAAATTCTATTAGGATATTATTAAATTCTAAAAATATTGAGTTAAGTTCAAAAAAGATTTTAAGAGAAATTGAGGAATCTCATTACTTGATTGTTAAAGAAGGTTCAAAATTAATTAAAAATAATATGAATATTTATTCTCATTGCCATTCATCTACTGTTATAAATATTCTTAAGGAAGCTAAAAAACAAAAAAAGAACTTTACAGTTTATACTACAGAAGTTGAGCCAAGATTACAGGGTAGAAAGACTGCACTAAATTTGTCTAAAAGTGGGATTAAAGTTATTATTGGTCCTGATTTGGCTGCAGAATATTTATTAAAAAAATGCGATTTATTTTTATTTGGTGTAGATGCTTATACAAAAGATTTTGTTTATAATAAAATTGGAACCAAAATACTTTGTGATATAGCGAAGAACTATAAGATACCTTGTTATTCTTGTGGAGTTTCATTAAAATTTACAGAGAAAGTTAAAATTGAAGAGAGAAAAGGCAAAGAAGTTTGGGATGAAAGAAATAAATTAATTCAACCAGTCTACCCTGCTTTTGATAAGACATCTAATAAAATGTTAACAGGGATTCTAAGCGAATTTGGGATTAAAAAACCAAAAGATTTTGTAAAATTAGCAGCTAAAAAAGTTAAGACTTTTAGTTAATCTAATTTATTTAGATAATTTATTTCTTCTTCATCTAATTTTAATTCTTTTCTTATTTTTTCATTTTGTAAGATTATTTTTATTAACAAGAAATCTCTCATCGCTCGTTTAATTGAAATATGTGTGTGTTTTGCATATTTGACACAGATTGATTTTTTTTTCATAGTCCTTTGATTGTTTAACCAAATTTTTAATATTCTAGAAGGCTTTTTATAACTTGTAAATCCTGTTTTATTGTAATCTTTAGACGCTGCTATTCCTCCACTTAATAGAAAATATTCATAAACTAAAAATCTCCAATGTTGTTTCCTATAAATTCTTCCTCTAAATACATCTGCTTTACTAAGTGCATTATATGCTTTGGCTAATTCTTCTCCTTTATATTCTAATGGAATATTTTCTTCTATCCATAAAAACAATTCATCTATAGACATATCTACTTCATCAAAGACTTTAATCATTGAGTCGTCTATATTAGAATTTTTAAAAATATGTTGTAATGCTGTAAAAATGCTCTCTTCTTTATTTCTCTCGTTTATTTCATTAGGGTTAATTATTGATGTTTCATTTAATTGACTAATTATTTGTAGGTCATTTAAAGCTGCTCTCATATCACCTTTTGATTTTACTGAAATAGCAGTTAAGACATCTGCTGAAACATTTAAATTTTCTTTAGTAGATACTTTTCTTAATACTTCTAAAATTATTTTATAATCTATTTCCTTTAATTGAACCATTTCTGATTTTGTTCTTAGTGCATTAAATTTTTTGTCCCAAATATTGTTTGCAGTGATTAGTATTGGGAAATAACTTTTTTCAATTAAACCTAATAATTCTGTTAATCCACCTCTATCTTTTGTTGTACTTATTCCATCTACCTCATCGATTAAGATTAATTTACTTTTCTTAAATAAACTTTTTTGTTGAATTGAATTTCCTACAATATCTGCTATTTTCTTTTTATCTCTAAAATCACTTGCATTTAATTCTAATAATTCACTTTCTGTTTCATTTGAAGTTGCATGCACTAAACTTGTTTTACCAACTCCGCAAGGGCCATGTAGAATTAGAGATTTTTTTTTAGGAAAATTTTTTAGAAACTCTTTTATTCTTTGTATTGCAATATCTTGACCTTTTATATCACTAAAAAATTGGGCTCTATATTTTTCTGTCCATGGGAGATTTTCTTTCATTTAAATCCCTCCTTTATATGTCTCGCTTCTAACTTCTTCAACTTTCCCGTTAGATAATACTTTTCCTTCTCCTGCTAAAACAAAACTTGCAATTAAAGATTCTAATTGAATAAATTCATCACTACCTTCTACTAGTCTAAATTCTATTTCTCCTATTTTTTCAGTTAGTTTTACTTTTAAGAAATTATCTATTTTTAGATTCCATACTTCTTTTTGAATTGCTTTTATAATATCTTGTCCAGAAATACTTTCTTTTAACATAATATCTAATAATTTTTCTCTACTATTTGCAAAGTCTCCACTTAATGCATAATCTAAAACAATTCTTATGTCACTGGGTTTTGCTTTTGAAACTATTGTATTTACTAAATCTGGAGTAATGTTTGGGCTTATTGAGGCTGTTGCTTGAAGTAAATTTATTACTCTTCTACAATCTCCTTCACTTGCCTCATATAATGCATCAAAAGCACTTGAACTAATAATTAATCCTTCTCTTTCTGAGATTAAATCTATTCTTTTCTTAATATCTTTTTTTTCTAATAATTGAAATCTAAATACAACTGTTCTTGATTGTATAGGGTCTAATATTTTACTTGAATAATTACATGAAAGGATAAACCTACAGGTAGAAGTATAATTTTCCATTGTCCTTCTTAGTGCTTGTTGAGCTTCTCTTGTTAGTGCATCTGCTTCATCTAGAAATATAACCTTGAAAGGCACATTTCCAATTGCTCTTGTTCTTGCAAAATCTTTTACTTTTTGTCTAACTACATCAATTCCTCTTTCATCACTTGCATTTAATTCTAAATAATTTTCTCTCCAAGATTCTCCAAAAAGTTCTTTTACTATGATTAATGCTAGAGTACTTTTACCTGTTCCAGCAGGACCTGCTAGTAATAAATGAGGGATATTATTTGATTGAACAAGAGCTTTAATTCGCTTTACTATTTCTTCTTGACCTACAACCTCTTCAAATTTTTTGGGCCTATATTTTTCAGTCCACACCTCAGAATCATAGTATTCCATTCTAATTTTAATTAAAAGAATTTCCTTTATAAGTATTTATATTTCTGAGTTAATTTTGGTTATTTCCCATTAATTTTTATCTTTAATTACCAATAAGTTTATAAAATAAGTTTTTTTTTGATTAGTACCAATGATTAGCCAATTGGTTATGAGGACTTGATTTTTATGTTCTCTAAATTAAACTAAATTAAAACAATAAAGAAAAATGGTAGATATTTACGAAATTGTTGAAAAAGCAAATAAAACTGGTAAAGTAGATAGAGGTATTAATGAAGTTACAAAAGCTATTGAAAGAAATGTTGCTCAATTAGTTGTTGTAGCTAAAGACGTTGATCCTAAAGAATTGACTATGCATTTACCTTTACTTTGTAAAGAAAGAAATGTTAAATTAGTTGAAGTTGATTCTAAAGAAAAATTAGGTATTTCTTCTGGCATTAATAGAGCTACTATCGCTGTTGCAGTTATTGAATCAGGTGAAGCAAAGATTGATGCTCTTTAAACAAAGATAATTTATTATTAAATAAAAATGGCAAAGGTACAACAAAAACAAACAAAAAAACAACAAAAGCCACAAAGTGGTTCTAAGAAAAGTGATAAGCTCTCTGATAGTGAACCTGTTCCAGCTATTGTTGAAGCATGTTTAACTCGGACAGGTACAAGAGGAGAAATAACTCAGGTAAAGGTAAGAATTCTTCAAGGTAAAAATAAGGGTAAAAGTATGAGAAGAAATGTTAGAGGACCTGTTAAGAAAAGAGACATATTATTATTAAGAGAAACTGAAATTGAAGCTAGAAAAACTACTAAGAGAATTAAAAAAGGAGCAAATAGTTAAAATGCCGATGTGTTGGTTTTGCAAAAAAAATTATGAATTTCCAAAAGGAATTAGTGTAGTAGGAAAAGATGGGAATGTGAAATTTTACTGTTCTAGTAAGTGTAGAAAAAATTCTGAAATGGGAAGAAACAATAGAAAAGTTAATTGGGTTAGAAAAAGTGATCAAATGAAAGAGATTAGGGCAAAACTTGATTCTCAGAAGAAGAAATAGATTTTTAGATAATATTAAATAAGATTATTATTTTTAGTTTTTATGGATATTGATAGTAATAGGCAATTAGAACATATTGCTTTGATGAAAAAAAGGTTTCCTGCTAAAGAAGAATTTGTTAAAAGAATTGAAGAACTTTTAGGTAAAGAAGAATCTGAAATTTTTTTTAAAATTTGTTATACTGATACTCCAAATTCTATAAGGTGTAATACATTAAAGATTAATAGTGAAAATTTGAAAGAAAGATTAGAAAATTATGGCTGGAGAATTAATCAACCTTTTGAAAAATACCCAGAAATTATGATTGTTGAAAATACAACTCCTGGTGAAATAGGTAAAAGTAAGGAACATTTATTAGGCTATTTTTATGTCCAAGAGATTAGTTCTATGTTACCAATTTTAGTCTTAAATCCAAAATCCAATGAGAGCTTATTAGATTTGTGTGCTAGTCCAGGAAGTAAAACTACACAAGCTGCAAGTTTGATGGAAAATAAGGGGATAATTATTGCAAATGAGGTTAATTTAGGGAGAGTAGGCATATTAAATAGTAATCTTGAAAGATGTGGAGTTACAAATACAATTGTTACGCGAAGAGAGGGTACAAGTTTTTGTAATATTTTGTTAAAGAAGACTAATTTTAAATTTGATAAAATTTTAGTTGATGCTCCTTGTACTGGCGAAGGAACTTTAAGAAAAAGCCCAAAAACTTTTCTTATTTGGAATATTAATATGATTAAAAAAATATCTAATCTCCAAAAAAGGCTTGCAAGTAGTGCATTAAAATTATTAAAAGTTGGAGGAACTATGATTTATTCTACTTGTACTTTAGCTCCAGAAGAAAATGAGTTTGTTATTGATTATTTGATTAAAAATTTTGATATTGAAATTGAAAAAATTAATTTACCTTTAAAGTTTAGAGGAGGTGTTGTTTGTTTTAATGATATTTGTTTATCCAAAGAAGTTAAAAATTGTTTGAGGCTTTATCCTCAAGATAATAATACTGATGGATTTTTTGTTGCTAAAATTAAAAAATTAAGTGAAAGAGGTTGTGAATAATGAGAATAGAGTTTTTAGATAAATCAAAAAAGAAAAAAATTTTAGAGCATTTAAATTATTTAGGCTTAGAAAAAATAGAAGGGTTATTTCTTAAATCAGGTAGTGAAAGAATTAGGATTTATAGTGGAGATTTAAGCAAAGAAGATATTTTGATTTTTTATAATCTTCTTCCAATAGAATCTGTTGGTCTTTATTTTGCTAAAGAAATTTTAGATAAAAGGAATGGACAAAAAGAAATTCGCTTAAGTCTTGATGGGAGTCATTTACTAAAAGAAAAAATTAAGAATAATATTATTAGTTTAGACAGTGAGCAGGAAAAAAAATGGTTTTTTGGAGAAGATATTGATTTGAATGATGAACAAGTAGAATTTGTTAAAAATTTTAAAGAAAGGTTTGTTATTGTTCAATCTAAAAGTAGTTTTGATTTTATTGGGACTGGAAAGTTAAGTGTTTCAGGGATTAAAATTTACAACTTTTTGCCAAAGGAAAGAAGAAGAAAGGTTGCTGTTATTGGAAATTAATTTTTTTTCTTATGACTAAATTTATATAGTCTTAGATTTTATTGTTTTTTATGGGGATTGTTGAATTAATGGTTATATATCCGAAGCTTTCTTTGGTTATTATAGGAGTTGCTGTTACTTTTCTTTCTACTTTGTCTATGAAGTTTTTTACTAATCAAGATCATTTGAAGAGTTTAAAGGATAAACAAAAGGAATTACAAAAACAATTAAAGGAGTGTCAGAAAAATAATGATTTTTGTAAGATGCAAGAATTAAATAAAGAAGTGATGGATGTTAGTATGAGTTTAATGAAAGCTTCTTTTAGTGTTAAACAAATGATTGTTACTATGGTTCCCTTTCTTATTTTATTTACTTGGTTAAGAAAAATTTATATTCCTATTTTAGGTAATTGGTGGATTGCTTGGTATTTAATTTCATCTATGATTTCTAGTTCTTTTTATAGAAAGTTATTGAAGATGGCTTAGGCTATTAAAAATAATGTTGCTATTAAAATGAATAATATTTCTATTGAATAAATAAGATAAACTACATCTTTTTCTCTTACATTTTTTTTGAATTTACTTAATATTAATATTGATAGATGTGTTAAACTATATACTTTCGGGTATGGTAATTCTAAATATCCCTCTTTGTTTACTTTCCCAAATGATTGTTTTTTTAATTTTCCTCTTAATTTTAATAATACTTCGGTAAAATAGGGAATATAAATTATTAATAAAAGTTTTTCAAAATTTCCTAGTACTGCCATTGAGACTAATAATGCACCGATGCTATATGTTAAAATATCTCCTGGAAATACTTTTGCTGGACACCAGTTAAATATTAAAAAACCTAATAGTGCGAAGACCATACAAAGTCCTACTATGCTTAACCAGAATGAGCCTGTGAAATATGCTATAAAACTTAAGAAACCAAGCATTAATACTCCCATGCCTGCCTCGAGTCCATTAAATCCTGCCAAAAAATTAAATGTTGTAGACACAAATCCTATTGCTAGAGGTAAAATTATAAATGGATAGATTAGGCCTAGATAAACTGGTCCTAAAAAAGGAAGAGTTATTGTTTGTATTCCTGCATTTATAATGATTAAGGGAATTGACGCAAACATTGCCATGAATATTCTAAATTTTATTGAGAGTCCTCCTTTTTTCCAACCGAGTAAATCATCAACTAATCCAATTACACAAAATAATAATATTACCCCAATTAGTGCGAAGATTTGTGTTTCAAATGAACTTCTTCCTGTAATAAAATTTTTTAAAAATAAATATGTAAATATTCCTAAAATAAAACCTAAGATTACAATGACTCCTCCACTTGAAGCAACATTTTTTGGATGATTTTTTTTGTTCATATCTTCCCAAAGCATTTGAGTTTGTTTACATTTCTTAATCCAAATAGGTAAGAAAATTAAAACAGATAAAAAACTTACTAGTATTGATAATAGTAGGATATAATCCATATTTTATTTAATCGTAATTAGTTTAAAAAGTTAATTTTATTTTTTCAATAACTTTATAAAACTTAAATGAAATATTTATGGTATGGGTTTGAGAGAATTGCTTCATAATTTACCTGAAGTTATAGGGCCTACAGAAAAGAAAGTTAGTTTTAAGGTTGCTTTAAAGTGGACTTTGATTATCTTAATTGCATTTTTTATTTTATCGAATATTCCTTTATATGGTATTACTGATAGTGCTTTAAGCCGTTTTGAATATTTAGCTATTTTATTGGGAACAAGTTTTGGTTCTATTATTTCTTTAGGTATTGGTCCTATTGTTACCTCTTCTATTATCCTACAATTATTGGTTGGAGCTCAAATTCTAAATATTGATACAAATACTGACGAAGGAAAAAGATTTTTTCAAGGATTACAAAAATTACTTACTTTTGCATTTATTATTTTTGAGGCAATTATCTATGTTTTAATGGGTGGTATTGCTGCAAAACCTGGGTTAGGTTGGTTTGTGATTTTGCAATTATGTATTGGTGGATTTTTAATTTATTTTATGAATGAGGTTGTTGAAAAATGGGGTTTTGGTAGTGGTGTTTCATTATTTATCGTTGGTGGAATTGCTTGGAGACTCTTTGCACAATTATTTCAATTTATTGGAACAGATGGAGGTAGTTTTTCTCCAATTGGAAAGGTTTTAGCTTTGGTTGCTAGTTTTATTGCAAATGATTGGACTGGTGCTATGCTTGCTTTAATGCCAATTGTTTTTACTGTTGGTTTATTCTTTTTAGTTGTTTTTGCTCAGAGTTTGAAAGTTGAAATTCCTTTGTCTTATGATAGACTTAGAGGTTATTCTGTTAAGTGGCCTTTACAATTTTTCTATGCTGGTGTTATTCCTGTTATTTTAGTTTCTGCGCTTGTTGCTAATCTTCAATTATTTGGTGGTTTGCTTGAGACCTGGTTAGGTCATTCTACTTTTTTAGGTAGTTTTGTAAATGGTAGGGCTGTTAGTGGTTTTGCCTTTTGGATTAATTCTACTCCTATTATTGATGCCTTGATTACTAGTAGTTTTAGATGGGAATATTTAGTTCAATCAATAATTCATATTTTATTTTATTCTGGTTTTTCTGTTCTTTTTGCTTTTTTCTGGGTAATGACTTCAGGACAAGATGCTGCAAGTCAGGCAAAAAAAATAATGGATAGTGGTTTGAGTATTCCTGGTTTTAGAAAAGATGAGCGAATTTTAGAGAGTATTTTGAAAAGATATATTGGTCCTTTAACAATTATGGGTGGTGTTGCTGTTGGTCTTTTGGCGAGTGTTGCTAATTTATTTGGGGCTTTAGTCGGTGGTACTGCAATTTTATTAGCTATTATGATTGTATATCAGTTTTACCAGAATATTGCTCAAAAATATGCACTAGAAATGAACCCAGGTCTTAGAAACTTTTTCGGTGCTTAATTTTTTTCAATTATGTTTATATAATGTTTTTGTTTTTACTTTTAATGGAAGAATATGAATTTGAATGTTATAAAAAAGCTGGAGAAATTGTTATTAAGACTAGAGAATTTATTAGAAATTATATTAAAAAAGATATGAAATTATTTGATTTAGCTGAAAGTATTGAAGATAAAATTAGGGAACTTGGAGGCGAAGTTGCTTTTCCAGTTAATTTAAGTATTAATGAAATTGCTGCACATTATACTCCTCTTGTTAATGATGAAAACATTGTTTCAGGCTTGCTAAAAGTTGATTTTGGTGTTTGTGTTGATGGATTTATTTGTGACAATGCTATTTGTTTTGATTTTAGTGAGGGTAATAAATTTAGAGAGATGATAGAGTTGAATAAAAAAATTTTAAAAGAAGTGGGTGGTGGTTTAGTTTTTGGTTCTAAAGTAAAAGATGTTGGTGATATTGCTAGTTCTTGTTTAAAAGAATTTAATTTAGAAAATGGTTCTAATTATACTCTTGTGAATAGTTTGTGTGGGCATGGTTTAGGTAAGGATTTGATACACACAGGTCTTATTATTCCGAATTATAAAAACAATAATCTTAATGAACTAAGTGGAGCTTTTGCTATTGAGCCTTTTGTTACAATTGGTAGTGGAGAAATTTATGAGGGTGTTCCTGGTGGAATTTATAGGCTCAATAATAATTCTTTAGTAAGAGATAGAGATGCTAGGAAAATTTTAGAGTATATTAAAAAAAATTATAAGTCAAGACCTTTTTGTGCTCGTTGGTTATTTAAGGAAGGGTTTGAGAAGATAAATTTTTGCTTAAGGATTTTAGAAAAGCAAGGTATTATTTATCAATATCCTGTTTTAGTCGAAAGAACGAAATCTGTTGTTAGTCAGGTTGAAAATTCTTTTGTTGTTTTTGATAAAAAGATTTGGTGTATTAGTTGTGAATGATTTTTAATAAGGTTTTTAAAAGGGATTTTATTTAGTTGAATGTGGAAAACAAAGATTTCGTTAAGAAGGTGAAGAGTATTATTTCAAATAATAAATTTCAGTGGGCTGCTGTTATAGTTTTATTTTTAATTATTTTTTCTTTTAGTTCTATTATTAGATTTAATAATCTTAATTTGTTAATTGATGAGACAACTGGGGAATATATTCCTACTGCTCTTGATCCTTATTATTTTTTAAGGATGACTGAGACTTATATTGAAAATGATTATTCTTTGCCAGAGTATGATGAGTTTAGATATTCTCCTTATGGAGAAACTTCATGGAGTCATGAATTCTTTTTTAAAATTAATATTTTTATCTGGAGAGTTTGGCAAAATTTTGATAGTGATGTTAGTATTAGGTTTGTTAGTGTTCTTTTTCCAGGAATTTTTTTTATGTTATTTTTAATTGTTTTTTTCGTTTTTTCTTATGTTTTAACTAAAAATAAATGGGTTGGTTTATTTGCTAGTTCTTTTGTTGCTTTTTCATCTTCAATGTTATATAGGGGAATGGCTGGTTTTTATGACCATGATATTCCTGGTATGTTTATGTTTATTTTGAGTTTAGCTATTTTTGGTTTAATTCTTTCAAAAGTTAAATCTGAAAAAAAAGAAATTTTGAAAAGTTGTTTTTTTGGTTTAATCCTTGGATTTTTTAGTATTTTAACATATGGTGTGTGGGGTGGTGTCTTTAGGTTTATACTAATTATTATTCCTATTAGTTTTTTCTTAGTTTGGATTTTTAATATTAGAGAAGAAAAGGTTAAGAAAGATTTTTTAGTAAATGAATTATTATTTTATTTTAGTTGGATTGTTTCTATTATAGTTTTAGGTTTTGTTTTTGGTTTTTCTATTCTATCTATTATTAACCAATTTACTAGTTCTACTGGTATTTTGACTCTTTTTGTTTTAATTGTTTGTTTAATTGATTTTATTCTTATTTATTTTTCTGATAGTTTGAAAAAATTTCATTTTAAGGAAGCTTATAGTTTAATTTATAGTTTTATCATTAGTTTTATACTGGGCTTTATTGGTTTATTTTTGATTGGTAGAAATCCTCTTAAATTAGTTAAAGATTTAGTATATCAATTATTATATCCCTTTGGAACTGGTAGAGTTGGATTGACTGTTGCTGAAAATGCGCAGCCTTTTGTTTCTGATTGGATGGGTAACTCTGGCACTTTAATTTTTTGGATGTTTTTATTAGGGATTATTTTTTTAGGAATTAATATTATAAAAGGAATAAAAGCAAAGAAGCATAGATTTATTTTTTTACTTAGTTATATTTTAATGGTTTGTGGAATTATTTTTTCTAAATATTCTAGCAATGGTTTGTTTAATGGTGAAAATCTTATTAGTAGAGCATTTTATTTTGTTCCTTTAATTTGGTTTTTTGTATACTTTATTTGGTTATACTTAAGAAGTGATTTTTACATTAACAAAATAAATTGTTTTTTATTTAGTATTATGTTTTTTACAATTATTTCTGGTAGGTCTGCTGTAAGAATTTTCTTTTCAATTGTTCCATTTATGATTTTTTTTGCTAGTTATTTTTTATTAGAACTTTTTTCTTATTGGAGAAAATCTAAAGATGAGATTTTGAAGATTGTTTTAGGTATTTGTTTTTTATTCTTTTTTGTTTTTAGTTTAGCATTTATCTATAACTCTTATTTTTCTGTTAATTTAAATTCTTTTTATGTGGCTCCTTCTGCAGATAGTCAGTGGCAAAATGCAATGAGTTGGATTAGAGATAATACTGAAAGTGATTCTATATTCTCTCATTGGTGGGATTATGGTTATTGGGTTCAGACATTAGGTGAAAGGAGAACTATTTGTGATGGGGGTCATTTTCAAAGTTCTACTAATGGGAATCATAATATTGGTAGATATGTTTTGACGACTCCAAATCCAGATAGTGCCTTAAGTTATTTTAAGAGTATGAATGTGGATTATTTATTGATTGATCAAACTGATTTAGGAAAATATACTGCATATTCTAAGATTGGTAGTGATGAGAATTGGGATAGGTTAAGTGTTATTCCTGTTGGTCCGATTGATGAAAGACAAACCCAGGAAACTAAAACTGAAACAATTAATATTTATGTTATGAATGGAATAGTTGATTCAGATATACGTTATGAATTAAATGGTCAGAAAGTATTTTTACCAGGTCCAAGCTATGATTCTTTAGGAAACCCGTCATATAAATCATATTTGTTAGGGGTTATATTTAATAGGACTTTAGAATCTTTGAATCAACCTTATGGTGTTTATTATTATAATGGTAATCAGATTATGCTTCCTTTAAGATATATTTATATTGAAAATGAATTATTTGATTTTAAGATTGGTGTGGATAGTGTTGTTCAAATAATTCCAAGTTTAAATGCTGAAGAGATGGGTTATTCTATTGATCCGATGGGTGCACTAATTTATTTAAGTCCTAAAGTTAAAGATGGGCTTTTTGCTCAGTTGTATCTTTTAGATGATGCTTTTGAGAATTATCCTAGTATTAAATTGGTTCACGAAGAGTATGATAGTGTTGTTAAATCTTTGAAGATTCAGGATGCTAGTATTGTTGATGAGTTTATTTATTTTAATGGTTTTAGAGGCCCAATTAAAATATGGGATGTTAGTGATATTCCTAGTGATATTTTAGAATTTGAAGGATTTTATTCTGGCGAGTTTGTTGATAAATATGCTCAATTTGATTATTTATTTTATTAATTTAACAAACTTTATATAGGATATTTTCTTAATTAAAATATGGTAAGGGTTTGTATTTCTGGTTATTTTGATCCTTTGCATGTAGGTCATTTAGAGTATATAAAAAAATCAAAAGAGTTGGGTGATAAATTGATTGTTATTGTTAATAATGATAGACAGGCTGTTTTAAAGAAAGGTAAAAGTTTTATGAGTGAAGGAGATAGGGTTGAAATTTTAAAGGCTATTAAATGGGTTGATGAAGTTGTTTTAAGTATTGATGAAGATAGGAGTGTTTGTAAGACATTAGAAAAAGTAAATCCAGATATTTTTGCAAATGGTGGAGATAGGCATAATTATGAAGTTCCTGAAGCAGTTGTATGTAAGAAATTAGGAATTAAAATGGTTGATGGTGTATGTGGCCAATTAAGACAGAGCAGTGTTTTAATAAAAAATTATGAGGAAAAATGAAATTGGAAGATTTTTCTATTGCATTTGTTATAGGAACAAGGGCAGAACTAATCAAATGCTTTCCATTAATGTTAGAATTAAAAAATAACAAAATTCCTTATTATTTTATAAGTACAGGTCAACATAATCTTAATGAATTCTCTAAACAATTTGGTATAAAAAGTCCGGATATTGTATTAAGCTTAGAGTCAGATAAGAGTTCTAAATTTAATTCTAAAATATCAAAGGCATTAGTGTGGGGAGTAGGAATTTTTTTTAAAATTAAAAGAGAGTTAAAAAAATTACCTAATTTAAAATATGTAATATATCATGGAGATACTATGAGTACAGGGTTAGCTAGTGTGTCAACGTCTAAAATGTTTAATTGGTTTAAAAAATATAAGAATGTACATTTAGAGGCAGGGCTTAGAAGTTTTAATAATAAAGAACCTTTCCCTGAAGAGATTATGAGGAAGATTGCAACATATTTTTCTGATGTATTATTAGCTGTTAGTGATAAGGCATATGAAAATTTAAAAAGATATCACAAACGAAAACAAGTTTTTGATGTAGGAAATAGCGTTGTTGATTCTGTTTATATTGCATTAGATTTAGCAAAACAAAAAAAAGTTAAGAGATTAAATAAAAGAGATTTTGCAGTTGTTACAATTCATCGTCATGAAAATTTGGTTAATAAAGAAAGGTTAAATAAGATTGTGGATATTTTGTTATCTGTAAAAATTCCAACTTACTTTGCAATACATGATAACTCTAGAAAAAAGTTTGAAGAATTTAATTTAATTAAGAAGTTAGAACAAAATAAGAATATTCATTTAATTCAACCAATGGATTATATTTCTTTTATTTATCAAATGAGCCAATGTAAGTTAATTATTTGTGATGGGGGAAGTATGCAGGAAGAAAGTTTAATTTTTGGGAAACCTTGTGTTATTTTAAGAATGGAAACAGAACGACAAGAAGGATTAAAAACTAATTTTCAATTTTTGACTAAACTTAATGTAAAAAAATCAAAGGAGAAAATATATGAATATTTATCAAAAGGTTTTGAAATTAAGGAGTATAAAAATCCTTATGGAGAAAAAGGAGTTTGTAAAAAAATAGTTGGAGTATTGAAATGAAAAGATTTAAATATATGCTACAATTAAGTAAGATATGTTACAAATAAGTACCATGTCTAAGGTCCTAAGTGTTTTCTTTGAGAATCCTTCTAAAAAATTTAATTTAAAGGAAATTTCTACTATGTTAAATCTAGCACATACCTCTGTTAAAAATGAGCTTAATTCTTTGATTAAGCAAAAATTTATTTTGGTTGATTTTGAGTTAAGAGGAAAAAGAAAATTTCCTTATTATTTTGTTAATCTTTCAAATGATTCTTTTTTTAGATTTAAAAAATTGTATAATTTATTTATATTATATGATTCTGGGGTTATTGAATTTTTAAAAAATAAAATAATGCCTAACTCTATTGTTCTTTTTGGTAGTTTTTCTAGAGGAGAAGATTTAGAGGAGAGTGATATTGATTTATTTATTGAATCTGAAATAAAAGTAATTGATTTAAAAAAATTTGAAAAGAAATTGAAGAGGAAAATTAATTTAAATTTTAATTCAAATATTAATAATTTAAAAAAACCTTTTTTGAATAATCTTATTAATGGTATTGTTCTTTATGGGGGTATAAGTTTAAAATGAAGAAAAAAGTTTCAGTTGATAAAAATAAATCTATTTCGCTTTTAGATATGGCTAAAATTACTTTAGAAAGATTAAACTCTTTTAATAAATTAAAATACCCCTCTAACACATTGAATGATTATTATGATGTTTTACATAAATTAATGGAAAGTTATACTTCTTTAATTGGAGTTAAATTTATCGGGGATAATGCTCATAAAGAATTAATTGATTTTATTTCTAAGGTTTTTTTTGAGGATGAAGATAAAATTTTTCTGCAAAATTTAAGACAATTTAGAAATCAAATTTATTACGAGGGCTTTAATGTTAGTCAAGATTATTTAAAGAGAAACGTTAATGATATTGAAGAAATTATTCATATTTTAATTAACAAACTTCAGGAGATGTTGAGATGAAACAAATAAAAATTTACTTACAATACCCTTGGAAATTTCCTGATAGTCCTTATTATAAATATTTGTTACAAGAACATCCAAAGGAGATAAAATATCTGAATGCTGAGAAACAAAAGGGTGTGATTACTAATAAAAGATTTTTTTGGCTTTCTAATTTTTTAAAGAGAAATATTCGTAGAACTTTTAATTTATTCAAGTTTAGTATTCCTAATGCTCATAATAGCAAAAATGGAGATTATGATTTAATTCATTGTGCTCATTGTTTGAGTAAGAATAAAAATAAATCTTGGATTTGTGATATTGAAAGTGAATGGCAATTTTATATCGGTAATAAGAATAGGTTTGTTAAAAAAAGAGTTGAAAAGATTCTAAAAAGTGAAGATTGTAAAAAGATTTTACCTTGGACACAAAATACTGCTAATGAAATTATTAAGGAATATCCTTCTATAAAAGAAAAAATAGAGATTGTTTATCCTGCCATGCCGGTTGTTAAAGATTTAAAGAAACCTAAAAATAAAAGAATAAAAATTATTTTTGTTGCAAGATATTTTGATATAAAATGTGGGTTGATTGCTCTTGAGACTCTTGAAAAATTAAGGGAGAAATATGATATTGAAGGAATTGTTATCTCAAATGTTCCGAAAAATTTAAAGAAGCAGTATTCAAAATTAAAAATTTATAATTTGATGCCACATAAGGAGGTTTGTAAGTTATTAGAAAGTTCAGATTTATTTTTGTATCCTAGTGCAATAGATACTTTTGGTTTTTCACTTTTAGAGGCAATGGCGTATGGGCTTCCAACAATTACAATAAATACAGGACTCACAAAATCTCGTAAAGAAATAATAGAAAATAATAAAACAGGGTTAATATTTGATGTGAATGAAAAATTATCTTTTGATAAAATAGGAAATAATGAAAAAAGAGTAATAGAAAAACTTGTTGAAAATTCCGGAAGATTAATAGTGGATGAAAAATTAAGAAATAAAATGTCAAAAGAATGTATAAAAATTATTAAAGAAGGAAAATTTTCTATAAAGGAGAGAAATAAGAAGATGAACAAAATATATGAAGGGGTTTTAAGATGAAAGTTAGTTTAATTTGTCCGGTTCATAATGAAGAAGAATCAATGGAAGAATTGATTTTATCTATGTTAAATCAAACAAAAAAACCTGATGAAATTATTTTTGTGGAAGATAGTTCAACTGATAGAACTTATGAGATTATAGAAAAATACCAAAAGAAAAATAAATTAATTAAAGTTTTTAGAGTTAAGACTAGAAATATAGCAAAGAATAGGAATATAGCGATTAAGAATGCAAAGTATAAAATTATTGCATGTACTGATGCTTCTTCAAAACTTCGAGAAGATTGGTTAGAAAAAATAATTAAACCTTTTGAAGATAAAACAATTGATGTTGTTTCTGGAGGTTATATTGCAGTTAGTAAAGGAGGAATTGAAGATTATTTATCTATGATTACTGTTAAACCAATGGAAGAATGGGATGAAGAAACATTTTTACCTTCTGGAAGAAGTATTGCTTTTAGAAAAGAAGCTTGGAAAAAAGTAGGAGGTTATCCTGAGAATCTTTATACAGGGGAAGATACATTATTTGATTTAAAATTAAAAGAACAAGGTTTTAAATTTAAATTAGCAAGGGATGCAATTATTCATTGGAGAGGTAGAAATACTATAAAGAAATTTATTAAACAATTTTATTTATATGGTAAGGGAGACGGAGAAGCTAAGAATATTTTTAAGATTAAATCTCTTTTTTTCTTTTTTATTCTTTTGAATCTTTGGATTATAGGCTTAATTGGATTCTTATTTATCAAACCTTTTTTTAGTTTAATCTTATTGATTCCACTTTTAACTTATTTCTTTTATTCTGGAATTAAATTAACAATTAAAAGAAAAAGAATAGGATGTTTATTTTGGATTCCAATATTAATGTTATTGAAAAGATTTAGTTATTTTATTGGAGTTTGGAAAGGAGTGTTGAAATGAAAATTTTAATATTTTTAACTAAGTGGAAAGGTGGTGTTGGTGTTGTTGTTAAGTCTATAAAAAAAGAATTAGAAAGTAGAAAACATGAAGTAAGTTGTATTTCTAGAGAAGAAGATTTAAAATATAATTCTTCTGTTAAAAATTTGTTTCAATTAAGAAAAAAATATAGAGAAATAATCTTAAAAGAAAATCCTGATATTATTTATACTCAAGATTGGTCTATGGCATTACCATTGTTATTTCCGTATTCTATTTACAAAGAAAAACACTTTTGTTGTTTTCATGGTAATCAATTAGGAAAAACAAAGTTTATTCAAAAAATGATT
>JBAZCR010000013.1:0-13298 GCA_041654895.1 Candidatus Pacearchaeota archaeon
AGATGAGATGTATAATCCTTGTTATTACGAAGAATCAGATTGGGAAAAAAGAGCAATGTTAAATGGTTTTAAGATAGTCTATTGTCCGAAATCTGTTTTTTTACATAAGGGGGGGGGAGATACTGGACAAGAAAAGAGTATTAATTTTAATTTAGTTTTTTATATAAATCGTTCTAGGTTTTTTTCTAAATATTATCCCTTAGGATTTATTATTAGGTTTTTTACAGATATTTATAGATCTAGAAAAAAGATAAAGTTTAAGGAAATGGTAATCTCTTATTGGAAGGGTTTTTATTTTAGAAATAATGTAAAAATAGAATATCCATATGATTCATCTAGATAATTCCTTGGATTACTTAAGTAAAAATAATTTATTTATTAAAATCTTTCTGGGTTTATTCTATTTTCAGACTTAGGAAAATTATTTTTTAATTCTTTCCAGAAAGGAGGTAATTCTTTTTCTAATTCATAATTTTCCCAAATTATTGGTTGCATTGGTCCTCTTTTAATTGCCCACTCTGCCATTTTTTGAAGTCCTTCTTTTAATGGAGTTTTATCTTCATATCCTAAAAGTCTTACAGATTTGTCAATTGTGCAATATGCATGTTTAACTTCTTTTCTTTCTTGAGTATGAATTGGTTTTAAGTTAGTATTCATCACATCACAAACTTCTTTTGCTAGTTCATTTAATGTGTACGGTCTCTCAGCTCCTAAATTTATTATTTCTCCGTTCGCCTCTTCGACAAAAGGTGCTTTTGCAATACAATGTATAATATCTCCTACATAAGAAAATGCTCTTGTTTGTTCTCCATCTCCATAAATTAATGGTTCTTTATTTTGCATTATCCGATTCATCCAAATACCAATTACGTTTCTATATGGGTCTCCTAAAAATTGTCTTTCCCCATAAATATTATGTGGACGAATAATTGTATAATTTAATCCAAACATTTTCTTTGCTAATTTTAAATCCATCTCAGTTGAATATTTTGCAACCCCGTAAGGGTCATCAGGATTTGGTTTATCTTCTTCTTTAAATGGTGGGGTTCCTTCTCCATAAACAGCCATTGAAGAAGTAAATACAAAATGTTTAACATTATATTTTATAGCAGCATTTATCAAATTTACAGAACCTATTAGATTATTCATATAATTATATCTTCTAACAAAATGAGACAATCCTTCAGCAGCATATGCAGCTAAGTGATAAATAATTTCGTTTTTACTTACTAATTCTTCAACTAAATTTTTATCAACAATAGAACCCTTGACAAACTTAGCTTTTGAATTAACATTATCTTCTAATCCTCCGGATAAATCATCTATTATAGTTACTTCATGTCCCTCGTTAATTAAATAATCTACTAAATGACTTCCAATAAAACCAGCTCCGCCGGTAACTAAACATTTCATAACATAAAATAATATTAAACCTTTTTAAATTTAATCAAACTTACAATCTTCAATAGCACCTGGAATTTTCTCCCAATCTTTATTTTGCCTTAATTTTTCATTTGTTCTCCAAACTTCTTCGAGTAAATAAGGTCTATAATTATTTTCTCTTGCTAAATAAATTAATGCATTCAAATCTTTAGGAAAACATTTTCCACCAAACCCTAAACTTCCATCTGGTCCTGGTACATTTATATTTCTTCCAATTCTCTCGTCTAATAAAATAGCATCTTTTACGGTTTCATAATCAACATTAGAAGATTTACAGATTTGGTATAATTCATTTGCTATTGATATTTGTGAAGCGAGCATCACATTTGCACTATACTTAATCATTTCT
Organism: Candidatus Pacearchaeota archaeon; assembly: GCA_041654895.1. Lineage (GTDB taxonomy): Archaea > Nanobdellota > Nanobdellia > Pacearchaeales > GW2011-AR1 > JAGVXH01. The sequence continues at coordinate 1,793 of JBAZCR010000013.1, forward strand.
GCAGTTTTATTATCAGTGAGAATATATTTTGCATTTGGGAAAAACTTTTTATATATTTCACAAACCTTTTCTTTAACCTCTTCGTGATTAGAACCAATAACAACTCTATTCGTGTTTTTCATATCTTCTAGTGCATTTTTTTCTCGTAAAAACTCTGGATTAAATCCAAATTTATATGGATATTGCTTTTCTAATCTATCTGTTGTTCCAGAAACAGCTGTTGAACGAACAATAATATAAGGATTTGTCTTTAATTTATCTGTGTATTTTTGTAAATTATCTAAAGAATTATAAATTGCAGAATAATCTATCTCTCCACTGTGTTTCATTGGTGTTGGTACTGCTAGAAATACAATATCAGCTTCTTTAGCTATTCTTTCCAGATTTCCTTCCTCATTATATGGGCTTTTATATTTATCATATGGAAGAATTTCATATTTTTCTCCTAGAACTTTGGCAGTTGTTCCTCCTACAAATCCCATTCCTATAAAACCTATTTTCATATCAGAACAAGTTTTTATCTATTTATAATTCTTACTTTCTTTTCCACATCAACATTCCTAGATAAATAAATCGTGTTAAAATTGTTGCTAAACAAACTCCTAAGACTGCTGCACTTATAGAATAAATTAGACCTATTTTTATGAAGATATAATTGAATATAATATTTAGGACTGTAGAAGTTATTAAAGCATTAGAAACGACTTTTGTTTGTTTTTGAGATATGAAGTATGTGCTATATAAATTTATTAAGGGGAATGTTAAGAGTAGTAACGAAAACCATTTTAACAATGGAATTGCTGGAATATATTGTTCTCCATAAACTATTTTTATTAAGGGTGAAGACAGAATTATTGTAATTATTGTTGCTATTACTGAAATTAAAATTGTAAACTTTTTTGATTTTGAAAAAAGACTTTCCAATTTTTGCCCTTTTAATCTTGAAAGTATTGGGTGTAATGAGATTGCTAAGAATCCTAATATTGTTGCAGCTGAAGTTATAAGGTCAAAAGATGCTTTGTAATAAGCGATTTGGATTGCTGGGACAAAATATCCTAACATGATTGTGTCTATGTAACCAAAGAATACTCCTGAGAGTGCTGTTATTGTTAAGGGCAGTGCAAATTTTTTTAATTCTTTTTTTTCTTTTTGTGTTAATTTTATTGATTTATTCTTATTAAATGGATGGTTTAATTTTGTTAAAATTATCATAAAGATGAAGGCAATTAGATAACATAAACTGATAATTAAAAATAAATAAAATAAGTAAATATCTTGTTTTGTAATTTGTTGTAAAAAGAATAATATTGATAATGGAACTATTGTTATTCTTAATATTTGTAATAATATTTCTTTTGCGAATTGTATTTTAAAATTATTTTTTGATGTGAATATTGTGTTTAAGTGAGAAGTTATTTGAACTAATGGTAAATAAATTGCTCCAGCAACTAATGCTAAATATATTGGTTTATTATAAAAATTTGATAAGTGTCTTGCTAGAATAATTAGTAAAAATGATGTTAATAATAATAAATAAACTTTTAATTTTGTTAGATAATAAAAATAAGATTTTGCTTTTTTTGGTTTTTTGTCAATTGTTTTTGATAAATATGTAATTAATGCTTGGCTTATTCCAAGGTCTGAAAATATTGCTAAGAATAAAATTGTAGAGAGTGCTAATCCATAAAGTCCATACAACTCTGGGGCTAATAATCTTGCTAAAATTATTGTGAAAATTAATGAGCCTAACTTTGCTGTTAAGTTTGTTGCAAGTTGCCAACTAGAATTTTTTATAGCTATTTTAGATGTTGTAGAGAAATCTTTTTCTTTTATTCTTCTTTTTAAGATTTGTAATTTATTCATTTCTTTATCATCTCTTTATATCTAAATAACTTTTTTTGTTTTTATAACTTTGTTGTTTTTCAACCTATTTGAAATCAAGAATAAGTTCTTTTATTTAACTTTTCTACCTTCCATTAATTAAAGTTGAGATATCCTTTCTATTTTATTTGCATTGTCTTAAAGATAAGTAAATCCAAAAACTTTTAGTTGAAGCTTGATTTAATATAATCTGTTAATTAATATTTAGATATTATTTGAAGTATGTAATCATAGGTTTTTTCTATTTGTTCTAGCATAAATTGATAGTATTTTTTAATTTTTTCATCTTGTTCTAATGAATTAAAGTATGTTTGTTTATTTGTTTTGAATATTATTATTGGGTAATATCCTGAACTTATTAATATTTTATTCATTATCATTCTTCCTGTCCTCCCATTTCCATCTATAAAAGGGTGAATTTTTTCATATCTTTTATGAAATTCAAAGGCTAATATTAATGGATGAATTAAATTTTTATTTTTTTTGTACCACTTTAACAGATTATCTAATTCTATTTCTACTTCTTCAGGTGGTGTTGTTTGAGAATTTCCTACGACATTTGATATTTTTTTAAATCCTTTTGGATATTCTTGATTGCCTTCTCTGTAAAGATCTTTTGTTAAAATATGATAGAGTCTTTTTATAGAATTTACATTAAATTTAAAAGATTTTTGTATATATTCAAATGCTAATATTGAATTTTTTACTTCTTTTATTTCATTTTTCTGAAAATATTTTGTATCTCCTTTTTCAATTATTTCTCTGACAGTTTCAGGAGGTATTTTTGAACCTTCTATATTATTAGAATTAAATATAAATTCTTTTGCGAATTCTAAGTCTATTATTTTTTTGATATTTTTTGCTTCTAATAAATTATTTATTAATATTGATTTTTTTTCTATTCTTTGTGATAATTCTTTATTGTAAGATAAATCTTCTTTTATTTTATCTAAAAAGATTAATTTAAATTCTAATTCTTTATTAGTTAAATCTTCTAAATTGTCTAATATGTATTTCTCTTTGGTTATATTTTTTCCAGTATTTTTTTTTATTGTGAATGTTTTGTTCATAAATCTTACTTTTTTTGTAAAATAGTAATAATCTTTTTGGTTGATTGTTCTTTTTTCAATATAACTCATATAATTCTTTAGTATATTCTCTTTATATATTTTACTTTTTGGGTCACAAGAACTAAGCTTAATATCTTCGCATATTTTTATTTCTTTACTTTTTGGGTCACAAAATTCTACTTTTATTTTACTTTTTGGGTCATAATTTCCAGTAAACTCTTAGATTTAATTTTTCTGCTTTCTTTCAATTATGAAAGATGTTCTTTATTTTATTTATATTGCCTAAAAGATAATTAAATCCAAAAACAGAAAATCTTAATTATTCAGAATAGAATCTTTTTTAATATTCTTTTTTATTTTTGTTTGTTTTAATTGTGTAAATTAAAGAAGTTTTTATAAAAATATTTTCTTTTCTCTTATAGAAATCTATTATGTCAAGAATTAGATGAAATAAAAAACCTATTGCAAAATAAATTGTTATTGGAAAAAAGATTGATACAATTATTAGGGTAATTATAAATTCTATTGAATGTAAAGGCATTAAATTTCTTTTATATTCTTGTTTTTGAGAGAATGATAATTTTTTCCAATTTTCCCTTTTTTGCATTGAATATTTGTAAAATTTTATTGGGTTCAGTTTTTTATTTTTGAAAATATATTTTATATAGTGATCTAAATCAGGAAATAACCATCCTGAAAACCATATTATACTTAAATTTAATAGAGAAATTTCTGGTTTTATTAAGAAGATAATCATACAAAAAAATGTTGTGAAAAAAATATGGGTTTTAGTTTTCATTTTAATATTCTAATTGTTTCATAACTTCTACAAATGCAGGTCTACTTATTAGAACTCCAACAGTTATTCCTATCATTGTTGTTATTGCAAATCCTTTTAATAATCCTGCTGAAGCTGCTCCTATTCCTAAAAAGCCTAATGCTCCAGTTAGAGGCAATAATGCAACAAAAGTCGTTGCAAAAGCTGACATAATTATGAATAGTGCTTTTTTAATTTGTTTTATTATTGATTCTTCTTTTTCTTCTTTTCTTCTTGATTCATCTATCATAATTATCTCACTATCAACTCCTGTTCCTATGGCTGTAATTATTCCTGCAATAGAGGGTAAATCAAAATTCCATTTCATTAATGCTGCAATTCCTAGTGTCATTAATAATTCAAAAAAGGAAAAAAGAACAAGAATTAGAGAGATTTTTATTTTTCTATATCTTATAAATACAACTATTGTTATTGCAATTATTGCAAAAATTCCTGCCCTTAGTATTTGCTTTGTGAAATTTTCAGATAAGTTTGGAGAGATTCTATCTATTTTTACTATTTCTAATTCTTGAGGTAGACTTCCTGTTATTAGTATTGTTTGAAGCCTTTTCATTTCATGTTTAGTATTTTCAGCAGCATCTTGTTGAGTATGTCCTGATTCAGAACCAGTAATTGAAATAGTTGTTTCAGCTCTTCCTCTTAGACCTGCAGCTATTTTTAGTGAAGATGTGTTTATCCCATCAATATAAAATATTATCTCCTCTGTTAAATAACATCCTTGATTTTGTGGATTACAATTATCAATTGTTGGTAAATCTTTTGTTATTTCTGCGAATTTATCTGCTGCTTTTGTACTTAATGTTATTTGAAATTGAAAGTCACAATAAGCATTTTCTTGAGATTCTCTACAATTATATACAATAGCTCTTTCTCCTGTTCTTGTAACATGAGTAATGTCTTGATCTCCCCCAATAAATACTGTTTTATTTCCTATTTTTGCTTCAAAAAAACCTTGTTCTTCTATCAACAATCCTAATTGTTCTGGTGTTGAACCAGCAATCTCTATTCCTATTAAAATTTGTTGTCCACTTGTCCTTACTTTGTATAATCTTAGATCTGTTAATCCATAAGTGTTTAATCTTTCTTCTAAAACTGAAATCACGTCATTTACATCATTTTCAGTATATTCACCTTTTATTTCAATAAATGCTCTTGCTCCTCCTCTTAAATCTAATCCTGTTTTTATTTTTGAAGATGGAATTTTATTTACTCTTAAATCATCTATTAATTCAGCCCCGTATAATCCTATAATTGATTCTTTTGATTGTTTTACTTTTATTTCTGTTCGTATTGTTTGATTTTCTCCTAATTCATAAAAAGGTTTTATTGCTTCTTGATAATCTTCTAAATTTTTTATTTCTACATTATTTATTTTTATGATATGCATATCTTGTCTTAATCCATCTTTATATAACTGAGAAGTTGATTCTATTGACGAAATTATAACTCCTTTTTGTAAGAATGTTATTCCATAATTATCTAAGAACAAAGAGAGTGTTGAAAGTAAAACTAACGCAAGCAACATTCCAATTTTAAAATTTATTTTTATTTTCACTTTGTCTTTTCACTATGCCATTTTAATATTGAGGCATTTGTAACCCATGTGTTAAACAAATCAAATCCTAATCCAATTAAAAGAATAGTAAATATTTGATTTAATACACTTGCGAAATTCATTACAACAATTAACGCTGTTAAGATTGCAATTATTGTTGTTGCACTCATTGTTAAACCTGTTTTGAGTGCTCCAAATATTTCTTTGTTTATAGTTTCTTTTTTGTTTAAAGTTCTTGTTGTTAATAATATATTACTGTCAACAGAATAACCAATTAACATTAAAAATGCAACAATTCCTGCTGTTGATATTTTTATTCCTAATAAATTTATAACTGATAAAGTTAATGCAGTGTTTGAGAATACTGATAAGATTATTACAATAGAATGGACAGAATTTTTAATATAAATATATACTAGAATTAGTGTAAATAAACCTAAAATTAAAAAAGAAGCAATTGAATTTATTGATAAAAAGAAATTACCTAGATAAATTGCAAGTAAAATATTTATAAAAATTACAATTATTTTCATTTTATGTCCTTTTGCAAATATTAAAAAGACAACGACTCCCATCCAAAAGAAAGCTAAGATTATAGAAATAATTAATTGTCTAAAAAAATCTTCAGACATGCTTGAAGAAGTATATTCAACTGATGAGTTGTCTTCGGTCAATTCAAACTTTAAAATTTCTTCTAAAAATTCTTCAATTTTTTCAGAATCATCTTCTTGAACAGTGATTATTATTTGAACCTGATTTCCAGAACCATCTGAAATTGACTGGGTTGAAAAATCTTGATATTCTTCAGATAATTTCTGATTTAAATCACTAATAGGATAGTTTGTTTCAATAGTATATGTTACTCCTCCTGTTAATGAAACATCCCTATAAATTATAGAACCTGTTTCTACTGAAAACATGATTAAATAAATAATTGAAGTTAAAATTAAAACTGCTGAGAAAATTAATACCTTCTTATAATTTTTATCATACCAACTTGCAAATTTCATGATATTAATAAAAAGATTTGTGTTTTAAATGTTTCGATAAATTGTCCTTATTAATCAAATATAAAATTATCTCTTCCACTTTTTTTTGCTTTGTAAAGTGCTTTATCTGCTCTTTTTTTTAATTCCAACAAATTTTTATCTGATTCTTTTTTAATTGCAATTCCACCGCTTAATTTTAAATTATATTTTTGTAGAAATTCATTTTCTTTAATATTTTTTTTAATTCTGTTAATTACTATCTCGCTAGATTTTTTATCTCCTTGAACTAATAAAATAAATTCATCCCCTCCAAAACGAGAAATTAAATCTACTCTTCTAATACTTTTTTTAAGAGTTTTTGATAGCTCTAATAAGACTTTATCTCCCATAAAATGTCCGTGGGTGTCATTTATTTTTTTAAAAAAATCAACATCTAACATTATAATAGAAATGTCTTTTACTTTTTCAAATTCTGATTTATATTTTTTCTCAAAAAATTTGAAAGTGCATAGATTTGTTTTAGGATCTTTTGTTAATTGTTTGTGGATTTTATTTATTTTATTTAATATTTGAATCATTGATTTATTAAAAGTCTCGATGTCTTTAGCAGGTATAACATAATTATTTTCAGCATCTTTTTTTGGGTTATTTTGAATAAATGAATTATACTTTTTGATTATTTCAATAATTTCTTTATGTTCGTTATAAAATTCAGGAGTTATTTTTTCTAAGATTTCAGAGAGTTTATTATCCATTTCTAATTAATTGCCAATTATTTTAAATAGTTAATTGAGAAAATGCGCGAGCCGGGATTCGAACCCGGGTCATTTGGTTGGAAGCCAAAGATTCTGCCTCTAAACTACCCACGCATTATATTAAACTGGATTTGTTATTTTTAAAATTAATTGTTTATTTATTTTAGTTAATCTTTTAAAAGTTGTTTGAATTTATTTTATTAGTGAGGAGATGCCGGAGCGGTCAAACGGGGCAGACTCAAGATCTGTTGGCTTTTGCCTACGGGGGTTCGAATCCTCCTCTCCTCATTAATCTATACATTTTTATAGTTTTAATTTTTTAGAATTTTAAGCTCCTGTAGCTCAATTTGGATAGAGCACTTCCCTCCTAAGGAAGAGGTTGTAGGTTCAAGTCCTACCTGGGGCGTTCTTATAAGAGATTTATATTCATAAATCAAAATCATTGATTCTAAGGTCATCTAGATCTATATAACCAACAATTTGATCGTTCATATAAACAAAATTATTTTTTTTATTCAGATAAGCTGTATTTTTTTCATTAATTTTAGGAGTATCAACAATATGTGCTGAACTGTTTCTCATACTAAAATGATATTTTGATCTATTATAATTACATAATAAAAGTTTTTTTAAGTTATCATTATAAACATATGAAATAGTATCTACATAACCACGATCGTTTATTATGTTTAAAGCAATACCTTGCTTTGTTTTTTTTATAGAATCAATTTTGTTTTGGTATAAATTTATGAAATAATCTTTTTTTGCGATATATTGAGAGAGATGCAAATTATTATTAATGTTCTCTATATTAGTATAAAACGTAAAATCATCTAAATGAGACACAGTACAAAAATTGGATTCTTTTATAGATTCTAAAATCTTATCCATATCCATATTTTATGAAAACTATATTTCTTTATATATATAATTATACTTTAAAATAAATATAATATATTAACTATTCTTGTGTAATTTGGAAGAATAAAAAGGATTTAAAGAATAAAAGCATTTAACTTTTGAGCTTTCTTCTTTTAGAATCATTTACCAAAATAAGGTCATAATTAATGCTATAGAAAAACCAATTATTCCGATAATTAATAATCCAATTCCAGAGATTTTTGAAATTGTTAAAAATTCTTTTTTTGTTGGTTTTTTTAATAATCTCCAAACTCTTCTATACTGTAAATATTTGCTTGATATTTTTTCTTTTATCATAAAAAAGTGTGTTTTTAATAGTATTTAAATTTACTCTTCAAAAAATTCAATTCCTAGTTCACCCTCTATATCTTTTCTCTTTCTTTCTTCAAGGCTTGTTTTTTCTCCACTAATTTGAGGTGAATGAACTCCTGTAATTATTACCATTACTTTTAAGTTTTCTTCCATGTCTTGAGATATTTTTGCTCCACTGATTATTTTTGCATCTGGGCTTAATTTTTCTCCAATTATACTTACAACTTCTTTGTATTCTTCTAAGGCTAAGTCATTTCCACCTATTACATTAATCAAAGCCCCTCTAGCATCTTTTATGTCTACATCTAATAAGGGATTATTTAGTGCTTTGTCTACTGCCTCAATGACTCTGTTGTTTGAATGAGATTCTCCTGTTCCAATCAACGAAACTCCACCATTACCCATAACAGTTTTTATATCTGAAAAGTCTAAGTTTACAAGTCCGCTACTTGTGATTAGTTCTGTTATTCCTTTTACTGCGTTGGTTAAGATTTCATCTGCGATTTTAAATGCTGTTGGCAAAGGTAAATTTGGAGCTAAGTCTAATAGTTTATCATTTGGTATTACAATTAATGTATCAACAATACTTTCCATTCTTTCAAGTCCTTCCATAGCATTTTCTATTCTCTTTGCTCCTTCAACAGTGAAAGGTAGTGTTACAACTCCAATAACTAGTGCTCCTTGTGCCTTTGCTACTTCTGCTACAATTGGTGCTGCTCCAGTTCCTGTTCCGCCACCTAAACCACAAGTTACAAAAACCATATCTGAATTTGCTAATTTCTTTTTTATTTCAGTTATTTGTTCTCTAGCTGCTTCTGCTCCTATTTTTGGATTACTTCCTGAGCCTAAACCTCGAGAAATTTCCCTTCCAATTAGTATTTTTGCATCTGCTTTAGCATATAATAAGTCTTGAGCATCAGTATTTATTACAATTACTTCTCCACCTTTTATTCCAATATCTTTCATTCGAGAAATAGTATTTCCTCCTCCACCTCCAACACCAACAACTTTAATTCTTGCAGAGTGTTTTTTTAAAATTTCTTCTAACTCTCTGTCAACTTCACTTGTAGAATTATAACTTGATAAAGGATCAAAATCATCAGATGCATTAATGCTTTCCATATATATTTGTTCTTGAAAATACTTTATAATATTTGTTATATTTTAGTATAATTGAATTTAAGAAAATTAATCTAAACTTAACTCTAAATTTAGAATCTCTTTTATTTTAGGAGCATAGATTTGTAAATAGGGTTTTAATTCCTTTTTTAATCCTTTAAAGATAATCTTTTTGTCTTTTATCTCATATTCCAATTTTTGTTTAAAGAAGAAGTCAAATAATGCATCTATTTTTTCATTTTCATTTTCAATTATTCTATTTATTTTATAATTATATATAATTTCTTTTCCAGCTAAAGGGTGATTAAAATCTATTAACGTTCTTCCACTTGAATTTGATAGTATTTTTACAATTTGTCCATCTAAATTTAATTGCATTCCTCTTTGAGGATTTATTTTTTGTTCTAGAAATAATTTTGTAGGAACCATCTTGATTAATTCTTTATCTCTTTTACCAAAAGCTTCTTCTGGTTTTAATTCTAGAGTATATTCTTTATTAGCTTCTTTTTCAACTAAATCTTTGTCAAATCCATCTGGTAACATTTTTTGTCCTACAGACAGGATAAATGGTTTTACCTCTTTAATATCTAATTCTGCTTTTTTAATGTCTTCTAAAATATTACTGTCAAATATTTCTTGTGAGTCTTTTATTCTCCCGGTGAACTCTATCTCAATAAAATCTTTTTCTTTGATTTTCATAATAAATTTATAAATAATAGGTTTAAAAGAGTTTTGTATTTATTGAACTATCTAAACGAAATATTTATAAATAAACTTTTTTTATTTAATATATCTAGTTCTTAAAAATTTAAGAGCTGGCTGGAGCAATATGGCATTAGGAATAGATGATGAATTTGGTTATTTAGATGATGAATTTAGCTTAGAAAGTGAAAGTAATGAACCCTTTATTAATATTAAAGGTTCTAAAGAAAAAAATAATTCGGCTTTAAAAGTTCCTGAAGAAATTAAGGAAGAAATAGAAGAGCCCCCTAAAGTTAGTTCTAATTTTGATTCAATTATTTTCATTGTTAAAGTTACATCAAATAAAGAAGAAAAAGCAATGGAAATGATTGTAGATAAGGTTGTTAAAAAAGAAATTAATATTTATGCAATCGCGAGACCTCATGGATTAAGAGGCTATATTTTAATTGAATCTCCTGATAGAGAAAATGCTGAGGAGGCTGTTTATAATTTACCTTATGTTAAAGGGATTTTACCAAAACAAGTTAATTATGAAGAGGTTAAACAAATGTTAGAACCTGTAGCAAGCGAAATTAAAATTGAAAAATCTGATATTGTTGAAATTATTGGTGAACCATTCAAAAATGAAAAAGCTAAAGTAGTTAGAGTGGATAAACAAAAAGGAGAGGCTGTTGTTTCTTTATTGGGTGCTGCTGTTCCAATACCTGTGACAGTTAAATTAGATAATTTAAGGGTAATTAGAAGGGAGGACTTAGATGAGGAATAGATTTTTAAATTAAGTTTAAGGCAAATTAATTATGGTGGATATAAAATTATTGGTTGAGGGTGGAAAAATGACTCCTACTCCGGCTATTGCTCAGCAATTAGGTCCTATGGGTATTAATATAGGTCAAGTAATCGAAGATGTTAATTCAAGAACAGGGGATTTTAAGGGGATTAATGTGCCTGTAATTTTAAAAGTAGATACAAAAACAAAGAATTATACTATTAATGTTTTAAGTCCACCTACAAGTGAATTATTAAAAAAAGAATTAGGAATTACAAAGGCAAGTGGAAATAGAATTCAAATACAAGTAGGAAATATTGCTATGGAAAGAGTTATCTTTGTCGCAAAGCAAAAACATGACAATATGCTTTCTAGAAGTTTATTATCTAGTATAAAAAGCGTTTTAGGAACTTGTCAGGCAATAGGTGTTTTAGTTGATAATAAAGAAGTTAAAGAAATTTTAAAAGATATTAATAATGGAAAATATGATGCTATGATTAAAGCTGAGAAAGTTGTGGTCGACGAGGAAAAAAAAGAAGAGTTAAAAAAGTTTTTCTCTAAAATTGAAAAATCGCAAGAAGCAGCAAAGCAAGCTTTA
>JBAZCR010000014.1:0-9000 GCA_041654895.1 Candidatus Pacearchaeota archaeon
TGTGAAAATTATTAATAATAAAAAAATTAAAATGACTAAATTAAACGAAATTTACAAATGTATGGTCTGTGGTAATATTGTAGAAGTTCTACACTCTGGACCAGGAGAATTGGTTTGTTGTGGCCAGAAAATGCACTTATTAATTGAAAAAAAGCAAGAACAAGGTTTAGAAGAAAAGCATTTACCTGTAATTATTCAAGAAAATGATTTTATCAAAGTCCAAGTTGGAGAAGTAGAGCATCCAATGACAAATGAACATCATATAGAATGGATAGAAGTTCAAACAAGAAATAAAATAATCAGAAAAGCCTTAAATCTTGATGAAAAACCAATAATTCTTATTTCAGACGAAAAAATTATGGATATTGAGAGAATTAGAGCCTATTGTAATTTACATGGTCTTTGGGAAACAACATTAAATTAATATGAAAAATAATGATTTAATATTAAAAATAAACTCTTTAAAAAAATCTTCTATAAAAAATATTATTGAGAAAAGAATCTCAGAATTTGAAAATATAAAAAATCCTAATGACATCTTTTCAGAATTATGTTTTTGTCTATTAACAGCTAATTTTAAAGCAGATAAATCTATAGAAATGCAAAATATCTTATTTAAGGATTTTTTATATTCTAATGAGATGAATTTAGCCATTAAATTAAAAAAATTAGGACATCGTTTTTGGGAACAAAGAGCTAAAAGAATCGTTCTTGCAAGAAATCAAAAAGTTGATTTGATTAAAATATTAAAAGAAGAAAAAGACGAAGAGAAAATTAGAGTTTGGATTGTAAAAAATATCCAAGGATTAGGATTAAAAGAGGCAAGTCATTTTTTAAGAAATATAGGTTATAAAAATTTAGCAATAATAGACTTTCATATAATAAATATTTTAATCAAATATAGTTTTATTTCAGAGTTAAAAAGTTTAACTCCGAGAAGATATTTAGAAATAGAAAATATCCTCAAGGAAATCTCGTTGAAAACAAAACTAAATCTTGCAAAATTAGATTTGTACCTTTGGTATATGGATACAGGAAAAGTCTTAAAATAACTAATTATTTAAATTAAGAATTATTTCTTTCTTCATGAATTATACTTTCTTAGACCATACTGCTGATATTAAATTTATAGTTCAATCTAAAACACTAAATAAAGCTTTTAAGGATTCTGCATATGCCCTCTTAAAAATAATAAGAGAAGATAAAAAAATAAATTCAAACAAAGTTAAGAAAATAAGAATTAAATCAAATAATCTTGAAAATCTGTTATATAATTTTCTCGAAGAATTTTTATTTTTATTGGACTCTCAGAATTTTGTTGTAAATACAATTCATTCTTTAAAAATTGACAAGAAAAATTTTAAGTTAGAATGTATCATCAAAGGAGAGAAGAGTAATATAATTAACAATAAAATCAAAGCAATAACTTATAATGATTTAGAAGTAAAAAAGCAAAAAAATTTTTGGCAAATAACTTGTGTTTTAGATGTTTAATACTCATACTTATATAATCTTTTTTCCTTAAAAGAAAATGGAAATAAAAAAAATTAATGATTTTGTCTGGGAAATAGAAAAAAAAGGTAATATGAATGTCCCTTGTAGAATTTTTGCTTCAAAGAAAATTTTAGATGACATTAAAGAGGATAATAGTTTAAATCAACTAATAAATGTCTCAAAATTACCTGGGATAATAAATTATTCTTTAGCAATGCCTGATATTCATGAAGGATATGGTTTTTGTATAGGAGGCGTTGCTGCCTTTGATTCAAAAGAAGGTGTTGTTTCTCCAGGAGGTGTAGGGTTTGATATAAACTGTGGAGTAAGAGTATTACTAACAAATATTAAAGAAAAGGACTTTGCACTAAGAAAACAAAAAATTTTAGATGAGATTTATAGGAGAATTCCAACAGGTTTAGGCCAAGAACAAAAATTAAAATTAAGCGAAGAAGAATTGAATAATTATCTAATCTATGGTGCTGAACATGCAATTAGACGAGGTTTTGGGGAAATAGAGGATTTAGAATATTGTGAAGAAAATGGAAAAATAGAAAATGCAAATCCTTCCAAGGTTTCATTAAGAGCAAAAAAAAGAGGTAAACCTCAGCTAGGAACATTAGGTTCAGGCAATCATTTCATAGAAATCCAAAAAATTTCTGAAATTTATAATCTAAAAGTTGCTGATGCTTTTGGCTTAGAGAAAAATAACATCTGTATTATGATTCATTGTGGCTCCAGAGGATTAGGTCATCAAATTGCCTCAGACTATATTCAAAAAATGCAAAATCCCGGATTAAAGGACAAGCAATTAGCTTATGCAAATCTAAATTCAACACTAGCTAAAGATTATTTCTCTGCTATGAATTGTGCAGTAAACTTTGCTTTTGCTAATAGACAAATAATAATGCATGAAATTAGAAATATTTTAAAAAAAGAATTTCCAAATTCTAAAAATGTTTTGCTTTATGATGTTTGCCATAATATTGCTAAATTTGAAGAACATAAAATAAATAATCAGGTTCAAAAAGTTTGTATCCATAGAAAGGGTGCAACAAGAAGTTTTGGTCCTTCTAAAAAATTGCCTCTAAAATATCAACAAATAGGTCAACCAGTTATAATCCCTGGTTCAATGGGGACATCGTCATACATTTTAGTAGGTACAGATAAAAGTGAAACTTTATCATTTTCTACAACTGCTCATGGTGCTGGAAGACTATTAAGTAGAACAAAGGCAAAACAAATTTTAAACCCAAAAGAGATTTTAGATGATTTAAATAAAAAAAATATTCAATTAAAAACAGCTTCTATTAAAAATATCATTGACGAAGCACCTGAAGCTTATAAAAATATTGATGAAGTTATACATGTTTGTGATACATTAAATTTATCTAAAAAAGTGGCAAAATTAATACCTTTAGCAGTAATTAAGGGTTAATTTATTCTTAATTCTAATAATGTTTAAATACTATTTTTAATCATTAATATTATGAAATATAAATTAATAACATTTTTATTTAGTTTAATCTTTTTAATTAATTTTTCATTAGCCCAGTTAATAATTAGCGAACCTGAAAGCATTTACAATCTTGGAGATAAACTATATATTTCTTTAGAAAACATTAGAGGTTCTGACGAAGGAAATTTAAATATTGATCTTGTTTGTAATAATAAAAATTATAATTTATTAAGAATTTCTGCAAGAGCTTTTTCTAAAGAAAGAGACCAATATTATTCAATCCCTTATAAGACGTTGACAAAAGAAGATTTAGAATTAAACAATCTTTATGATATTATTGGAACATGTAGGGTTGTAGCAAATATAAATCTATTACAAGCCAAGACAAGAGAATTTAAAATTACCGACGAGCTAGATTTAAATATTAAAATTAATAAAAACAAATATAATCCTGGAGAAGAAATAATATTAAACATTCAGGCAAATAAAATGAATGATGAACCCTTAAACGGTTTTTATGAAATTTCTGGTTTTTATTCAACTAAAGGAAAAATAGTTCAAGGAGTTTCACAATCAAAATTCAAAATTTCTGAAGAGCAAAAATATGGGGATTATAATTTAAAAATAAAAGTTTATGATTTAGATAAAAATTCATCTATTTTAAATCAAGATAATTTTGAAATTAAGCTCTATATAAATCAAATACCTACTAAATTAGAACTAAGTGTTTCAAAAGATGAAATAAATCCAGAAGAACAAATAAAGATATATCCGTCACTTTTAGACCAAACTAAAAATAATATTAATGATGAATTGTTAATTACACTTGAGTCTCCTCTTAAAGAATCTCTTTCTTATGATATTAAATCAAATGAGTTTTTTGAAATTAATACAAGTTCAGATATGTCTGCAGGTATTTGGAAAATTTATGGTGCATATGGTAATTTACTCTCTAAAGAAATAAATTTTGAAGTAAAACTCTTACCTAAGTTAGTTTATTTTATTGAAGGGAATAATTTAATTATAACTAATAATGGGAATTCTCCTTATAATAACCTATTAAATATATCAATTGGGGGAGAAACAAGAAAATTAAATCTTTTTTTGAAACCAGGAGAAAATAAAACTTACGCACTTTATGCACCTGATGGCGAATATGATATTGCAATATACTCTAATAGTGGAGAAACTATTCAACGTTCAGTATTTTTAACTGGGAATGCTATTGACATAAAAGATGAATCTAAAATATTCTGGAGAGATGTAAACTTTTCTTTATTATGGACTTTGCTAATAGTATTAATTATAGGTTTAATATTTTTTATTAGATATAAAACTTCTAAAGGTGGAAGTTCTATAAGAAAAGGAGTTAAAAAAGATAAAAATTCTAAGGAAAAATTAATTAAAAGGATAAAACATTTTTTTGTTCTAAAGAAGCCTATAAAAAAAGAGAATAAACAAAAAAAAGAAAATGAAGGAATTATTAATCTAACACCAAATTTAACTTCTTATATTGCAAGATCAAGTTTAGTTTTAAATGCTGATAAAGTTATGTCTACAGTAATTTCAATTCACTTAAAGAATTTAAAATTATTAGGTGGATCTACATTAGAACAATTAAACAAAATAATAAAAGAATCTACAGAAAATAAGGTGGCTATAGATTCTAATGATAATTTTATCAACTTGATTTTTTCGCCATTAATCACTAAAACTTTTAATAATGATTCTTTAGCTTTTTTATCTAGTTTGAAATTATTAAAATTATTAAATGAGTTTAATAAAGCACATTCAAATAAAATAGATTTTGGTATTGGAATTAATTGTGGAGATTTAGTTTCTTTAAGAAAGCAAAATATTTTAGAATATACTTCAATAGAAGATACTATTAGCTTAGCTCAAAAAACTTCTACCCTATCAAAACAAAATGTTTTATTGACTTCAAAAATAAGAAGAAAAAACTTAGGGGAAATAAAAAGAGAACAAAAATTAGTCTTTCAAGGAAAAGATTTTTATAAGTTAGAAGAATTAAAAGATAAATCTAAAAATCAAGAAAAACTAAAAGATTTATTAAAAAGAATGTAGGGTTTTTATGGTGGGTGAGTTAAAAATTACAAAGATTAGTAGACCAATTAAGGAGCTAAAAAGTAAGGATTTTATTTTTGTAAATGAAAAAAAAATGATAGTAGATTCTCATTATTTATTTATTGCTCATAAAAACACAAATGAAATGATTATAGAATTTTTTAATCCTGAAAATAATAGAGAATATCAATTAAGATATTTTGATGACCAAGTTGAAACAAGTATTGAAATATATGAACTGCAAGAAGAATTTCAATATGTTAGAAGAGAACCAAAAACGATTTCTTGGTAATATTTGATCTATTACATTGCTTTTTTAATTAAATTATCACCTTCAACATTCCAATATTCAACACTACCACCTTCACTGAGAGTGTCTTTTATTTCTTCAGGAATAGGTAATTCTAAATTTTCAAAAGATTCATTGTCCATAATGCTTACCATTTCTCCATGAATACTTAATACTTGACCTTGCCTTTTTTCAATCATTGGAACTTCGAATTTATCATGCCCTGGAACAACCTGAACTTTCTTTTTACCATTTACTATTGAAATAGCTTCAAATCTAACCTTTGCATGACCATGTTTCCCAGTCTTAGAAATATCAAATTTTTTTATTTGATGTGCTACTCCCTCAATAAGAATATAAGTTCCATTCCTCATTTCAGTAGCCTCAATAACTTTTGCGACCATAACATCTACTTGCTCTAATTAATTTATAAATCTTTTGGGAAAATTTTCTTAAAAACATTTAAAATATTAGATATTTTAATTATAATATGGATTATGAAAAAATTGGTCTAAAAGCAGGTTTAGAGGTTCATCAACAATTAAATACTAATAAACTATTTTGTAACTGCCCTACACTTTTAAGAAATGATGAACCATTATTTAGAATAAAAAGAAAATTAAATCCTGTAATTGGAGAAACAGGAAAAATTGATTCTGCAGCATTATATGAAAAAGAAAAAAATCAAACATTTGAATATTTAGTTTATGATACTAATTGTTTAGTAGAATTAGATGAAGAACCACCCCATGAAATCAATCAAGATTCTCTAAAAATAGCTATTCAAATTGCTTTGCTATTTAATTGTAAGATTTTTCCAGTAACTCAAGTAATGAGAAAAACAGTAATTGATGGAAGTAATACTTCAGGTTTTCAAAGAACAGTTCTAATTGGTTATGATGGTTATATTAATACAACACAAGGAATTGTAAGAATTGAAACAATTGCACTAGAAGAAGATTCTGCACGAAAATTAGATTCAGAAAAAATAAGTAACATAACACAATACAAATTAGACAGGCTTGGTTTTCCATTAGTTGAAATAACAACATATCCAGATTTAAAAAGCCCAGAACAAATTAAGGAGGCTGCTCTTAAAATCGGTGAAGTTTTAAGGTCTTGTGAAATCAAAAGAGGCATTGGAACAATTAGACAAGACTTAAATGTTTCAATAAAAAATGGAAATAGAATTGAAATAAAAGGATTTCAAGATCCTAAAATAATGATTCAAACAATTGAATATGAAATTCAAAGACAAATAAACCTAATTAAATTAAGACCTTTAATCAAAAAAATTAAATTAAATGAACTAAAAAATATCTCAAAACTTTTTCAAAATACAAAGTGCAATTTAATTAAAAAAGCACTGGACCAAAAAAAACAAATTTACGGTTTTAAATTAACTAATGCTTTTGGATTATTAAAATCTGAATTACAACCAAATAAAAGGCTAGGTACAGATTTAAGCGATTTCGCAAAACCAACTTCTAAAATTGGTGGAATTATTCATTCTGATGAAGATTTAGAAAAGTATGGGTTTTCAAGTGAAGAGATATTAAATATTAATAAAGAATTTAAAGCAGTAGATAAAAAAGATGCCTTTATTTTATTAATTGCAGAAGAGACACAGGCTAAAGAAGCTTATTCATCTATTTCAAACAGGATATCTCTATTATCTAATGAGGTACCTAAAGAAGTAAGGCAGGTAAATATAGATTCAACAACAAAATTCCTTCGACCCATGCCAGGTCCTTCGAGGATGTATCCTGAAACAGATTTGAGTTTATTACGAATAAAAAAAGGTTTAATTGATGATTTAAAAAAGAATTTACCAAAATTAGCAAAAGAAAATAAAAGATATTTGCAAGAGTTTGGGCTAAATTTAGAATTAATACAATTATTATTAAAACAAAATAAAATAGAGGACTTTAAGATACTAACATCTATTTGCGATAATTATAATTTAATTGCAAAATGTTTAACTATCTTCCCTAAAGAATTCTCAAAAAAATTAAGTTTACCTTTAAAAACTATTGAAGAAAAATTAAACTTAGATATCTTGACAGAAATTTTCAAAAAGATCCCAAAAGAGATTTCCCCAAATGATGTTAAAAGTGTTCTTTACTCTTTGTTAAATAATAAAAACTTAGAAGAAATTATCTCTAAAAAAAATAACAATCTTGACTTAGAAAAAGAAATCTCTAAAACAATTAAAGAAAAACCAAATCTCTCAAAAAGTGCTTATATGGGAATTCTAATGAATAAACATAAGGGAATTGTAAATGGAAAAGCCTTATCTGATATCTTATCAAGGGTTCTATCTGATTAACATAACCTTTAAAAAGCTTCTAATCTGTTAAATATTATTCCGCTATTTACTACATTTTGTAGGAGGATTAAATAATAATTCTCGTGGACAATTAATAATATGGCTGAAGAAAAGAATTTACAAGAAGCATTTAAGGAATTAAGGAAAGAAAAAAAAAGAAAGTTTGTTCAATCAGTAGATTTAATTGTAAATTTACATTATTATGATGTTAGAAAAGAAGCACTAAATACTTTTTTGAAAGTGCCTCATCCTTCTGAAAAAAAAATCTGCGCTTTTTTGACAAAGAAAGTAAAAATAGTCCCATGCTTAACAGAAGATGATTTTGTAAAATACAAAGATAAAAGAGATATGAAGAAATTAGCAAATTCTTTTGATTTTTTTATAGCGACACCTTCTTTAATGAGTAAGATTGCTTCAAAATTTGGAAGAGTTTTTGGTCCCTTAGGAAAAATGCCTTCTCCACAAGGAGGAATAATACCTAAAGAAGATGAAGCCACAATTAAGGAAACTGTTGATAAAATGAAAAACTTAGTTCGGGTGAGAAATAAGGAAGCAAGTATAAAGCTAACAGCAGGTAAAGAAAATATGTCTGATAAAGATTTAATTGAAAATATAGAAGCTTTATTAAATGGTTTGGAAAAAAATCTACCTCGAGGAAAGGAAAATATAAAAAATGCATATGTAAAATTAACAATGTCAAAACCAATTAAATTTTTAGATAATAACAAAATAAAATGAATGCTAAAAAATCTCACCATGTTAGTGAACTTAAAAAATCTCTTGTAAAAGATTTATCTAATTTAATGAAGAAAAAGACAGTAATGATAGTTTCAATAAAAGGATTACCTTCTGCACAATTCCAAGACTTGAAAAAGAAATTAAGGAATAATGCTAAAATTAAAGTTACAAAAAAAAGACTAATTGATTTTGCATTAGATCATTGTGGTATTAAAGAATTACATGATTTAGTCCCATATGTTCAAGACTCTACTGCAATATTATTTTCTGATGAGGACGCATTTATTATCTCAAATTTATTATCTGAAAATAAAAGTCCTGCAAAAGCAAAAGAAGGAGATATTGCTCCAGAAGATATTATTGTTAAGGCAGGACCAACAAGTTTACTTCCAGGCCCAGACATTTCTGCATTATCTGCTGTTGGATTAGCACCAAAAGTAGAAAGTGGTAAAATTTCTATTATGAATGACAAAGTTATCATCAAAAAAGGAGAAAAAATAAATCAAAAATTAGCTTCAATAATGGCTAAATTAGAAATAATTCCTTTTGAAATAGGAATAGAACCTATTGCAGCTTACATGGACGGTAAAATTTACAATAATATTA
>JBAZCR010000015.1:0-7425 GCA_041654895.1 Candidatus Pacearchaeota archaeon
AAGGCTAGTAATGGTAAAAAGAAAAAGAAATAAGTTTATTAATTAAAAGGTTAATAAATATTTGTAAAGGGGCCATGGTCTAGCTTGGTTATGATTCGAGGTTTGGGACTTCGCGACCCCGGTTCAAATCCGGGTGGCCCCATAGAACTTTATAATTAAAGCATTTCAAAAATTAAAATGGCAGTAAAAAGAAAAAAAATTGGAGCAGCAGGAAGATTCGGTGCTGGTTATGGTAAGGTTAAAAATAGATTGAATAATGTTGAATCTAAACAGAGAAAAAGACAAAATTGTCCTTTTTGTGAAGGTAGAGTGAAAAGACAAGAAAAAGGAGTTTGGAAATGTTTTAAGTGTGGGAAAATTTTTGCAGGTGGAGTTTATTATTTACAATAAATTTAAAAAGTGTATTTGTGAGATTTTAATATGACAATATATAAGTGCTTTAAATGTGGAGCGAAGATTAAATCTTCTGATTTAGATAAAAGATTTGTTTGTCCTGAATGTAATTCTAGAATTTTTTATAAGCCAAGAAATAAAATTAAAACAGTTCAAGCAATTTAATAATGGTAGAAGAACATAATTGTGAAGATGGTGAATGTGGGCATGATCATTCTCATAATCCTTTTGGTGATTTAGATGAAGAAACACAAATAAAAATTCAGGAACTACAACTTTTAGATCAACAATATCAACAAATTCTTATGCAAAAAAATGCATTAACTTTTGATTTAAATGAAACTGATTTAATTTTAACTGAAGTTGAAAAAACAAATAGTGAAGTTATGAGAGTTTTGGGAAATCAAGTTATAATAAAATCTACTAAAGAAGAAATATTAGAAGAAATGAAACATAAAAAAGAGCTTTTGACTAAGAGGATGAATAATTTGTCTGAACAAGAAAAACAATTTAATGATCAAGTTAATTTGTTAAAAGATGAAATTATGAAAAAGATTCATCCTTCTTCAGAATAAGTGTATTTTCTATTTTTTATTACATAAATATTTAAATAGTGTTTTGCTAAATTTATATTATGGCATTTGATTTTTTAAAGAGAAAAAAGACTGAAGAACAGGGAGTAGAGGAATTTATAGAAATAGATTTAGAACAAGAAAAAAGTAATGATAAAATTTATGTTAAAACTTTTACTTTAAAGGTTTATGAAGATATTAATCCAATTTTAGATTGCTTAAGAACTGGTTATAATATCGCAGTTATTGATATTAGCCCCTTAAAAGGAAAAGATGTAGTTGAATTAAAAAGAGCTGTTTCAAAGATTAAAAAAACAGTTGATGCATTAGAAGGTAGAATTGCTGGTTTTGGTCAGAATTGTGTTATTGCTACACCTTCAAAAGTATTTGATATTCAAAAAGGTATTAGTGAGGTAAAGGAAAAACCTAAATCTGATATTGAATATTTTTAATTTCTTCTGAGGATAAAGAGAAGAAAAAGGGGTGTTTGGGGTGATTAAATTTATATAATCTTTTTAGTTGTTTTTAAAATGGTTAATGTTGAATTTATAGAGTTCAGAAAAAAATATAATCCAGCTGAAATTAATTTTGATATTTTAGATAGCTTGCCTGAAGGAGATATTTCTTTAGGGGCAAGTGTTCAATATTTAGATTTTTTAATTCCTATAAAAGATTATTTTGAAAAAAAAAATAGAAAAGTTATGATTAAAAAAGGTTCTTATTATGAAGGACAGGTTTTAGGATGTAATTCAAATGCTTTTAATCCTAATTCAGATATATTACTTTTATTATGTGATGGAAAATTTCATGCTTTAAACAATTCTATTCAATTAAAAAAAGAGATTTATATTTTTAATGGGCTAAAATTAGATAAAATTGAAAAAAGTGAATTAGAAGATCATTTTAAAAAAATAAAAGGAAAACAAATGAAGTATCTTAATTCTAATAATATTGGGATTTTGGTTTCAAATAAGAAAGGTCAGAAAAGTCGTGGGGCATTTAAAATAAGAGAAAAAATTGAAAGTTCTGGAAAAAAAGCTTATGTTTTTTTTGGAGATTCTATACCTATTAATGAATTTGAAAACTTTCCTGAGATTGATATCTGGGTTAATACAGCTTGCTTTGGTTTAGCTATGGATAATAATAAGATAATAAATTTAAGTGATATTTTAGAATTTTTAAATTAAATTTTAGCAATTGAAAAAACAGTCTTAATGACTACTATTATTGTTGCTGGGATGAATAATACTAATAATGCTGAAGAAATATTTTTTAATGTTGCAAGAACAGGGCTTAAGTTAGACATAAAAATTAATGTGTTATTTCCTAAGCCTCCTACAATTATTAATGAGACGCTTGCGAGTAAAAAAGTTTTTGTATCTTTATCACCTGTATTTAAGAATCCTACAATTAAACCTAATATTACTAGTGTTGTATAAATAATTGTATATATGCCTGATAAGGCTTTATCAAATAATCCTAAGGTAACTGCTAAAATCACACCTGCTAAAAAAGCATAAGCACCTATTAAATTCTCACGTGATTTTACCATTATATATTATTGTTTTTATTATATATAAATCTTATTCAAGGAAATATAATTTAGATTTATTTTAATATACAAATATTTATAAAGTCTTAATTCTAAAGTTACAACATGATGAAAAAACTTATTATGTTTTTATTTAGCTTAGTATTTTTGTTTAGTTTAGTAAGTAGTCAAATTAGTTTTAGTGAAGTTAGTGGCTTTCCATTATCTATTGAAAAAAGTGGTTCTTTTGAAATAAATATTTCTACAAATGAAAGTGAGACAATTAATGTTTATTTTAGTGATGTATTAGACTCAAATAATAATAAGATTGTTTTTACTCCAAATGAATCTTCTGTTACATTAAATGAAAATTTTATTAAAGTTAATTATAATATTCCTGATGATTTTGTTTTTGAATTTAAGAAAGACTATTTAAGCCTTTTAACTTTAAGTGGTTCTATTAGTGGTAATGAAACAAAGGATATTAAATTTAAGGTTAATGATAAGTATTTTTATTATAGTGATTTAGATAATTTAGGCGAACTAGAAATAAGCAAAGTAAAAATGGCTTCAGAGGGATTAGGAAATGCAAAAAAAGAATTCTTTTTTCCTTTTGATGAAATTGAAGTTAGTTTTAGATTAAAAAATAATGGCGATTCTGATATTAGAAATTTAGAAGTTTCTGTTTGTTTATATGACGTTGTAAATAAAAATTGTATTTATGATGAGGATGATTTTAATATAAATAAAGGTAAAAAATTTACATTAAAGAAAGGAAGTAGCGAAGATATTGTTTTATCAGTTTTATTAGATGGTTCTGATTTAGAAGCTGATGGTAGAGATTATGAATTACATTTTTCTATAAGTGGTGAAATTTATGATAGGAATAGTTTAAATGATGGAAAAACAACTTCTGTTTCAGACTTTTCTTCTTTTGAAATTATTAGTGGTCAAAGTTTTGTAATTGTTAATGAGATTACACCTTTATATGGAACTAATTTTGGATGTGGGGATGATGTTTCTATTAGTGCTAAAGCTTGGAATATTGGAGATTTTGATTTAGAAGATGATGAAGTTTTTATAAAAGTATATAGTGGTGAACTTGAAATTAATGAAGTTATTTCATTTAATAGAGGAATTGATTATATGGATTATGAACCTTTTTCTTTTACATTTAATGTTCCTTATGGTTTAGATGAAGGAAGTTATAAAATTCTTTTTGCTGTTTATGATAACAAGAGAATGGATAATAGGGATTTAATGGAAGCTGAGAATATCGATGCAATTTATGAATATGATTTGAATGTAAAGGGTTGTTTAGTTTCTGAACCTTATATTAAAGCTTCTCTTGTCGAAAGTAAGGTTTTATCTGGCGAGGAATTTTCAATTAATCTTAAGGTTATGAATATGGGTAACTTTGATGAAACATACAAGATTAGTTTTGAGGGTTATGAATCTTGGTCTGAGATAATTGGTTCTAAAGAATCTACTTTAAATGTAAATGCAAATAGCGAGAAAAATATTAATTTAAAACTTTTACCAAATAAAGCTGGTACTCATGAATTTACTTTAGTTATTGAATCTAAGTTTGGAGATGTATTTAGACAACCTATTTCAATCACTGTTTATGAAAAGGGTGTTTTTAGTTTCTTTGAAGAATTAGAAACAATTCATTTAATATTATTAATATTAGTTGTTTTAATTGTTTTAGTTTTTATTTTAATTGTTGTTGCTAATAAAAAAAATAAGAAAAAAATTGTTAATTATTAACAAAGTTTTATTAAGTTCTTTTTTTTAAAATTTAAATGAATAAAAGAGAAAAAGATTTTTATTTTATTTTTTTTAGGTATATAATTATATTATTATTTGGAATTGGTAATTTATTTGTTTTTTATCTTGTTTTAACCCCTGTTACGACATATTCTGTTTATGGTGTTTTAAGTTTGTATCATGAAGTTAAATTAGGTAAGAGTGAAATTCTTTTTCTTGAAAATTTTAATGTTGGCCTAATTGATTCTTGTATTGCAGGAGGTGCTTTTTATTTATTATTTATATTAGTTATGTCTACGGGAGATATTGATCTTAAAAAGAGGTTAAATATTTTACTTTATTCTTTTTTGATGTTTTTATTTTTAAATATCTTTAGAATTTTGATATTAATTGAATTATATGGAACTAATATATTTATTTTTGCTCATTGGTTTTTATGGAATATAATGTCTACTTTGTTTGTTGTTGGTATTTGGTTTTTTATGGTTAAAACTTATAAGATTAAATCTTATCCATTTTTGACTGATTTTCAAAATATCTTGGATTTTATTAGATATAACAATTGTTTAGAAAAGAAAGATTCAAAAAAAGTTAAGAATGTTGTAAGAAAAAAATAATACTATTAACGAAGCCATTAAAATTCCTGCAGCTATTGATAATATGCTCTTTTTTCTGTTTAAATTGAGTGTCCAGGAAATAAATGTTGCTGTCCATGCACCTGTTATTGGTAAAGGTATTGAAACAAAAATAAATAGAGCAATAAAACCTATTTTTTCAAATCTTTCTTCTAATTTGTTTGCTTTTTTTTGTAATCTCATTAGAGGAATTTTAATTATTTTGTTATAATTTTTAAATTTTAGTAGATATGTGTGAATTTTATCTAAAAAAAAGTAAATAAGTGGTATAATTAATATATTAAGTAAGACTGCAAGTGAAAAGAAAGGTAAAAGTGGTAAATTATTTTTTAAAGCATAATCTAATATTATTGGTAAACCAAATCTAATCTCTGTAACAGGCATTATAGTTAGTAAAAAACCAACTACTAATTGTTTGCCCATTCTATTTTTTTAAAATTTAGAGCTTTTATTACTTCAAGAATGAATTTTTCAGAAGCTAATATATTTTTTTCGCAAGAATCTATTTCAATTAAATAACAATTTTCAGATGGTTTTGAGATTTTTGTTTGATTTGTTATTTCTAATTGAATTAATGTTGTTTTTGTTGGAATATTTTCACAAGTAGAATAACTTATATTTAATTCTTCAGCATGTTCTTTATTTGATGTTGCGCCGATTGCACTTCTTATAAAAGGAAGAGCTTGGGTTATTTGACCTAACTCTGTTGCAACAATTATTTGATTAGGGCAACTTAATATTTCCTTAGATTGTGTTACAATAACATTTTCTTTAAAGGTTAATTTCTCTATTTCGCTATTTATACTATTTTTCTTAGGATTATTTCTTAAATAAACATTGTGAACTCCATAATCCTTCCCTTGATATATTTTAGGAAATTTTGTGTGATAGATTGTTAAATTCCCGTATTGTTCTTTTTGCCAATCTACTCCAAGATAATTAAAGTATTTTTGAGATTGGATATAAAAATAGGGAATTAATACTGCTAAAAAAAGAATAGCTATTGAGATTAAAATCCCAATTAATTGTTTTGTTTCTTTTTGAATTAATTTCTTTTTCTTCTTCTTTTGTTTTTTCATTTTATTCTATATTGAATAGGCTATATAAAAATTTATTTGATGTTTTTGAAATATCTCCTTCTAAATAAATACAATTTTGATCTTGAATTACCTGTGTTTTTTCTGAGGAACTTTTTATAATGATGATATTGTCTATTGAACAATCTTTTAGTGGAATATTTTCATTACATTCTTCTAAATTAATACAAGCTTCTTGGAATCGTAATACGTGATTTTGAAGATTAGATGTTAGAATATAAGAAATATCTTGTGGATTTACAATATACAAAGGTTTATTTTCTATATTTTGTATTTTCATAGTTGTATTTATTATAATGTCTGCTATTTGGTTTGGTAGATATTCGAAGATATAATAATCATTGTTAATTTGTGTATACCATAATTCATTTTGTTGAATAAATTTTAAATTTTTATAATTGTGTGTTTGTTGCTTATCTTCTGTAGATGAAAAAAAGGCATAACCTATTGTAGAAAAACCTAATAATGCAATTAATAAAACACTTAACATTATTTGTTTTTTCTTTTGTTCTTTATCTAATTGTTGTTTTGTTTTTATTTTTCTCATTATTCTAATTAAATTAAATAATTTATAATCTTTTTGTATGAAAATAATAAATTAGAATTAAGTTTTATGCTTGTTCATAAGTTAGTGTTACTGTTGTATCCAGTGCTCCTGGTGGTGCATCTCTGGGGATTCTTAATAAAACATCCATGTTAATAGTATCTCTTTCTGGATTTGAGTTGAATGAAGAACAAACTGGTGTTGCAATATCAGAAAAATCAATATATGTTGATTCAACAATTCCTGTTTCAAATACACAACTATCAGGTTTTGCGTTAGTTATATTATATTGAAACAATGCATCTGTTCCTCCGATAAAATTTGTAGCATCAATTGATGTTATTGATAAAGTAACATTTACATTTCCAATATTTTGGATTACAAAACCACCATCAATTGTTGTCCAATTATTATTTGGGTCTGATTGAAACACTGTTCCGTTTGTTGCAAGAATTGCAAAGTCTGCACCTGTTGCAACAGCTCCAGGTCCCCAATTAATTGTTTTACTTCCTACTTCTCCTCCTGCTGAGGTAATATTTATTGCTGCTGCAGAAATAATTTCTACTTGAACATAACCTTCTTCTACTGCAAAACCTGTTAAAAAATTTCTAAATGTTGAAATAGAATTATATGTATATGTAGAACTTACTAAAACTACAATCACAGAGACAACTGCTATTATTAATAATAAATTATCTGAGTTCATTTAAGATTTCCTCCAATATTCTCAGGATTTTCTACAATTTCTAACATAAGATTTCCTTGTGGTTTTGTATCTAATATTGCATATGGATGTATTAATTTTTCAAATGTAATGTTTAATGCTATTGAAATAGTTGATAAAACAATTGCTATAATTAAAAGAGATATAATAATCATCTGC
>JBAZCR010000016.1:0-7267 GCA_041654895.1 Candidatus Pacearchaeota archaeon
GTTCCAAAATTCTCTTCTAAATTGTATTGTTTGCTTAATAAAGGCCCTTGATCAAAAGGCTGACCCTGACTTAAAGGCCACCTGAATATATCATCCATCTCCTCCCCCCTTCCATGCACCCTTCCCTAATTCCTAAAAAGGTCTCCCGTGGAGGCAACCCTTAAATAATAATGAGCAGTCCATTCACTTCGGCCCTTATCATCCATACCGATATTATAGGGGGCAGATGCCACAAATACGGCATTGACCATTGCCCCATTATCAATAAAACTTTCCCCACCAAAACCGGCAAGGCTTTTATGGATAGACATGATTTTGTTTCTTGCTTCGGTATTTATCACATTTCGGACTATGATTTGTACGCCAAATTGATCCACGGATAAAGCATTAGATTCCTCTATCACCGGGGCGGACGTATCATACACCGTTATACAATCACTAGGGGAGGCCGGTTGAAAGTTCAAAAAAAGATCCGTGTTTTTGGTTCCATGGTTTAAAGATGCAAGATATAAAGCTAATTCTTCTGCTATCATTTCAACACTCCCCCCAACTCTATTTGGAGGGCCTTTGTTAAAGTGGGGGAAATTAGTTGGTTATAGGGGTCTCTTAAATAAAACCGTTTCCTGCCCTTTTGAAAACTAGCACTATTTTCATGCCATCGCAAAGCATAAGGCACTATAGGATGCCCAGTACCTAATCCCCCACCAAAACATATTACCCCCTGGGGGGATCCATCGGGGGCCATTAAAACCATACCGGAAAGCATTAAAGTACCTTCATCATGAGGAACCTGTTGACGTGCAGCTTCTAAAATCACATAACAGGTTTTTTGGACAGCTTCCCGGGATGCCCCGTTTACCGCTTTCAAAAGCTGGGGGCCTTTCCAATTTTTCCAACCACCTTTAGCCATAGGTAATCATCCTTTTTACTTTACCGATATTTCATAATGGTGGGTTTTGCCTGTACGAGGGTCATCTATTGGGTCGATTCGTATAACTTCCATACCCTTCCGCTGGTATGGGGCAGTCTGATCTATCAGCCAATGTTCATGGGCAACATCTATCTGAACATTACTGGGCAGGAATACCGTTGCAGAAGCGGTAACATCCTCCCCCTGTAAACCAGCCACAATCCTTTTTCCGTATTCCACAAACCCGTTTGTCCTGAAATGGGTTACATCTGAAAAGGATCCCTGCCAATCCCGTGCCCGTTTACGTACTTTAAGTTTATGCGTCATTAGCCTGCCGAAAGAGGGCATCATTTTGTTTTAACCCCCCGTATAACAATACCGGAACTAGCCAAAACTGCATCTGCAAGGCCCATCCTTTCTGGTATCAATTGTCCTTTTTGCCCATGTTCAGTGACGGAAAACCTGCCCAATGAGATGCTTGCTGCAGAAGGAGAAACATCCCCGTTATCATAAAGGAAAGATACCATTTGCGCAACCCATTCCTTTACGGCGTTTTTACGGTATTCAGGTAATCTATCCATATCTAGTTTCCAACCATCCCGGCCTACAGAATGGTTACCAATACGGGCATCCAGTAACAAACAAGCCCGTTTTATACGCTCCTCAGTAGCTTCTAGTCGATAACGGAAGGTTATATCCGAATATTCCTCCGGGGATATATACATAATTTATCCACCCTCTTTAAGCCGTTGGATCAGCTCGTCCCTGCTGCCATTAGCAGGAATATCCTTTTTTTTGCACAATTCCTGTATTTCCCGGTAAGGTAAATTCTCAATCCCTTCCTGTTCTTGATCATCTTTGTTTGGCGTGGATCTTGTCATTGTTTGCGGTACGGAGTGGTCAGTTTGCGGTTCTGGAGGTTGTTGCGTTTCTTTTATAGGGGATATTAATACAGTAGGGATAACGGCATTGACACGGATAAATGCACGGGCGTGTTTTCTATCCATGTTTACAACATCCCCTATTTCCCGTAATTTACCTTTATAATATCTTCGTTTCTTAAAAGTAACTTCCATATTAATTATCACCACCGAAAAAAAGAATTAAAGGGGATAATATATAATCATCCCCTTTTTTATTAACTACCGGGCGTTCCCAAAATAGCGAACGGGTAACGCTCATCCTCATCCATCTGAAGGCGGTTGATTGGATTCGGTACCTGCCAAGCAAGACGCATTACCGCACGGATACCAACCATATCCATCTGAGGCAGGTTATAAAGGATGTTACCGGTGAGCGGATCTTGAATAACCGCTTCGGTAAGTATCTTCCAAGTAACATCCTTCCGAATGGCGTAAATTAACTGAGACCAGTCACCGGAGATCAACATACTGCGGGATGGGTCAACTGCGCCATTACGTGGGAAGATCATTGGTTCCCCGTCAAGTTCGTAACGGGTACTTCCCTGCATACCTTCCTTGAATAGAGATTTAAAGAGTGGAAGTTTCTCACTGGGGGAACGTAACCCACGAAGTTTGCCACGAAGGGCCATAGATGCCACGTGCCCATTCACCATAAACCCATCTTCTTCAACTTTAGCAATCAAACCGTTTTCACCCATGATCTCATCGTAAAGATCCCCACCAGAACCACCAATCTGAACAAAGTTATCGGTAGATATAGCAGCGTGGTAGATGCTATCCGGCCAAATTGCAGGGGCATCTATTCCGTAAAATACAGCTTGGTCAAAAGCTAGTCCGAACGCCTCTAACAACTTGGGTTTAACCTGCGCCCAAATATCGTAATCACTGTCATCCAACACATCTTCCGGAATGGCGACGATTACGGCTAGTTCCTCAGCATCCAGGTATTTGTTTTCCCACAACGCTTTAGTGGTACGTTTGAAGTTGAGGTCATCATCCCCATAGTAAGGAGCAGGGGCCGGGCCGGGGTTTACAAAGTAAGCCATAGGCAGGACGGAGAGTACAGGAATCCTCCTTTGCCTTCTGCTCATATCCGGTGCCCTAGTCGAGAGGGTCATTACTGTAGATGCTTCGGGGACATTTTCTACAATCTCACGTTGGAATTCTTCCGGCATTAGCGCCTCTGCGCCGGAACGTGGAATAAAAGTCATTTTAAATCAACTCCCTTTAAAATTATGTTCTTCCTGCGGCTTTACGAATTAAATCGTTCATGCTGAAACCGCCTTTGGAGCCCTTATCATCGGACTGGTTATCCCCTGATTTTTTCGGGGGTTCCTTGCCAACCTTTAATTTTGGATTAGATTCCATTGCACCTTCGATGATACCTTTTAAATCCTTGCTAAAGTTGTCATCATCTACGTCAAGATCATCAAGATCCCCACGGTATTTTAAATAAGCATAAGTCAACTCCGGGTCGGCTTCTGCTGTTATTGCAGCCTGCATAAACCGATTATGCAAACGCTCCTCTTTCAGTTGGGCTTTTAGACCGCCTAATTCTTTTTCAAGCTGTTCCGCATCCGGTTCCTGATCCTCTAGACCAAGAGCCTTCTGGATTGCTTTCAATTGGGCATCCAGCTTATCCACTTTCTTTGCTTCTTCTCTTTTTTCCCTGCGGTATTTAGCAGCTTCCGCCCGCAAGTTTTTGACATAGCTTTCATCAAAACTTTTTTTATTATCCGGAGGCTTGTTATCAGGATCGTCTTTATCTACAGAAGGTTTAGTAACAGATTTATCTCCCCCGTCATCCTTATCCTGCTTGTCCGGATTTCCAGAACCGTCCACATCTTCCCCAACATCCGGATCATCTGGATCTGGATTGTCATCCCCGGATCCTCCGCCTCCAGCGAAAAGTACCGGGAATTTAAAACAGTTATAATAATGAATACCAAAATCTTGTAATAGTGCGCCCACCTAGGACACCTCCATCTTTAATTTTTGCCTTACCTGAAGGCAATAAAAAAACGGGAAACAAAAAAGAGGGGTTATTTCCTCTATCTCATTTCCCGTTCTCGGTTTGGATAGGTTTACCTATATTATATAATAATTCCCCGAAAAAGGCAATATTCTATAAAAAACACATAAGGAAACTAATTAATCTAGCTTTACATCTAGCTTTACATCCTTATACGCCATCTTCACGAATACAGGCTGTCCACGTTTTACCACCACAGTAGCCCTGCCCCATTTAAGAGTATCCCTAAAAAAATCCAGTAGATTTCTTTCTTCAACAGTAATCTTAAACTGATCGTTTTGGTCACTCATCTTTCTGTTTCCCCCTTTAGATTTAGTTTATATCCACAACTTTCCCATCCGCTGTTACCTTCTTGACTGTATGTTTCATTTGCCCACAACCGTGACACTTGTATTTATTGGTACTAACTTCTATCTCCAAGTTTGAATAGAATAAAAAATATTTCCTGTAGCAATCCGGGCATATCTCAAACACAGGCAATTGTCATTTCCCCCCTTCTTTTATACTCAACAACACATCAGCGGCCTTCTTGCCGGAGACACCACGTAATTCGGAAGGAAATATTCTTTCTATAAATTCTGATTCTGCTGTCTGCATCCCTTTCACTAACGCCGTTTCAATCATATCAATAAGCTCATTCATACTATTGGCATGGTAACCTATCCCCTTATTATATATCTCATATTCTAGATTGCCGGGGGAGAATTTACCCAGCACATCTTTCTTGCAGATCCAGTCAGGGAAGATGACTGGTTTACCCAATGCCCATGCTTCATAGATGGTGGAGCCGGCATCTGCTATGACCACATCCGAATCTAATAACTCCTGCATGGTAATATCTTTTTCCCTTCTAGCAGATGGATGATAAGCAATTCCTGTTTCATAGCAGTTTGGGATCTCTTTTATTAATTTGTTACATTCAGGATAACTTGTCCTATTTTTAAAAGACTTATTGTATGCGTGTGTCGGTGCCCAAACTACGTAAGGCTTTTCCCTTTTCTGCCGGGTGTATTCCCCCTGGAATATGGGGTCTAATTTTGTGTATCCTGTCACATGCACTTGTCCTTTGTATCCCCCTTTTTCAATCCGTTCTTTCCATGCGGGGCCGGGGACTAGTGCATGAGAAAAAAAGGAAATATGCGGCGCAATCCAGTAGTCTTTATCCCCAATACCGTGACTGATAAACACATCATTGGGGCCAACCAAACACTTTCCATGCTGGATAATACGTTTTTCAGAAAAAAATCTAACATTCATACCAATAACAGGATGATTGTGATACCCAGCAACACCTTCCGGAAGATGCTTTATGATCGGATCAGACAAAGAACGGATAACCTTTCCATAAGTAGTATTAGGGGAAGGTGCGTCATATACAAAATTGATTTCGTGGCCGGAATGGAGGTCGTTTATCAATTTTTGATTGTTGGATTTATTTATCCTTAACCCCCTGGCAGCACGAATATTCCTGAATCGTCCGGAATTGGTTTCTATCTCTATTTTCTTTTCAACGCCTGGGGGGAAGATGAAGCCGGACACTTCAATCGGAAAATGTTGGCTATTCATAACAGTAACTATTGTCCTGATTTTAATCAAAACCTCCTAGCTTGTATAATTTGGTTATCCAACATTGTCCCATCTTCTACAATATCCACTACAAACTGGGCTAGTTCTTTTGGTTGCATTATATTTTCAGGATTCTCATCTGGTGCAATTTGCTTTCTTAAACTGGTTGCTACAGCACCCGGGGCTATGCAATAAACCTTGATCCCGTATGGACGAAGTTCCTCCGCAATGGATAAACTAAAATTAATTACTGCAGCTTTGCTAGCAGCATAAGCGGATCTACCTGGGCGGGGGCCTAACCCTGCGGTGGATGCAATATTAATTATTTTACCACCTTTGTTTTTAGCTATCCTGGCATATTCTTTGCAGCAGTAAAAGACACCGTTTAGGTTTGTGTTGATTTGCCTTTGCCATGCTTCGGGGGATAGTTCTAGGATGCTGCCCATCTCTACTATTCCAGCATTGTTGATCAATGCTTCCGGGGGGTAGTCCTCTAGTTCACTAAACGCATCCTTTATACAATCATAATCGGAAACATCTATCTCGTTCCATTTACTAAAACCATAGTAAAAATGCCCCCGTCTGCAAAGTTCCCGGGCTATTTCCCTCCCGATACCCCTTTCACTTCCAGTCACTACCACATTCATCATCTTTTACATCCCCACTCTTTTTGATAATACCATACGGAAACAATGCAACCCTAACCCAGTGATCGCATTGTTAGGAATTGATTTGTTTACATCCCCAACAAAGTTAAACCCAGCATCTTTAACGAATCGCTCCATCTTTTCAAAATTTGTAGTGGGATAGTCCAAAGTTAGGATCAACTTACCATCATCTTTTATTACCCTGCTAAATTCATACAGGGCTTTTATTTTATCAACATCCGACAAATGCTCCAATACGGAAATGCAGAATATTTTATCAAACTTTTTATCCGGGAATGGCATCTCAATTATATCACAACATTGCAGGGATAGTTTGAATCCGGTTATATCTACATTGAATACACCTAACTTCTTCTGCATCCTTCTTCTTATCTTCATCAATGAAGTTACCCTTTTATCTACATCAACGGCGTGGGCTTCCCTGCATCTATGTGCTAAATAAAATTTGAATGGATGTTCTATTCCACAGGCAGCATCCAAAACCACATCATTTTTATCACAAAACTGCATGGCCCATGCGTATTCATAAAACCTGCTCCACCAAGTTGCAGGAATGGGGAAGATGACTTTGTTTACTTTTTCATCTTTCGTTGTGAAAAATCTGGAAGTCAGCATAAATTTAACATCCCCTTATTCCTTATTATCATATTGATCGTTGTAAATTGCTTCTGCAATAACCAGATCCAGTGGGGTAGTGATTTTGATATTCTGTTCTAGACCATCCACTAATACCGTGGATATTCCCTTGGTCATCTTTAATACTAATACGGAATCGTCAGAATAATCGTTTGTGGGTACTTCTACATGAGCACGGCGTAACATCTTCG
This sequence comes from Candidatus Pacearchaeota archaeon, assembly GCA_041654895.1. GTDB lineage: Archaea > Nanobdellota > Nanobdellia > Pacearchaeales > GW2011-AR1 > JAGVXH01. The sequence goes on from JBAZCR010000016.1 coordinate 6,927, forward strand.
TTTCAAACTTTTGGGGTGTTTGTACTTCCCCCACAAAATCACGGGGTATGTAGTTTATAATTCCATCCACATAGGATAAAACGGAAGATACCGAAACGGATACAGGAACAACAAAATCAGCATCTGTATTTATCACATCTTTGACAAAATCTACCGTGATAAAGGGGCGGACAGCCTCCGCTATTAATACATAGGAAGTGGTAACCCATTTTAAACCGTTAAATACCGATTCCTGGCGGGTTAAACCACCTGGGGTAGGTCTTACCCTACCTATGAAATTAGAATCGAAATACGGGCTTATTAGGGCCTTTACTTCCCCTTTGGACATACCATTCGGGTAC
>JBAZCR010000017.1:0-7100 GCA_041654895.1 Candidatus Pacearchaeota archaeon
CATTTATCATAAATTCATCTAATAAAGGCCTATTCTTCCAAGTGTACCAAACAAAATGATAATGTAACCAACATATCTTTACTTTATATCTTGAATAACCTTTAACCATAATTTAGATAAAACTATTTTATATATAAGTTTAAGCATAACATTAGTAAGGTTTGTTACATATTACACTTAAAGTAAGTGTAATATGTTAAAAAGATGTGAACTTACTGCACTATTAATAAATAAAGGCGGGTTCCCGCCTTTAGGTGAAAATCAGGTGAAGTTAGGTTATAAAAAGGCAATAATAAAGGATTTTTTGGTTCGGCTAAAGCCTCAAAAACCAAAAAATCTTAACAAAAGAGTTTGCCTTTTATTATTTTAAGCAATTTATTATCTCTTTTAGAGATTATAAGAGTTTAAAGACTGGTGCAACTGAAAGCATAAAATCAAAAATATTCCACTCACTAGAGTTCGTTCCCATATTTTTGCGAAAAGGCAACGAAAATCAAAGATTTTCTATTTAGTAATAAATAAATACAATCATAACGACTTGTTCGACTAAATTAATCAGATTTCAGGATAAAGTATTTCTCCTGTTTCTTCATCAGTAAAAGGAAGAGGAGGATTTTTCTTAATCGTTTCCATCTCATCATCAGTTCTTCTTTTTATGGAAGCTTTTTTAGAATCTTTCGAAAAAGTCATCTTATTAGAATATTCTCCTTCAATAATAATATCAACATATTTTTTAAAGTGATTAAAAGAATCTTCCATTTCTTTCATCTTCTTGTCTTGCTCTTGAATTTTCTTTTCTAATTCTGTTTTTGTTACATCAACATATAAATCATCTTCTTGAATAGTATCTTTCATTCCTAAGAACTCAGTATAATAATGAATCATTTCAGATTTTTTCCAACCAAAACGATATTTTAGAGCAGACTCACTTTTATATCTCACAACCCAATAACAAGCAGAAGAATGTCTAAAATCATACATTGTTAAATTCTTTTCTTTAGTCCTATCTTCTCCCAAAATTTCTTTTCCTATTTTATTTAATTCATTATTACACATTTCAGGAGACTTTTGAACCAAATAATCTTCATTTTTCAAATCTAATTCTTTAATGTAATCTTTAACTTTATCCTTACTAAACATTACTTTTACTTTTCTTCCAAAAGTTTTTGCAGTTTCATTTTGGATTTGTAACTCTTTAAAATCATTATAAAAATCTTTAACTTTAATATTCATTAATTCTTTAACTCTACAACCAACATCCCACAAAAGAATCATTACAATTTGTAAATCCCTACTTGCAACTTTAATCATCTTTTCAAATTCTTCTTGATTAAAATAAACAAACTTAGGCTTTTCTCCTCTTCTATCTAATTCTTCACATATATCTTCTGTTTTATTAAAACGTTTCATGTACCAATGCCAAAAGACCTTAAAGTCCTTAACATAATCACCAGTGGATAAATAAGGTTTACCAAATCTATTCAAAATAACACCTGTTCGCATATCATCAAAGAGTTTATGTAACTCTTCTTTTTTTAAATTATCAATATCCTTAATATTTCTTTCTTCTAATTTGTTTAATAAAAATATGACTTTTTGTCTTAAAGCATTTATCCTCTTTTTACTCCTACCTCCTCTTTTAGACATTTTAGAAATATTTAAACCTAAACTCATATCATTACAAAAGTCCAAGATTAAATCAGAATTTTTCTTGTTTAGTCCCTTAACACCTTTTTCTTTAGAAGTAGAAAACCAATTATCATACCTACTTTCCTCTGAAGCATAAAAATCCCTCATAAAAAACTAAAGTAATCATTCTTTAAAAAGATTGTCCCTTTCCGGTTTTTGGACGCCCCAACCGGGAATTGAACCCGGGTCTATGGCGCGACAGGCCATCGTACTAGCCACTATACTATTGAGGCAACATTGCTTGAACCTTTGCTCAAGTTATATCCCTAACATAAGGATACAATTTAATACACTAAGAGCTTTTTAAATTTATTGATTTTAAATTATTTTAGATTATTCCCCGTCGATTAAAAGCAATACTACAAATAATAAATACTAAAACATCTTTGCTAAAAATTATCAACTAATAAATGATTATGTATAATCAAAATAACCCTTAAATATTTATTATTAAAATAGAAACTTTATTAAACTAGAATATTTATAGGTTTTCATGGGTGTTAACACTGTCTGGAACGAAATGACAGGGATTTATCCTGTAAGCAAGACAATCAGATTCGAACTAAAGCCAATTGGAAGAACGCTTGAATATATAAATTCAAAGAGATTATTAGAAGAAGACGAGCAAAGGGCAAAAGATTTTCTAGAAGTAAAGAAGATAATGAATGATTATTTTAGAGAGCTGATTAAGACATATTTAGCAAATGTGGAATTGGATAAAAATCTTCTAGAGCAATTTAAAGAAGCTTTTATTAGACTAAAGGGAAATAAATCTGACTCAAAATTAAAAAAAGAATATAAGGAATTTGCAAATAAACTTTGTAAAGAATTACATGATAATGCAAAACTTGGAGAGCTTGAAAAAATTAAGGAGAAGAATTTTTTCAAACCATTAAAAGAATGGCTTAAAAAGAATAATCGTGACGAAGATTTAAAACTAGTAATTTCTTTTGACGGTTTCTTAATTTATTTTAGAGGATTTTTTGAGAATCGGAAAAATATCTTTAAAGTTCCGAAAAAAGATAATGAAGATGCAATTTCAACTTCAATTGTTTATAGAACAATTAATGAAAATCTTGTTCTATTTTTAGATGATCTTTTGAAATTTGAGGAACTGTCTAAATTAGGCATTGATTTTTCTGAAGTTGAAGAAAATTTTAAAGAAGAATTGGGTGGAAAAAAATTAACAGAATTTATTGCTTTGGTAAATTATAGTTCTTTTCTAACACAGGAAGGAATTGATAAATTTAATTTAATAATTGGAGGAAAAACCACTGAAAATGGAATAAAACTCAAGGGAATCAATGAAATAATTAATCTCTATTCTCAACAGAAAGGAGATAAAAGTATCAGAAAGAAAAAATTAAAACAACTTTACAAACAGATTCTAAGTAAGTCAAACAAGCCCTCATTTATTCCAGAAAAGTTAAAAGACGATAGAGAATTTATAGATGTAATTCGTAGTGCAGATAAACGAAGCGATTTTAGGGAAATAAGAGAACTATTTAATAACTTGAACAATTACGATTTGAATGAAATTTATATAAAAAGAGATGATTTGACTAAACTTTCTAAAGATTTGTTTTCCAATGAGGAATATTTGAATAAATTAATCATAGAATATAGATTTGCTGAAAAAACTGATAAACAAAAAGAAACGGAATTTAAAAAGCAAGATTATTTTTCAATAAAAGAAATTGAAGATGCAATAAACAACGAGAAAGGTTTATTTGATTTAGATGAAGATAAAGAAAATTTTAAAGATAAAATAAGTAATAATTCAGAACATCCAATTGTTGGTTATTTTCAGAGATTTTATTTTAAGGGCGAAGATTTATTAAAAAATATTGAAGATTCTTATAAAGCGGTTGAAGAAATTTTGGAGAGAGATTATTCTAATGGAACAAAAGAATTTTTACAACAAAATAAAGAAAGAGAAGTTGAAAAGATTAAATTATTTTTGGATAATTCCTTAAATATTTTGCATTTTATTAAACTCTTAAATTATAAGAAAGGAAAAGTAGGTAGTTATGCGACTTTGGATGTTGATTCTGATTTTTATGAGGGATATAAAGTTGATGAAAAAGAAATCAAAGGATTTTTTTGGTTTTATAATTCAATAAAAGAAATAGTTAACATTTATGATAAGGCAAGGAATTATGTTACACAAAAACCCTTTTCCAAAAATAAATTTAAATTGAATTTTAATAATTCTACACTTGCAGCAGGTTGGGATAAAAATAAAGAAGTAGATAATTGGACAGCATTATTCAGAAAAGATGGAAGATATTTTTTAGGAATTATGGATAAAGATAGTAATAGATTATTCAAAGAAATTTCTAAGAACGAAAACGATGATTTTTATGAAAAGGTTGAATATAAATTACTTCCATCCCCAAGTAAAATGTTGCCAAAGGTATTCTTTTCTGACAAATGGAAGCAAGAGCATAAAATTTCTGAAGAAATATTAAAAATCTATGAAAATAGGACTTTTATGAAGGGAGATAATTTTAGATTAGAAGATTGTCATAAATTAGTAGGTTTCTATAAAGAAAGTATTAAACAACACCATGAATGGGATTTATATTTTAATTTTAAATTTAAGGATGCAAATAAATATTCTGATATTGGAGAGTTTTATAGAGATGTGCAAAACCAAGGTTATTCAATTTCATTTGCAAATATAGACTCCGAAGTAATTAACAATTATGTTGATAAAGGAAAATTATACTTATTCCAAATTTACAACAAAGATTTTTCTGAAAATAGATCTGAGAAAAATAAAAACAGCAAAAAGAATCTACACACTCTTTATTGGAATGCGTTATTCAGTGAAGAAAATCTTAAAGATGTGGTCTTTAAGTTGAATGGAGAAGCGGAATTATTTTTCAGAGAGAGTTCGATTAAAAAAGAAGATAAAGTGGTCCATAAAAAGAACGAATTTATTAAAAATAAGGATCCTATAAATGGTAAAATCGAAAGTAAATTTAGTTACGACTTAATCAAAAATAAAAGGTATACTGAAGATAAATTCTTTTTTTATTGCCCGATTACAATTAATTTTAAAGCAAACGGGAATGAAAAAACCTTGAATAAAAAAGTTTCGGAAACTATAAAGAAGAATTTTGATGGAATAAAAGTTTTAGGAATTGATAGAGGAGAACGAAATTTGGCATACTTTTCTTTGATTAATCAAAATGGAGAAATTGAGAAGCAAGATAGTTTTAATATTGTATTAGATAAATTTAACAGGAAAAATAATTATTTAGAAAAACTAGATAAAAAAGAAGGTCAAAGAAATGAAGCACGAAAAAATTGGACGAAAATTGAAAATATTAAAGAATTAAAGGAAGGTTATTTGTCCCAAGTTGTTCATCAAGTTGTTAAGATGGCCATTGAGAACAATGCGATTATTGTCTTTGAGGATTTAAACTCTGTATTTAAACGAGGAAGATTCAAGATAGAAAAACAAATTTATCAGAAGTTTGAGAAAATGTTAATTGAAAAATTGAATTATCTAATGTTTAAAGATATTGAAAACAATAAATCTGGTGGATTAATGAAAGCTTACCAACTAACACCTAAATTTTATAGTTTCAAAAAGTTAGGGAAACAAACAGGGATTTTATTTTATGTAAATGCGAATTACACCTCAAAAATTGATCCAAAAACAGGTTTTGTTAATTTACTTTATCCTAATTATGAAAATGAAAAACAGGCTAAAGAATTTTTTAAAAAGTTTGATTCAATAAAATACAACAAAGAAAAGGACTATTTTGAGTTTAAGTTTGATTATAAAAATTTTAAAGTTGAGGAGAAAAATTTGCCTAAAAAAAGTAAATGGGTTGTTTGCAGTTATGGAGAAAGATTACATCAAGAAAAAGATCCCAAAAGTAAAGCATGGAATACAGTAAAAATAAATTTGACTGAAAGATTAAAGGAGTTATTTAATAATTCAAAGCTTGATTATTATGAAGGAGAAGATATTAAAGAAGAAATTTTGAAGCAAAATAATGCTAAATTTTTCAAAGAATTAGTATTTTTACTTAATAAAATTCTACAAATTAGAAACTCTTATACCTCCGGTGAATTAAGAAAAAAAATAGAAAAAAGAGAACTAAATTTTGAATCCGAAGGAGATTATATTTTATCTTGCGTTCACGATAAAAATGGAGAGTTTTTTGATTCTAGGGCAGCAAAAGAAGGTGAGCCAAAAGATGCTGATGCGAATGGGGCATTAAATATTGCAAGAAAAGGATTAATAATTTTAGAGAGAATTAAAGAAAGTAGAGAAAAACCAGACTTAAAAATAGAGAACAAAAAGTTTTTTGATTTTGTAAATGAAAGATTTAATTAAAATTCCTATTATTGTTGGATAATCAATAATAAAATATATTTGGGTTTAGTATTTCTTTTTATCTATTTGGATTATATTGTATACGTAGAAAATTATATAAAGAACTATAAATATATTCTTTCATAAGTTTTCACAAAAATGGAGCAACTAAAGTCTACTGAAGAATTCTATAGAGAACTTGAATCTATGAATCTTTTAAAAAGAATTTTTTCTTGGAGAAAACTAATTACTCTTTCAAGAAAATCTTATTCTGAAATGGAAAAACTTGTAGAATCTTCAAAAAATCTAATTGAATTTAAAACGAAACTAGGATCATCTGAAAAAGATGTTAAAAAATTGGAAGGAGAAATTAAAGAAATAAAGATAGAGAAAAAAATAATAGATGAAGAATTAAAGAAGAATTTATCTTTGGTTGGACAACTACAAAAATCCGAAACTAAAAATAGGGAAGAGGTATCCGAACTAAAATCAAATATAGAAATATTAAAACAAAGAAATTCTGACTATTTACATGATAAAAAGGAACTAGAAAAGAAAATTACCTCTATTGAAAAAGAGTTAGATCAAAAAAGAGAAGAATACGATAAACAAGTAGGAAAAGTTCAAACACTACAAGAGAGTTTAACCAGAGATAGAGAAAGACTAAATGAGGAGAAGATTAAAGAGAGAGAAAAGAAATTTGAAGAAATGAAAAAGACTTGGAAAATTCATGAGGGTATTGTTGAAAACGAAATTAAAAAAATTTGTGAGAGGAATGTAATAGATTATGTTGATAAATCTAGTTTTTCAACAAAAAAGAAGCCGGATAATATAATTAGAATTTTAGATGAGTTAATAATATTTGATGCAAAAAGTCCAGCTAGTGATAATCTAGACAATTTTCAAAACTATATTCTTAATCAATCAAAGGATGTTAAAAAGTATATCGAGGAGAAAAATGTTAAAAGAGATATTTTTTTAGTTGTTCCAACAAATACACTTGAAATTTTAAACGAAAGATTTTTTGATATGGGAGAGTATAGAGTATATGTAATTACAAAAGAAGCGATTGAGC
>JBAZCR010000018.1:0-6993 GCA_041654895.1 Candidatus Pacearchaeota archaeon
AAGTGTCTTAGCGGGCTCGCATGTCAATGGGCATGCAGAGTCAGTAAGCTTGATATTATTTACATCTTCAACCGTGTTAGGCAATGGCTTAATATAGCTCGGACCATAGATCTCCGTGTAAATCGTGTTACTGTTTTCTGGCAATACGTGTGTGGCATCTTCCAGGCACATAGCATGGCTAATAGCTGCATGCTTGCTCTGTAAACGTTGCAATACGTCGGCAACTATTTCTGTATCAGCCTGTTCTTTATTTAATACAGCCAAATTTGTAAAGAACGTATTTATGATTGATATATGAGATTGGTTATTATCTGGACAATGTGTCGCCGAGTATCTGAGACTAGCGCTTCTTATGCTTTCGTCAAGACACAGGCTCTTTCCTCTTGCCAGAGGTATGTAACCATATACAGGGCCGGCATCAGTCTCGAGTGTAATTGATAGCTTAACCGCACTGCTGTATGCTGGATAGGATTTTTCAATATTTTGGTATATGAGCGATCGGGTGCCTAAATGTTCCGGGCCCGAGTCAAGCTCCGTTAATTTCTTTTTATCGTCCCCGTCAATATATGCATCTGAATAGCATAATGCCGCAATTATCATATAAAGCATGTCTTTTATATTAGGGTCGTCAGACTTATAGTTTTTCATCTGGCAGATTTCCAGTAACAACAGCTCTAACGATCCTAAATCTATAAAGCCCATGTCTTTTATTGTGTTAATAACTTCAGGCTCTTCAGATACGAAATTAATTTTAGAATAAGATTGGATATAAACATCGCTACTCTCGTCCAGAGCTTCTAGCTCTTTGTCGGACATCGGACGTAGCTTATTAGCAAGCGCACACAGTGCTACGTATTTATCAAAAGTCAGTGCGAGTGCAAAATCATACGGGTATCGCTTTTTGCCGTTTAAATTATGCAGCAACAATGCCTTGCTATTTATCAGATCTGCATCTTGAGACAGCGCCAACGTGTGATAGAATTCGTATAATTTTTTGCCACAGGATATCAGCTCAGATTTTTTACCTAGTTCATCCATGGTATAGGCTATTTCAGCTATATTTATATCGTACGTACTGTATCCCAAAGATTTATAATGCGCGTATTTATTTTTATGCGCTAAATCCCTCTTATTTAATAAGCCTACATAGGCCAGTGATACCAACTCAGTCTTTAGATAATTCTCACCAAAGCCCATTATTTTGGTATTTAATCTCAAATACTTGCCGGCCGCGACCATGGCTTTTAAATGCTTGTGCATGTTATTATATTCTTCTAGCACAGATGTATCTGCATCAAATGCAGTATTTTCATATATTGCCGATATGTCGTTAGTTAATAAATACTCAAGCATATCTCGAGCCTTCTGCCTTGCTATGGTGCCTATATCGACAAAGATATTATGTATCGTTTCTATGGCTCCTGCATCCATTACTGGCAGTGCCAAGATATTTAAGAATTTATCTTCATAGCTGTTGTTACTGCTTCTGATAGAAGACAGGTCATTCTTTTTTATTGGAGACAATAATATGTCCGGAGATATTTCACTTTCTAAATAGCATGCAGATCCGGAGCCGTGATTAGTATAAGCGCGATTAAGTGCGTTTATCAAGTTGCCTTTGGGCCTGTGCAATTCTTCAGTAAAAACGCCGAGAGTTCCGGTAGCTACGTGAGTCAAGAGCCAATCTTCCGGAGGCATATCATCGTGCTTTACTGCATAGCTGCATAGTAAATTTACTGCTTTTCTCGTTAGTACAATCGGCTTATTTTCTTCCCGGATTACGAGCACAGTAGCTTTTCTGTGTATTAACTTTGAGTTTAATTTCGCCTCTGCATATTTAAATGCCTGTACGACCGCGACGCTGCGACATACATCGACACTAACAGGCGGCGAATTTTCATCCCCGGAAAGCAGGCATAATAATTTGCTTGGGCAGGAATCACACAATGCCTTTTTATTTTGTTTGCGCATTGCATGGTCAAACGGCTGTATTAAATATGCAATATCTTTGTCGTTAAATATAACACTCTGTAATGACACAATCATTCGGGCCATAAGTTGATTGCTATCCAGGCTAAAGCCGTTATTATTGCTGTGCTCTGGATTTTTTAATTCGCACACTCCGGACCTAGAGACGTTGCCTATTACGTAAGTATCATCGCTCAGCGGTCCTACCTCATCCCAGAATTTTTTGCTGCCTTTTAAGTATTTATCGAATAAATCTTTATGCAAAAACAAACTATTCCAGAATGGATGCTCAGAAGCTGATAGCTTGGCGTTTAAATAAGTCTCATTGCTTGAATACCGAAAAGCCAATATTGTGTCACATATTATTTTAGTGAAATTAAACTCGGCATAATTCCTAGTATTTGTTACTAGCTTGCAAAAGTTATTATCTCTTGTTTCGTCGAAATAAGGCTTTAGCTGGTCGGGGTATAATAGGTCTGATATAGACACGATCGGGCATATGGCCAGCATAGGCTGGCAAGTACAGACATTTTCCATTTCCGGGGATATTTCAACCGGAAGGGACTGAGTGCCGCTCCTACGATCTTGCCTAGATGCACCGTATGTCGGCAGCAGTCTGTATACGAATACTACCCGATTTTTAAAATATTTATTTATGATCTTTCTAGCCTCGCCTTCGAGAGCGTCGAATTCCTTGGCGATTATAGACTGCGGCGACGCGTTTTTAGGTACGATAATATCGGCTATGCGTGTTAATACATAGCTTCGCTTGAATTGCCCCAGGAAGAAAAAGCCATCGTTTTCACGATTATATTTGACCATGTCTTCTTGAATAGCATTTTTATACGATACTGCTGTGCTCGTTCCTTGCATCGTTTGATGCTTAATAGAAAATATATTATGATCTGAATAAATAGCGTCAAATATGTCGGACTTAGAAAGCTTTATAGCTTTTAAGTCTTTTGCATGTAATGCAACGCTGTCAATATCTAACTCTGTTAAGTTCATAATTACGACTCCTAGTTCACCGGATATAAAATGCTAATATTGCCATTGGCGTCAGCTATGACGTCGAATTCAGATGCCTCTGCGCTGATAAGCTTAGGCATTTTATTAATGCAATATACACCGTGTTTGTCTTTGGCTGCCCATATATAATGGACATCAATGCCAAATTTTTCAGCTAGATTTCCAACTAACACGGCTAGATTGCCGATTTTAGTTGTGCCACCCGACGTTACGATATGCATTGTGTCCGGCGTATTTCTTAGTATTGACGAGAACATAAGTTTAATGGCATACGGAAAGTCGTCGATTCCCGAATACGGATCCTGAATTGGCACAGGGACAAGCGACGTCTTTTTAGTTAGACATATCGCATTGTCTATTATTTTAATAAGCGTTTTGGGATAAATCACTATCGAAGAGCCTGCATTTACGCTGGCTATGTATGGCTCGAATGCTTCGAAATATTTATCGTTTTGCGATGCAGTTTGGCCTGTTGGGAACACGATAGTAGATTTATTGGATTTGGTCATAAACTGGCCTTCCCTGGTACGACTTTGCCGGCGAATATAACTGCGTTATGCAATAATATAACTTTCTTATCTTTCGGCAGTTTATTTTCGGCATAATTAGGATGTATCGCCAGCGTATTCGTACTGGCATCATAATAAATAACTAATGGCTCCTCGACGTAATTTTCGATTTGCATCTTGGTTTGAGCCGGAGCAGCAGGCTTTGCTACCGGAGCAGCAGGCTTTGCTACCGGAGCAGCAGGCTTTGCTACCGGAGCAGCAGGCTTTGTCACTGGTATTTCAGAAAATACGCCGAGTCCCGGTATCGATGTATTTTTGCCGTAGTTATTGAACGCTGCCATGTCCAGCTTTATATAGCCCAGTAACAGTACAAACGTATCCGTAGGTACATCTTCGAACATACCACCGAAGAATGCCTGTAGCCTTGAATCTGTCAGACCAACAGCAACAGCCACGTCTTTTACAGCCATGCTGCGGGTATCGCTCTTATCTCGCATTTTCTTGTAATTCGTGAATAGCTTGGCGTATAGTTCGCCCCTTGTTTTTAGCTCTTTAACGCCTCTGAGTGAAAGTTTATCGTACCACATTTAAGTGCTCTCCTTGAGTTGTATAATTCTCGTCCATTCTGGATCCAGGCCTGGATTTTCCGACAAGCAATCGGCTATTATGTCAATTTTAAACACGTCAAATGTCTTTATAACATGCCGCTTTCGTCGGGTGTATGCTCCGACAGCTTTCGGGATCAGGCAATCTTTAAAGTCTATTATCATGCACTTGTTCTTACCTGGTGCCTTTCGTACGATTCGACCTGCACGTTGTATCGTGACGGTCTCGCCTGAAAATGGCACAGGCAATATCGCTGCATCCAACGATGTAATATCAACCCCGACATCGATTGTAGTCGTGGCCAATAAGATTTTTAATTCTCGTGATTCGATCTTAGATATTATATCTTTACGATCTTCATCTTTAGTGCCGCCTGTGATTACGCCATATGTGATATTATTGTATTCCATGGCATCAGCCAAGGCGTCTACCAGCCATAAATTATTGCCACAGATCACTACGGCTGTATAGCCGTGTAATGCAGTTTGCTTAATCGCGTAAATCATAATCGAGAAGCGTCTTATATCAGAAACTAATATTTTAGTTAATTCTGAATCCATAATGGCGTTAGGACTCGTTAGCTTTTCTAAGTTAGTATCCATCATTGCCGTGATATTAACCGTTACGTAATGCAATGGCGTCAGATGCTTTTTAACTTCTTCGGGATCAGTCATCACGGACTTATTAGAAAATAATGCCTGTGAGTATATCGTGCGGCCGTCAGTGCGATTTGGCGTAGCCGTGCAGCCATAGATTAACGTCGGCGTCAGGCTCGATATTATTGTATAAAACCCAAACGCTGGAGCGACATGGGCCTCGTCGACGATTACCATTGTATTTTTAAACGCCGTTATATCCAGCCCAGCTGCTTTTAAAGCATCTAATTTATCTTGCTTTAAATTGTTATCACTTAAGGCCGGCAATATAGCTGTGTTGTTATTGGTTAAATAATCTCTGTGATATTTAGTTAATAGCGCCTTTTCGTTTTTATCGCTGAAGCTGCCAATAGATTGGAACGATGCGATTAGTATCTTGCAATCACCTTTGGTGACTTTGCCGCCAACTAAAGTATACGCCTTACGCCCGATAATATACTCAATAGCGCTTTTCCATTGATTTATTAAAAGCTTTCTATGACACAATATGATCGTGGGCATATTAAAATGCTTAATTAGTCCGGACATTATGATCGTCTTGCCGCTCCCCGTCATGGAGACGGCCTGAGCGCGTTTAAAATTACTTAGCTTCTCTACGACGGCATTTTGATAATCTCTAAGCTTCGGGTCTTTTATATAATCTTTTTTCAGACTGCCAGAATCCGAGACTTTGATCGCTAATTTGCTTTTATCTTCTATTATTATTTCAGTCTTTGCCAATATTTTGTGACTTAGCATGTAATCTTTTACAACCGAGATAAGTCCCAGCGGTATATCGTAATACCCGGTCTCATGAGACACATTCCCAGGCCTGGCCATTAATAATAGTCTCGGCAAGTATCTGGGCACCTGCCAGCCTTTTACGCGAGTCATAAGCTCTGCATCGGCAACTAATGGATTCTTGACATATAGGCAATCCCGCGCTATGTTAATAATAGTCTGCGCGTCTGATGAGTTTGCGGCGCTCGGCGTTATTAAATCGAATTTTGTATCGTAGATTCTAAGTTTTATCACATCGGAGGCCTCCGTGGAGCTAATTAATATAGCCAGGCAACTAAAGCTGGCAGTGGCGAAAGCAGCTGATAAGAAAATCAGCAGCATGATCAAAAATATTCCGATGCAGAGCGGGGCGCCATCGATTGAAGCGCCGAAAGCACCAACGCCGAGCAAAAATATCAAAGCGCCATCGGCCCCCAAACCAAAAATCAATACCCCCAGCACTTACGCTGGAGGTATCGATCTCATGGCTCCGGCCATTAACGCCGGTGGAGGAGTGCAGTCGCCCGGGTCCGCCTGGTCAAGCAATTTAGGTGGCTAGAAGCAGTCGAGATATTTGTCTATCGACATTGCCTGGCCCCAGTTGTCACCGGCGCTGATACCGACTTCCATGGACAAGCACTGAGGAAAATTATACTTCGTATATATTGGAATGTCTTGTGTCATTGCGGTACGTATTTCCTGTACGGTTTGTAGAATCTGATCCTTATTTTTAGGGCAGATTGTAATGATTTCCGTTATTACCCTGTCTTTCGACATATTTCTCAAGGGACTAGACCATATCATACCTTGCACGATTTCGTATCAGCCGTTACAAGGCCCTCTTGCTTCAGGCATTACTGCCCTACTCTACTAGGTTCTAAAGTGGCCGGGCCCAGCACGGGCTCACGTCCATTTTTAGCTTTTCGATGGTCGTTGAGGGCGCACCAATAGTGCTTCCCTGCTGATTGCCCATTTACATGTATTACTACATGACATACATGATTCTTTTTATAGCATATCGCACTTGTTGCTGTCAACTTTGCTGTAGCGATCATGTCTTTAGGGTGTTCCAGCATATCAAGAGGTTTATACACGACCAAGTCATTAATCGTGTATGAATCCTATAATATTTGATCTAAACGATAAGGCCTTGAATCTTGTGTCTGCACACAAAGCGCCCTGTTTAGTCATTTCCGCGGCTGATCCCTGGATAGGATGGTTCTGCGCCTTTCGCATAGACCCCATTACTTCCCGGTAATAATCGCTGCCGCTTTTCATGTTTCTTATTCTCAAGTCTTCGTCTGCATATGGCTTTCGGTAAAACGGACAGCCATGGGAGCCATACTCAGTAGATTGCAGTATCTCATAATATCGCCTGCGGCCAAGAACATCTTGAGAATAGCCGTTATCTAAGGCAAAATTATACATATCCCGAATCCACTTCTTTATGCCCGGAAAGGCCTCGA
>JBAZCR010000019.1:0-6667 GCA_041654895.1 Candidatus Pacearchaeota archaeon
CCTGAAGTTGAAAATTCCAAAGAAGTTATTGTTGTTGAAGGAAGAGCTGATGTTGTTAATTTACTTAAAGCAGGAATTAATAATGTAATTGGTATGCAAGGAACAAAACTTCCGAAGACAATTATAACACTAGGCAATGAAAAGGAATTAACACTATTTGTTGATGGAGATAGAGGAGGAAAGCTGATTATTGAGAATGTTTGTGCTAATGTAAAAATAGCATATGTTACTAGTGCTCCTGATGGAAAAGAAGTAGAAGAATTAACAAGTAAAGAGATTCTTCAAGCTTTAAGAAAGAAGGTAACATGCGAAGAATATTTGAAAAATTTTAAAGAATCTTCTTCAAATGAAGGAATTATTCAGAGAAGAGCAATAACAAATGAAGATAAAAAAAAGATTAGGGAACTAGGATCTGAAATTAAAGGAAAGAATGTTTTAATTTTAGATGAAAATTTGAGTGTAATTAGGAATATTCCTATTTCAAGGTTGTCTTCAACTAGAACAAAAGATGCATTTATTTTGGTAACATCTAGTGTCACAACAAACATCATTAGTTTTGCAGAAAATCTTAATGCAAAGGCAATAGCAGCTAAAACATTTGGTAGAATTCCTCAAGACACAAATATTGAATTTATTTCAATTTGATTTTAAGGAAATTTATTTTTGTTTCCTTTTTTATTTTTTAGAATTATTTCTTTCTTACAGGCCTAAAATCTTTGCTAGAACATTTTCTACATTTAGCCTTACCACTTAGAATTTTTAAATTATCTATTCTCATTTTATGTTTACAAACTTTACATACAACTGCATTTTTGAATAATCTATTTTGTGCAGCTGGAATTTTCGGTGCCATACTAATCTATTCAAAATAAGGTTTTTAAGTCTTATGATTCTTCAAGAATATAATATTTTAATAATTATTAAGTATAGCAAACTTTAAAAATTAAATAAAACATTGTGTAATTATACTGCTCTTGTAGTCTAAAGTAACATAAAATGTTTCATAAAGAACAACGAGTGGTAGATAATGCTCTCGTAGTCTAGTGGCCAAGGATGCTGCCCTTTCACGGCAGTGACCCGGGTTCAAATCCCGGCGGGAGCATAAATTATTTTTTTAAATAAATATAATTAACACAACCCCCTTTGAGATTGCTCCTTAAAAATATCAAAAAAGAATAATTTTATCCATCCTAAAGAAGGAATCCGAAATACAGCCTTGCCAATTATTTGATTTTCATATATTATTTTTTCGTTTTCCAGTTGATGATAATTTGTTACAGGATTATCACCTTTAGTAGCATAAGGTTCTATATCGTCTATAAGCCTATGAATTATTGGGCGATTTGCTCCTCCTTCAAAAATAATAATATCACCTTTTTTTAGATTTTTAGGACCTATAGCAATAATAATATCCCCTTTGTTTAATCCTTTTTTAAAAGACCAACTTTGAGTGTCTTCTAAGGTTATTCCTTCTTTAAAGTAAATTTCATTAAGTGTGTTCTCAAAACCCTTATTTGAGTGATACATAGAGCAGGATTCTACAATAACTAAAGGTAATGATGTTCCTGTAACAAAAGATAAGAAAGGAAATAAAATAAATTTAATAAAAATTGCAGCTAAAATTAAAAAAATAATTGTTGAAGGCCAAGAATCTTCTTTTAGAAATGCTATTATTTTTTTAAAAATAATTTTTATAGAATCTTTCTTCATAAAACCAAATAAAATAAATATCTTTATATAACTTATGTAAATAAAATTGTAAAAAGATATATAAACTTGTTTTTTTTATTTTAATTATGATAGACTTAATTTCAAACACAATTTTTTTGACAGTAATTATTATTCTTTCAATTTGGGATGGTGTTTGGAAAGGAATTGCATTATGGAAAGCAGGTAGAAATAATCAATTAACTTGGTTTGTTTTTATTTTAATAATCAATACAATGGGTATTTTACCAATATTATATTTACTCTTTTTTCAAAAAAGAATTATTGTTAAGAAGAAAAAATAAAATTATTTCCAATTTACATTAACTTGATCTGTTCTTTGTTTAGGGTTAATATCCACTTTATTCAAACTTTCTATTGGATAATAAACTTTTTTCTTAAACATTTTCCAACCAAGGTAAGCAATCATTCCAGCATTGTCAACTAATAGACTATTATCAGGACAGAAGAATTTTACATTTCTACTTTCGCACATTTTTTTGCACATTTGTTTTAACCTAATATTACAAGCTACACCTCCTCCAAGTAATAATTCTTTTTTGCCTGTATGAGCAAGAGCTCTTTCTGAAACTTCAACTAGCATTGCAAAAACTGTTTCTTGTAAGCTAAAACTAATATCTTCTAAGGGGTATTTCTTATCTAACAACTCTTTAATTTTCGTTTGAAGTCCACTAAAGCTAACATCCATTCCCTTAATTATATAGGGTAATTCTATTAAGCAATTACTTTTACTTGCTAATTCTTGAATTTTTGGACCTCCGGGAAAACCTAAATTTGCATGTCTTGCTATTGTATCTATAAAATTCCCAACACCTAAATCAAGTGTTTCTCCAAAAACTCTATATTTATTGGATTCATATGAAATTATTTGAGTATTAGCACCACTTACATAAAGCATTACAGGGTCCTTTGCTCCAATTGTCTCGCCGATTTCTAGATGAGCAATACAATGATTTACTGGAATTATTGGGACATTTAATTCTAGAGCTTTTTGTTTTGCAAAATTCATACCAACAATTAAACAAGGTGCAAGCCCTGGTGCATTTGAAAAACTAATTGCATTAATATTTTTGGGAGTAATATTAGCATCTTTTAATGCTTTTTCATAAACTTCTTCTGCGATATTCTCATGATGCTTTTTCACTTCTAAGGGAATTAATCCACCTGATTCTGTAGTATAGGATTCTTTAACATTACTTAATATTTTTCCGTCTTTTACAATACTTATGCCGAATGTATGTGCAGTAGATTCAATACCCAAAATAATTATCATAATTAAATAATTAAATTAGATTATAAAAATATAAGTATCTTATCACTCCAAATGTCTTTGTAGTTAAAAAAGCATTTATATATTACATTTTTATTAAAAGAATATGGTAGAAAATACAGATATTTCAATATCAATAGATGATCATAGAATTAAGGATATTGCAGAAGCTATAACAAATAAGACTTGTAAAAAAATATTGAATTATTTAACAAAGAATGAAAAAACAATTAGTGAAATTTCTGTTGAATTAAATATTCCAATAAATACTGTCGAATACAACATTAAAAAATTATTAAATTCTGGTTTAATTGAAAAGAAATCTTTTTGGTGGAGTGTTAAAGGAAAGAAAATGCCTACTTATACTGTGTCTAATAAAAGAATAATTATTTCTCCTAAAAGATATACTAATAATTTAAAATATTTAATTGCATTAGGAATTACAGGAGTTATATCCCTAGTAATAAAAAAAGTAACTGAACCAGTAAAGATTATTTATGAAAAAAATATCCCACTTACAAATGAACTATCTGGCGGGCTAATGAAGATAACAAGAGATTCTTTTTTAGAGAATGCTCCTCAACAAACAGACCAAATTATTAATACAATTACTTATTTTCCTAAATTGGGTTTTGGAGAATGGTTTTTATTTGGAGCATGGTTTGTAATTTTACTTTTTTTTATATTCAGTATAATAAATGAAAGGAGGTCTAAATAAAATGAAAGAAAATGATAAATTAAAAATGACAGCGTTAATTACTATAGGAGTTATTTTACTATCAGTGATAATAATTTATTCTATTTATAGTTTTCAACCAAGAAGCACAATTAATGTTGAAGGCTTAGGAGAAATTAAAGTTACTCCTGATGAAATTAACCTAAATTTTAATATTGAAAAAAATGCAAATACTTCAAAAGAAGCTACTAACTTAAATTTTGAAATAACTGAAAATGTTAAAAAAGCATTAATTGCTATAGGAATTGCAGAAAAGGATATTAAAACAACAAATTTTAATGTATACGAAGAGTTTGATTGGTCAAAAGATGAAAGAAAATCTCTAGGTTATAAAGCTAGTCAAGTCTTGACTTTAAAGATTTCTATTGATGAAAAAGAAAAGATAAGTCAATCTATTAATGCAGCGATAGATAATGGAGCAACGGTTAGTTACATTTATTATTCTTTAAGTGAAGATCTTGAAAAAGAAACTAAAACTTTAGCAATAAATAAAGCTACTGAAGATGCACAAAAGAAAGCAATAGAAATGACTAAAACACTTTCTGCAAGACTTGGTAGAATTGTACAAATAAGTGATTCATATAATGCACCTTTTTATTATGGTACATATGCTAAAGAAATGGCATTAGTAGATTCTAGTGCTAGAGGTGTAAGTGAAGGCTCATTTAACCCCGACGAACAAACAGTACGTGCGAGTGTTTCAATATTATATGAAATCAAATAAACGAATTCTTTATTTTTTTATTTTTTTAATATTTTTTCTAATTCTTTTTTAGCAATACTAAAATCAGCTCTTCTTTGGCTTTGTTTCATTACTTGACCGATTAAAAAATTTAAAGAACTTTCCTGACCATCTTTATAATCTTGTACAGCTTTTGGATTTTGTTTAATTACTTTTTGGCAAATATCTTGAACAGCTTCTCCAGTAATTTTAAGTATGTCTTTTTTTTCTTTAATAGAAAAACTCTTAGGGATGAAATCATTCATTATTTGTTTTGCTTTTAATATAGTTAATTCTTTTCTTTCTACTAAATTAATTAATTCAGCTAAATGAGAAGGTCTTATATCTATATCAGAGTCGTCTAATGATTTTTTATTATAATTTAAAATTCTTAATAATTCTATTGTAATCCAGCTTAGATTCTTTTTAACATCTATTCCTTCTTTTGCTAATTCTTCAAAGAACTCTACTAATTCTAAATTTCTCATTATAACTTCGGCATCACTTTTTTTTACATCATATACTAAAAGAAGTTTCTTTAATTTTTCATCAGGAGATTCTGGTAATTCTTTTTTTATTTGTTGAACAAAATCTGAATTTAATTTTATAATTGGTAAATCTGGATCCGGAATAAATCTATAATCTTGAGCATTTTCTTTTGTTCTCATTCTAAAAGTCTTTTCTTTTAATTCATCATATCTACGGGTTTCTTGTATTATCTTTTCATTATTTTGATTGGCTTCTAATTGACGGGAAATCTCATAATTTATTGCTTTTTGTATTTTTTCTAATGAGTTTAGATTTTTTATTTCAACTCTTTCTCCATATGTAGATATATTTACGTCAACTTTTATTCCAGCATTTTTCTTTATTGCTTTAATATAACTTAAACTTAATATAAAATTTTTTAACCAAGAAATAACCTTTTCAACCTCTCTAAAGTCTGGGGCAGTTACTACCTCGACCAAAGGTAAACCACTTCTATTATAATTAATATATCCATTTTCAGGATTCCATTGTGCAGGGTCTTCTTCTAAATGACACTCCCAAATATTAATGTCTTTAAAATTCCCTTCATATGCAGGAAAAGAGCAATGAGCTCCTGATATAGTATTTTGGAAACCCTTTGGTAAGTCTGGCCAATTATAATGTTTTCGCTGAAAGATTAAATCTTTTTTTTCTTCAATTTTACAATTTAAAATCAAACCAACTTGAATCAATTTTTTTATTGCTTCTTTATTCACTAACATAGGTTTACTTCCGGGT
Organism: Candidatus Pacearchaeota archaeon; assembly: GCA_041654895.1. Lineage (GTDB taxonomy): Archaea > Nanobdellota > Nanobdellia > Pacearchaeales > GW2011-AR1 > JAGVXH01. Next base: position 5,722 of record JBAZCR010000019.1, read on the forward strand.
GTTCCAGTACATATAGGACAGATATTTGAATTTGGTTTGTTAGATTCAGAAGTAGAACATTTACAGAATAATTTTTCTTTGGTGTTTAAATAACAATGAATTTCTAAACCTATTTTTAAGGGATGCTCTCTTATTAATTCCATTATAAAAAAAGTAAACTAGAGTTTTTAAGATTTGTTAAACTAATTTTGACTTCATTAAAAAATAAATGCCAAACTAACATTGGCGTCATTTTTTATTTAAATAAAGAAAAGTAAAATCCAATCTAATTTGACTTCACTTTCTTAAAATAAGATTAGTAATTTAAACTAATTTTATCCAAATAATGAAGCCAAACCTTCAGCTGCTTCAGCCTTTGGTTCTTCTTTCTTTGGTTCTTCTTTTGGTGCTTCTGTTGGAGTAGAAGAACTAGCAGCAGGAGCTGCAATAGAGGCATTAGCTAATTTCTCGTCGATGTTAACTCCTTGTAAAGATGTAACAAGAACCTTTACTTTGGATTCGTCAACATTTGTGCCTGTAGCTAATATAACCTTTTTTAAGTTATCCTCGCTTACTTCTTGTCCTAACTTGTGCAACAAAAGAGCTGCATAAATGTATTCCATTTTTTTTATTTTTATTTAGTTTGAATTTAATTCATTATTTAATTCTTTTATACTTAAGCATCCTTGGATTGCTTTTTCATAAATACTTGCTTTTGCTAAAATAAAATCAATTGTTTCTGTATTGAAATAATTTAATTCAACTGCAAAAGGTAAAGCTCTTGAAAAAATATTTTCTAAATCTTGAATTATCTTTTCCTTATCAATTTTAATATTATTGTAAATTTTACCGTCCATGTAAGCTGCAATAGGTTCTATTCCTATTTCAAAAGGAATTATTTCTAATTTAGCCATTATTGAAGCTAATTTTTGATTTATTTTTTCTCCTTTTTTGACAATGACTTTGT
>JBAZCR010000020.1:0-6642 GCA_041654895.1 Candidatus Pacearchaeota archaeon
TCATCTTTATTAGTTTTAATTACTTTACCATTAGAAATAGTAGTTTTACCTAAAGCCATATGACCAGCATACTTTTCGTTTTGAAGCATTTGCTCTATTTTACCCTTGATGGATTCATATAGTAGTTATCGTTTTATAGACTTTAAAAATGGCTTCTTTAAGCGATAATACGGCTCCAAAAACATATTGAATTAGTAATAAAACAAACAAAAATCAGCTAAAAACAGCTGATTTTTTGTATATATAGGGTTAAATATTGTTGGTTCAAATCCGACTGGTAGTAGATACCATTAAGTAAGATGGGAGCTGTAACACGGGTTTGAACTTGGTATTAGAAAGTTGTGACACGAGTACGAACCTATTTCATATGTACATATTTTAAAAAGTTTCCTCTTATTAAATTTAATCACGTGTGAATATACAAGTTTTTAAATATAAGTAATCTATTCCATAACGAACAAATGACCGGTTAAGTAATGGATTGGCTAAAATAAAAATAACCATATTGTTAATTTAAGTGCGAGCCTATACATATGGTAAAATTAAAAATCCAAAATATTGAAACAAAAATAAACAAATGTTTGAAATGAATTCCACCAAAATATTGAAATAGACTATTATTTTTGTTAATATATAACTGGGTGATAAAAATGAAAGATAAATATTTACCAAGGCTTATCGATAAACAATTAGCAGAAATATTAAACTCGATGGGCGCTGTTTATATTAGAGGTCCAAAATGGTGTGGAAAATCTACAACAAGTTTACAAACGGCAAAAACTGTAATTAATTTTCAAGATGCCGATAGAGGCCAAAGCTTTGTTGATTTAGTTGATACTAATATTATGGGGCTTTTAAATCAAGAAACGCCTATATTATTTGATGAATGGCAGATTGTTCCTAAAATATGGAATGCTGTTAGAACTGAAGTAGATAAGCGTAATAAAGTTGGGCAGTTCATTTTAACAGGATCAACTGTTTTTGAGTTTGATAAAACAATGCATAGTGGAGCGGGCAGAATTGCAAGAATTGATATGAAACCAATGAGTTTGTTTGAGTCTGGTGATTCAAATGGAAAAATATCTTTAAATGAAGTGATTAAAGGAAACTGGAACTATGATGGTGTAATGTCAGAACTAACAAAGACAAGACTTTCGGAAGTTTTGTGTAGAGGTGGCTGGCCATCTGCTATAACAAATAAACATATTAATCCGCAAGTAATTGCAAAACAGTATATTAAGGCAACAGTAGAAACTGATGTATCAGAAATAGATAATGTTAGAAGAAATCCACTTTTAGCAAGATATATTTTGGAATCTTATTCTAGAAATATTTCCACACTTAGCACAAATAAAACAATTCATGAAGATGTCATGAGTAAAATAGATGTCAGTGATAGAACGATTATTAATTACTTAGAAGTATTTGAAAAACTATATATCATTGATGAAATTCCAGCATGGAATCCAAATATACGAAGTAAAACATCTATAAGAACTTCTCCTAAAAAGAATTTGATTGATCCTTCAATTGCGGCAGCAGTACTTAATGTCTCGCCAAAAGAGTTAGAACTAGATTCAAACACTTTTGGTCTGTTCTTTGAAAGTTTGGTAACTAGAGATATATCTGTGTATACGGAATCGGAAAATGCTTCAATGTCTTATTACAGAGATAGAAATGGGTTGGAATGCGATTTGGTTGTTCATTATCCTAATGGTGAATTTGCTTTAATTGAAATAAAATTAGGAGAAAAGGGTATTGAAGAAGGCGCAGGACATTTACTTGAAATTCAAAAACTACTCACTAAACATAAACAGCGTACACCAAAAGCACTTATCGTTGTTACCGGGACACAAGTAGCAATGAAACGCAAAGATGGTGTCTATGTAGTTCCCATAGGATGTTTAAAGCATTGATAGAATACTTTTATAACTTTGGTTTAAATTATGACGGTTTTGTTGCTCATAGTAATAAAACGATTAAGTATCCAAACACAATCTGAGAGTTTTTAATAATTTTAAGTTGAGATATTATAACTTATTTTAAAATCAAGGTATTTAATATACATGAAAAATTATTGAAATACGAATTATTAAAATGAACTCCTTAAAAGTATGCAATTTGTTAGCGAAAAGCTATAAAAGCATTTATATTTAATAATAAATGGGCCAATCCGATTTGAACCCAAAACATAAAAAAGGGTTCCCTAAGATTCCTCTATTTACTCATATTTACTCAAACACGGCATTAATTAACCAGTTAATAACTGTAGCACATTTACCATTGTTTATCCACGGTTACCACCGTTTACTTGTAATTACTCAAACACGGTATATATTAACTAGTTAAGGTTTTAAGGATCAAAAATCATGTCCCATTAGGGTTGATAGTGGCTCCATACTTATCTTTGATTAGTAAGTTAATAAAAATGGCTTTATAAAGCCAAAAAGAAAAACAAAATTAGGAACTGCTTTAGGTGAAATTATACATCTGAAGCAGTTTTTTTATGCATCTGTACCCTTACATGGTAGGGAGTTGAACTTTATGAAATTTTTTTATGTGGTAGGGAGTCGAACTCTTTTTATTTAACATACCTTAAAAAAGTACTCCTTGCCATATTAAGTTTTTGTGCAGCTTCATTAGATGTTATTTCTCTATTTAGATACGCATTTGCTACTTCATTAAAGTTATTTAATAAGACATATCTTGGGTATTCCATATTGACGCCCCTTTCTTTTTCATGATACTGAATCTTGATTTATGTTCTTATAATGACTAATATTCTTGTTATTTTGCAATTATATTCTGTATAGATAATATTTATTGTTGGTTTATGACAAAAACATATATGTTATTTCTCTAAAAAAAGCAAAAAAAGAGTACAAATTCTTTTCATAGGTAGAATTTTTATCAATTATAAGTTAAAATGTAGATAGATAATATATTTATAATTTATAAATGACTATGAATTATTAGAAATTATTATTTTTTTGTATTATATCATGACTAAGTTTATTTGATAAATTAGATTGAGAAGATATAATAAGAATAATTTATAATATGTAATTTACTTGTGAATTTTTTTATTAATTTTAATAAAAAAACAAAAAAAATAATGTTTTCGATAAGGAGTTGATAATATGAACATATCAGGAAATTATAATACTCACGAAAGAGAAATTTACATTGTTAAGAGAATACTAGATGCAACAAATATTAGATATACTAATGTTGAAAAATGTTTAAATGCAGATGAATGTGATGTTCTTGTTTATATAGAAAATCATCAAACACCAATTTCTGTTGAAATAAAAGAAGAAAACTACAATCGTTTTAATAGATATGGGGATTTGGGGATTGATTATCTTTCTGCTTTCCAATTTAAAAATAGTTCATCATCTAATATTTGGTATGGCGTGAGACCTGCATCTGCAGATCTATTAATGGATTTCGAAAATAGTATAGATATTTTGAAAATGGGGAAGATATATTATTCTGAAGCTGATTTGTGGTTATTTTATTGTTTGGATGATGCTGATGATTTATATTACCATTCATGGTTTTTAGGCACAGATATGGTTTCTGATGAGTTTAAAGATTATTTAAGAAATAACTGTCTATTCGCAGTAAATAATAAACCAAATACACAAATGTCTCGGCATGATCATCACGAGTCAGCCGTATTCTATATAAACAAGAATGATGATTTCTTAGTAAGTTTACAAATACTTGACATACGAGAAAAATTAAGAGAGTGGGGGTATTTATGATGATAAAAGTTAGTATTACTGATGAAATGTTGTTAAAAGCAAAAAAAGAAGCTAATCGTAGAATGGCCTTTGGTTTTAGGACAGAGTATCCTGTTTCTGATAGTTATAAGTTTGATATGATTTATATATCTTGTGTCGGCGAACTAGTTGTTCAAGAATATTTAAATAATAAGAAAGCAAGTTATTCTTTTGCAGACCCTAGTTTTCCCGGAAAAGAATTAAGTATTAAAGGGCGATTAGTTGAAATAACAACCAGCGGGTATGGGGATGATTTTTCAAAATTAAATTTACTATATAATGACAGACAATATGCTGAATCCATAAGTAAGGGTATTTCTTATGTTGTTCAAGTATTTATTAATGGCTATCAATATAAAAAACAAACTTTTTGTGAAAACAAATGTAATACAGGGTATATTGTGGGTTATATTGAATTTAATGAGATTGGAAAATATCCAATTGTTCAAAATGTAAATAGACCTAATTATAAAGTTGCACTAAGTAACCTAAAAAGTTTTGACTCTATTATTTGATTTTAGATTTAAATATTGAATAAAAGAAATAATCAATAAAATACAATAAGTACAATTACGTGATTTAGGTGCTAAATAAAACCTAATTGTTAGAATGTAAAGATTTTGGCCAATATATTTATTTAGAGAAGAGATAAGATATGTTTAAATAACCGTAACTCGTAGTAAGAACTATATAATTGATATAGTTTAATATTTTTGAACTTTAGGTGATTTAATTGAAAGTAATATATGAATGTTTTAATGAAAAGCTTGTTATAGCTGCTACTAACTACGTCCGAGAAAAGCTAAGGATAGATGAAAATATTTGGGTTTTTGTAAGCACTGGTGATAATTTCGAATCAAATAAACATTCGGGTAAGTTTGAAATAGAATTATGTGTAATTCGTTATAATAAAGATTTTTTAAAAATTGCAACTGAAGAACAAATCATTAAATTAGCATTTCACGAAACATTTCACGCACTTCAATTTCAAGAATTGTTTTATTACGAAGAAGGATTTAAATCAAAGATATTTAGCGAAGCAGAACTAAAAATTTTAAAGCGCGAATTTAATCCTGATACTAAAACTGGAGTTACAAACAAATGGCACGAATTGCTTTCTGAGCAACAGGCAGAAACTTTCGCGCATTTTATGTATATTAAGTATAAAGAATCATTTAGTGGTGCCGCAGAATTAGTAGAAAAGTATTTATATAAGTTTATTAATTTAGAATGACAAAACATAAAATAAAAAAATATATTAAAATCTGTTGATATTATCAATATTGATGATATAATATGAGGGAGTAGAAATTATTTCCTCAAGATTAGGAGAGACAGATATGAAATTTAAAATATTAGACTTATTTTGTGGTGCCGGGGGATTCTCATACGGAGTTGATAAAAATAAGAATTTTCAAACTGTTTTGGGACTAGATTTTGACCAAAATGCTGTAAATACATTTAATAAAAATATCAAAGGCGCTACTGGCATAGTCGGAGACATTACTGATAAAGAAACTAAAAGGAAAGTTATTTCAGAATCAAAGCGTCTCGGAGTAAATATGGTTATTGGTGGACCGCCTTGCCAAGGATTTAGTTTAAAGGGGAAACAACTTGGATTAGATGATCCTAGGAATTTCCTATTTTTGGAATATATTGAAATAGTAAAAGAACTAAAACCTGAAGTATTTGTTATTGAAAATGTTAGAAATTTACTTAATGCATCAGGTGGATATTTCTTAAACGAAATCAAAGAAAGATTTATTAAGCTTGGTTATATAGTTAATTCGGGATTTATAAATGCTCGTGATTTTGGCGTTCCACAAAATAGGGAAAGGGCCATTATAATTGGCTCATTAAGTAGAAGTATCCCGCTTCCTGTCGGAGATAGGGAAAATGCAGCTACAGTTAGAGATGCCATCTCAGATTTATGGTATTTAAACTCCGGACAAGGTAAAGATGTTTCCGAATATATTAATGAACCACAGTCGGAATATCAAAAAAAATTACGTGGTACGAAAGTTTATAACCATAAAGCTACAAATCATAGCAAAATAGCTCTTGAAAAATTAAAGATGGTTCCGCCTGAAGGAGATAAATCTTCTATACCATTAGAGTTGCATGGTAAACAAAAGTTTGCTACCACGTGGTCAAGACTTGTATGGGATGATGTTAGCCCAACAATAGATACTAGATTTGATACACCATCAAATGGAAGAAATTCACACCCAGTCTTACATAGGGCAATAACGCCTAGGGAAGCTGCGAGAATTCAAAGTTTTGATGATGATTTTGTATTCACAGGACCAAAAACAAGTATTTGTAGGCAAATAGGAAATGCTGTTCCACCTTTTATGGCAGAAGCAATTGCTAATACTATAAATGAAGCATATATTGATAAAAGAAATGAAAATGAATATTACAAATCTTATCTAGCAGACTCATTTGTCTTTGTTAAAGAATTAAAAAAAAGTAACCTAAAAGTAAATCACATAATAACCGATCCACCATATAATATTTCTAAAAAAAATAATTTTTCTACTATGGCATCACCAAGAAAAGGTGTTGACTTTGGCGAATGGGATAAAAGATTTGATTTATTTGGTTGGATAGGTGACTATGTGGAACTATTAGATAAAAACGGCTCAATAATTATATTTTGTTCTTACTTGTATATTAGCTATATAATTGACGAACTCAAGGCTAATAATGTAGAAGTAAAAGATATTTTAATATGGAAAAAATCTAATCCAATGCCAAGAAATGTTAACAGAAGATATGTTCAGGATATGGAATTTGCTATCTGGGGAGTAAAGAAAGGAGCAAAATGGGTTTTTAATAAACCAAAAGATGT
>JBAZCR010000021.1:0-5350 GCA_041654895.1 Candidatus Pacearchaeota archaeon
AGAAATAGAGTCCATCGTGTTGTCTGCATCTTCTACTCATAAAGAAGCTACAGTCACAGGTGATGGGGTTAAAAATTTAGAAATTGGACCCAATACGTTTGACGTGAAAGTTCAATCTAAAGATGGTCAGAACAATCAAACCTATACAGTAACTGTAAATCGTGCCGCAAAATCTAAAATTGCAACGCTACAGTCTTTGACTGCTTCGGTAGGGTTTATGTCGCCCGTATTCAAAGCAGATTCAGCCAATTATTTTGTAGATGTTCCTTACGGTACTGCTTCAATCAGTTTTGATGGTGTTAAAACACAGGAAGATGCGCAGATTGATGGCTTAGGCAATCATCCATTGGATGGCAGTGAGCAGCAGTTTTCAATTGTTGTTACTTCAGAAGATGGGTCAACTACCAAGACTTATCAGGTGACTGTTATTCCGGAAGAAGAAGGTTTAATCAGCGTTAATTATGGTTCTCCGATTGGGAAACGTATTGTGAATGTGCATTCCTACAGCGCGAAAGCAAATGACAATGAAAACCCATATAAAGTACTTTTAGGTGAACGACTGAATTTAAGTGGTGATACCAAAAATAAATGGTGTGACAACAATACTGTTCGACCATGGATAATCTTGTCATTAACGGATATTTATGAAATCAGCCGTATTGTGATTCGTGATGGTAAAGCGGGTGAAGCATCCAACGCTAATGTGGCTAATGTAAGTGATTATTGGATTGGTGTTAGTACTACCGGTATCGACGAGTTTGATTTTATGGAAATTGCTTCTGATTGGACCGATCCTTATGAAGATGTGCATGATATTGATTATCTGCAAGACGAAGCCCGATATATCAAATTTGAATTTGGCAGAGGTACCAAAGACAATGGCGATCAAGCAGGTGCCATTTGGATTTATGGCATTGATATCTATGGGAAAAAGGTAGAAGACATCGACAGAGGTGATGTTGTCAGCGTTGGGAAAACCATTGTTGACAGAAGTAGTAATTACAGCGACAGAGAAACAGCATGTAATATTCTTGATGGAAATATCGACTATGAAGTTGAAAACCTTTTGACAGGAGAGATGGAGAAAAAACTGCACGATCCATGGGCTTTTAACCGCAGCGAAGGTGATGGATGGGTCATCATCGACTTGGAAAGAGAATACTACATAGATTCTTTGAAATTGTATGAAACCAATGACTGGATACAGGGTTATGAAGTATTGGTAAATACTACCGGTAATGACGCAGCTTGGACAGAAGTGTTCAGTGACACTTTCGAACCTGAAATAGAAGAATATGAAGACGACAACTGGGAAATTCAGGAAAGAATCGTTGGTCCTGATCCAAAAGTTGCTAAGTTAGAAGAACCTGCCAAAGGACGTTTTGTGAAATTGTTCTTCCCACTTGAGATGCAAAGCAAAGGCTTTAACCGTATTCGCGAGGTTGAAGTTTATGGCAAACCTGCACCCGGAAGCGTGGATATAGTTAAAGGAGGAGGTGCAGCATCTTTTGTTGTATATCCCAATCCTGTAACTCAAGGGAATAGTTTGTATCTGAATGAAACGGGTAGTTTGACTATTTTTACCTTGCAAGGCAGCGAGATTTTAAACAAAGAAATTCATGGTGCCGCACATATTTCCACCGCTGCATTGGAAGCCGGAAGTTATATCCTGCGCTTGTCAAATGCTGATGGAATTAAACAGGCAAAATTAATTGTAAAATAAAAACAGAAGCTTAGAAAGATCCCGGTTAGAAGATACTGGCCGGGATTTTTTATTTTTTTAAAAACTTATGAGAAAAGTTTATACAAAATGTGTTTTGATCTTTTTTGTCTTGTGCTTCAGCAATAATTTATTGGCTGAAGTCTTACCTCAACCTTTGAGTGGTACTGTCATTGCTTATGATGAAAGAAACCGAACGAACAATACTCCAGCAGAGGCATTTGACGAGAATTTAGATACCTACTTCCAATCAGATGGTGTCTTTGGTAATTGGATTGGACTTGATTTGGGAAGTCCGCATATCATTACTTCTGTTGATTTTTATTCACGTAAAGACAATAAACCGGAAGAATATGCTGCTCGTTTGGAATTAGGTGTTTTTGAAGGCGCCAACAATCCCGATTTTGGGGATGCAATCGCTTTGACAATTATTCCTGAACCACCTGCGGCAGGACAAAACACCCTGACGATCAATTCTTCTAAAGGTTTTCGTTATGTGCGATTTTTATTTCCGAGCAATGCTAAGCATACAACAGAAGCCGGACTCAGCAAATACATAGGAGAAATGAAATTTTTCGGATATCCCGGTACAGGGGATAACTCTCAATTACCTACATTAACTAATTTACCCACTGTCAATATTCATACGGTCAATGCACAAGAAATAAGCTCCAAAGAGAATTACCTCAACGGTATTGTTACCATTGTATATGATGGTGGTACAAAAGTTTTTACTGATAGTTTACAAATTCGGGGGAGGGGAAACAACAGCTGGTCACACCCTAAAAAACCCTATCGGATGAAATTATACAATTCAACCAAATTGATGGACTTGCCGGCAAAAGGTAAAAATTGGACTTTAATCAACAATTACGGAGATAAAACTTTGATGCGCAATATGCTGGCTTTTGATTTCAGTCGCCGGTTAGAAATGCCTTACACCTCTCCTGCAGTCGGAGTGGATGTGGTATTGAACGGGGATTATAAAGGCTGTTATCAGCTGTGCGATCACATTGATGTGCGTAAAAACCGCGTTGACATTGAGGAGATGACTCCGGATGATTTAACCGGAGGCTATCATTTGGAAATTGACGCCTATGCAGATGGAGAAATTAAAAAGTTTACAACTTCCAAATACAATCTAAAAGTTACGATTAAAGATCCGGGTGACAGTGACATTACCCCTGCACAAGAACAATACATTGCTAATCATTTTAATAAAATGACGAATGCAATTGATGCATCTAATTTTAAAGATAAGACGAACGGCTATCGAAAATACTTGGATACACAAACTTTCTTACGTCATTTTTTAGTAGGTGAATATGCCGGCAATACCGATACCTACTGGAGTGTGCGGATGTACAAATACAGAGATGACGATAAATTTTATACCGGTCCGGTCTGGGATTTTGATCTGGGCTTTGAGAATGATTGGCGTACCTATTCAATTACGGAGTGGGCAAATCAAGACAATGAATGGGTTTGTTTGAGTGACAGAAGTAGTGCAGTTGGCAATATGAAAGGACTTATTCGTCGCTTGATGTCTGATGCCGATTTCGATAAAGAATTAAAAGGAATATATGCCTACTACAGGGATAAACGCGTGATTAACAAAGAAATATTGGAAAATGTGGTGGACAGTTTAGAAACCATGTTGTACCAATCACAAACATTGAATTTTAAACGCTGGCCCATAATCAACATCAAAGTGCATGAAAATCCGGTATTGTATGGAAGTTATGAAGGAGAAGTGGACAATGTACGCTATTATATTGAAAACAGAATCGACTGGATGGATCAGAAACTGGCTTATGTGCCGAATCTTTCCGATATAAGGGATGAAGATGCGGATATTTCAGTGGTCATACAGCGCTTGAACAATAGCTTATTTGTACGGAACATACCGGATAACAGTACCATACGCATTATGAACTTGCAGGGCATGATGTGCTATCAAAACAGAAATGTCAATGAGTTTTCAGTTGACTTAAACAATGGCGTTTATGTCCTTGTAGTTGAAACAGAAACTAAGACCTATACTTATAAGTGTCTTGTACAATGAATGTTATAATTATGATTCTGCTAAAAAAAATCTGAACAGAGATTTTTAGTTGGCTGTTTATATTTTACAATAAAGAATGGGATGAAAAAAAATAATTTACTGTTTGCGCTTGTCTTGTTTGTCGGCAGTTCTATGTTTGCACATACGGAGAATAGTGTCGATAAACCTATGGAAGCACGTAGTATTGCGGAAGGTGAAAGTAATAATAAACTTCCAAGCTGGGCATTAGGCGGTTTTGTGCGCCCTGCCGGGATGAATCCGGTCATAGTGCCCGATACTTCTTCTTTTTTCTTTTGTCCCATGAACCGGGCAAACGTTAAGTGGGAGGAAAGTGATACTTTCAATCCCGCAGCAGTGGTGAAAGATAATAAAATAGCTGTACTTTATCGCGCTGAGGATAATTCGGCAACCGGCATCGGAAAAAGAGTTTCGCGAATTGCATTAGCTGAATCTACGGACGGAATGCTTTTTCAACGACATGCGCATCCGGTTATCTTTCCGGATATTGATGGGAATAAAAAATACGAATGGCCCGGTGGATGTGAAGATCCAAGAGTGGCTGAAACGGAGGATGGTACATTTGTACTCTTTTATACTTCGTGGGATAGGAGTAAAGCCCGCCTGTGTGTGGCAACTTCTAAAGATTTGCACCAATGGATTAAACACGGACCGATTTTCGCAAAAGCATATAATGGTAAGTACCTGAATACCTGGAGTAAGGCATCTTCTATAGTTACAGAATTAAACAATAATCGATTAGTCATTTCGAGGGTTAATAATCAGTATTTCATGTATTGGGGTGAATATCAAACACATGCTGCCGTCTCAGATAATTTGATCGACTGGACACCTTTGGAGGATAATTCCGGAAAATTGTTAGTCTTAGCAGATACGAGGAAAGGTTATTTTGACAGTGATTTGGTAGAATGTGGTCCTCCTGCAATTAAAACGAAAGACGGGATTGTCCTGCTGTATAACGGCAAGAACAAAACTAATAACGATAGAGATGTTCGATTTAATCCCGGTACTTACAGTGCCGGTCAAATGCTGTTCGACTTGAATGATCCATGTAAATTACTTGCGCGGATGGACGTTCCTTTCTTTCGACCAATGGAAAGTTACGAAAAAAGTGGACAGTACGCCGACGGTACGGTATTCATAGAGGGATTAGTTTATTATCAAAAGAAATGGTTTTTATATTATGGCTGTGCCGACTCAAAAGTGGGTGTAGCTGTTTATGACCCTGAATATTCCATGAATGGTGATCCGATTCCTGCATACGAACAAGAGTAGGGATTTACCCGTTGCTATCCCTTCGAAAGTGGTTGTAAGTATGTATTGATTCACTTAAAAACACAATATATTAACAAACAAACTTATGAGAAAAAAATTTAATCATTATTTTTTGGCTTTGGCTGTTTTGTTTTTTTTCCAAAACGGCATGCTGTCGGTTTTAGCACAAGAAGTGGAAATAACCCAGTTGGCAGATGGTGTTATTACTGCTGAACACTACGATTCTCCTGACGCAGAGGGTATTGAAAACTTGATTGATAAAAACAAGAATA
>JBAZCR010000022.1:0-5228 GCA_041654895.1 Candidatus Pacearchaeota archaeon
CGAAGTTTTCGATGGCGTCCCTTGCGACCAAGGGGCGTGGGCTTCCGAGCCGCTTGATTATTCATGGAACTGAAGGCGTCGGCAAGGCTCAACCTTTGGATGCGAAGGTTCTGACGCCTTATGGATTCGTAAACATGGGTGATATTGAGATCGGTAGTCGTGTAATCGGTTCCGATGGAAAACCGCATCATGTTCTCGGCGTGTATCCACAGGGCGTGAAAGATGTGTATCGCGTCACGTTTCGTGATGGGTCTGCGACTGAGTGCTGCGATGACCATCTGTGGTTTACGCAAACGCGAAGCGAGCGTGATAGGGGCCTCGCTGGTGCGGTGCGTACCATGAGGGATATTCGCAAGACTCTTCGTTATGGAACACATTTCAATCATGGTATCCCGAGAGTTCAGCCAATTGAGTTTGAGCAGACAAGTTGTGATGTTCCGATTGAACCATGGCTTCTTGGGGTCTATCTAGGTGATGGCCATTGTGAATATGAGGGAAATGTAAACATTACGAACCCCGAAGAAGACGTTCAAGCGAGAATCGCTGCAGCTCTTTCAGAAGATGACGCACTTGTTGTTACTGGTAGCATGTCGCTTCGGGTTAAGAGGAGGCACCGTAACAACTGTTCGTCAGATTTTAAGGCTTCGTTAAATGATCTAGGGCTGTCTGGTTGTAGGTCGCACGAGAAGTTTATTCCGTCCATGTACTTGCATGCCAGTGTTTACCAGCGATTAGCGCTATTGCGAGGTCTTCTGGACACTGACGGATTCGTTAAGGAGCCGAGTACGGTTGAGTTTTCAACATCAAGCCCTAGGCTGGCTGATGATGTGTGCTATTTGATTCGCTCTCTTGGCGGTTCTGTGAAGTGGTCAACCAGGACGCCTCATTATACGCATAAAGGTGAGCGCCGAGACGGAAGGCTTGCGTATCGTTTGTTCGCATCTTTTCCGTGTGGTGTCGTACCTGTATCTTCTGAAAAACACTTAGCCAAATGGGCAGAACCAGAGTTTGCTGTGCGGCATTTTATCAAAACTGTTGATTACGTTGGGCAAAAAGAGTGCCAGTGCATTATTGTTGATGCGCCAGACTCACTCTATGTGACGGATGATTTCATCTTGACACACAACACATCCGTTGCTGCATATTCCCCGAAGCCCGTGTTTGTGATGACTCGTGGCGAGACGGGCCTTGAGACCCTTATGGATGCCGGCCAGCTTCCTGGCATTCCACACTTCCCTGAGGCGCAGTCGTTTCAGGAAGTGATGGCAATGCTCGATGCGGTTCTCAAGGACGAGCACGACTACAAGACGCTCGTGATTGACACGATGAATGGCGTTGAGCGTCTCTGTCACGAGATGGTCTGCGAGCGCGAGTACAACGGCGACTGGGGCAAGAAGGGCTTCACAAATTTCATGTGTGGCTTTGAAGTCTCCCTGGCCGATATTGAGCGGTTCTTGATGAAGCTCGATGCGATTCGTGAACAGCGCAAAATGAGCATCATCGGCTTGTGCCACACGCTTGTGAAGTCGTTCAAGAACCCCGAGGGGCCTGACTATGACCGTTACCAAGCCAAGATGCACGACAAGACGTGGAACATCATCAAGGCTTGGGCCGACATCGTGCTGTTTGTCAACTATGACGTGACGGTCGATGCCGACGCAGGCAGCAAGAAAGGTAAGGGCTACGGCGGCGCGACGCGCATCATGTATACGCAGCGCCGGGCGTCCTTCGACGCCAAAAACAGGCATGGTCTGCCTGAAGAGATTGAGATGGGCAACTCGGGCCGCGAGGCTTGGGCCAATTTTGTCAACGCCATGAAGAAGAAGGGTTGAGCACTATGGCAGCTTTCGAGCAAGGCATTTACGAGAATTGTTTGGTTACTGGACAGGGCTTCTTGTCCTCGAAGACCAAGGGCACTCCGGGCTTCTACTTGCGGATTCAGCCGTACACGGATGGACCCGAGCGGGACATTACGTGGTGGCTGACCGACAAGACCGTGGAGTATGTGGTCCGCGATCTTCGCAAGCTCGGCTTCAACGGGCGCTCGTTCGGCGAGCTGAATCCCGAGAGCGGAACGCACCACAGCTTTGTCGGCGATTTCATCACGGCTGAGTGCCAGTACGAGAAGGGCGAAGACGGCAAGGACTACGAGCGCTGGCAGTTGCCCTACGAAGGCCGGGAGATCAAGCCGCTTGAACGCAGTGAGCAACGGCGACTGAATAATCTCTTCGACAAGTTCCTCAAGGATGGGAAGCCTGTCGAGAAGAAGGACGACTACTCGGAACCGATTGCCGACGTTGATTCCGAACTGGAAGATGACTCGTCGATTCCGTTCTGACGTAGTCGTGACACCGACGCGCCAGTTAAGGAGTTGGCTGGCGCGTCGGTCGTTTTTCTTGCGACTTCATGGAGGGAGAAATGGCAAGGACGTATGTGTGCTCCAGGTGTGGCAGGCGATTCAGAAGTAAGCAGCGAGCTGGTAGGCACATCGAGAAATGCAAGGGGATTCCTCCGGGGGACGCGAGCATGATTCGCAAAGAGAACCCGGACTACGTGGACAGGATTACATTCGGGTCGTGGATGCTGTACGCCTCGGAAATGGATGACAGAGAGGACTGATATGAGAAGCCAGCCGGTTGCAGTGAGGGTGTGGTGCGACAGGAAGTTTCGAGCGATGGGGGTTAGCGAACAAGTGGTTGCTTTGTATTGTTTGACCGGACAACCGAACCGGGTAGGGCTGTTTCGCTTCTCGCCAGGGATGGCGGCGGAAGACCTTGGCATGACGCTAGATGGATTCACAGACAGCTTTGAGAGCGTGCGGGAGGCTTTTGGGTGGGAGTGGGACGCCGAGAATCGTGTGCTCTATATCCCGACATGGTGGAAGTACAACACGCCGCAGACCGTCAAGCAGTTCTCGTCAATGCTCGAAGACCTTGCGGACCTTCCTGACACGCCGCTACTTGTGCAGTTTGCCAAGAACGATAGATACCTGCCCAAGAAGATGGCGGCTGTCCTCAAAAACATCGACCTGACTGAGGCGATGCTTGCTGCTGGGCAGGTGACAGCTAAGACGGCCGAGAAGCTGCCTGAGCCCGTCGCTGAGGCCGTGCAAGAGCCTGAGCCTGTGGTAGACGCCATAGAGCCTCCAGCGGCTCCGGAGGGGCCTGTAGAGCCTCCTGAGGTGCCTTGCGAGCGGTATCCGGGCCAGGAGGACGAGCCTCTTGAGCCGTATCTGGGCGTGGAAGAGGAAGACGACGGCGTTGCGCCGTGGGACGTGGGCTTCGTCGATCCCAAGACGAAGGAGGAAATCAAGCTGACAAGGTACACCTTTCCCATCGTGGGCAAGGGGCCATCGGAATGGACGCTATCGCAGGAGGACTACGATGAATACGTGAAAGCATTTCCGCACTTGGACATTGACGCATCGCTACGCAAGGCGGTGATCTGGATCAAAACGAATCCTCCGCGTCGTAAGACCGCGCGTGGGATGCTGGCCTTTTTGACGAGTTGGTTAAGCCGTGAGCAAAACGCAAATAACACCCGAACTGCAACTAGCCCGATGGAACCGCAACATGCTTCTCGCGACAGAAGCGTCCGAGAGTTTACCCCAATTGAACGGTCTAATGCGAGTGAACTTAGCGCAGTACAATTTGGATCGGCGTCTTTTTAGGCGCGTTCCAAGGTCTATGTCGCGTGTCGATCCGTCACTAGTAGACACTTTTCGTGCGCTGGTCTGTGGGGAACTGCCTTGGCCGTTGTTCCTGTTTGGACCTGTCGGGTCTGGCAAGACGCACGCTGCGCTGAGCTTGTGCGATTTTGTCGATAAATCGCATTACACAACCGTTGAGGTCTTAATGAATGATGTTATGGATAACGACTGCGATCCGTGGATTGATGTCCGCAGCGCAGACGTTGCCGTGTTGGACGAAATCGGGTGTCGCGTCAAAGTGACTGACCTGGAGTATAGCAGCGCCAAGCGGTTCTGTGACGAGCGCGAAATGTATGGCTATCGCGTAGCAGTGTTTGTAAGCAACGTCAAACCACAGGATGTTTCCAGCCTGTATGACAGTCGCATTGCTGACAGAATGTTGTGCGGAACGACGTTTCGGCTCGACAACAAGAGCAGGAGGCAGCCGTGCGCCTAGGGTCATTTCAGGACGCGATTGACCAGACGCCCCCACATGACCAAGCCTGCGAGCAGCAGCTCATTGGGTGCTTGATGCTGGAAGCCAAGTTGTGCGACGAGGTTGCCCTGGAAGTCAATTCGGATGACTTCCATAACCAGGCGCATGGCATCCTCTATCGGCATGTCGTCGCCCTCTGGGACGGCAAGCGTGCTGTGGACATGCCGTTGCTGGTAGCTAGCCTAAAGGAAGCCGGCGAGCTGGAGCAGATCGGCGGCGCTGCCAAGATTGCCGAGGTACTCCAGTCGGTGTCCGTGTCGGCGCATTACAAGCACTACGCCGAGCGGGTCAAGAGGATGGCAGTCCTAAGGCGGCTGATCCTAGCTGCCAAGGAGACTCTCAGGCAGGCTTACGCACATTCCGCGAAGCCCGAAGAGGTTATTGCGGCAGCCGACGAGATGCTCCAGAAGGCCATTGGTGGACAGGCTGGTTTGAGGGCGGTCAATTGCCGGCAGGCTATCGAGCAGGCCGTAGCACGCCTAAGCGCAAGGCAGAATCGCAACCTGGCCATTCCTACCGGGCTTGCTGATGTGGATCGCATTCATGGCGGTCTGTTCCCGAACGAACTGGCCATCTTGGCTGCAAGGCCCGGCGTTGGCAAATCGGCCCTCGCCTTGCAGGTTGCCTTGCACTCTGCCAGGCGGGATCGGCCAGTGCTATTTATCTCCCTGGAAATGGATGCAGCCGAGCTGATGACTCGCGCCATGTGCAGCGCTTCCGGCGTGGACCTGTCGTGTGCCAGGCTTGGCACGTTCACAGACGAGGAGCGCAACGGCCTGGCGTCTGCTGCCGTCAAGCTGGAGTACGCGGCACTGGAGATCGCCAGCCCGCAGGGGCCAATGACCGTGGCGGACGTGCGCCGGCTTGCTCGGCAGATGCACCGCAGGCGTGGGCTGTTGCTGCTTGTGTTGGATTACCTGCAACTTCTGACTCCAACCGATGATAAGGTGTCTAGGCAAGAGCAGGTGGCATCCCAGTCGCGAGCCCTCAAGGGTTTGGCCCGCGAGCTGGAGGTTCCTGTCCTGTGCTTGGCGCAACTCAACC
>JBAZCR010000023.1:0-5066 GCA_041654895.1 Candidatus Pacearchaeota archaeon
CAAAATTAGAACCCACACCACCTTCTTCTAGTGCAGCAGAAATACCAGGTTTCAAATTAATAGAAATTGAATTTCTAAAATGATCTATTAAAGGAGTAGTTATATCTGAATTTTCAAATGTTTTATCTACTTTACGTAAAACCTTCATTGATAATTCTGATATTTTTCTTCCAAGTATTTCTCTAGAAGCTCTTTTTATAAATTTATCACTTTCTGAAGATATTATTTTAGATATTTCTTCATGAGTGATATCCATTCCTTTTGTAATCATATTATTCTCCTTAAATTATTGTTATTTTTATATCTGGAGTAAAAATCATATTATTATCTTCTACAGATACAGAATTCTTTATTGTTACTATATCAAAATTAGATACAGTACTTTTAGAATAAATTGAATGACAAACTCCTTCTTGATAGTTATTTACTTTATATAATTCAAAATATTTTATACCATAATTTTTTTCTTTAATATCATTAAGCATTTCCATAAATGATATCATTTTAGAAGAAGAATTATCTTGTATATAATTTACAATAGATGAAGTAATCATTTCTATTAATATGTCTTCATCAATTTCTTCATTTTCTGGTTTTATTCCTATATGAAAACTTAAAGCTAATCTGTCTAAAGATTCTTCTATACCAGTTTTTCTATTTATAAAAAAGTAATTACCAGATCCGATAGTATTTAATACTCCTAATTTACCAGATGTTCCAGTTGGACATATTTTTTGATAAGATTCAACTTTATCTACTAATGATTTAAAAGCTGAGATAGTATCATTATAATTTCCATATTCAGAGTAAATTCTATCTATTAATGGAAAATCTCTTACTTCTATATAAAGTGTTTCTTCTTCATATTCATATATAGGGAGTTCATGTTCATCATACATGAAATCACCTACTCTATGTAAATAAACAATATTATCATATTCATCATATTTTATATCATATTTTTTATGAATAATGATTGGAAATTGTTCTGTAGATCCGTCTGGTAAAGTTACTGTTTCATATATAATATCACCAAATTCATCTGTTTCAAATATCGTTTCTTCATATCTATCAGGTATATCTTCTTCATATCTTAATCGTTCACCTCTACTTACTTTAATATCAACAATCGGTTTTATAATATTTGTAATATCTTTAATTAATTGTATTTCTTTTAAAGTATATATTGCTGATATCCCATTAAAACCGTCTGTGATATCTTCATTCGTTAAAATTGAATCATAAGATACATTTTCAGAACGATTAGTTCCTTTAAAAGATAAATAAATTGATAAATCAATTTCTGATTCCATTAAATACTTTTCATCATCATTTGTTTGACGTGGAAATTTTTTAATACTATCATCTACAATACCTATATGATCATATACATCAATGCCACAATCGGTAAATATTTCAGCATCAATTTTAATAATTTTATTATCATCATCTATTTTTGTTATAATAACATTATCGTCATTTATTATATAAGAAGTTTCTTTTCCAACTAATTTTATATAAATTCTTATTAAATCGTTTTCAAAAGGTTGGTCATATATTAATTCTGATATTTGGACATTACATGTAAATTTATAAACACCTTTAATAAACGAATATTCTTTTCCTTCTATTTCTTCTTTATATAATACATCATTCATAGGATCTCTTATAATAGAACAATAATCAATACTTGCTTCAGAAGTAGAAGATTCGTTGAAATATTCAAAAATCATAGGTCTTATATCATTTATAGACATATCAAATACTTTTGAATCTACATATGAACTTAAATTAATTCTCATAAAATAAGGAAAAAAGAAATCTCTTTCAGAAATATTTAAATCTAATTTATTAAAATTATTGATATATGATATTATATCTGTTATATCATCATTATTTATAAGTTTAAATTTTTCATTATCATATTTAACAAGATTTTTTGGTGATAAAATATATGTAGAAGTTAATGATGAATATTGAACTTTATTTAAATCTAATTCTACTAAACCAGAAGTAGAATCTATTATGTTTTCGGATTTTACTACTCCACTTAATCTATAATAAATATCTAAAATATCAGATCTTTCTTTAGAAAAACGTAATCCTGAAGATTCTGCTATTTCTTCTAATTCTGTTAATGTTATGACTTTAGAATCATCTTTCCTATTAACAAAATTTCTTAAATCATCTATCGACATTTCATCTTTTCCACCAGATGATTCTGGTGTTGAAATTGTAATAAGTGGAGATATTTTTGTTATACCAACTTCATATTTATCATCCACATTTTGATTAAAAGATATACCTCTTATTGGTGGTAATCCTTCATCCCATCCATTTATAATAAAATTACCATCTTTACCATGAGTAGTATAAGTTACTATTTTAATTGAAGATCCGTTTATAGGAGAAAAATATTCTGGATTTCTGCTAAATTTAATATTTACAGCATGTATTCCATTTATTCTATCTACTAAACTAAAATTATATCCATCTTTACATAAAACCCCATCAGGTTCTCCTAATAATATTTCCCAATTACTTTCATTTGAACTTTTATACATTACTTCAAATGCGCTTAATTTATTACTATATGGTACAAAAAATTCATATTTATTAGAACTAGAATTTAAAGAATTGAATTCTGTATAATTTCTTTCATATTGTTTTAATAATAAATTTAATACAAAATATTTTTCACCATCAACTATTTGAGTAAAACTTTTTATAAATGGATTTGAAACTGTTCCATATACTGTACCAATCTCTGGATTATATTTTGCAAAGAAATTATAATCTTCTGTTCCATATAAACTTATTGATTTTCTTATATAAATATCAATATTATTATCAAATGTAAAAACAGGTCTGTCTATAAGAGCGACTATAGAATCCTTATTTATAGTTACTTTATATAATTCCTCTGTACTATTTTCAACTCGTTCAGAATGTGTTATTAAATCTGAAGTTTTAAATCCTAAATTAAATGAAAAAATAGCAGGTGTACCAAAAATATCAGTAATCTCTTCTGAATTGAGATATCTAATTAATGATCTCCTTAACTTAGCTGTTGATTTAACAGCTTCTTGTTTAATAGATATCATTTCAAAGAAATTTGCAGCATTAATAGAACCTATTTGATCTAATAATAAATTCACAAAAGATGTAGGAGATTTTGATAATTCTTCTTCATCATTAAGTAAATGATCTTGTATATTTTTAACGAAATGATTAATAACACCTGAAGTGCTTTTAATCGAACCAATAGATTTCAATGACATAATTTATTTTCCTTTTTTTTTTATTATACAAAAATAAGTTTATTTCCTATAATCAATGGATATTTACCCCAAGGTGTTTCGTTTCTACTCAATTCTTCTACATCTAAACTTTCTACAAGTTTTTCTGGATGATACGGTTCTTTTAATTCTAATGAGCCATATAATTCAGGATTTACATTTTTATCCCATAATGCACCAGTCATACCTTTCATAGATAACGGATACATTAATTTATTAAAATCTATAAAAGTTCTAGGATTCATTGGTTCCCAAAAATTATATTTATAAGTAATACTAAGGTTGTCTAATTCATCAAGTTTAACTTCATTAGAATAATTTAAAGAATCTAAAGGGATATTAATAGGATAACAACCACATAATCTTCCCCATCTTAAAATAGTTTTATTATCTTCAGATAATTTAAAAATATAAATAGATATTGTATAATCTATTATTCTACGAGCTAAATATTTATATTTAGGCCAATATTCACCTCTAGCTACTTCATGAATATACTGTATTAGTAAAAAATGACTTAAAAATACAGGAGATAATAGTGTATCTGCAAATGAGATAGTGACTTCACCTATCGAATCGTATCCATCAGCGCCTGTTGCATAAGTTAACTGATGACCCATGAAATCACCTGTTGTTTCAAAACTATCTAAAACGATATCTTTTACTCCACTTATTTCTTTACAAAGATTCGTTTTTAATGGATCAAATGGACAATCAGTTTTATATTTTTTATCTAACATTACCTTAGTATCTTCAACATTTGGATATTGAAGATATTCAGCTACATAATTACCAATTTCAGTAGTCATTATGTAATCGAAAAAAGGAGAAAATCCTTTAGTTGATCTACTAAGATTAATATCAGGTCTAGTAAAAAATACATAAGAATTACCAGGACGTTGTGGATCTAATCCTAAAGTTTGCATATTTTTATTAAAATAAGTCCCATATGTTTCTAAAGGATTACTAAAATTTAATCCTACTAAATCTAATGCTCTACTATACCAACTTTCTATAGAATTTAATAATTCTTCATTTTCTTTAAAATTTCCATTAGTACTTTCACTAAATGAAGATCTATAACTTAAATTTTTAGAACTTATGTTACTTAAAAGATTTCCTACATCGTCATTATTAATAGGTATTGATCTACTACTACCAGATCTAATATCACTATATTTATTAGGATTTATATTTTCATTATCTGCATATATCATAATAATATCCTATTTTTTAATTATTTTAAAAATTCTTACATTAATATGTGATTTTAACATTTTAAATTAATTAAAATGTTAGTAATATTATTGTATTAAAAGAACAGATTAATGTAGTAGCTATGATAAAATTTGTTTAAATATATTAAAAAAGGGTTTTTTATGGGTATCATTTATGATTTAGCAAAAAATTTTATAGGTAAAAAAATAGAAGATAATACATCAATGTATGATAAAGATATTAAAAAATTATTTGCTGAAACTAATTCAATTACTAAAATGGCTAAAAAATCTATAATGACATATCCAGCTATTTTTTCTGAAAATATTGTTGCAAGTAATGAAGATTTAATGTTTGCTATTTGTAATTTTTTAGAAATTCGATATGCTGTATTTACAATGATAGCTATCGGAATGGACCCTGTTTTTGCTGGAACAGATCCTTCAAAACATATAATGAAATTTTATTCAGAAGAATCTGATAATTTAATTGAAAAAGATAATATTAAATATAATGCTGAAATTAATATTTCTACTGAATCTTTTAAAA
>JBAZCR010000024.1:0-4657 GCA_041654895.1 Candidatus Pacearchaeota archaeon
ATTTAAATAGAATATGGAAGGAAATATGGAAGGAAATATGGAAGGAAATATGGAATTATGGAGCATGGAGGAGGTATTCTTCTTTCCCCCCGCGAAGTTCCTTCATTATAACATATTTCCTGGAAATGTAAACTAAAAAAATGAAAAAAATTTTAAGTATTTTAGGACATTATTTTTTGAACATTTTAATTTCTATAGATCAATTATTAAATTCTTTAGCAGGAGGAGATCCTGACGAGACAATAAGTTCTAGAATAGGTAAATTAAAACAGAATGAAAAGGAAATGCCTATAGTAATAAATGCTCTTGATTGGATATTAGAAAATATTGATAAAAATCATTGTATAGAAGCTATTGAAATTGATGAAGGATCAGAATCAATATTTGTAAAATTTTCTAAAAGAAAATAAAGGAGAATTTTGTGTTATGTTATGGGAAACAATATTAGGTAGTTTAACAGGTTTAGTTGGTAATTTAATAACATCTATTACAAATTATAAAACCCAAAAATTAAAAAATGAACATGATCAGAAACTATATGAATTTAAAATTAAAGAATTGGGTGCAAAAACCGATGCTGCTATAAAAATAACAGAAGCTAAAATATCAGGGGAAGTTGAATTGGCCGATACAGAGGCTTTTACTAAATCACAGGAATATGGAAATCAAAAAATATTTAGTGATTCAGCTCTTGATAGGTTATTTAACGTAGAGGGTAAAATGCGATATATATCATTACCTGTTGCTGTTTTTTTATCAATTCTTTTTGGCTTTACAGATTTTTTAAAAGGTCTGATGAGACCAGGACTTACTATTTATTTAATGTGTTGTACTACATGGATAACATGGATGTCATGGGAAATAATGCAAAAATATGGAATATCATTAAGTTCTGTTCAAGCTGTTACTATATTTAATGATGTAACATCTATTGTTGTTTATTTAACTGTATCATGTGTTACATGGTGGTTTGGTGATAGAAGAATTGCTAAATTTATAACTAAAATGAATGATAAAGATAGAATTGTTAATATAGAAGGTGGTAAAGGGAGTTTAAGAAAATAATGAAGTTTAATGAATATCTAATAGAAAATGAAGATATTAATGAGATGATATTAAAAATTTATTTCAGTTGTCTTCCTTTTTTAAAAGAATTGAGAAAAAATGGAATAAAAAATTTTTTATATAGAGGTACTAATAAAAGTCTAAAAAATATGTCGATGATAATACCAAGAAAAAATAGAGAACCGTCTGATATGAGACTTGGAGTACATAATGAATTAGATAATCTATTTAAAAAAAGATTTGGATGGAAACCTAGAAGTGAAGGTGTATTTGCAACTTTTAATTATCATATCGCAAATGAGTATGGAAACCCTTATTTATTTTTTCCCATTGGTGAGTATAAATATATATTTTCACCAAAAATAGAAGATTTATTTACACATGTACAAAACGAATATTATTATTATATCATTGGTAATGAAAAGTATGTGGATATAACATGGCATGATGAATATAATGAGTTGTATGGTAAAAATAGTGAAAATGGTGAGTGGTATTACAAAGGTAAACAAACAGGTAAAAATGATATAAAATCAGCAATTAAAAAAATTTCTGATATTTATGATCTTGATGAAGAGGATTTATGGTATTATTTAGAAGATGATTTTAGTTGGGTTCCTGATGTAAGTAGAGATGCGTTTTTTGATGAAAAATATGAAGATATTAAAAAAAAGGGCATAAATAGTTTAAATAATGTTGTAAAAAAATATGTTGATAGAAATTTAAAATTAGCTGATAAAAAAACAGAGTCTATAGAAATAATGTTTAAATGTAATAAATATTATATGGTCTATGCGGGACATAGTAATATTCTTGAAACAACATTATTGAATGTAAGTAATACTATATTCAATAATTTAGTAGATGAGTTGATAGACACTCCACAAATAAAACTTCCATTAAAATGGAGAAATAAAAAATGAGATTATATGATTATATATATGAAGGCATAGTAAATAAAGCATTAAACATAGATGAACCATCTGTAGGTGATGAATATTCTACAGAAAAAATAAAAAATAATATTTCCACTATAAAATCAGCACTATCACAAGCAAAAAAAGAAGGATATGTTAATGATGATGCTAAAGACGCTATAATTTCAGATTTACAAGATAAATTAGAAAAATGGCAAAATGTAGAAAAGGAAACACAACCTGTAAAAATACCGAAAAAATCTGAAGATGATAAGCAGAAAGATGATAAAAAATCTAAAATTAAACAAAAGGGAGAAGACGAGGGAGAAGACGAGGGAGAAGACGAGGGAGAAGACGAAATTAGAAGGAAGAAAATGATATATAAAAAGAGTAATGAGAATCGTATTATAAAATCTAAAATAAGGAAATTGAAATGAGATTGGAATCTTTTATATTATCTGAAGGTATAAACGATAAAGGAATTTTTAAATCTATGTTTATGGCGGGTCATCCCGGCTGTTTTGATGAAAATACTTTAATTAAAACAGAAAATGGATATAAAAGAATTTCTGATATATCAATAAATGAAAATATATTCACATTAAATGAAAAAACAAATGAAATTGAATTAAAACCAGTATTAGATGTGTTTGTTTATGATGATCATCAAGAAGATATATTAGAAATAACTTTTGATAATGGTGAAACTATAATATGTACTGAAAATCATCAATTTTTTGTTGATGGAAAATGGGTAAAAGCAAAAGATTTGGAATAAAATACATTTCTTGAATATCTTGTTATAAATAATTATAAGTAGAAACATAACTATGATTATTAAAAGGGTAAAGAAAAAATAATAATAAATGATTTCAAAGGATAGTAGGTCATAAATGAAAATAATATCAAAAAGAATTTTGACATTCCATAATAAAAAAGTGTATGATTTAAATGTAAAAGATAATCATAATTATTTTATATCTAAAAAAGATATATTAGTTCATAACTCTGGTAAGTCATATACAGCTAAAAAAATTCGATCAGGGTCCATTGAGGCCAGAATTGTAAATACTGATAAATTTTTTCCTTTTTTTAAAGATGAGTGGGAAAAATGGTTACCAATAAAAGATAGAGTAAAAAAAATTAATAAAGATCAATTAGTACTTTATATTAACAGTATACTACCACTTGCCGTTGATGGAACCGCTGGTGATCCTTCACTACTTTTAAGAAGAAGAGGTATATTAGAATCTTTTGGATATGATACAGGTATGGTATTTGTAAATACATCATTGGAAACGGCATTAGAAAGGGCATCCAAGAGAAGTAGACCTGTGAATCCTGAATTTATAACAGAAACATATAAAAAAATTCAAAAATTAAAAAATTTTTATAGAAGTCGATTCGATACTTGGATAGAAGTTGATAATGATTCAGGTCAATTAACAGATGATATAATAACAGATATTTTTAAATTTACAGCACAATTTTATACTTCTCCTATAATAAATCCTATAGGTAGAGATCATAAAAGTAGAATGATTGAAAATGGGTGGAAATATTTAAATCCTAATATATTGAAATTATCAGAAATAGATCAAGCTTTAACAGGATGGTATAAAAGATAGTGAAATTTAATTCTTATTTATTAAAAGAAGGCAGAACACAAATAATTAGACAAAATCAATTTATACTTGATGTTGTAAAAAAATGTTCTAAAATTGTTAATATATATAAAAAAACAAATATATATTATTTTAGAGGCATAGAAGATTTTAATTCTAATTATGGATTTGTCCAACCCTCAAAATTTACAAGAGAATCTGCGTTTGCTAGTAGAAACACATATACAGTTTTATTAGATAATTTACCTTCTTGGAAAGATTATCCCAAAAGAAGTAAAAGTATAATAATGACGACGGATTTAAATGAAGCATTAAGTAGAGGTGGTTCATATGCTGTTTTCCCTGTAGATAATGCTAATATAGGTATTTGTCCTAGTTATGATATTTGGTTTTCATTCCCACTTTTAGCTAAAAGATTTCATCTTGAAGGTTTAGATGATTTTATTAGATTTATGTATAAAATAAATATGTATATAGGTAAATCTAAATATGATATTGATAAATGGGAAGATTTAAAAAAACTACTTTCTATTGTTCCTAACGCGGATAATATAAATCATTGGGGATTTAACAATAAAGAAACATTATACGATCAAATTATACCATATTTAGATCCAAAGAAAAATGGATTTAAAATAATATCAACAAATAAAATGATAAAATCTAAAAATAGAGAATGTTGGACTGACGCTAATTGTTATTTATTATCTAGTTTTGATCTTATGCATTTTATTAAAGAGGTATTTTAAAATGAGATTAAGACAATATTTTTTAAATGAATCTGTAATAATAATTGGATTCAAAGATCTACCTGATTGGGTAAAAAATATAATGAAAGAAAAGAAAATGAAAAAAGATGTTGAAGTTAATATCGGCGCTGATGTTAATATAGGTAGTAATTGGCATGATAGTAATGTTCGAGAGATATTTGCTTATAAAAACGGTAAAGTAAAATCTCAATTAGCAATAGGCACACAATCTTTAGGTGATTCACCTAAAGATTTGATAGCTAAAAAGGGTTTTAAATATACACTAAAACAAGGTGAAATG
>JBAZCR010000025.1:0-3895 GCA_041654895.1 Candidatus Pacearchaeota archaeon
GCTTAGTCATGCAGCAAATTCATACCTGAAAAGTGGTTCTGCGCCTGCGCGCGTGAATAACTGGGCTATCAGCGTCTGGTTCAAGGCTGATGATGTCACGACAATACACAGACTGGCAAAAATAACATTTTCTGACACGGACAGCAACCTGCTTATTACAGCACGGGGAGATAGCGCAGGCGACCCTGTGAATTTCCTATCGCAACGCGGCGGGACTATTTACTACGTTTCGAGTGCTTCATACTCCGCAAACACGTGGCATCACGTACTGATGTGTACGGATGATAGCAATAATACGCTCCGCATTTCGCTTGACGGCCAAGCCTGGGTTCAAAAAACTTATTGCAAGCTCCCAGATGGGGCTCCGACCGCGATTGTAGTCGGTGACGATTCGGGATACGGGTACAGTATCGAGGGGTGTGTTGCGGAGTTGGCAATTTGGGATGTGGTTTCGCCGTGGACTGTGTTTGACCCGCTGACCGGCGCGGGCTATCAGTTGGCAAAGGGGTTCTCGCCTATGGTGGTACATTCTACACGACCCAAGGGCTATTGGCGCTTGCTGGGCGAGGGCGCGTATCAGGACATCATTGGTGGGCGCACCCTGACGCCTTACAACTCGCCGGTGGGGGCAAGTGACCACCCGCCGATAATCGGGTAAGGAGATTCTCATGAAAGCGATCTTGACTTTGAGCATGTTGGTAGCGTTGTCCTTTGGGATACCCAACGTCTCATACACCGTCTTTGGCGCGGCGCAGATGGACGCGCGTGTGGGCGACACGATCCGCGTCTCGGTAGACGTGGCCGACGTTGACGCGGGCGTATCCGAGTTGACAATCACAGTGCCCTACCCCGAGACCGTGGCCTACGTGGGCGTCGTTGCCGACACCGCAACGGGCGGGACATTGACGGGCGCGGACGGCGATGGGGCCGTGACGGTGACATGGGCGGGCGCGTTGCCCGCGGGCGCGACGGCGCACCTCGGTTATGTGGAGTTCACCGTGCTCAAAGCGGACCGCTCCGTGTACATGGCGGACGGCAGCGGCGCGACGGCATTGGACGCGGGCGGGTTCGCGCTCGACACGGTAGTCGAGACCAGCGGCGCGAGCGTGAGGCTACTGCCGCGCCCTTTGCGCATTCTCCTGGATTTGGCGGTTGCCGGACAATAAGGAGCACCCATGGACAACAGCGTACCCCCGGCATTATGCGACGAACGCACGGCGAACATCCTGCACAAGCTCGACGATATGCAGAACGCGATTGACGCGACGCAAGCGGCCATCATGGATATACGGCGGTTGCTGCTGGGTAACGGGCAAGCGGGCCTGTTCGAGCGCGTGCGGAAAATCGAGGAATGGCGGCGGGAGCAAATGGCTACACGGGCGGCTATCCGTAAGGCGATGTTTTCAGCACTCGACAGCCGGACGATCTGGAAAATACTAGTGGGCGCTCTTGCCGGGGCCGCGAGCGTAGGGGGTGCGGTGGCGTTATGGAAATGAGTGAATAGATATGGCGAAGGGAACCATTATAGGCCCGGCTACTTACGACGTGGTAACGTACATGCCGCGCATCGTGGTCGAGGCGAAGCGCGCTTGGTCGGATTCATGGACATGGTTACCGTATGTCTACGCGCTCAGGGCCGAAGAGGCTGCAAGCCCTCAATCGAGCCATGCTACGCTGGCCCATGATTTCGGCACGATTCTCCGTGAAGACATGCCGGTCTTTGACTACTACCCTCCACTCGATCTCATGGGTTCTTACGTGCGCCTCTTGGCGGATACCGGTTGGTCTGCTACGCCGATCCCGTTCTGGCATGGCTACGTCATTGACGACGAAGACGACGGTGGCAGACAGACATTCCGCGCCGTGGGGTTGGAGTATTTCCTTGATGAAAAGATCATGCACTCCTGGACAACAGACGGGCAGATAGATCGTCCGCTGCGGTTCAACGAACAACAGGGACGCGGGGATGGGATTATAGGCAACGCATACACGTCCGGCGCGTCACCCGTATTCGGCGGCTCTGAGCTGTGGACCAACCTCGACATTCTGAATTACCTCGTGACGAACGTGCTTAGCGCGAGTCCCGTAACGTGGTCTATCGCGGGACTTGTCGGCGGCGTTGCGAAAACACCCGCGCTGCAAATGCTGGATGAACGCGAGGAGATGCACGACCTCTACGGCCTGACCGTGCGTGAGGCATTGGACCGCCTTGTGGACCGGCGGCGCGGCGTCGGCTGGCGCGTTAAGGTCAACGATGCGGGCACATCGGCTTACATCGAAACGTTCTCGATGTTCGATAAGGAGTACTGGATCGGCGGGCGGCGAATTCGCGCGAACTCGAATCTAACCGAAGTGATCTTCGATGACGTGATCGACATCGAGCTGCGCATACGCTACAGCGCTATACATAAATGGGATCAGGTGGTTGTTCGCGGCGGGCCTGTCTATTCCACCGCGACCTACTCGGCGAATCCTTTAGCTACGAGCACATGGGCGCCTTTGGTGCCAGACTGGACCAATGCGCAGCAGTCCGCGTATGAGAGCGCGGCGGATGACAATGAGCGGCGGGCTGAAAAGTACGAGAACGTGTTTTGCCGATTTCGCGTCCCCGACGATTGGGACTGGACGATGAACGGCGCGGCGTTAGTTCCGACGGTGGATGAAGATGGCGAGTTGGATTTTAGCACGGGCGGGATTGCGCACCGCGAAGGGCACGTATGGGAGCGTGAGTTACCATTTGAAACCATCAAAGAAGGTGACCAAGTTGACTACCGCAAACCGTTTGCGTTTTGCTACGAACCCACCTCCGCTTCATACCAATTACTAGATCGGTTAGTGGTGCAAGAGGAAGAAGATAGTGACTCAGTAACCGAGTATCCCACGCCATTTTATTTCTCTGACCGTGAACTGGCTCTCACATTACGTCCCCGCATCAACCACTTATTCGCCGCGTTGCATTGGTCCCCGCCCGAAGGGGCAAGCGAGATTGACAGCGTGATTGCATGGGACACGATACAACTAACGGCGATGGTTGAGACAGATGCTCACTTGCAGGTGACGCGGCAACTAACTGCCACAAGCAGCACTGGCGCGCGGCGTACGTTGGTTATCGAGGAGCCGGACGCTGTCGCGTGGTATGTCGTGCCGGGGACCGTGACAGACGTGTCAGGCGGCACGCGCGATACGCACCCCGGCGGACTTGTCCGCAACGACGTGGAACGCCTTCGCGCCCTTGCGGCGTTCGCGGCCGCGTGGTACGGCGAGAACCGGCAGACGATTGATCTTATGGTGAAAAGCATCCTCCTTGCGCATCCCGTCGGCAGCCTGATTGTTTCAGCGGGTATCGGCGGCGCGGTGCATGACATTCGCACGGTGGTCACGAGCCGCGAATGGAACTTCGAGGATGGCACGACGCGCATCAAAACAGGGTACGACGAACTACGGTTTAGGGACTTGCCATGAGTCAGGCTGATAGACGGATAGAAGCGCTTGAAAAGGAAGTGCGGTGGTTGCGTAGGCAACTGGCGAACGTGCCGATCAGGGTGACGCCCGGCGGTGGGGGTGGGGGCGGGGGGAGACCGTACCATGTCACCTATGACGCGATAAAGGTAGGGCTCTATGAAGAACTTTTAACACCGGAATACGCATCCCTTCCTGCGGGGACAATTGCGTATGTAGGCGAACGAGACTACGCGACCGTTTCAGGCATCTTTATTAAAACGGAAGGAAGCGAGGATGCTATTGATGGGGTGTGGCGTGCAGTGGGACCAGTAATGGATGAATCTTATTGGAATTTTTTGGGCCATTTTGGCGAAGTGTCATACCCCGCTATTGGTTATCAGACGACACTGGGCCGGTATTACGTGAAGCGCGGTGTTAACTGGCAGAACTGGGA
>JBAZCR010000026.1:0-3661 GCA_041654895.1 Candidatus Pacearchaeota archaeon
TGGTCGAAGGCGAGCCCGAAGGCTTCGAGCAACTTGGGCCGCACTTCCGCCCAAATGTCGTAGTCGCTGTCATCCAGTACGCTTTCAGGGATGGCCACGATAACAGCTAGCTCTTCGGCGTCCAGGTATTTGTCCTCCCACAACTGCCGGGTGGTTTTCTTGAGATTCAGGTCAGAAGCATCAGTCCGCTTAGTCGGGCCGGGACTCACAAAATAAGCCATAGGCAGCACGGAGAGGACGGGGATCCTCTTCTGCTGACGGCTCATGTTCGGAGCCTTTTTGGCCAGAGACATCACCGCGGACATCTCAGGGACATGATCAATAATCTCCCGTTGAAACTCCTCCGGCATCAGCGCTTCGGCACCAGAACGAGGAATGTAAGTCATACTTATCTCTCCTTAAAATGATTTTACAAGCTCAACTCTTCCTAAAAATTAATTCCTCCGGAAGGCTTGGCGGATAAGGTCGTTCATACTGCTTGAGACTTTACGACCGTGGCTATCACCTTGGTCGTCCCCAGCACGCCGGACATCCTTATCCTTCCTTACTAAATAAGGCTTTTCCTTGATTAGGCTCTCGAGCGCCTTATTTACGCCTTCCACTTTGCCCATATCATCGACGGATATGTCTTCCTTGTCTATGAGCGCATAAGCAGCTTCTGGATCTATGATGTTTAGCTCAGCCGCCTGAGCAATAACCGCTGCTTTAACAAGACGTTCGTTGGCTTTTTCGATAGCGAGGGCTGCCTTACGCTCGGCTTCGTCCTTTTCCGCTTTTAGTCGCTCCGCCTCCGACATGGCCGCTTTACGCTTCTCTTCCTCCATCTCTTGCTCCCACGTTTTGCGCGCACGAGCAATCCTCTTGGTGAGTATAGCGTCAACATCTTCTTGAGTGAAAGTTTTCTCAGCAGCCTTCTTGCCAGTATCCCCGGCATCTCCAGCGTCCCCGGCGTCCCCGCCGTCCTGGTTTTTGTCTTTCCTGGCGAGTTTGGGTTTGGAACCCTTAGAACCCCCGGCATCCCTGCCGTCCTGGTCTTTCTTTTTGAGATCATCTCCGCCAGCACTATTGTCCCCATCAGGATCAGTTCCGGCGTCAGAGCCGCCCGGGATGCCCAGAATAGGCATCACAGGAAGCAAAAGAGTGTACAGAAGCAATTTTCTCCAAATCTTCATTTTAAGATCAACCTCCATTTATAGCCCGTCGGCTTTTATCCGCAGTATTTATCTGCGCCCTGACGTAGCGCTTTTGGATATATGAAAATAAAATCAATCTACATTACTTCACCTACCCCCACCACCTTTATTGCTTTGCGACACCTTAATCGCTCGTCCCTGGGCTTCTGCTTTCAGCCGAGCGCGGAGTCGCGATGCGGAATTTCCCTGATCATAAGTGTAGCAATGCCCTTCTTCTCCCCATTTGAATCCCGGATTACCATCCTTCTG
Source organism: Candidatus Pacearchaeota archaeon (assembly GCA_041654895.1). Classification (GTDB taxonomy): domain Archaea; phylum Nanobdellota; class Nanobdellia; order Pacearchaeales; family GW2011-AR1; genus JAGVXH01. The sequence goes on from JBAZCR010000026.1 coordinate 1,443, forward strand.
GCATAAGGTAACTGGCATAATCTCAACTCCATCTTTCAAATAAAAAACGAGAATCAGCGAAACGAATTCTTTCACCAATTCCCGTTCTCGGGTTCTTGGACGATCTATCTTTCGGTTTGTTTAATTATAAAATAAAACAAACTAAAAATCAATACTAAAAATCAATACTGACTTTAATCGAATCCCGCTCAATTAAATTAATCCAGCTTAACGTCTTTATACGCAATTCTCACAAACACAGGCTGTCCCTTCTTAACCACCACCGCAGCCTCTCCATAACGAAGCTCCTCCTCAAAAAAATCAAGCAATCGCTCCTGCTGAGGCGTCAACATACGAGATGGCTTTTTTGGATTCGTCGAATTCGGAGGAATTTTATGCCGTTCCCGCTCCATCCCCAGTCTCCCTCCGCTATATCATTATATCATTATCCTTCAATACTTGGTAGAGGCAATTCGCAAGGCACTCAATCATAGTCTCATCCTGCGCAAATCCACAATGTTTAAAAATAGCGTGAAGCAACTCGTGAAAGAACACGCAGGCCGTATAATCGAAAGTCATATCCTCTTGGATTAATATCTCTTGAGACCGATGGAAAATCGCTCCGTCGACCTCGTCATCTAATGGACTGACCTTTTTAACAAATTTAATACGGTAATCAACTCCGCCAACCTTGACCTTGTCTGGAATCCGAGGCTTCATGAAAAAACCGCCCCCTTTATCTCTTCCAGGGCTTCCGCAGCCTTCAGCCCTGCTTGACCTCTCAGCTCAGAAGGAAATACCCGCTCTATAAACTCAATCTCCGGATCTCGCATTCCCTTATGCAAGGCCACCTCAATCAATTCAACTAAATGCTTCATATCCTTCGCATGATATCCGATTCGTTTATTGTAGATCTCGTATTCTAAATTTCCTGGAGAAAAATGAGACAAAATAGCATCTCTACAAATCCAGTCAGGGAAAATTACGGGCTTGCCCAACGCCCATGCTTCATAAAGTGTGCTCCCGGCATCTGCGATAACGACATCCGCATCGAGCAGCTCTTGTAATGTAACATCTTGCGTCCGGGTCAATCCCAGGCGGGAAGTAGGGTGAAGAGCAACTGTAGCCTCGTAACAATCTGGAATCTCGGAAATTAACCTCATGCAATCCGGGTAACTGGAGCGTCCTTTCGGTCTGCTGTGATAGGCGTGAGTAGGAGCCCAAACAATATAAGGCTTCCCGGACGGTCTTTCCTGCCGGACGTATTCCCCGTTCAACAAAGGGTCCAACTTGGTGTAACCCACTATGTAAATCCACCCCCTAAACCCGCCCGCTTCAATCCGCTCCTTCCAGGCAGGTCCTGGGACGAGAGCGAAGCGGTAACCTGCGATTCGTTCGGCAATCCAATAGTTTTTATCTCCAATTCCGTGAGAATAAAATACATCACAAGGCCCAACTGGCGCTTTACCTTGCTGGCGAATTCTCATGGAGGAAAAAAACCTGAGGTTGATTCCGTGAGGAGAAGGCTTGTCTATGAACCCAGACGCTCCTTCGGGCAAATGCTTAATAATAGGGTTGGACAGCGCTTCAATGGCCTTGAGGTAAGCCGCTCCGCGATGCTGAGAATGAGTATCGTAGACCATGTTAAAATCGTACGTCTCGATTAACCCATGCTTATACATCCACGCAGCATTATCGTGCTTATCAATTCGAAGCCCTTTTACTGAGCGAATCATCCGGAATTCGGAGGAATTTTTCTCCACTTCTATTACAACCTCTTTTTGGGGAGGAAAAACAAACCTACCCACCTCCACCGGGAAATGCAATGTATTGAGAATTGGAACACTCCTCCTCACCCAGAACACCTCACTTGAATAGTTTGCCCGTCTAGCATTTCTCCACCTTCTGCGATATCTACTGCGAATCTGGCCAACTCCTCTGGCTTCATCATGTTAGTAAAATCTTCATCCGGGTAAATCTTGCGGCGGAGATCTGTGGCGCAAGCTCCGGGGGCCAGGCAATACACTTTTATTCCGTAGGGTCGCAACTCCTCCGCAATAGAAGCGCTGAAATTTATGACTGCCGCCTTACTGGCAGCATAGGCACTTCTCCCCGGACGCGGCCCCAACCCGGAAGTGGAGGCGATGTTGATTATCTTCCCGCCTTTGGTTTTTGCGATGCGTGCGTATTCCTTACAACAATAGAAAACGCCATGAATATTGACATCGAACTGATACCGC
>JBAZCR010000027.1:0-3543 GCA_041654895.1 Candidatus Pacearchaeota archaeon
AAGAAGGGAATAAGTAATATAATTGGATATGTTATTTTAATTGGTATTACTATTTCTTTATCAATCTTAGTATATAATTGGCTTAGTTTTTATGTCCAAGAAGATACAACTCCTAAATGTCCTGACGGAATATCTATTTTTATTGAAGATTATTCTTGTTCTCCTTATGAAATGAGTATTAAATTAAAAAATAGAGGTAGATTTAGTATTGATGGATATGTTATGAAAGTTCATGACGATATTAATGCTGAAATCGGGATGTATGAAGTTTCAACTACATTATTTTCTAGTGAGGGCTTAACTGATGGAAAATTTAAGCCTGAAAATATTTATCATAAAACAGAGGATTTAACTTCCTTAGATTTATATCAAGTTACTTTATTAGAGATTCAACCAATTTATTTCTCAGCTAAAAATAGCATTATATATTGTCCTGAAGTTATTAGAAAAAAAGTAACTTGTGGTAGAAATATAATTACAGAAAATTTATTACTTTATTTACCTTTAAATGAAAGTGAAAATGTTAAAGATTATTCTGGCAACAATATAGGAAGTACAATTAGTGGAGCTATTTGGAATCAAGATGGAAAAAATAATGGTTCATATTTATTTGATGGTTCAGATGATTTAATTTTATTAGGAAAATTAGCTAATTCTGAAGGTGCATTTAGTTTTAGTTCTTGGATAAAATGGTATGGATGGGTAGATGAAAAAGATACAACAGAAATTTCTGGTATTTGGGGTCATGAAGGATTAGAAAATAAAAATTCTCATTTTGAAATTAAAAATACAGGGATGAGGTTAAGATTAGGAGATGTTGATATAAGTGAGATGCAATTACCGCCAAAAAATCAATGGGTTCATTTAGCATTTACATATAATGGTCATCAAACTAAAATTTACTTGAACGGAAATAAGATTAATTCTTCTGATGTTTCAGCAGGTTTTATTTTTGGTGGAGAAAGTCATTCTATTGGAGATAGTCATTGGGGGTTAGAAAATAATAATAGACCTTTTAATGGCTTAATTGATGAAGTTAGAATTTATAATCGTGCATTAAATGACGAAGAGATAAAGAAATTATATAATTGGTATAATTAAAAAATTATTTTTTAAGAGTCTTTCTTTGAGTTGTTGTAGATAAATTGTCTATTTTTGTAGATTTTACTTGTGTAACTTTTTTTGCTGAGTCAACTTTAGTAGTTTCTATATTATCTTTTTGTTTTATCTTTTCTTGATTTTCTTTATTACTTCTTTCTTGTTTAATTTTATCTTTGCTTGCTTCTTGAGTCACTACTTTGTCTAGTGCTTTTTTATCTACCTTTGTTTTCTTTTTATCATCTTTTTGTTTTATCCATTTTACGTAATCAGGAACATCTTCTAATTCAGCATAGACAATACCATTTATTTTTTTTGCTTTGACTTTTATTTTTGATAGAGGTTTTTTTATTCCTCTAAACCAGATTTCATTATTTAAGTAAATATCAATCTTAACTTTGTTTAAATCCCTATCTTCAACTTTCATGTGTTTTGCTAAAAATTCTTTTAAAGTTTTAACTGCTTTTTTTGCTCTTTTGTATTGTGGTACTTTTAAAAATCCTTTTCTTAGAGGAACAACATAAACTCTTTCTAATTCTATCTTTTCTTCTTTAACATCTTTTTTGCTTTTTAGAGGTAAATTTATTTTTTTAGGCTTTTCTTTTTGCAATTCTAAACTTTCTTTTGTACTTTCTTTATTTTCAACTATTTCTGTTTTAATTTTTTCTTCTTTTTCAATTTTTTGTTTTTGGTCTACCATTTTATCCTAGATGTTTTTTCCTAGAGATTCTAGGCTTTATTTTTAATTTTCTTGTTCTCCAATGTCTTTTTACATGAGTATGAGCTGATGGGTGTATTTTTTTACCTTTACCATATTTTTTTAAGACTGTCCAAAAAGGAGCCCACTTAGTTTGTTTTGCTTTTTTTTGAAGATGTCTTTTTTTACTGCTCCTCATCTTTGCTTTTCTACTTGCCATTTTACTCTTCTTGCTCCTCTTCATTTATCTCATTTTTATCTTCTTCTTCAATATTTGTTTCAAGTTCTTTTTTCCAGTCTGTTGTTAAATTTGTTATATCTAAATTTTTTGTTGCTTCAACTTCAATACTATCTAATAAATCTCTTCCTTTTTTTGTTAATCTTCTACCAAATTGTAATTTCAATACTTTTTCAACTAGACCTGCATTTTCAGCTTGTTGTAAGATTGTTCTTATTATTTTTCCACCTGATTTTCTAAATTCTTCAGGCCTTCCGCCTCTTTTTTTTCTTGAGCCATATCTTGTTCTTAATTTTCCTACACCTACTACGCCCTTAATATATAATTGTCTTAGAATACTTGCACTTCTAATATACCAAAAATCTTCTTGAACTGGGGGCCTTTGTTTAGATGTTGAACTTTTAACAAAATAAGACCATTCTGGAGCTTTGAATTCTTTATATTCTTTTAATACACTAGCTAATGCTAAAACATACTTCTCAGGATTTTGACTAAATATTTTTTTTGCCATTTTTATTACTCAGGCCTTTCATTTCGAAAGTAAATTGTCTAAGTCTTTGAGACTGACTTTAACCTAATTAAATTCAACAAATTACCTTTATAAACTTTTTTATTTCAAAAGATTTTATTTCTTCTAAAAAACCTTATAAAGTTATATTACCCTTAATGAATATATGGTAAAAGAAGTGAAAAAAAATAAAAAAGTAAATAATATAAAAAAAGTTGTTTCTAAAAAAGATAAGAACTTGACTTTAGAAGATCTTGAAAAAACAATGAATAAACTAGCAAATAATTTTGAGTTATTATCTAATAATATGAGCAAGTTACTTAAAATATTTGAAGATTCTGCAAGGGAATTAGCTAAAACTGAAAAGAATATTCCTGAAAGTATCTCTGCAAAAATTGATTCATTGTTAAACCAAAATAAGATAATAAATAAAGGATTAAATAATGTTGAGGAAAAATTAAAAATTTCTCAAAGAAGTGATATTTCAACTGAAGAAGGATCTAAAGAAGAGAAGAGTCAAGAAAAAATTTTTACTCTAAAACCTAAGCCTTTGCCGAGAATAGAATGAAAAATGAAAATCAAGATTTTGGATTAAAATTAATTAAAAGAATTAATATAAATATTTTAAAAAAAATACAAAAAGAAAAATATGGTGTTAAACATCCTGAGATTTTAAGTCAAAAAGAAATTATTGAGTTATCTGATAAATTAATGAAATCTATTTTAGCCAAGAATGAGAGTATTAGAATTATTGACAAGAGTCTAAAATATTTTGAGTTGCCTATTAAAAAAATTCAAAAAATAAAGACAAAACCAATTTTAGAAAAAACAAAAGAGAAAATTGAAAGACCATTATTAAAACAACCACCAATATTTATTAATAGAGAAATGACTTTAAATAAACCAATTAGTCCAATACCTCAAGTACAACAACCTGCTCCTAAAATAAGAACTTATGGTAAAATAGATTTTCTAATCAAAGATAATTCTATTAGTTTTATT
>JBAZCR010000028.1:0-3439 GCA_041654895.1 Candidatus Pacearchaeota archaeon
TTTCCCTGCAATGAATAAAGTTCTGCCCAATGACGACATTTAGAAACGCACCCCCCGCTTAAACATCTCCCTTTCAAATACGGAAAATATATCCTCAGCATTTCCAGCACCATGGATCACAATAGAACCAGGTTGAAATATAGTATCCCCATAACTAGAGGTACCCCCAAAAAACCCATTTGCTGCCATAGCAGGAGATAACATACCAGGCGGGGACAAGAATCCCATGGCAATACCCTCAGTAGCCTTTTCTATAATCCCTCGTAATTGGGGTATTTGTATCTCTATCCCCTTTATTAATTCCCCCATCAAGGAAGGCCCCCACTCAGTTATCCTTTTTAAAGGCCCCCTCCTCGCCGGGCTATGGGGCATGTAGCTATCTATAGTATCTGCTATGGATTCCAATTTACTAATTAGAGCGGGCATCATACTATCAATCCCACTCATAAAGTTTTCCATCAAGCTGACACCATAGTTTGTTGATTTTCCAACTAGGTCGTTAAATTTTTGGTGTATATCTTTTATATTCTTTTCCGTATTTTTACGGATTTCTTCGTTCTTCTTTTCCCATTCCAGCTTATACTTTTCCAGTTCTTCTTGTGCCTTGGCATTCATTTCTTCCAGCTTGCGGGCCACTTCCCGACGTTGCTGATCCATTTGTTGGGCAGTATCGTTGCGGATATCATTAAGCTGACGGTTCATTTCTTCCCGTTGCTTTGCAAGCTGAATCACGGCTTCATCTTTCGCCTGGGCCTGTTTCTTCTTCCAAAGGTTTACGTATTGAGTAAGTTGCTCACTCGTTAGAGTATTTAAAGCGGCTATCTCCGCCCCAGCCTTTGGCCCCATGGATCTTAATTCTTCCAGCAATCCTTCATCTATACCCTTTGCAGCTAGCTTCTGTATATTTTCTTGCCAATCATCGAAAGCATCCACTTGCCCCTCAAGGTTTTCCAGTAATTTTTCACCAGAAACCTCTTTGTGGGATACCTCGTCAAATAACCCAACAAAATTCATTAACGCCTTGGCACGATTATCTAGTTCCTGCTGGAATTGTTGGGTAACCTGCTTTTCCCGGGACATCCCCTGGGCTTGTATCTCATTAAGACGGAGACTTAATTCCGCCTGTAGATCCGCAACATCTCTAGCAAGGTTTTCGTTTGTATTTTGTACATTTTTGTTATAATCTTCTAAAGCGTTTGCCAAATCTGTATGGTAAGCCTGAGCAACCTTTTTGAGTTCATTTACTAACTCTTTGGCATCCCTGCCCTGTGTCTTGATTGATTCACTGGTTTCCTGTATCTGCTTTTCAAGGGATGCTTGGGCCTTGTACTCATCCGCTAATTTACGATTTAATTCATCTATACGCTTGATCAGATCCTGCTTGGTTTCCCCTTGAAGTATCCCCGCTTTATTAGCTTTTTCAACTTCTCTCCAAGAAGCCTCCACAACGGATCTTTGCAAAACTAATTCATCATTTAATTGCTGGTGTTTTAACCGGAGGGATTCCACCTTATCCCCGGTCATTTCCGCATAAGTCATTTCCGTTTCATGTTGCGTACGTAAAAGATCTAGTGCGGCCTTTGCAGAATCAGCAGTACCAACCCAAGCAGTTTTAGTTTTTTCAGCAGCCTCGGCAGATTTACCCCCGGCCTCCGTTGCCTTGTCCCCAACCCCGGATAAAGATTCCCCAAAATCATCCACAATAGGGATGGTGTCATCTAACGATTCCCCAGCAAGTTTTAGGCCCAGTTCCATTTCCCGGAATTGCCTATTAATATTGGCGGGGCCAGCAGCAGCACTTTCTAATTCCCGGAATCCCTTGTTAAGATCCGCTTGGCTTTTTGCAACCCTCTGAGTGATACCTAATGCCTCTGTCAATTTATTAAAAATTTTAATTATAGCATTAAACGCTGCAACAAACTTTTCCTTTAACCAATCGATCGCTTTTGCCATAGCCCCGGTTTTGATTGCAACGGCACTTGCAACGGCGGCAATACCGGCAATTACCCAAGCTACCGGCCCCATTGCAACCACCCAAGAAGCTGCCATTATTGCAGCGTTTACCGTGGCACTAGCGGCAGTAGCTACCCATGAACCAATCACCTTTAAAGATGCCAACGCCTGTACTGCAGCACTAGCAGTCGCACTAGCAGCGGAGGAACCCCATGCCGCTATCGTCTTGGCAGCGGTGACGGTAGCTTGTGCAGCTAGGATAGTGAATTTGGGCAGCAGTAAACCAGCTATAGCGGATGCAGTCACAATAACCCCGTTCCTGATCCTATCCCATACTGGGGATATTACCTTCCCCAGTTCAATTGCTTTTTCCTTGATAGTATCCCAATTTTTATAGATAAGGACACCTGCAGCAACCAAGATCCCAATTGCAGTGATTACTAACCCAACGGGGTTGGTGGTAAGCCAGGTAAATGTTTTGCCTAACGCTGTGACACTTTTGCCTATTGCCTCGATTGCTAATGTGACTTTTGGTAATTGGGAAAGCAAGATCCCTAATACATAGAGAAAAGGGCCTAAAGATGCGGCAACCAACGCAACACCTAAAGCAGCTTGTTGTGCCGCTGGATTTAAATCATTTAACCAATCTACAAAATCCTGTATTTTGGCTATTATTTCCACAATAATAGGACGCAACATATCATACACTTTCAATGCTAGTTCCCCTAGGGCGGAAATTAGTATTATAATATCACCTTTGGCGTTTTCAAGCATGGTCTCTGCCATCTCATTTAAGGCGCCATCTGCTTCGGAGATGCTTTGTTTAAGACTGTCGTAACTACTATCCAACCCATTTAGGAGAGCGTTCAGATCCTTAACGTGTTCCTTACCGCCGATCATAGCAATGGTAGTTTGTCGTTGTTCTTCTGTCATATCTGCCATTTTATCTTTTAGTTCAAACAACACGTTTTCCAAGCCTTTAAATTTACCCTGACTATCAAAAGCATTAAAATTAAGATCCTTCAACGCATTTTTCGCCCGGCCCATTGGAGAGGTTAGATTCAACAATACAGCATTTAAAGCGTTGCCGGCTTCCCCACCTTTAACCCCGGCGTTGGCAAGGAATCCTAATGCCAAAGCACTTTCATCCAACGGGACACGTAACCCTCGTAAAGTACCACCAACGCCCAGGTAGGCTTCCGCCATCTGGTCAATATCAGTGTTGGATGATCTTGCAGTTTGGGCAACAATATCTAAGTAATGATCTAAATCCTTAACTTCTATTCCCATAGCACTCATACTGTCCGTTACCAGGGAACTAGCCCGGGCAAGATCAATATTCCCGGCCTCAGACAAACGGAGTACAGGCATTAAACCGCTTATGGATGTTTCTACATCCCAACCAGCCAGAGCCATGTATCCCAAAGCGTCTGCTGCTTCCTTTGCACTTTTAGAAGTAGCAGCACCCGCATCCCTAGCAGCACCC
>JBAZCR010000029.1:0-3398 GCA_041654895.1 Candidatus Pacearchaeota archaeon
TTCCTCAAACAAGGTAAATCCAGCCCATTTATCTCTTTCATATTCTGCTAAATTTATAAGCGAGATAGTTCTTCCACCCATGTGACTTTCATTATAAACTCTAACTTCTTCTTTAAGCTGATCTATTAAATCTTCCTTAGGCATTAGTATTAAAATCTCTTTTTCAGGAATTAACCCTTGAGCCATTAAGTAATCGATATGCTCTATCGTTTTAACTAAAACAAGAGTTTTACCACTCCCAGTTGCCATCCAAAAACAAGCTCTATTAGATGGTGAAGGATATGCCCCATATTGGCTATATTCATAGGCTAAATTAGCAAAGTTTGGTCCATCCGTTTTTCTATCATTAAACGCTAAATATAATGTGGATGTTATATTTTCAAGAGCTTTTTGTTGATAAGAATATAGTTCCTTCCCTTCAGCAAAACTAACAATGTCAGCCACTTGCCATTGTTTTGGAAGAGCAGAATATCTTAGTTTTTGATTGTCAGTAACTATTTTTTCTAATACTGATTGTACCTCTAAATTTCTCTTTGACACAATTATTCACCCCACCATAAAACAGGTTTGAGCATTTTCACAAACTCAACCTTTTGTTCTGGAGTCATATTTTTATAATCCACATTAATTTCTTTAGTTTCTCCTTCTAAAAGAACTCCTTTTTCTGTTATTTGTCTAATCTTCTTACCTTTAATTAGAGAAATAGTTTCTGCAAAATCTATATTTGGATACAATTTATCAAAGTTAAGTTTCACTATCGCTTCTCTATTTGAAGGAATTTCAATTTCTAAAACATCTGCTAATTTATCGTCTGATTGAAATATATAATTCGCAAAAGGATTAGTTTCATCAAATATTGTAGTTGCGGTTTCACTGTATTTAGACTTGTTTAGAGTGTCTTCATATTGTTCTAAGTCATAGTATTTTATAAAACCTCCACCTTCCCAATTGACATCTTTGGATAAATGAGGTTTTCTTGAAAGTTTTGAGTGAGTAGGATAAAACTCTTTATCTCCATTTAACACTATTTTCATTCTTCCAAGCAATCCTATTTTTCTAATTTTGACAACACTGGATGATTTTTTTTCTTGTATTACTTCTTCAACTATTGCATTTCTCAATTGCTCTTTCTTAATATCTTGTATATCAAAATAAGTTTCATCAAAGTATTCTCCCATTTCTACGGCAAGATATTTCCTTCCTAGTTTATGTGCTACCGCTGGTGTTGTTCCACTTCCAGCAAAAAAATCGACAACTAAATCATTAGGCTTTGTACTTGATTGAATTATTCTTCTTAATAAGTTTTCAGGTTTTTGATTACTAACAAAAGATAGGCTTTCTGTTTCTCTTGGTTCACTATACATAAATGAATAAACATCATTCCAGATTGTTCCTTTTGGTTTTGTTCTTTGTTTAATTGGCTTTCTTATAAGCTTATCATTTTCCCAAACCTCAATATATCTATTATTGTTCTCATTCCCTAGGACATCTAACCACCCTAATCCAGGAATATCCTCTAATGGTTCATTACATTTAGTAAAATAATAATTCCCCGAATCCTTTGTGTAAAAATGAATATAATCTGCTTGTCTAATCCAGTTTTTAGCTTGCGCCTTAAATCCTGAAATATTGTCTCCTGTGTTCCAAGTTATCTTTGCTTTAAAATTGTCTTTACCAAATATATCATCTAATAACTCACGACCGTAGTGTTCTGCTATATGATCTAAATGCAAGTAGAGACTTCCATCTTTTTTTAGCCATGAATAGGCTGCTTGGACTCTATCATAAATAATATTTAACCAAGTGCTGTCTTGATAATTGTCTACAAATATAAAATCGGTACCTGTATTAAATGGCGGATCTATGTATATAGACTGTGTACTTTCTTTATACTTGTTTTGTAAAGTGTTTAAGACTTGATAGTTTTCACTTCTTATTAATCTACCATCTAACTGATCATCTAAATTATCAAAGTTACTTAACAATTCGAGCTCTATAGATTTAAAATGTTTAGTATCAAATGGTACACGATCACCTTTTTCATCTATATTTAACATTTTCCATTCTTTCAACTGATCTTTATATCCCGGATGCGACTCTAGTCTTTCTATCATTTCATTTGTTAATAAGTTTTTAGTTATAATATAATTACTATTCAATGGGAATTTAGGCTTATTCCATATCTTAACTAATTCATTTTCAAACTGTGCTATGAATGAAATAATTTTAAGTGAGTATTCTTTAACTTTCTTAATTTGCTTTAATCTGTCAGTGTCAAACTGATTATTTTCATCTATTAAAATTTGATGTAGGTAAAGATCTAATTGCTCAGTTAAAAATCTGTTTGCATCTTTATTTATAAAGAAATCAACTGTGTTTTGTTTTTTGAAAACATCAAAAGCTTTTTCCAATACTGCTTCTGGCACTTTTGTACTTCTTGATATTTGTGTAACATTGTTTTTCCTACCGTCTGACGAATATGCAACACTAAAATTGTGTTTTTGATTAGTTGTTGATTCATAAGTGAATATTAATTCTCTTTTTTCGTTATTTTGCTTACTTACTAACTCACCACAGTCAAAGAAAAAATTGTAGGTCAAACCATTATCATCTTTAACCTCAACATCTATATTTTGAAATAGTATATCGCTTTTAACATAGTAAAGAACATTTGTTTTCCAAAATAGAACAACATCTTTATTATCGGTATAAACCTTTTCATATATGTTTTGTGAATACCTTGTTTTAGTAAAGTAGACGCTACCACTTTCACTAAAATACTTTTCAAAAAAAGAATAAAGTCTATCAAAAAACTCTTCTTTAAATTGTTTTACGACAGGATCCTTATCTACTTCTGTTTTAAATTGTTTTAATATTTTTTTGTAATAAGCGGACTTAATTGATAGTAAATTAACGAATCCTCCTTCACCCTCAATTTTAGCACCTAAAAATATGTCTTCTAAAGCTTCATAAAATTTCGTTTCATGTTTATTCATATTATTTACACATCCTTCGTTTATCTAGTAAAATAATCGCTTTGTTATTTGTATTAAGTATATCATAATATATATGAAAATTGAAGTTTATTCTTATATTAATTCAAGTATTTTTGTGCCATTTGAAGTTAGTATTTCTGCATAAGTTTAATAGTAATCGTTAAATCGTTAGGTAATCGTTAAATTGTTATGTAAACGTTAAATCGTAAGGTAAACGTTAAATTGTAGTTATCTTATGGCAAAAGCACTTTAAATATTCATTATAAACAAACGTTTATGTACTTAAGATTAATTGTTGGCAAACGGAATATAGGGGTTTTCGCCCTTTATTCCAAATAAAAAAGGCTTGACACTTTTGTATCAAACCTATGCTTTCAATATGGCGGAACAAGAGGGATTTGA
>JBAZCR010000030.1:0-3366 GCA_041654895.1 Candidatus Pacearchaeota archaeon
ATAGTTGAAGATTCGTCTGGAAAAGTTTTAAAAAGTAAATATTACTCACCACCTGATATAAGTAATATAATAAAAAAACAAATTAATAATAAAAAATATATTTAATGAAATTAAAAGAAGGTTAATTCCTTCTTTTTTTTTTATTTATTTTTGACGGCTAACATATTAATGTAGAATTAAAATTTTGAATAAGGGGTAAAAAATATGAGTGACAATATAAATGAAAACTATTTTCAACAAGAAATTGCAAGATTTCAAGATCATGATAAACAATCACAGGAATTATATGATAATTTTAAAGAAGTATTTGATATTGCTGTTATGAAATCTAAAAATTCTATAGCTGCTTTTGGTGGTTTAAGAGAATTAAGTGAAGCTGCTAGATCTTTAAGTTCTATACGTGGAGATGCTATAAATGCAACATCTCACACATTTAATTCTAAAATGAAAATTGAAGAATTAAAATTAAAGAAAGATCGTATTGATAAAGAAGATAATGATATGAATGTAGCAGCATCATTAATGAGAAATTTAACAGAAACATTACATAAAAATAATAATAATAAAAATATTAGTAAAAATAATAATATTAAAGACAATTCTGTAAATAAATTAAAAGAAAGAATTAATAAAGACATTTCTAGTGGAAATTTAAAACTTTCTAATAATGAAAAATGTATGAAATATGATTTTAAAGGTGTTTCTTACGCTTTTGATATGAAAACTGAAACAATGAAGGTTTTAGATATTAATGGAAATATCATTCCTAATTATCCATTAGAAAGAATTCCAGAAGAATATAGATTTAGAAATATTATTAATGGTGTACCTGTTGATAATAGTGGAAGACAAATTAAACAATTATGAAACAGGATAAACAATGGCTGAAGAAACAACAAACAAACCGTTTACAGATTTAGGAAAATATAATATTGAATCAAGATTAATGGTTGCATGTTATATTTGTGATGAAAATGGTGTAGAAATAGATGATTATAGAGAATATAAAGAAAAAGGTAAAAGTTTAAAAATAATAACTGAAGAATATGATCAAGAAGTTGCTTATAAAGGAAAAAGAAGATATAGTGGACCTGAAGTTGGTGAATTAATATATTGGATGTATAATAAAGATCAAAAAAATAAAGAAAATTTATCAGAATTTTTAGAATCACGTAGTAATATTGATAATATTACTGATGATATGCAACGATATGCAACAGAATCAGATTTAGTAGTTCTTTCTGATGAAATTAATACTATTACAATAAATCCTAATATAATTAATATTACTAATAATGGTAAATTTAGACGTACTATTTATAAACCTTCTTTATCTATTCCTCAAGAACCTCCATTAAATCCAGAAGAACTGATTCCTGATCCTATTATAGTTCCAGATGAATCTTCTCCTGATACATTTACTCATATTCATATAATTGATGGTTATTCTGAAAATAATAAATTTGAAGATTCTCCTTTTGCTGAAATAGATTCGCCTGATAATTGTAGAAAATTAGGGAATACTAGTGAATTATATAGTAAAAGATGTCCTTCAATACGATTTAATGCTGATCCTAATGGAGGATTAAATAAAGCTATATTACAATTATTACAAGATCCTCGTTTAGATGAATATAATTTAGAAACATTAATAATTGATAACAATGTTACTCCTGAATTACAAAAATTTAAACCATTATCAGCTTATTCTATAAAAGAAAATACTTATGTTGAAATATTTAAGAAATTTAATAAAATAGAAATAAATAATTCTATAATTTCAGTTATATTCCCTAAAGGTGAATGTAATGCTAATAATATTACATTAAAAAATTGTAAAATATTAGCTAATAATTCTACAATTAAAATTTCTGAATCATTAGTAATTGAAAATTGTACTTTCTTAAATAATAATCCAGATTCTGGAACAAAACATATTATTTTTAATTGTTCAAAAGATCCTAAAATAAGTGGAATTATTCTAGATGAAGTTGTTAAATTATCTTTTATTTGTGAAGAAGATGATATTAATATATCATTAAATTCTATTACTTTTAATTGTGATAGTTCAAATTCGTCTTTAAAAGGTCCTATTGTTAATTTAATAAAATTTACAGAAGCTACTGTATCTGGAATTATTAAAACTGAAGAATGTGTGTTAAGTAATTCTCAATTAATATCTTGTACTGATTGTATTGATGTTAAGTTAAATGATATTGAATTAGGAAAAGAATCTATTAATAAAACATTATTTTCAATTAATGGGTTTAATTTATTTAAAATTGATAATATTTCAGGTGAATTATCTGATAATATAAGTAGTCTTTGTACATTAACTAATTCTGGTACAGAATGTGATATCACATTTTCAGAAATAAAAGTACCTTTTACTAAATTATGTAGTATTGTAAAATGTAATATTAATAAATTTGTTATAACGGATTCAGATTTTTCATTAGAAGAATTATTTTCTTTATTAAATTCTTCAATTATAACATTTAAAATTGATAATTCTACATTATCTTTAATAGAAAATATTGAAATAAAGTTAGATACAATAGTAATTGATAATTCAACAATAAATGGTAAAGATATTACTTTTACTAGTAGAAATAGTATTAATTTATCAAAAACTACTATATCTTGTAAAAATTTAAATATTAATTTAAAAGAAGCTGTTAAATTATCTACTACAGAAATTACTTTTAATGTAAATAAAATATTTAAATTAATAGGTGACAATACTGAAACATCTGCATCAAGAATAGATTTTATTAAAACAAATATTGAAGGATCTGAATTTAATATAGAATCTGTAGAATCAATATCGTTTAAATATATCTTTATGATGTCTAAAAATTTAATTATTAATAATTGTAAAAAATTTAGTTCTACTGATACTACAATAAGATTAAATAGTGTAAATAAAATGTCATTTTTAAAAATAAATGAGGTTAAACAGACAACTTTCTTATTTGAAAATGGTGGTAATATTAATATTGATTCTGAAAAATGTATTGGAGAATTTAATTTTAATATAAATTCTGATTCTAATATAAAAAGAAATTGTAAAAATTGTAAAATTTTAGAAGTATATAAAAATACTGATAACAATACATTATCAGTATCATTAGAATCTAATGAATGTAAATCTAGTGCTTTTATATTAGATAAAAAGAATTTAATAATTTCACCATTATGTAAAGATTTTAAGTTATTTAAAAATGTACCAGAAAATTTTGAAAAAAATACTGCTGGTAAAGATAAGTATGAAAATATATATTTTGGAGAAGTTATATCTGAATAATATTAAAATAGGGATTAAGTTCCCTATTTTTTTTCATAATTAAATTAAATTAAATTATA
>JBAZCR010000031.1:0-3287 GCA_041654895.1 Candidatus Pacearchaeota archaeon
AAAGAAGCTGCAGAACGATGTGTGTTATATTGTGGTGGAGATTATGAAAAATATATACATTATATAACTTCTAAACTTTCTAGTAAAGGAGAAAAAAGAGTAATTGTTGATAATATAAAAAATGCAGTATTAGTAGGAATAGGAGCCGTTATTCCTAAAATAATAGAAGAAATGTTTACTAAGAAAAAGCAAACAAAAAAGGAGAGTAATGAATCTATGAGTATTATGAAGGGTATGTTACCTCCTATGGCTGCTGGATTTATAAGTTTTGCTAGTATAGCTAATAAAGTTATGAATCATTCTAATTTTAATTTTAAATCATTTGGAAAGATATTTAATAAAATATATAAAGGAGCAAGAACTATGAGTTTTATTAAAAGTGTTGGAAATTTTATTGGTAAAATTTTTAATAAAGCAAAAGAATTTGTTAAAAATACCGACTGGAATGAAGTAGGAAGAAAAACATGGAGTTTTGTAAAATCTGTAGGAAAAGGAATAATTGAAATAGGAAAACTTATTTGGGGGAAACTTAAATCGATTGGAAAGATATTATTTGATAGTGATTTAACATTTTCAGAAAAAATAAAAACGATTTTTTCCGGAACGATTAATACAGGTAAGGAGGTATTAACATGGATAACCGAAAATTTCGGTTTATATTTTAATAAATTATTAAATTTTGGTCGAAACATTTTTTCCGGAATATTTAATTTCGCAAAAGGAGTATTTGCATAAATAAATTATAAAGAAGAGGATTATTCCTCTTCTTTTTTTTTATATAGATTCTAAATATTCTTTTGCTATAGATTTAGATTTCTCTACTAATGCATGAGTTATAACTCCACCCATTAAAATTGAGTAACACATACGAGCCATAACCGATATTAGAGATAAACATCCATCTAAAACTATTCCATCTTCAGTTATAGGTTCTTGACCATTTGGAATTATTTGAGCAATAATAGCTTTTAAATTCGCATAAAGAGTAGCTTTATCACCAACAGACATTGTAGTATCATGTTTAATATAATACTCAATAAGAACTCCTTTACCATTATTAGGAATAATAGCTCCATTAATTCTTGAAGTAGTTCCTGTTTGTGATGGTTTAGTTATTTTTAATCTTTTTTCTAATTCAATATCATCTACTTGATATTGTTTTTCAAATTTTATATTACTTTTTACATTTTTAGCCCACTTTAAAATAAAAGTATTTAAACTTTCTGTTAATTCTTCTAAAGGGACTGTAAAATAAACTTTCATATCAACTATAGTTCCAGTAGTATTAGCTTTTGGAATTTGTTTAGCAGAAGCTAAAATATTTTCATCTACTTCACCCATAGTTTGTAATAATTCAACCGTATAATCATCTTCAGATTCTTCAAATACTAATAAAGGATCATACTTAAAAACGTGATCTCCTATATTTTTATAAGAAATTATATTTGTATTAGGAGTTAAAGATATTTGTTTTCGTAATATAATAGAAGTTCCCATTTTTTCAGATAAAGATTGAGTTATTGTCAAACTATCTTCATCTGTTGTACATTTTTCATGAAGTACTATTTTTGCTAATACTCCTTGAGTATTTCTTACATTTCCAAATATATCTTTTTTAAAAAAATCATTTTCATAAGCAAGTATATCACCTTTTTTTATTTTTTGATTTTCTTTTACATTTGGAACAAGATCGTTACCAAAGAAAAAAGAACTATTTCTTTGTATATCCAATCCAAATTTAACAGATCCTTTAGTACCATCTTTATAAGAAATTATTATAATTTTTTTATCATAATCTATTTTTTCAATTTTCCCATCATCTTTCGCTTTAGGAACGTAAGTATTACCTACTAAGTGTGGTGTAACTTTATCCATTCCTGTAGAAATTACAGGTATAGTGGCATTTTTAACTTTTATTATATGTTTTGATTGAGCAGAAGCTATACCAATTCGTTTTGGATCATCATGAAAATTTAAAAATGGTACATCCAATTCTTCAGGTGATCCTAAATTAGTAAAATTTTTATTTTTTATATCTTCTACAGTTTTAGTTACATTCATAAATCCTCTTGTAGAAATTATATTAGGATTTAATGTAAGATGTTTAGTAATACCAACAGGAGCACCATCAGTAGAACTTATTGCCATAGTACCTATAGCACTAAAATCATATGATCTTTTTTCTAAAGTAAAAACCCTATCATTATTTACACCACAAGGACCTTTAAAAGTAACAATAGCTTTACTTTTTAATTCATTTATTGGATTTGTTGCATCATAATTTTCTAAAATAAAAGATTTGTGCAATCCAACTAAAATTTGATCTTGTTGAACTGATATTCTTCCCATACCAGAACTATTTTGTTTATATAATCTATATTGCATAGATAATGTTTTATATAAAATAGTAGCAATATTTTCATATCCTCTAATTCTATAATTAGAAAGATTTGTTTCACTTGTATAAGAATTATCCGCTAATAAAGAATTGGCATATAGAAATAATTCAAGAAAATCAGTTGGTAAATTTAAATCTCTTAACACTTCTTCAGTTATTGGATCTATAAATAAATCTTTAAATGCAGTATGACCTTTATAAACATTACGAGATTTTGCAATATTAAAAAAATAATTTATATAAGGTTCTTGAGTATCAAATTCTGCTAAAGTATACTCTTCTGGATTCATATAAGATAATCCGTTTAATAATAATGATGAAGCAATATTAGTATCTTTATAATATAAATACCCATCACTAAATTTAATAAATAATCTATTATCATTAACAATTTTCTTTTCTGTAAATTCTACTTCTATATTCTCAGTATTTATAATTTTAGATAATCCAAATAATCCACCTAAAAATCCAATTAAAGCATAATCTTTACTTTGAACTTCTATTTTAGTATACATTCTTCTTTTTACAATTTTCATAGAAGAAATTAATTCATAAATATTTGGAATAATATTTTGTATTTTAATTTCTTCAAAAATATAATCAGAAACATTTTTATCTTCTTTAGTTAAATCTATTTCAATAACTCTTTTATCTTCCCAATTTATACCAATAGGTAGCATATTTTCTTTAATTTTATGATATGGAAATCTTTTAGATATTAATTCTCTAATATCTTTCTGATTAAAAATAAATTCAGTTTCTTTATATTTTTTATTACCAATAATAAATTTATAATATTTACTAGCTATTACATCATATTCTATATTTGTTATATAATCTTTATTAATCTTTTCATTATCACCTCTAAAATAGGTAAATCCTTCATTTT
>JBAZCR010000032.1:0-3275 GCA_041654895.1 Candidatus Pacearchaeota archaeon
TATCATCAAACATTTTGTCAATTCGATAATTGTCTACTAATTCAGAGGCTTCTTTTGGTGATCCAGCTACAACTCTAATTATTTTATGATAGTCTATTTCTAAATTACACCCTCTGTTATATCCTACTAAAACTTCATATTCTTTCATTGTAATACCTCCTATTATTTTTAGTTTCTGTTATAATAAATCTCGCATTCTATCTCAATTCTTCTCTTACTCTCATAAGAATCTTACCTAACATATTCTTGCCTCTACCCCTACACACTCCCCAATATGTGTCATTCCATGTATTTCCTTCTACTAGTTCTTCATTCTTTGTATCTAATAATCTATTTTTTAATATTACGTTACGTGAGAATTTATCTTTAACAACTTGATACATTACCTCATCTTTAATATCTTCCCAATCTTGTCTTAACGCTACTTGTCTACCTTTCCTCTTGGCAGTAGAAGAATCTATGTTACAGAAACATTCCCTTTTTGCCCTATCTTTTAGTTTTGCTGATTGAAATGCTGCTTCGTTGTTTTCATATAATAATCCTTCATACATTACTGGAGCAGAATAGAAATTACTTAGAAAATAATATTTACCCCTAAATTCATTTATCATGTCAAAACCTCCACAATAATATATCGTTTCTGTTATACAGCTTTTTCTCTAGTATAAATCTTATGAGATGTATTAAACTGCCACTTGATGCCATCAATTTTTAACCAATGTTTATATTTTCTCACTTAGAACAACCTCCTAGCATTGATGCCAAATAACCATTCTATAACAATATTTATCTAATGGGCAATATAAAATCATTGCCTAATTCCATAGCACTATAACAAGACTCACTTTGAAATCTAATAGGAATAACATCTCCACCATAATTCTTTAATGCATCATGTAAAAATCTTGAATTTAATAATGTATTTTCCCTTTCTATTCCGTTTGTGATTGTTTCTCCTTCAATTTTAGAAGTTATGCTGTTGTTATTGGTATCAGTTACATTTATAAAAATACTTCCATCTTCTGTTCTTAATTTAATTACCTTACCAACATTTTTAATAAATTCCAACTCATTGAGAAATTCTTTCCTACTAACTTCCATTTCAATTTTCCACTCAGGATATACATTATAAATATTAGGATATGTTTTGCATTCATGAAGCCTAAAGAAATGGAACAGGTTTCCAAATTTAAAACCAACTTGATTATCAGAAATAAAACATTCTACAACTCCATCTTTGTTACTTAAAAAAGAACTTAAATTATTAATTGCATTAATTGGCATAAGAATATAATTGTCAATATTTATATTTAGATTATGCTTTCTTTTGGATATTCTGTATCTATCTGTTGCAAGAATATTATCTTTGTCAAGATAAACGCTCATAAATGATGGTCTATCTTCATCATCTGCTCCTGCTGCTGCATATTTTACCGTCAACATATCAGATAATTGTTTCTCTGTTGTGGCGAATAATAGATTATCAAAATCATTGTTGATTTCTGGATAGTCATGAATAGTAAATTCCGGCACAAATTTAATTTCTTTATTCCCTGCATAAATCAATCCATCTGTTATGGTAATTCTGTTAACTCCTTTAATTTTAGAAACAAATTTCATTATATCTTTGGGAATTATTGTTGTGCCAGATTCTTCAACTGCTCCATCAATATTAAAGATGATTGATTCGAGTAAATTTGTTACTTTAGCTGTTATAATTTGATTGCTTGTTTCAATACACAATGTTTCGATAACTGGCAATTTGGGACAATTGGAAAGTAACTTATTTGACTTCTTGATTACCTCTTGAAATTCTTTTAAGCTAACGTTGATTCTCATTTTAATTCCTCCTTAATATTTAATGATTATGTAAAGGAGAGTATATTACTCCCCTTCAAACATTCCTTCCGCATCTTCCATTGATGATACTAAACCATCAAAATCCTCATTTTTGCCTAACATAATAGCAAGTTCATAAACAACGTCAAGAGGTAAACAATAATCTGCTGCTAAACATTCCAAATAATCTTCTCTATTTTTGTATCCATTTTGTTGATAAATACTTTCTTCCATTATATAATCACTCCTTTCATTTTTATTTTAAATGAGCCTCAGTATGAAACTCCTCTATTTAATCTAAATATGACAATCAACCACTGTTAGTGTCCATTCTGGATCTGCTGTATCAATAAACTTTTCCTTAAAAGACATATACCACTGTTTTGCTTCATTATTAGATTCAGAACTATATCCCCACCAACCCATATTGCCTTTAGAATGCCATAAACCATCAGGAGTAATCACCGCATACGTTCCAAATTCTGTTGTTAATTGAGCATACTGTTCTTTAGAATTATATCTCTCAGTATAATATTCTTTTTTATACCAATCAGATTTAAGTAAGTCTTCTTCTTCTTTATTCTTTGGCGTATCTTCTTCAATTTTTAATTCCCAAAATCTAATTGCCTTATTATATTCTTTTTCATCTATTGAAAAATCAATGTCTTTTACTTTTGCTGTATCTACTTTATGTTCGGGAATAATTTCATTTTTATTTGTCCAACTTCTTTCACCATAGTCTCCTGAATTTGCTCCAGGTTTTAATTTCAATAAACCACTCCACCTCCCTCCGATTTGATACCAATCCCATTTTGCATTAGGATTAGTGCGTGTTACTAACTCAATTACTTCTCCATTGTCATTAACTTTGCCCCATCCATATTTTTGTTCATTATGCAAATCTAGTTCTTCATTTTCTGATATAAAATTTGTCTCATAATAATATTCAACAAATTCTTTAAAAGACATAATATCAGTTGCCTTTACTTCAATTTCTTTATAATTATTCGGTATAAATTTTACTTTCGCTCTATACCCTTTGCCATCCTTCCAATCTTTGGAAAACCAACTAATTCCTTTTCCAAAACCAGAACCCATTCCAATTGTTTCTTTTTCTTCTTCTGTTGGCTCACGATAAAATTGATCTTCGTTAGGATTATATAGTTTACCATCTGGTGATTGTAGTTTGGTAAATATATAATTATTATATTCATCTTTTGCTTTATCCAATATGCTAATAGTTTTAACATATTCATCTACATGACCAGTACATTCAAACTCATGAAATGGTGCAAGTAATTCGTCTACTGTCTGACCTTCCTTTGTAAATACTGCTACTGTAAAATGACTCATAATTACACTCTCCTTTAAATAGATATCTTTTCATTTTTATTTTAGCATTTTAATTAACTTTTGTCAACAAAAATTTTTACCCC
>JBAZCR010000033.1:0-3275 GCA_041654895.1 Candidatus Pacearchaeota archaeon
TTCCGGTTTCAGATAATGCCAAAGAAGTATAGGCCCTGAAGATCGACCAGTCGGTGTCGGCGATGGCCATATCGTCAGGAGTAGATCCGTCGGCTTTTTGGACTCCGTAGTGGTAGGAATCATCGATCCTCGATCTGATGAAAATTATGGAATCATCGGCATCGATATCTCCGTCATTATCATCATCGTATTGGATAGCGTCTCCCACTCCGACATTGTCTGGAACAGCGATAGTAAAAGTGGCCACTCCGCTTGAGATGGTAAGCTGGTTTGAATCAGCAGATCCGGTATCAAGGGCGGTTGTGGCGGAGGGTCCCACGCTTCTATAAATAGGAGTCGGGGCTTCGTCGGCGCCGATATCCCAGTCATTTGCCGTCGCGTTTCTGCCTGCCCCGTCGATATCTGTAGAAAAACCTTCAGAAGATAAATCGGTTCCGGAATCTTTGGCTGAAGTGTCAGCCAAATCCAGATGGAAGTCATAGCTGCTTTCATCCACAAATGAAACATTTACTCCATTTTTTGAGTTTGCTCCTGGGGCATCGCCCAAGATGTCTGAAATGTTATAGTCAGAAGACGCGTTCTGACTGCCATAAAAACCGTCCGTGCAATCTTGAGTGATATTGTTTATAAAAATAGCCCTTCTTGCTTCATAAAAAGTATAAAAACCCCGACCGCAATTATAAACAGTATTGTTATACGCAACAAACAAAGGACTGCCGGTAGTGCTGATTCCATACGATGCGAAGTTGGCTATTATATTATTCTTTATTTTTACCGCGATGCTTTCGCTGGATGTCGATTGTTTGATTCCAGAGTGTGTTCCGGTAGTCCGCGTCGATTCATCAATCAGGATCGAGTTGGATATTTCTATTCCCGTATATGAATCGCCTAGACTGATCGCAAAAGAATCCCAAATGCCGGTGCTTCCGGCCAATTTTACCTGCAATCCATCTATAATCACATATGATTCGTTTACCTCAAAAACAGTCGCCGAAGAATCATCTCCTGTCCTTATTATCCTATACTTGCCGTCATCCCATTTTCCGCTGTGCCTGTCTCCCGCGCTCGCATCCGTATAAATTTTTATGTAGTTGGTGGCCGAAGTCGTCCAGCCGGAAATTGTCACAGCCACCGGAGTATTCTCCGCTGATCCGTTCGAGCTGCGACATTTAGCGACGGCGATGGCACTATCACCACCGTCTGAAATGGTAAAATAATTTGCGCTGTCGCATGTGTTATTGGTATACCAAACATCTCCGCTCGTCTCAGTGGCTGATCCGGTTATTGATGTCACAAGAGCTTGTGTTACGCTGGCATGGTTGAGAGTCCCATAATGGGACTGATAGATTCCGTTCCGGCAAAGATAGACTGGCGTAGCATCCGCTATTGTGCCGGTCTTTTCTCCGCCAAAAACTTGGGTGGCGCTGGAAGTCAAGTCACTATTGACATAATATTCCCACAGGGCTAAATAAGTGTAATCTGTGCCTGCACCATTGTCAGGATCGATGATGGAGATGAATTCGGTGGCAGCGCTGGCCGTGTTGAAAAAGGCTAACGAGGTTAGGAAGAATAATGCGTAGATTGTGAGCTTCAGTTTCATTTTTATCTGGAGAATTGCGAATTAAGAATTAGGAATTAAGAATATTTTTTGTTTTTTTAATCAATCCGCTTACTAATTTATGGACTTTGATGATTTGAGCTGCAATTTCATCGAATTCATCATTATTTAAATATCCGACATCTTTTGAGATCAAAAGCTGGTTTTGCAATTCAGTAACGGAGCCCTGGGCTATTGAATAAAATTGAAGCTTTTCTTTGTATGATTGCCTACTGAAACCCTCTGCGATATTGGAAGTTATCGAGACTACGCAGCGCCTGATCTGAGTTACAAGCGCGAATAATTCATCCTTGGGATATTTCTTGACTAATTTGTACGTCATCAAAACCAAGCGATGCCCCTCTTGCCAGGCAATCAGATCGGTAAATGATCTTATTTTCCCTGTTTCTCTATTATCCATAACTCTTAATTCTTAATTCTTGATTCTTGATTCCAATTGAATTATTCCGTCTTTTCCACAACTTCCCATCCAAAAACCTCCCTCTCAAACGGCTGGCCTTTGAGCAGGCTGTTGGGATCCTCAAATCCGATCTTTTCCAGATCGATCTTATACTCCCTTATGCTTATGGTCTCCATTTCTTTCATATCTTCTTCACCCTCTCTTTCCTTTTCCTCAGCGCTTTTTTCACGCTCAGATTCTTTTTCGATCGGGCGGGTCAATTTCTCTTTCTGTTCCTGCGTGAGCTCCATTTTCAATATTAGGAAACTTATCCTTTCCGTATCCGACCATTTCTGACCCTCATCATAAACGCCGATTACATAGCCTTTTTTCATCGAGCTTCTCCTGTCTTCCTCCGGATCGGGACTCATCTCATCCCTCACCGAAACCAAGACTTCATATCTGGCTTTCTCTCCTCCCCAGTCGTCTTCGGAGGTCTTCATAAAGATCCAGATCGCTCCAGAAACCGCAACCGCCAGGATGAAAGCAATGATTGTTATTTTTGCATAATTTGTTTTCATATTTTTTACATTTTCGGATTGGCCTCAGATCAAGGGCGCTGATATTGTATCAGTCTCCTAGTCTCATCTTCCTCGCGCCCATCTGATAGAGTTCCGTGATTTCATCTGCCGAGAGAGCGCGGTTATACACCCGGACTTCGTCGATAAAACCCCTAAAATACCCCCTATTTACTGGATTATAGCCAATCTTAAGCGAATTAGGAGAATCGAAATAAATACTATCAAAACCCGAAGACCCATAAGCAGTCCTTCTTAATATTCCATCAACATATAATCTCACCCCCCTATCTTCTGGATTAAAGGTACTGACAACATGATACCACTCTCCTACCCCATTAGTTTGATACCAGATGCTTTTTTCTTCTATATTAATTCCGTCTGTAAGTTCAATCGCGAATAAAATTCTATCTGGATTAGATAGATAATATCTTTGCACCCAGCCTCTTCTTGATTCAGCATTTGAGCTCCAATACCAATTACCGACTATTCCATCGGCGTATTCAGCATCATTATATGATCTTTTGTGCCAAGAAGAGACAGTCAGCGCACCGGGCCATTCCAATTCATCGCCTATTTCTACATAATCATCATCTCCGTCAAAACTCAAAGCCTGCCCCACTTTTCCTATCACAGCATTCGAGGAATCCATACTAACAACTGCCCCATGATTTCCCTGTCCGCTACGATCAATCACTTC
>JBAZCR010000034.1:0-3262 GCA_041654895.1 Candidatus Pacearchaeota archaeon
CCCTATTTTATTTCTGTTAAGCCTAATTCTTTTAATCCTTGATTAAGTATATTTACTGCGGCATTTACATCTCTCTGGTGCTGCGGGGAGATTGCCTCATACTTTGCCTGTTCCTCACTCATTCGCAACCCTCCCTAAAATCAATATCGTTGTCCTTTAGCACCTGATATAGTCCCCTGCCAAGTGCTAATATACATTGGTGATCAATCTCCAGGGCATAGGCATCACATAAAGCCTCGATAATCTCATGTAGCAATATCTCCCCGTGCCGCTTCTCAAGCGCCGGGTCAAGATATATTGTTAGCTCCCTCGGGGAATATTCGCCGCCATGCTGACGGTCAACAACAATGTTTTCTTTCAGCTTAACTTCAACATCAAAGCCGCCGATTTTAATTTTGTCTGGAATGTTCAATCATAAAACCTCCTCCGGCGTGATATGCTGCTTCATGCTTCCACCGCCCCATTCTCCCCCGCCCCCTCAATATGCTTTATCTTCGCCCTGCCAGAGGCTAAATCTTCGGCAGGAACAGATACAAGCATACTCCTATCATCTGGCTTTTTCCCTACCTTAAGCCCTGCAAGCTTAAAACAGTCCGCATAAACTGAAAGAACTACCCCCGCCAGCGTGATTTTCTCCCCCGCATACTCTACTTCGGCGATAATACCGTCATAAGTGCTGATTTTGTCAGTGTCTATAACCGTCTTTGTCTCGGTTATCTCTTTGGTGAACATGGCTATTTCCTCCCTTTCTCCCCTTCAGCGGATTCTTTTTTTCTGCTCTTCTACCCTCTTTTCCTCGCCTGTATAGCCCTTTCCTGTGCCTCTGCCTCCTTCTTCGTCCTGTGCCGCCCTAATACCCGATTCCCGTCCTTGGTGTAAAGCAACCACATACTGCCCTCTTTGCGGATCATGGCTTCTTCCCTCCCTTACCATTTCTTCCAGCCCTTAACCCCTCCCGTTGCCGGTTCCTCGTCCCTAAGAGGCCAGGGCAAGGGTTTCGGCTTTTCCTTCGGCTTCTCTATGCTATACCGCTGCTGCTCCCGAATCTGCAGGGCTATACCGTCAGCAAATATAGTGTCGTCATGCGCTCCCTCCTGCGCCTCGGGCCTGCCCCGGTCGTTCCGCACAAAGGTAAGCATTTCCTCAAGGGTAACCACATCGTTAAAAGTGTCGATGTGATCCCGTGCCAATGCCACATGCTCCCCTATAAGCATAGGCCGGGTGATTTTCCCGGTCAGCCAGCCGAACTTCTCTTCAACGTCTTTCCCGATTTTGTCCAGCTTTTGCCGGACATACTGCCGGGGATACTTCTGCCGGGTAAGCTCCTTCACCGGGTGGCTGTCGAAGTTTACCTCAATGCCGATTAATGCCCGGTTATAGAACATGCCCAAGGCATACATATCTTTGGCATACAGGTCCGTATCCGTCTGCATCCGGTATGTAGCAGCTTGGTTCCAGGTGGCATTATTGCGGACACTGGCTGTGCAGTAGTCCTCGCCACCTTCTGCCGGGTCGCCTCCTATGACGTAGGGATTTCCCCTGGTCGGCCACTCGTAAATGCGGATAGGGCCGTTTTTGTCCTCGGAAAAGGTGATAGATTCGGGGATAATGCGCTCGGCATCGTCAAGCCGGTATAGAAGTGTGCCTGTTGCAAGAGGTGGTATCTCCCGCACCTGCAGCAACCTTTCCGTAACCTTCTGCCCATCATAGACGGTTTTCCCGGTAATCCCCCATTGGCCCAGGCAATATACCATATAGTAGTATTCGTCGGTATCGCGGAAGCCCTCTAATACCTCTTTGTCCTCGTCCGGCAGGAAGCAGTTGTCTTTGTAAGTGCTCTCGTGCGTGGTTACGTCCGGGCCCGGCTGGTCGAAGAACTCCCGCTTTAGCCAATGCGTGATTGAAATCGGGTTAAAGCTGAGGATAATCTGCTTATAGTGCTTTGCCTTCCCCCGCATCCTGATATTAAGCTGCCTAAAGTCCTCTGGGGTGAGTTCGCTGGCCTCTTCCACCCATATAGAGGTGATACCTTCAATACTTTTAAGCCTTTCAACATCGTCCAAGCCGCAGAAAATGAACTCATTTCCGTTGAGCTTACAGCGTAGGTATAAGTCCGAACTCCTGCCGCTGGGAATATGGAAAAGATCGTCCATGCCCCATGCCCGGATGGTGGAGACAAGCTGTGCAAAAGCAGAATCCCTTATATCCTGCTTGACCTTGCGTATGACAAGGAATTTGTGCCCCCGCTCGGCCAGGCAGCGGAAAATCATCTTTTGGCTGACGAATACCGATTTCCCGCTACTGCCGCCTCCTTTCAAGACCAGATACCGGCTTTGGTTCTTATATAAAGGAAAGAAGGTTGGGTTTGTGACGCGTGGCAGGTGGGAGAGGTCAATCTTGAGTTTTTGGGCTGTGGATGGCAACTACTCCACCCCCGCGTATGCCCATTTCTTTTTCTTTTCCGCTTCTTCCGCGCTGGCCTCTTCCAGCTTCCGCCCGGTACCCTCTTCAAGCTCCGGCGTGATCTCCGGGTCTGCGCCCAGGTTCCGGCTGGCATCTATAAAAGTGCGGCCTATCTGCCGGAGCTGCGCTTTCTCTTTTTCTGCGCTTCCGTCTAATATTTTAAGAAGTCCTATCTCATTATCAATAATCTTGAAATGCCTTTTGGCCGGCATCCCAAATAGCTTAGTTTTAATCAGCCCGGCTTTAATAAGATTACTAATAGCCTTGTCCTGCTGTCGCCTGGTTAAAGTTGTCCCATCTTGCAAATCCTCAATAGTATTATAAAAATAGCCACTTGCATCAAGCCTCCCTCGGTCGGCAAAATAGCAATACCGGCTTAGTAGTTCGCTGTATATGATGGCCTCGTGAAGCCCTAAAGCCTTTGCCAACCGCTTGTTAACAACAATGCTACCATCAGCACGTAAAAGCTCTATTATACCTATGCGCATAGTCTCAACCCCCAAAATATCACAGTTTGGCGTTTTCGTACAAACTAGTTTGGCGTTTTTGTACAACAAATAATACTAATAATAATAGGCGTGTTACTTTCTTTTTTATATGTGCTACCCGATTGTGTCTTATTGTCCTAGTAGAAAATACAAGCGGGCAGGCGGTAGGACTTGCCGCTTTTCGGGCTGCAGCTCCCTATCCCGCATTTGATTCCACTGCTTATAAATGAAGGGGGGTAGTAAAATAGCTTTACCACCCTAGTAAAATGGTTTAACCCTATAAAGAATAAAGATCGTGTTCTCTCTCTTAC
>JBAZCR010000035.1:0-3235 GCA_041654895.1 Candidatus Pacearchaeota archaeon
AGACCCGAACCAATGATTAAATAATCGCAAGTGATGCGTTTGCCACTATACATCGTAAAATTGCTCCATACATCAATAACACTGAAAATGTCGCTTGCTTTAAAATAACCCCTATTTGTGAAAAAGAGCGTCGCAAGTATGCGCCATCACAGAACGGTGGAAAGGCCAACACAATAGAATGACATTTAGTTCTCGCTAATTTCCGCAAAAATCCCCCTTGTTTGACTGGGCTTTGGACACCGGCTATTCATGGCTAGTTCTCAAAGCCCCTTTTTTTTCGGCTTGACAGGTTTTTACCATGTATAAATACAGAAAATAATTAATTTGTAGCAATACGAATTATTTATCTATATTACGCTTGCAATAAGAAATAAAGGTGCTATATTATTTGCGTGTACTAGTGCGTATAAACTATGTATAGGCGGTGTGTGGCATGCAAGAACAAGAGCAAACAGAGACAACAAACAAGGAGTGCGACAATGGAACTCAAGTCGGAGAGGACGCTGCGGGAGAGAATAGCCAGGAAGATCCAAAGCCTGGGTCAAAGCTGTCCAGGAATATTATCGGGCTCCTTCTACAGAAGGCAGACGAAGGTTGGAGCAAGTGTCTACGAGAGCTGCGTGGTGACGCGCAAGGTTGCGGGGAAGACGAAGGCCCTGTACATCCCGAAGACGATGGAAATGGAAGTGGAGCAGTGGGTGGCGGAATACAAGCGCGTGAAGAGGACGCTGAGGGAGATCGACAAGCTGTCGGAGGCGCTGGTGAGAATGACGGTGCCAAAAAGGCGGGCAGGCCAAAGAAGAGAGAAACCCCTGAGCTGAGGACGCCATGTGAGATACTCGGGGCCGTCACATTGGTGCTCCCCAACTTCTGGGCATGGCTTTCGGATCTTGACGACCCGCGTCAAAAGAGCCGCGCGTACTATCCGCTGAAGTACATTCTGACGCTGTCCCTGATCCAGCGCCTCTGCGGGCATCTCCACTGCAACTCGTACGAGAAGCTCACGCAGGCGGAGAGGGAGACCCTCAGGCGGAATGTGCAGCGCCTGTGCTCAATGTCAGGGAAGGACTGCCCCCGCGAGCTTCCGGACCCGGACACCTGCCGCTATTTGATGGAGAAGCTCGATCCATCCGAGCTGATGGATTTGAACTTCCTGATGTTCGAGGCGCTCAGGAGGCGCAAATGGCTGCGGCCGTTCAGGACAGCGGACGGGAAGCTCCACCTTGTCATTGACGGCGTCTGCTTCGACGGCTCCAGGTATTTTCTTGAGCATTCCATAAAGGCCGTGCACAACCGCGGGACTGACAAGGAGTACACCGAGTACAAGCTGTACGCCCTCCAGGCCATGCTTGTCTCGCCGAGCGGCGAGACATTCTGCCTTATGACGGAGTTTCTTGAGACCGGCGATAATTTCGACAAGGAGGATTGTGAGAGGAACGCGGCCAAAAGGCTGCTTGAGAAGCTGCACAAGAGGCTGCCAAGGGAGCGGTTTCTTGTTGGCGGGGACGCCTTGTTCGCGTGCCAGCCGCTGATGCAGCTGTGCCACGAGCTGGGGATGGGCTTTGTGTTCACATTCAAGGGAACGGGCAAGAACGGGTTCCACGCTGAAAGCAGCAAGGCCGCCATGGATTCAGACAAGCGCGCGGAAATCCGTGATGACACGGAAGAATACATCCTGCGCTGGGCGGACGGAATAAAGCTTGACGTGGGGGGCAAGAAGAAGCTGGAGCTGTCAGTCATCAGGGGCGACGGCAAGTTCGCCTGGGGAAAGGGCAACTCCAGCACACTCATGTACATAACAGACCAGCGCATTGCGAATGAAGAGCATGGAAACGAAAGGAGAAACAAGGAAGCAGTAGATTTTTTCAACAAAAGATGCCGTGGCCGCTGGAGGATAGAGACCAGCTTCAACACGCAAAAAAACCTTGGATTCGGGCTTGAGGCCTCATACGGAAGATGCGGAAACGCGGGCCAGAACTACTACCTCATCGTGCAGATCGCGGTCAACCTGTTCAACATCATGACCAGAAGCAATTTCATGAACAGACTGCAGGAAAAGGACAATCCCGGCATGGACGACGCAAAGACAAGCCAATGCCTAAGGGACAGATACGGCGGCATACGCGTGCTTCTGGAAAAAATTGGCCGGTCAATGATCAGCCAGGAATACAACTATGACGCGGAACACTGGGAAAACGCCAGGCTGACATTCGGCAAGTGGCCTCCGCAGAAAGCGATAAGCTCCGCCTGAGCCGCAGGACGTATGCTGCAGCAGACTTGAATCCAAGACGACATATCTCTATCACAAAATAATTTGACAAAGCCGCTCAAAGCTGTCGTAAAAGCGCAAAGGCCGATGGAAACATCCCCGGCGCGAAAAAAACAGCTCCAAAGCGGTACGATGCCTTGTACCCTGATGACTTTTGGGCAAGCCAGTCTACCCTCAGCAAAAAAAATCAAGCCAGTTCATTCTATTGTATTGCAAGTTTTTCGCTTTCCCCTAACAATTTAAAAAAATCATATTGCAAGCGACTTTTCGAGAGATTATATTCCGAGATGTCGGGGCGAGTTTGCCAATTTGTCATTACTACGTCTATTTTCTGGATTTATAAAAAGGTCATACGGTGTCTAGATTAAAATGCAGTCTCTGCGACGTTCGCAAGCCCAAGCGCAGCTGTCCACTGGAGGATGCTGCCATGATCTGTTCACTCTGCTGCCTTGAAAAGCGCGGTCTTGATTGTGGGCAGTGCCGTTATTATCTTGAGGCAGAAAATTATGCCATTGAGCGTTTCAAGTCCACAGGAAAGCATCCATTCAAGCTCGACATGCGGTATCTGAGGGAACTTCGTGCTATCTTGGAATTGGTGGATCAAGATCGCCTGGCAGAATGTTCGAAGCGTTTGCAAGAGCTTGCTCCTCTAATTCCTGACTCACATCTTTTCCATTATGCCTGTGGACTGGTCGCCGCTGAGAAAAAAGATTATGAAACCGCTTTGTTTCATTATAATCGCAGTATTGAGATTTTTCCTTATTTTATCCACGGCTGGTTTGACAAAGGCATCGTCTTTGAGCGAACAAGCGAAATTGGCGCCATGCTGCAAGCTTGGAATATGGTGAAACGTCTGACTAAACCAGAACATGAACTACATCAGCTTGTCAATAAAAATCTTGCCGAAGTAGAAGTGGAAACCTTGAAACGCAACAAGCAGACCCTTGCCGAAATCAGCGAATGCGA
>JBAZCR010000036.1:0-3093 GCA_041654895.1 Candidatus Pacearchaeota archaeon
CATTAGAATCTTTAGCCAAGAGGAGGGCATGGTCATTCCCCTTGAGCATCACATTAGTCTCACCATCGTAAGCACTCATCTCTTCGCCCCACAAGGGGGGGACCCAATAGGGGCTATCTTGGTAGAGTCTCTTGGGAAAGAGGGCAAAATCTTTGATATCTTTTTTTGTTTGAGCTTCTACGATTTGCATAGTCCCATAGTAGCACACCCCTTAAAAGAAGGCACCATTATTTTCAGTTTTGCCTCTCAGATGTGTTATAGTTACCTTTAGAGCTGAATATTAAGATTGAGGAGGCACTACATGTATGTAGCTAAAGCAGATCGTTACAAAGGGATGAAATATAATTATTGTGGCCAGAGTGGTTTGAAATTACCCGCTGTCTCGTTGGGACTGTGGCACAATTTTGGAGATACAACGAGCTTAGAGAATGCTCGAGAGATGCTCCACACTGCCTTTGACCTAGGGATTAACCACTTCGATTTAGCCAATAACTACGGCCCCCCAGCTGGTTCGGCTGAACTCAATTTTGGAAAGATTTTTAAGCAAGACTTTGCCCAATACCGCGATGAGTTAATAATCTCAACTAAAGCGGGCTATTACATGTGGCCTGGCCCCTATGGGGAGTGGGGGAGTCGTAAATACCTCTTGGCAAGTTTAGACCAATCTTTACAGAGGATGGGGCTCGATTATGTCGATATCTTCTACTCCCATCGCTTTGATCCCAATACCCCCCTAGAAGAGACGATGGGGGCCCTTGAGAGTGCCTATAGGCAGGGGAAAGCCCTCTATGTGGGAATCTCCTCCTACTCAGCTGAAGATACTCGTCGCGCCTATGAGATCTTGAAGGGGCGCAATATCCCCATCTTAATCCACCAACCCTCCTACTCAATGTTGAACCGTTGGGTGGAGAAGGAGCTCCTCTCTACCCTCGATGAGTTGGGCATTGGAACTATCTGTTTCTCCCCCTTAGCTCAAGGGATGCTCTCTGATAAATACCTTAAAGGGATTCCAGAGGGGAGTAGAGCAGCCACTGCAGGCACTTTCCTCTCCAAGAAGTTAATTACCAAAGAGAATCTGGAGCGTATTGAGGGGCTTAATGCCATTGCACAGCGTAGGGGACAATCCTTAGCTCAAATGGCTCTCGCTTGGGTACTGAGGCGCCCAGAGGTGACTAGTGTCCTAATAGGGGCCAGCTCCCCTCAGCAGATAGTTGAGAATGTGGGTGCATTAGAGAAGCTCTCTTTTAGTGATGCAGAGCTCCAAGAGATTGATAAATGGGCTGAAGAGGGGAAAATTAACCTTTGGGCTCAGTCGTCAAAGAGCTAGAGTTCTCCTGTTAACTTAAAGACTCCCTTATGATCTCTATAATAGCCCCTCAGCTCTTGAGGCATGAGGAGGGCGAGACGCACCATTATCTCATCGATTAACTCTTCACGCGTTTGGGCATCTAACCTTCCCCCCTTTTGTATAATCTCAAAGGGGGGGCCCACAGCGATTGTAATGGGAGTACGTCTAAGGCGTTTAATATTTTTAGAAAAATTTTCAAACCCAATGGTCGCTATCGGGATGAGTGGAACCCCCTTCTTATGGGCAATATATGCGACACCAGGCTTACCTTGTTGCAACTTTCCATTGCTACTACGTGTCCCTTCAGGGGCGATAGCTAAGATATTTTTAGCATCTAGGGCATTAAAGCACTCTTCGAGTGTTTGGCGCGACATGTTTTCTCGATCAACCCCAATCGAGCCCCAGATATTCATTAAATAGCGCGTTACAGCTTTGTCCCAAAGCTCTTTCTTGGCGAGGGCAATTAGGGGGCGAGGTTGCATAAAGACGTAAAGGAGAGGTCCCTCAAAGATTGAGATGTGGTTGGAGATTATTATAGCAGGTCCCTCTTGCATCACCTCTTTAAGGGGCGAAGTGTCAACTTTAAATAAGATTCTAAAGAGCCCCCTGAGGAGGCTGTTAACGATGCGTTCGCTGATTTTCATGGACTCACTATAACAGAGGAGTTAATTCGTAGATAGAGGATGAGAGTAACGTTGAATTCCTCTCTTGGATAGATTATAATTGTCTATCTAAACTTGTCCTCAAATGGGGACAAAATTTTACAGTTTAGGAAGTCATTAATTAGATAAGGGGGTAGTAATGCAAAAGGGGCCAGACTTTTCTTGGGTTCTAAATAAAAGGGAGAAGAATTACAGCTTAGCTAAGGAGTTTTTTTCTGACTCGATTTCAAGTAGCGCACTCAATTTCCATACTCAAATTCCGGGCTATGAGAGGACCCCGTTGGTCTCTCTCCCCAAATTGGCAAATCACCTAGGGGTGGGGTCAATCTGGGTTAAGAATGAAGCATTACGGCTTGGACTAAACAGCTTTAAGGTTTTAGGAGGCTCTTTCGCCCTCTACAAATTTATCCAAAATCGCCTTGGAATGGATGGCAAAGAGCTCAGTTATGAAGACTTAGTCTCCAAAGAGGTTAGGGATAAATTGGGGGTACTCACTTTTGCCGCTGCTACCGATGGGAATCATGGGCGGGGAGTTGCTTGGGCAGCCCAGAAACTGGGCCACAAGTGTGTCATCTATGTCCACCACGAGACCAGTCAGCGCCGTATAGATGCTATAGCCAGTTATGGGGCAAGGGTTGAGGTTATAGTTGGTACCTACGACGACGCAGTGCGACAAGTGAGTCTAGATGCTGAAAAGAATGGGTGGGAGGTAATCAGCGACACCAGCTGGGAAGGTTACACCCAAGTTCCTACCTGGATTATGCAGGGCTATATGACGATGATGGTTGAAGCTCAAGGGCAATTTAGAGAGATGGGGATAGCTAAACCAACCCATATTTTTGTCCAAGCAGGCGTTGGAGCACTAGCAGCTTCTGTAGTGGGCTACTACTACAGCCATTTTGGAAAAGATGCCCCTAAATGTGTCGTTGTTGAGCCTGAAAAAGCTAATTGCCTCTACCAGAGTGCTCAAAAGGGAGATGGTAAAGCGCACGCTGTGAAAGGGGAGTTAGATACTATTATGGCTGGATTAGCGTGTGGTGAGCCAAGTGAACTTGCTTGGGCAATCCTCAAAGATAGTGTTGA
>JBAZCR010000037.1:0-2821 GCA_041654895.1 Candidatus Pacearchaeota archaeon
AATCAAGTCCGATGAAGCAGCTTTTTTATATTCAATTATTACAGGGTTATTGTCTTCTGAAATTGCTAAGGTGTCAATTCTTCCCGAATGAATATTTCCGGTTGAAAACTCTGATGCTATTAATCTACAATTGAAAAAGGTATCTAAATTTTGTTCAATTAAATTTTGCAACTCTTTTTCAAGCCTGAAATCAGTTGGTTTAATTCTGTTTACCTTGTTATTGTTTATTTGAAATATTGCCATTGGTTATGTTTTTATTTATTTCTTATAAAATCTGACTCTATATCTCTTTGCAACTGTTCATAAAATGATTTACCTCGCTCGCGCGGGTTTGCAACATTTCGACGTCGCTCAATGCGAGTCCGTGTGTTGCGAAACAAACATATCTTTCAACTCTTTTTTTTTTGCTTCGCAGAACATTAAAAATTAATGCAAACGGGACATTATACTCTATCTAATTCTTTTATATATATTTCTCAATAATTTAATCTCATCTTCATCTTCAGATGTCAATCCCTTTAGTGTTATATATGCAAGTTCCTTAGCCTGATAAAGGTTCTTGTTTTTAGCTCTTATGAATTTCCCATAATCATACCATTTCTCACCAGTTAGTTTAAGTATGATTTGAAATGAGTAATAATTTTCTTTTCCATAAATTCTAATTTTATGATGTGCATGTTTGGTTTCAATAAAGTATTTACCATTCTTTGATTTACCATGTTCCCAAACAGATTTATTTATAAATTCTCTAATGTTTGTAAATATTTTCAGAACCCCTGCACTTAAAAACTGATCGTCTTCTGTCAGGGTTTCAACACAAGTACTTCCCACAACTTTATAACCAACTTGAGGATGATAAGAAAGATGTGCATATCTAATAGATGTATTGCAACCATGACGTTCACAAGTGCCATTTAAACCGCCTAAATCTTCAATATATATTAAAGTCCATCCGTTATTAGGGGTCAGTTATGTTATGTTCACTTGCGTGACAACCTTTACAAAGAGTTATACAATCACTATATGCGTATTCCCAAGGTTTAAGACCTATTTTATATTGCGTATGATGGACTTGAAGTACAACATCAGATTCTTTTCTGCCACATTTACTACAGGCATAGTTATCTCTACATTTAATTGTATTAGAAAAGTTTTCCCATTTCTCATTACGATATAATTTTCTTGTGTTTTTCATTCATAATATATTCACGATAGATTAAATTCTTAGCCATAATGTATCTTCTTTCGTATGCATTTGTAATGCATATGTCACTTTATTAAATATATTATTCCAACTCTTTTTTTGTTACGCAACACACCAACGGTCATTGAGCGAAGTCGAAGTGTTACAAATTGGCGCGAGCGAATCAAGTACTTCAATTGTTATTTACGCATTTGTTGAAATAGGGACGATTAATCATTTTTTCTTGTTTCTTTTTTTTTCTTTCTCTACGCTTTCTTTATTAAATGCATCTATATCATTATCAATGCCCATAATAGGAAGCGGAAAATTTGATAAGCAAGTTCCTGCTGTTTTTGTAATTAAAATACCTCTTAATGCGCCAACAGAAATTCTTAACATAATTGGAATTACTCCGGAGTTATCGTTGATACTATCATCGTTAAAAGTTAAATGTTTTTCCAAATCATCAAGTTCAAATAGGTTTGAAGTCTCTAACTCTAATGCTTTCTTCTTTATAGATTTTATATTTTTATTATCTTGATTTTGTTCATGGGTGTAATAATATTGAACTTTCATTTTTAATTCAAACGTATTTTCTTTGCTTTCTTTCGGCAAGCTTAATCCCATTTCTATCATAATTTTTTCGGATAGATCTTCTTTTGAATCTATATTCTGCAACAATGGAACATCTATAGAAAAACCTGTTTCTTGGATTTTCAATAGTCTAATTCCAATCTCTTTATTATCTTTCTTACTTTGCCCCATAATATTAATTCGAAGTGTTTGAAGATGGAATTTCATGATAAGTATAACCTAAATGAAAACTTTCTTGATTATACTTAAATTTTCTCCTTCTAGAAGTGAAAATTGTAAATGTATTGATTTTCGGGTTGAGATATTTATTGTCAGAATATTCGTTTAGCTTAATGTTAATAATTGAAGTATCTAACACTTCCTCAATTTTGGCAATACTTCTTAATGTAAAATTGTGTGTGCCTGTCATCCATTTGCTTATTTCTGACTCTTTCTTCCCAAGACAAACAGCTAAATCTTTCTGAGTCATTCCCTTTGATTGCAATATTTCAGCTATTTTATCAGCAACATAAAATGACAAATCAACTTCTCGTTTAATATATTTTGGAGTTTCTTGGCGTATTGACTCAAGTATTGAATTCTTTTTCATATCATTAATTCCTATATAAATAAAAAGATAAATCACCTTTTAATTCATTATAATCTATCTTTATAACATCTCTTTTTAATTTTTGTTGTAAAATTGAAGACAATTGGGCAAGATCTTCAACATATCTATTCAATATGGGATCTTCATTATAAGTTCTTGTTTTTTTATGGCCTCCATTTCCAATTATAAGAATATTATCAGAAAGTCGGATTGCATACAATCTAAGTTTATTTATTTCTATTGGGATAGCTTTTATTTTTTGTGCAGGCCTCCCTTCATACCTAAAATAACGTTCTAATGCTCCTTTTTCCTTAATCTTATCTAAATAGAAAACAATTCTTTGGATATCTGTTGAATACTTGGTGCTACTGCTGTACTTTGATACAAATTTAATAAATTCATTATTCTCTTCCCCTTCAAAAAGAATTGAGTACAATGTTACTAAGTCCGATTGT
>JBAZCR010000038.1:0-2675 GCA_041654895.1 Candidatus Pacearchaeota archaeon
CGTGAATACCGTCAAACATATTGCCAACATTGCGGGACCTCAAACGGCAAACTAGGTAATCATCATATATTTTCACGTGGCAGCGGAGGACCAGATTTAAAATGGAACCTGATCACTTTATGCGAGTTTAACTTTTCCGGCGGATCATGTCATGACAGAGCACAACAATACAAAATCCCACGTGTGGAGCTGCTTTTAATCAAAGTCAAACAATTACGAGCGGAGCGGGAAGAAATACAGGCGATGTTAGGCTATTGTCACTCAAGGCTGAGTGAAGGGGATTATGAGCGACTAAAAACGGCCGTAAAAGGAGGGGAGTAATCTTCTATATGGAAAAGTATCTAAAAGACAAAAAACCGTCTCAAATAAAGTATCCGGAGTTTACAGAGGAAGATATGGACGAGGTAGTAACTGAATTTTACCTGAAAGGACTTATATTTGGTGTCGGGATAATGGGGATATTATGGTTTATATTGGGATAACGAACTAAAGTTCGCAAGGGGTGAATGAGTGAAAACATTGTTAGTAATTGCATTATATTTATTGTTTGGCCTTATGTGCATGGGTGTCCTCATGAGATGGGACAACACCGCTTTTAAGGAATGGTTCGCAAATACGGTAATATGGATACTTTGGATGCCGTTTGTAATAGCGGCAACATCATTGTATATATTATTGAAGATCACAGAGGGGGCACGTGAGCGTGAAAACCCTTGAAGAATACATCAGTGCTATACAAAACATCACCGAAACCGAAGCCAAGGCAATCTGGCTAAAAGCAGACATGCTCCTAGAGGCCCGGGACGTATTTCAAGGATCAGGGTACTCAAACACAATGGCCGAAGCCCTGGGCTGTAGTGCAAGATACATACAAGAACTAATCAAAGTTGCAAAGACGTTTCCACAAGAGGAACGCCTTTTTCATTTGTCATTTTCAATATACAGAGTATGCGCAAAAGCGGGAAATCCTGTATATTGGTTACACCGGGCTAATGACGAAATGCTGTCACAAAGACAGCTGGAGGAAGAAATCCAGGGGACCAAGGATACCGGGAACCTTGAAGAAAAATGCCATGCGGCCGGGGAGAGATTGGCGAAGTCAATCAAGGAATTCAGGGAGAAGTTTAAAGACAGTCCGGCATTGGGGCTGGAACTGGAAAGATTAAGATTAAATTTGAAGGAGGACTAATGTGACTAAATGGAATTTTACGAATCAAGAAGCTATAGAGGTTATAAAAAATAACTGGCCGTCGGAAAACTATACCATGCTCCGGGAAGCCCTGGACGTGGCGATAGAGGCATTGAGCAAAGAAACGAACAAAAATGAATGCAAGAGAATAAAAGTTTAGGCTGCCCGGAAACGGAAGGGATATACACGGCATTATGGGCCGCTGTGTTAAAAAGAAAAAAAGCCCTTATTCGGGCTTTTTAGATTGTTCTTTGTCGGGGTTTATGTCTCCGTATGTTTCGCCCCCGATAAAATATTTCAGTGCCTCCGGGCACTCCTGAGCAAGCAGGGCGTAGAATCTTTCCACAACCCGAGGCTTGCCCTTCGGGAGCGTCTCCATGTACGAATCTTTGAACGGTTCGGGGATCGTGCCGGTTTCGATATATATGGCCTTTACCGTGCGAACGGCACGATCCGCATCGGCAAAGGCGTTCCATGGTCTTTTTGATACCTTCATAGATATCCCTCCTGTATGACCTCATAGAATTCGAGGTCGTTTTCATATATGTGCTTATACCCGCCTAGGCCCCTGTAAACTGGATGGCCTAGCGAGTAACCGGCAAATACGAATATGTTTCCTTCTGTGTCTTTGACTTTGTAGGGAATTATCATCTTCACACACCCTTTTTATCGAGTGCTTTCCGGATTAGGAATTCACTCGTATTATATTTTGTCAAGGCAGCTGCCTCAGCTATTTTATCCCATTCTTTATCCGTAGCGTAAAATGGACGTTTTTTACGACGGCTGAGGCCCTGTTGAAATGGGACTTTGGTATTTTCCGGGATATACCACCTGCCGGACTTTTCATCTTGAAGGGCCCCCGGATACTTCCCGGCCCGGCAGGACTTGGAAACACCTTGAGGTGTGAGACCCTTCTTTTTGGCAAATTGGGATGCCGTGAGGTAGCCGTCAGGTATGACGATCTTTTCTTCATGCCAGGATTTCCGCATTTCTTCACGGCAGATGGGCGAATCGCAGACACGGTTCCGGCCATGGACGGGGTTTTTGTTGCAGATAGGACAAAGTTTCATGGTTTCAATTCCTCCTTTATTATAGTATATAACAAATTTTGAAAATAAAAAAGGACATACCTGTAAAAGTATGTCCCGGTGGCTGTGCCATAAGCGTGCCGTGGGATTAAACTTCCATTTCAAGCCCTATGCCTTCTCTGACATAAGACTTGTGCCCTCTCGGGCGCCGGTAGCCATTTTGCCGGAGAAAGTGATACAACCTTCTCCCAGCAAAATTAAGATACTCGTTTCCCTTGAGGGAATATAGCTGCATCCCCTCAAAGGCGATGATAGATATTTCTTGTTCTAAATCGTCATGCAGTCCCCGCTCCCGTAGGTCCCGTCTAACGTGCTGCGGGATTGTGCGCTTCATTGCTACAAAAGCGAGGCTAACATAAGTGTTGTGTTGGTCGTTCAGGGCGGGGATCATGACATCG
>JBAZCR010000039.1:0-2609 GCA_041654895.1 Candidatus Pacearchaeota archaeon
TTATATTAGTAGTAAAA
The DNA here is from genome assembly GCA_041654895.1 of Candidatus Pacearchaeota archaeon. Taxonomy (GTDB): domain Archaea; phylum Nanobdellota; class Nanobdellia; order Pacearchaeales; family GW2011-AR1; genus JAGVXH01. The sequence goes on from JBAZCR010000039.1 coordinate 18, forward strand.
TCTTTAAAATATTTATTATCTGTATTCTTATTAGATATAAATACAGTAGGTGATGAAGAAACAGTTTCTATTGGTAGAAGCGTATTAATTTGAGAGATTGGAGAAGAAGAAGGAGGAAGTTTTTTAGTAGAAGAAGAATTATAAGTAGAAGAAGAATTATAAGTAGAAGAAGAATTAGAAATGGAAGAAGTTTCATTATAATTTTTAAAATCCAAATTAATATCAGTTAAAGAAGGAAGACTAGATAAAGAAATATTAATTTTATTTTTTATTTTTTCACCATTTTCTTCTACTTTATGAGAAAGAAGAATTAAAGTAGAATTAGATATTCCACCTAAATCTATTTCATAATCCCAAACAAATTTTTTCATAGTAGAAAGAGCAGAAAGGGCCATAGCAATTAATATTTTTTTAATAGCTGTAATACCTATTTGAGCTATTTCAGCAGGGTTACCGGGAGAGAAACCAGTACCAGAAGCAAGAGCAGCTACGTTTATAGCTTTTCTAATATATGAAGAAGCTGTTATAGTTGATTTAATAGCTTCCATAGTAGAAGCAAAAGAAATTAATGGAGAAATTAAACCAGCTATAGCTGTTTTTTTAATAGTAGGATCAGAAGCTTTTCTTTTAAGAGCAGATAAAGCTTCTCCTGAAGTTTTAGCTGTACCTATAATATCTCCAACAGTTACTTTAACATTTTTTGTTGTAGTTATTTTTTTATATTTATTTCCAGAGCTATCTGTAAAATCCGAAGATTTTGTTTTTATATCTGTTCTCATACTTATTAACTTTAGAAGTTAACCATAGATAGTATCAGAAGCTGTAAGAACTAAACCTTCAGCTAAAGGAATTGTTTTTACATCAGCAGCACATAAAACTACTTTTAAATTATCATTACCTAATCTAACATTTGGAGCCTCTAAATAAACTGCTTGAGTAGATTTTAATGTTATAGAATCAGATTTAATACCTATAGCAGTTCCACCAGAATTTAATGTTATAGAATCAGCTTCTTGAGTTATTAATGTTGTATCGTTTCCATTTGTACTAACTAATTCTATTCCTTCTGAATTTCCTTTTATAGAATTAGATATATTTTCTTTTAACAAAGAAGATTCTATAGTAAATCCTCCAGTATCATCTAAAGTTAAACTACCATTATATTCTTCTGAAAGGTATGTTATATTAGTTCCTTTTTCATCCATAGTAAATAATGAATTACCAATAGTTTTTCCATTATCATCTAAAACAGAATGTTCTACTAATACTTTATTTCTATTTAATACAACTAAATTTTCTATAGGAGCTTTTTTCCAATTAAGAGAATTTTTACTTTCTTCTGGCATAGTAGCATCTTTTAATTGAGTACTTCTTAATTTTAAAACTAAAGCTCCATTTAATAATTCATTTATAAAAGTATTATTTTCAAAACCATTAGCAGTATTCATAGTATCAGAAGGCATTTTTATAGTTCCTTCTTTCATTTCAAATATAGAACCCAACCAAATAAATTCATTAGAATTATCAGAAGCATCTCCTAACATTAAAACTATTCCTTCTGAATTTACTTGAGGCATAAAAAACATACCATAATCATCTCCTCCACCTATAGGAGAATAAACATAAACATCTGAATCAGTATGTTTTAATTCATTATATTTATTATAATATAATCCTTCTTTAATTTTTTCTGGTGTTATTGATAAATCACTTACATGACCATAATAATGTTTTGCTATTCTTACTCTAATCTTTCCTGTAGTAAGAAATTGTGAATTGTCTATTACTTGTGCTTTATATACCATTTTTATCCTTCTAATATAGATCTTACAGTATCAGGATGTGGAACAATTATTTCTTTTCCTAATACATAATCTTCTATACCATTCTCAAAGTTATTTACGTAAGTCAATATCCAATAATAAGTTGGATTATTATAATAATAAGCTGCTAATTTATCAGGTCGATATTGAAAACCATGTTGTATATTACTAACAATTTCTCTACCATCTAAAAATTTTTTAATAAAATCTTTAGTAATAAATCCTTTTATTTCTTTATTATTTATAGCTGGATTTGTTACTGTTTCTATGAAATTATATCTACTAGCCATTATTTCATCTCCATAATATTTTCTGATACATTAAAACTAGGTAAAGAAGTATCTATTGTATTAAAAGCTGAATCAGTAGTGTTAAAATTTACATCAGTAGCATTAGTTGTAAAACCTTGTTCATATGTATGATGAAGATCTCCAGAAAAAGAATTATAATAAGAAGTAAAATCAGGAATACAATCTAAATAATTTTCAGTTACTTCAGCTAAAGTAAGATTTACTTTAAAACCATTATAATTAAATGTATTGTCTGAATTTTTATTCATAAATCCATCATCTTCTCTACTAATTTGTACACCAGTTACAACAAATGTTTTATGCCATTTATATTCATCATTTAAACTAGAATCTTCTTTTAATCTTTTAAGAGAAGATTTATATTTATTTTCTGTAGATTCATTAGCAGAGAAAGTATCTTTTGAAACATCATAAACCCATCTAGCTTTTGGATAAGAAAATAATTGATTATTTAACAC
>JBAZCR010000040.1:0-2605 GCA_041654895.1 Candidatus Pacearchaeota archaeon
GGATCGCATCAGCCCCCCCCTCATACAGACTGCTCCCCGTGTTCGTGCTGTGACCATATCCGCCATTCACGTGCCATTCCAAATCCACATTCCTGAACAAGTCAATGTTTAAACGGGATCGGACGTTATAGCCTTCTTTGGCCTGTCTTTTTATCAAAGCCGTATTCCGGTAATACTCGCTAAAAATGTGATACCGGACTTTCTGGCTTCCACCATCAATGGCCACGTTATACTTTTGTTTCCATGCATTGTTTAATACCTCCTTCTGCCAATCGGTACCGCCATTGCTTCTGAAGGCATTCAACTGATTCTCCGTGTAGACGTTGTTGTACAAGATGTTAACCTCCTGCGCGTATTCGTAAGCATCCAGCGTTTCGTATAAATTGACTGGCTGTAAAAACGATCCAAACCCGTTCACAGTCACACGTGTGACACCTTCTTTCCCCTTTTTCGTGGTGATGAGAATCACACCGTTTGCGCCGCGAGACCCATAAATAGCGGTTGCTGAAGCGTCTTTCAGTACCTCGATCGATTCGATTTCTTCGACCGAAGGCATTCCGGTGCCGACAACTCCGTCACACACATACAAGGGATCGTTTCCCCCGTTAATCGAATTCGTGCCACGAATACGGACTTTTACCGAAGCATCAACGTTTCCTGAAGTATTGGTTATCTGAACACCGGAGAGGCGTCCAATCAACGCGTCGGTGGGAGTCATGATGGGGTGCAGTTTAAAATCCGCAGCCGAAACGCTGGAAGTTGCCCCTGTTAAATCGCTTCTCTTCATACTCCCGTAGCCGACAGCCACTACTTCTTCAATGTCGATCGACTCACCCTGCATTTTCACGTGAACTTCAGTCTTTCCGGAAACGGGTATCTCTTGTGTCTTCATCCCGATAAACGAAAAAGACAGAGTGGCGTTTCCGGGGACGTTTGCAAGGGTATAATTTCCGTTCACATCAGTGATACTTCCGACTGTTGTCCCTTTTATCATAATTGCTACTCCGGGAAGCGGAGCGCCGGATGTGTCGGTAACTTTACCGGAGACGGATATTTTTTGTTGCTGAATGACCCCGGAATCGGCACCGAAAGGAACATTTGTAATTCCCGGGGCCAGAATTACAATCTGACGACGGTTAATTCTGTAGGAATTCTGAGTTCCCTTAAAAACCTCATCGAGAATGTATTCTACATTCCTTCCATGGGCATCGATGCTCACTCTGCGATTAACATCAACATAGTCTTCATTGTAGAACAATATGAACTCACTATTGTCCTCAATCTGCTTAAACACTTCTTTAACGGTGGCATCGTTAAATTTCAGACGGAATTTTGTCTGTTGTGAATAAGTAGTTGCTGATACTGTCAGCAATCCTGACAAAAAAAATGTAACCAATAGTCTCATCTTTTTCAATAAATTTCCGGTGCTTCCCCAATAAGGACACCCATTCATACTTTTTTTTTCCATAAATTTGAGTGTTTCTTAAACGTTAATATTGATATGGCGTTTATCTAAATCCGGGGGATGGCTTCAACATTCCCCGGATTGTTCCTATTCATAGGCATTTATTTTTGATTCACATATACCCTTCTCCCTTCAATACGGCAATTTACAGGCGCTGCGCCGGAGATTGTTTCCAATACGCTTGTCAATGGTTTATCCAGATCAAGTTTTCCACTGAAGAAACTGGTTGTTTTCACCTTCTTTTCAACAACAAACTCCACATGGTAAAAACGGGAAAGCCTGTTGAAAACAGTGAGTATTCCTGTTTTATTAAACTCAAGGAATCCTTCCTTCCAGGAGGTGTAATATACCGTCTCGATATCTGAATCGACTGTCGTCTTCTTGTCAGACTTCCAGTATGTCGCCTTTTGGTTTGGCTTTAACTGAATTTCATTCACCGGCAAATTGAACCATCCATTCCTTTGCAAGCTAACAGAACCTTCAACCAGAACGACTTCTGCAGATTCCTTGTCCAGCTCATCATCCCTCATGTTGAACGCTGTTCCCAGAACTCTCACATTCAGGTTGTCGGAGCAAACAATAAAGGGAGATTCTTCATTTTTTGCGACCTTGAAAAAGGCTTCTCCTTTCAGAAATACCTTTCTGTTTTTCCCGGCAAATTTCTGAGGAAAAGACAGCATCGAGCCCGCGTTTAGCCACACGCTGGTCCCATCGGATAAACAAATGCCGGAACGCATCCCGAAAGGAACGATCAACCGGGCCATGGCATGCTGTTCCATCTTTCCACTGTAATGAACCACACTGTCCTGGCCGATCTTAATTTGTCTGCCTGAGGCGTCAAACGCAAGCTCGGAACGCTTTCCCCGGAGGATAACTTCTTCGCCCCCTGCCAAGACCAATTTAGCAGCCAACTCATTTGTTAAAAATGGTTCTGCAGCATGATGCGCTTCTTGATCGTCATGCGTAAAATATAAAATTGGTATCGCAGCCCCGATGAAGAAAGCAATCAGGAATACGGCGGCATATTGTGCAAACCTGATCAATCGTTTCTTTCTGTTGGATTGATGATGCAGTTGATAAAACAACTCCACATTTTTCCATAACGTATAAACTTCGTCTTGTCCGACAGACGTTTCAGGG
>JBAZCR010000041.1:0-2571 GCA_041654895.1 Candidatus Pacearchaeota archaeon
TCAACTTCAGGAACTGTTGTTGGTAATTCATATACTAGTGGAGTTATTGGTTATGCTATAGGTAATACTAATGTAACTAATGTGTTTAATACGGCTTCTATTAGTGGTGGAAACTATACTGCGGGCTTAGTTGGGTACTTTAATCCAACTAACACTAATTATTTCATAAAATATTCTTATAATTCCGGAATAATTAATGGTAGACAGTATGTTGGTGGAATTACAGGTAGAGTACATACTGGTAGAGTTGAATATGTTTATAATGTTGGATTAGTACAGTCAACTTCAAATTCTACTGGTGGAATTACAGGACATGCAACAAGTTCTATTGTCAACTACTCATATAATACGGGAGCTGTTTATTCAGCCTCATCTACATATTTAGGATCAATAATAGGATATATTTCATCAAATACCAATAATTATTTATATAATGATGTTTCTATTGTTAGACAGGCAAATATTATACCAGGATTTTCTTTGGCGACATCGCCTATTGGAAGCACATCATCTGCAAATGTTCTTGATTTAGAGCATGGAGAAATGATTGGTTCATATTCTCTAGCAAATGGTCTATCTAGACTAGATACAAATACTTGGTCTTATAAAGACAGTAATGGATTTGATGGATATTATCCAGAGTTAAGAGTATTTTCTGAGGGAAGTACTATTCAAAGAGTTAAGTCTGAAGAATCAGTTACTACTTATCTATTTAGCGGACATGGAACAATGGACTCTCCATATGACATTAGAACATATCAAGATATGGAATACTTGTCTTTATATGTTGATAGTGGATATGAGACATTAAATAAATATTATCATGTTCCAGTAACAAGTTTACCTGGTTCTACATATATTCCTAACATCACATTAGGATCAACTTATAATCCAATAGGAACAATAGCTAATCCATTTAAAGGTCACTTTAATGGAAACTCAACAAACTTTACAGTTAGTTTAGATAAGAATGATTATGTAGGTTTATTTGGATATATTACAAATGGTAGCATAAGCAATCTTTCAGTTTCAGGAAGTGTCAGTGGATTTGGATATGTAGGTGGAGTTGCTGGTTACTCAGCAAGTGAAGTTAGTGATGTATATGTAATAAGTGAAATAAATGGAGCAAACTATGTAGGTGGTATTGTTGGATATAACGCACCACTTGGTAAGATTAATTATGCATACAATGCAAATATAGTAAATGGTAACTCATCTGTTGGTGGAATCACTGGTTCAAATGAAGGAACTATTAGTGAAGTATATAACAGAGGAGTAGTATTAGGATATACAAATATTGGTGGAATCATTGGAGTTCAAACTACTGGTTCTATTAGTAGTGGATATTATGATATAACAGTAATAGAAGACTTTAGTGAAGTTGGAGATAAATTAAAACCAACTAGTGCTATTAGTGGTGTGGTTGACGCTTCAACAGTTAAGGGTAATTTAACTGAACACATTACAGGTCAAAATGCAATATTAAATGAATATTTAATGTTTAATGATTCTAAATGGTTCTTAAGTAATTCAAACATTAGGAATAATGAACTAGTTACTTATTATCCGCAACTTGTTGCTTTTAGTTCTCATCCTAACAGTATTTTCAGGAATAATTCAATAAATAGTGTAGTTATACCTGCATATGATGCTTCATCTGGTAGTGGAGCAAGCAATGATCCTTTAATCATTAAAGATAGTGCGGATATGAATAGATTATCTGATATCGTTAATGGTGGAACAAATCTTGCTAATTACTTCATTAAAGTAGCAGATGGAGTTACGGAAATTGATTTAAGAGATATTAATTTTAAACCAATTGGTTTTGGTGGAAGAACATTTAATGGTACATTTGATGGAAATGGAGCTAACTTCATTCTAGGTTTAGATTATGCAAGTGATAGTTATGTTGCTTTGTTTGGTTATGTAAGTGGCGCTACAATTTCTAATTTATCAACTTCAGGAACTGTTGTTGGTAATTCATATACTAGTGGAGTTATTGGTTATGCTATAGGTAATACCAATATTACAAATGTAAGAAATAGCGCAACAATTAGCGGTGCTACTTACACAGCAGGTGTTGTTGGTAGATACAACCCAACAAATACTAACTATTTTATTCGTAATAGTTATAATTCTGGTAATGTAACTGGAGGATCAAATGTTGGAGGTATTACTGGTAGAACTGACACAGCCTCATTGGAAAATGTTTATAATGTTGGATCAATTGTTGGTACAACTTATGTAGGCGGTTTAATTGGTTATCACTATAGCGGTAATCTAATGACTTCTTATAGCGCGAGTACTATTTATGGTACGACTAATGTTGGTGCCGTTGTTGGTTACTTCCGTACAGGTACTAACAGATACGTGTATTATGATAATTTTGTAATTGAGGATAGTCCAATAGTTCCTGGATTAAACAAACCTACTGATATCTATGGCTCAGGAAGTGCTGGTACTGATGTAAGAGCATTAGAACATAGTGAAATGATTGGCTCTTATGCATTAAACCAAATAATGACTCAATTTGATAAGAATATTTGGATAGTAAAAGACAGTAATGGATTT